>JAOAPB010000109.1 GCA_025462645.1 Edaphobacter sp. | reverse complement strand
TCTTCACCTCATCGAGCGTCGCATAGCGGATGATGGAACGCTCCATCGCCTCATGGCCGGCAAGCGAGTAGGTTCCTTCCTTGTCAGACTCCGGCCTCTCGAGATCGTGCTGCGCAAAGGCGCCGCGGTGCTCGATGTTATGAACCTTGGTGACGCACAGATCGTAGGTTCCTGGCGCCTTCTTCGCGGTCGCACCCGCAGCATAGAGCCTCGCATCCGCAGTACGCAGCTGGTAGGCATTGAATCCTACGCCCGCAGCCACGCGTCCTGCCTCAACCCGGCGGCCAAATCCAAGGTGAACCGTGATGGATCCATCCGGGTGGCCGGGAGCCATGAGAACAGGCGCTATTACCTTGCGGCCGTTCAGCTCGAGCTCGATCAACTCGGTCTCTTCGACCTTCAGGTTCGCCATGGTACCCATGCTCATCAGGGCAGCGTTGTCCCAGCTGAGATTCGTAACCTGCTTGGGAAGCTCCTGCAGCCAGCCGACGTTGGCGAAGCGGCCATCGTACAGCGACGGATCGGGTCGGAAGGAGATCTCAAGCCCGCCTGCACTCGCCGCCTGAACCGGTACCGCACCACTCTTGGGAGCGCCCGTCGTCTTCGCCGCGAAGGCTGTTCCCTCAACCCAACCATCGTGCAGCGCCTTGCGCCAGCTGGTTGCGAAGTCGCCCTTGATGTAGGTCTTCGCATTCGCCTGCACGACGTCGTAAGCCGAGGCCTGCGGATCGGCGAGCAGCGCCTGCACCACGTCATGCGCGGACTTGCCGCCGTAGAGCGGATCGATCATCGGCTGGATAATCGAGATCGTCCCGTCATACGCCCGGGCATCGGACCAGCTCTCGAGGTAGTGAGCCTTGTTGATATGCCAGGTCGAGAGGGAGCCCGTCTCATCCAGATGCGCGCCCAGATGAACCGTAGTCGGAACCTTGTTGAAGGCATCCAGGAAGTTCAGGTCCGCAGGAGCCGAGTACACCGGGTTCACACCCAGCATCACCAGCCACTGGACCTTACCCGCATTCATATCGGCGACCAGAGCCTTCAGATCGGCGACCTGCTCGCTCGGCAGCGGATTCACAGTCTCCGTGTAGATAACGGTCTTGCCGACGTTATCCAGCGAAGCATTCAGCAGATACGCAGCCGCGTGAACCGCCGGAGAGGCCTGTTCACCGGGGATGATGACCGACCTGCCGTTGTTCCTCTCAAGATCGGCAGCCAATGCCGCGAAGAACCTCTGCTGCTCGGCGCTTGCGCCCTGCGGAGCCGTGCCGCTGATCAATGCCTGCGCAAAGCCTGCAATCTCGCTTGGCTTCACCGCGAGCCGATGCTCGGCTTTGAACCCGGTCACCGTCGGCATCGTCTCGATGACGTACATCCGGTTCATCGTCTTGCCTTCTTCGTAGCGGTGCCGCTCGGCATACGCTGCCGCCAGGGGCAGGAAGCCGGGATGAGCGATGCCGCCGAGGAAGTCCGCATCGAGCGAGACGATCACATCGGTCGCTTCAAGCTTGTACTGCGCATCCACATAGTTGCCGAAGACCGCCTTCGACGCCGTGCGCGAAGAGTCCGAGTTCACTGGCTCCCACTGCACCAGCTTCGCCTGCGGATAGGCCTGCTGCACCTGCTTCCACTGCGCCGCCAATGTAGGCGATGTAATCGTCTCGCTCAGGAAGTAGATGCCCTGTCCGCCCGAGGTCTTCTTCGCTGCGGCCGCAAAGGCGTTCTGAAAATCGCCAAAGGGGGCGTTCTGCCCGCGATACGTCACACGCTGCGAGCGATCCGGATCGTACAGTTCGAGCAGCGTAGCCTGCGAATACGCGTCCGACTTTCCCTTCGATACCGGATGCTCAGGGTTGCCCTCGATCTTGATGGGCCTGAAGGAGTCCGACTTCACGAGAACCGGGATCGCGCCCGTTGGGAATGGAAACGCCGTGGCAAAGTACATCGGCTTGCCCAGAACCAGATCCTCGGGCTGCTTGATGTAGGGGAAGATCGCCTCATCCGGCTGCTTCGTGCATCCTGCAAGTCCAGCCAGCGCCAGCGACGCGCCCATAACCTTCAAGAAGCCGCGGCGGCTGACTGCATCGACCCACTCGCCCGCGCCGGACATCGACCCGGCCTGGCGGGGAAACTCTTCCCGCATCAACTCGTGGAACGCAGGGGTCTCGGCCAACTCGTCCAGATTCTTCCAGAAGCGTCGGCCGGTCTTGCCATCCAGCTTGGCGCGAACCTCGGCTAAGGTCAGCTTTGCCGGCGCAATCTGGGTCACCACTTGAGGTTTTATTTCCGCCAGTGACTTCGTCTCAGCCATCGTCTCTTCTATTCCAATCCCAGTCGTTTTCATCGGTGGCACGTCTCGCAACTCTGCAGTTCGTTCGGCGTGCGAATGTGGTACTGCTCCGTTAGATACTTACCCAGCTCAATCTGGTTGGTGAACTTCTGATAGCTCGCCGGCACCATGACGCCCATCGGAGGAACATCGCTCACCGTCTGCCCCTCGCCCGTCGTCGGGTGAGGCTGTAGATTCGTTCCGGACTGTGGTCTGCCCTGACCAGCCGGGCTCGGCGACTGAAGCTGCATCATCGCCAGCTCAGGTCCACCCTTGCCCGTAGGATCGGTCGTCGTGCAGCTCACGTTCTGAGCCGTCGCTCCGCCCTTTACCGCGCTCGCGCACCAGACCGGCTTGTCGCTCGAAGGTCCGGCCCACGCCATGTTGTAGATCTCGCTCGTTGGCCGCAGGTTCACGGCGGGGTTGCGATGGCAGTTCAGGCACCACTCCATCTGCAACGTGTTCTGCTGATACATCAGAGGCATCTCGTCGACGCGGCCGTGACAGCTCGCGCACCCGATGCCCTTGTTCACGTGAATGTCGTGGCTGAAGTAAACGAAGTCTGGGAGGTCGTGGACACGGATCCACTGGATCGACGCGCCCGTCGCCCAGCTCTGGCGCACCGGCTCCAGAAGGTCGGCATTGGTCCAGATCTGCGCGTGGCAGTTGATGCAGGTCTTCGTCGGAGGAATTCCGGCATACGCCGCCTTCTCCACCTGCGTGTGGCAATACTGACACTGCAGCCCAAGCCCCTCGACGTGATGCTTGTGGCTGAACGGTATCGGCTGGTCCGGCCGCTGGCCCTGCTTCGTCACCCACGGGGATCGCTGCAGCTGGTCCAGAGCTACGCCGAGCGCGATGACGATCAAGCCCGTCAATACCAGGCTCATCCGAGCCAGCGCGTTCGAACTGCGGTCAAAAACTTGCGCCATGAGTGCGTTCCTACTTCCTCTGCGTTACCTGACTTTAGGTCGAGAAGGTGCTTTCGATGGTTATGCTTCTTCTGGCTACTTTGCCGATGAATCCAGCGGGTCGGCGGTTGGGGCGTCCGCGATGGTTATGCCCGGAAAAAATATTCCTTGGAAAGATTGAGTATACCAGTGGAAAAGCCCTGCCAAACCTACCCCTCCACTGCTCACAACTGTTTTTTTACCTACAACATCCGATTATCGAACTGCCCTCGATGCACCTGCACAACATCTCGTGCATCGAGAGTGGTTGCATACTTTGCACCACAATATCTACCCTGCCGCAAAGGTATCGCACTTGTAAATACGAACCAATCTGGTCCGAGTTTGCATCCTGAGAAAACAAGACTTTCCGACGCTCCCTGCGATACCGTCATCTCATGCCGCGTTCGATTAGCAGCCCACGTCCTCCTCGATACGACTTCGTACTCGCCTCCAAAGAGCTCTCCGCCAGCGATCCCAAACTCGCCAGACTCATTCAGCGCGCCGGCCCTTTTACCATGCGAATATCGAGCACGCAGTCCCCGTTCGAGGCGCTGGTTGAGAGCATCATCTACCAGCAGCTCCACGGCAAGGCTGCAGCCACGATCCATCGCCGCCTGCTCGAGAGCTTCTATCCCATCAACGGCGATCAGCACTTCGCCGCACAACATCTGCTCGATTGCCCCAACGAGCAGCTCCGCGCCGCAGGCCTCTCCCATAACAAGTCGCTCGCCCTCCGCGATCTCGCCGCCAAGACCATCGACGGCACCGTCCCCACCCTCGCCCGCATCCGCCGCATGTCCGACGAGGACATCATCGAGCACCTCACCCAGGTTCGCGGCATCGGCCGCTGGACCGTCGAGATGCTCCTCATCTTCCGTCTCGGCCGTCCCGATGTCTTTCCCGTCTCCGACTACGGTGTCCGCAAAGGCTTTGCGCTCACCTTCGGCAAGCTCAAGCCCACCGACAAGGTCACCCCGGCGGACCTGCCCAGGCCCGACGTCATGCACCTTCGCGCCAGACGCTGGGGCTCCTGGCGCTCCGTCGCCAGCTGGTACATGTGGCGCGCCTGCGACCTCGCCAGCAACAAGCTCGTCCTGCCCTTGAGCCCTAAGCTCCCTAAGCTTTAGTTTTATCGATCTTTATTCTCTCAATCATCACCAAGTCGTTCCAACCCCACAGCGCGCGATACCCTCTAACCAGTAACCAATGGCTAAGTCCCGAGCATCCGCAAAGAGCGCCGTCCCGACAACGCAACCACTGGAGGCACCCGCTCGCTTCGTCTGCGTCCATGGCCACTTCTACCAGCCGCCCCGCGAGAACCCCTGGCTCGAGACCGTCGAGGTCCAGGACTCCGCCGCCCCCTATCACGACTGGAACGACCGCATTACTTCCGAGTGCTACGCCCCGAACGGCGCCTCCCGCATCACCAATCAGGAAAACGAGATCATCCGCATCATGAATAACTACGCGCGGATGAGCTACAACTTCGGCCCTACCCTGCTCAGTTGGCTCAACGACCAGGCCCCCCGCACTTACCGGATGATCCTCGACGCCGACAAGGCAAGCGCCCAGCGCTACAGCGGGCACGGCTCCGCTATCGCGCAGGTCTACAACCACATCATCATGCCGTTGGCCAACCGCTGCGACGCCCTCACCCAGATCCGCTGGGGCATCGCCGACTTCGAGCATCGCTTCCACCGCAAACCCGAGGGAATGTGGCTTGCCGAGACTGCCGCCAATCGGAGCGTACTCGATCTCATGGCGCAGGAGGGCATCAAGTTCACCATCCTCGCTCCCGCCCAGTGCGCCCGCGTCCGCCGCATTCCCCGGAACTCCGCCATCGCGATCGACACAGCTACCGAATCCGCAGAAGCTGCGGTCGTCGCATGGACCGAGACCCCCAATGCCACCGTCGACCCCAGGCGCCCCTACATCGTTCGTCTGGACCAGGGACGCAGCATCGCGGTCTTCTTCTACGATGGCCCCAACTCCCGCGCCATCGCCTTTGAAGGTCTCCTCAACAGCGGAGAGAACTTCGCGCGACGTCTGCTCGGCAGCTTCACCGAGGACGGCGAAAAAGCTCAGCTCTCCCACGTCGCCACCGACGGCGAGAGCTACGGCCACCATCACAGGCACGGTGAGATGGCGCTCTCCTACGCTATGCATTGGATCGAAGACGAGAAACACGCCAGGCTGACCAACTACGGCGAATTCCTCCATCGGTTTCCTCCCGAGTGGGAGGCCGAGATCGTCGAAAACACCTCCTGGAGCTGCCCGCACGGTGTCGAGCGCTGGCGTTCCAACTGCGGTTGCAACGGCGGCAAACCTGGCTGGAATCAGGAGTGGCGCGCTCCCCTCCGCGAAGCCCTCGACTTCCTCCGCGATGCCTCTGCCCCTCTCGCCGAGCAGATGTCGCAATCGCTTCTAAAAGACCTCTGGGCAGCTCGCGATGCCTACATCGCCTTAATCCTCGATCGCTCTCCCTCGGCCGCCGACCGCTTCTTCGAAGAGCATGCCACCCATCCGCTCAGCGAGGCCGAGCGCACCACCGCACTCGAACTGCTCGAACTCGAACGACACACCCAACTGATGTACACCAGCTGCGGCTGGTTCTTCGACGAGATCTCCGGCATCGAGACCGTTCAGGTCATCGCCTACGCCGGCCGCGTCCTCCAACTCGCCGCCACGCTCTTCGGCGAGCCCGGAGTCGCTCTCGAGTCCGGCTTCCTCGACATCCTGGCCAAAGCGAAGAGCAACGTCCCGGAGCTGGGCGATGGAGCCGAGATCTATCGCCACTACGTCACCGGCATGAAGATCGGCCTCGAGCAGGTAGGCGCGCACTTCGCCATCAGCTCCATCTTCCGCGCATACCCGGAGGACGGCGAGCTCTTCTGCTTCGATGTCCATCGCGACAGCCATGAGGTCTTCAGCTCCGGCCGCGGCCGCGTCGCCCTCGGCCGCACCCGCGTGCGCTCCCGCATCACCGAGGAGACCGAGGAGATCTGCTTCGCCGTCCTCCACCTCGGCGACCAGAACCTCTCCGCTGCCGTCAAACGTTACGACTCCGCCAATCCCGACGAAGCAGCCGCCTTCAGCACCTTCTCCACCGAAGTCGGCAATGCCATGCGCCGCGCCAATCTTCCCGAGGTCATCCGCCTCATCGACCGCTTCTTCGGCGCAGTCGCGTACTCTTTGACCTCGCTCTTCGCCGACGAGCAGCACCGCATCCTCCGCACCATCCTTAACCAGACCCTCTCCGAGATGGAGCAGTCCCTCCGCAAGATCTACGATGATCATGCCTCTCTGCTCCACTTCCTCACCGAGTCCGGCATGTCCGCCCCGCCCGCCCTCGCCCTGGCCTCCAGCTTCGCCATCAACGCCAGTCTTCGCCACGCCATCGAGGCGGAGGCCTTCGACCCCGTCACGATTGAGGATCTCTTCAACCGGGCTCACGCCGATCAGATCGACCTCGACATCCAGCTCCTCAGCTACACCGCGGGCCTGCGCATGAAACGAGCCATGATCCGGTTAGAGGCCGCCGCCTCAGGCGAGTCCACCACCGCCGGCGCACTTAACAATGCCCTGCTCGTCGCCGACACGATCCGCAAGATGCCCTTCGAGGTGAACATCTGGCAGGCCCAGAACATCTGGAACGACCTGCTCCGCCGCAGCGACAAGAACTACTGGTCCGAGGAGTGGAAAGAAGGCTTCAAGAAGCTGGGCGAAGCCATGAACATCAAGGTCGACCAACTGGTAGTGGAAGAAGGCGTCAGCGCCTTCTAACGATCAAAAGATCAACACCTCTACGACGAACTCCCAGGTCCCAGCGCTCTTCGAGCGCCGCCCCGGCATAAACATTCATCTACTCATAGCCAACGTCAAAGCCATGAAACCCGCTACGGAGACTTCTGAGGAGACTCTTCGTCAGGAGTGCAAGCGAGGCTAGAGATCCTGCTTCGTTGTAATGAATGTGGACAGTGCAATCAGCATGATGGCGACACTCAAGAAACCCAGGACCCACGACAGCGGATATGTACCGGCCCACAGCAGCGTACTTCGGTTCAGATAACCGGGAACGAGACCGCTCATGAAGTCAGCGACATGGAGATGATAGGAGCCCAGCAGCGGATGCCGTACCCCTGCGAGATAAAAAATGTAGGTCAAATAGGCGGCCGCAAGCGCAACATATTCATTGGTGACCAGAACCGAAAATAGAAACGCAATCCCAAAAGTAAACAGGCCCCCAATTGTCCACAGCAGGGTAAACGGCAATCCGTATCCCAGCGCCATAGGCTGATGTACCAGATGCGAAGCGCCTGAGATCACAAATGGTGGCAGAAGCGAGAGCATAGCCACCTGCCCGAATCCCACTGCGGCTCGCGTCAGCACGAGTTGAACCCGGCTGACCGGGAGCGCCAGCGTGAACCCCAGCGTCCCTTCCTTCCTGTCACGCTGCAAGCCACCGAGTGCAAGCAGCAGACAACTCAACTGCAGAACTCCTCGCGTCACACCGCCATAGACGGTCCGGTGAATGTACTGGGTGTAATTGTGAATCGCAGGATGATCGTGCACCATGCCGGGGTAAAAGCGGCCCTGCAGTAGCGCATAGGTCAGGCACATGCAGGTAATGACCACAGCGGCAAGAAGGAATCTTGTACGGCTTTCGCGCCATGCTTTATACCAGAGCATCTGCACTCTCCCTTGTACAGTGGAACAACGTACGGTGGAACAACGTTAGAAGTCTCTCGGCTGTATCCGCTGCGCCGCAACGAAGACAAACGACGCTGCAACGAGAGACATCGTCAAGAGCGCAATCCATGGCAACGGACCCACGAGCACATGCAGCCGCTCGTCAAAAAACGACATGCCTTCCCCGTTCACGATATCGAAGATGTTCAGCATCGGAAACCGCGCAAGCCATGGCAGGCTCGTGGCTGCGCCGTAGAGCAAGAGCGATGGAATCGCTATGAGAATCGAGGTGTACTCACCCTCCAGGAAGTGAGCGAGCAGAAAGGTATATCCATAAAATAAAGCACCGCAAGCAGCCCAGAGGGCGAAGAAGCCAAGTCCTTGGATTAATGAATAATTCTGTCCGGCGAATCGCGAACCAAACGGGACAACGAGGGCCGGGGTGAGCGCGATTGCAAGGACACCCATGTATCCCACCATTGCGCGCCAAAGCAAAATCTGTCTCCGGCTTGCGGGCAGCGAGAGCGTGAAGCCGACCGTTCCCGCACTCTTCTCCTGCAGCAGGCCGCCGCCTCCCAAAATGATCGACAGAATCAGAAAGATGTCGCGGCCAACGCTGTTGTACACCGCCTTGTAGATGTAAGCGACATATGTCATTGGCACGTCGGCATGGTCACGCATCGTCTGCTGGTAGTAAATGATCAGTACGCAGGCAATCGCCATGGCGGCAACGCCGGCCAGCATCACGTTGCGCGTCTCGCGCCAGGCTTTATACCAAAGCATTCTGCTGCTCCCAGTGGACCCGCTGGTCGTGCTTATTCTGGTCCTGGACCGAATCAAGAAAGATCTCGCGCAAACTGATCGGAGTTACATCTATGGCAACAGCATTTCGTTCACGGCCGAGCTGTGCAATCGCCTCTGAGTTTCTGCTTGCCAGGATAGTCACTTGTCGCCCATTCACGCGCACCTTCTCCATGCCATCCAGAGTTGGCAACTGGGGTGCCGGAATATTGAAGCCCAGCGTGACACGACGGTAATTCTCACGAATCTGGTCCAGCGGCATATCCAGCACAGCGACGCCGCGGTCGATCATGAGGATGTCGTCCGCGATTCGTTCCACCTCCGACAACTGGTGCGAGGAGAAGAAGACCGTAGTTCCATTTGCCGGTGCGATCACCAGAGTCTGCAAAAGCTCTTCGATCGATACAGGATCAAGCCCTTCCGTCGGCTCATCCAGAATTAACAGTTCGGGACGGCGTGACAGCGCAAGCAACAGGGCGAGCTTGGTACGCATGCCCTTTGAGAGGGCCTTCACCTTGCGGTCCGACGGAAGCCGGTACTCCGCAAGGAGCTTTTTCTCCACTTCTGGCCGCCAGTCCGGATAGAACGACTTCGTAAACCAGATCAGTTGAGCCACGGTCATATAGCCATACAGCCCCTTATCTTCTCCAACGTATGCAATCTTGCGACGGATCGCGATGCTCTCCTTCGGGTCGTCGATGCGATGGCCAAGCACTGTGCCCAAGCCCGACGTCGGTTTGATCATCCCGAGTAGCATCTTGATAGTGGAGCTCTTGCCTGCGCCGTTTCGCCCTAGGAAACCCGTGATGCGTTCCCCACGGACACTACAGTTCAATTGGTTCACTGCGTGAAAGTCGCCATAGTGCTTGGTGAGTTCGCTTGTCTGGATCACTCGCTCTGAAATCATGCTTTCCTCACAGGTTGATCAACATGCAGGAGTTGCGACTCGAACAGGCGGCGTATCTCATCGATGTTCAGACCGTCTTCACGCAATGATTCCACGACGTTACGGACCTTCCGCGCAGCCTGCAGAAGTTCCGTCGCGCGCGTCTTCCCGCGCTTTGGCGCAGAGATGTACGCACCGGAGCCGTGCCGCAGCTCAAGCAGCCCGGCATGCTGCAGCTCGGTATATGCCTTGGCGACAGTGTTATGGCTGACGACGAGTTCCTCGGCAAGAGTACGAATGCCGGGCATCTGATCGCCATCCTGCAATGTGCCGATTTCAATGGCGTGATGCACCTGCTCCATCAACTGCAAATAGAGGGGTTGTCCAGAGGCGGGATTTAGTCGGAAAATCACAACTCAAACTGTACCACAGTACTGGGACAGATAGCGAAAGAATCTTGGGATTCCATCCAGCGGCAACAGTCAATGTTGCATGGATTAGCTTCGGATTAGTAGCAATGAGGCGACTTCGGAATCTGCAGTGGGTTTTCGAAACAGTCTCTTCTCCCCGCGAACACCTCTCCACGCCCGAGATCCCGCTGAGGATCGCCAGTAGGAGAACCAGAGGTGCGAAGATGCAGGAGATAGCAACTCCAAACCGGCTGGAGAAGGCTATTACAGTGGAGCCATTGACCGAGAAGAGACCGTGTGTGGTGCCGTGGGGGGTGGGCTTGCGTTCTGTGTCCCACGTAAAAGTGGCTGGAATCCTGTCAAGCCCCCAAACACATTATCTTTATGATAACAAAACATTTACGCGTGGCATACTAGTTTCCCCGAACCCGTTACAATAGATACAGGATCAAAGAAAGCCCCGGGCTGAACACCAGGGGCTTTCTTCTTTTAAGCTATAACCCTTTAGAAAGACGAATTTAGCCGTAACCCATTTCATATGACGAATTTACAAAAATAAATCTCGCAACCTGCACAAAACAAACGTGATCCACGCAGGTACCCCCGGGGGGGAGGGGGTATCACCTAGCTTCGCCAGTGCAGCGTCACCGGCCCGTCCAGCGGATGCTCGCCCGTCCCCTTCAGTCGAGCCTGCTTCAGCGCGAAGTACCACTTCGCGGGTTTATCCGCGTCGTCGATCAGCATCAACCCAGGATTGAACCGCAGCCCCTCCGCCTGCTCGATCATGGTCTGCTGATCCTGCTGCACGAACTTCGCTCCAAAGAAAGTAGCGATTGAAGTTACAAATGGAACCCGATAGAAGATATTCCACGCAGCATAAACGTCGATCCGGCAGGTCGAAGCAGTGATGGGAGTCACCGTAGTCAGGCTCGCGAACCACTTGTCGCCGCACCGTATCGTCTCGTACCGCCGATTCGGCAGCACGAAGTCGATGGTCGTCGTAATCGGCTCGCCGTAGACGCCCAGCAGCTTGTAAGGAGCGCTGTTACCACTGGGAGCATGTGCCGACATCCGAAAGCCCTCCGGGATCGGCTCGAAGTGCTTCTCCTTCTCGTGGATGCTCGCCCGGCTGCGCCACCACCACGCCTGGTGAACAAACGGCCCATGCGCCGGGTCCATCAGCCCGATGATCCCATGGTCAACGTTGCATGGCAGCTCAGCCTCCAGATGCGCGTCCCGATATCGAGCGGAGAACCTGGGTAGCTCCGGCACCGCAGGCAGGTCACCGCCAATGCGTCCCGTACCCGGTGCCGGTACGTACACCCACGCATAGCCATCCCTCTCCTCACAGGGAAACGAACTGGCAAAAATCTTGGTCGGATCCAGCGTCTCGTGACTCGTCAGCGAAGGAATCTCGGCGCACTGCCCGCTGCAAGGCTCGAAACGCCAGCCATGATACTTGCAGGTCACCGTCTCGCCATCGAACCAGCCAGCCGAGAGCGGAATCCCCCGATGCGGACACAGATCCCGCATCGCAAACAGCTTGCCTCCGGTCTTCCGTCCCAGCAGCAGTGGAACACCGAGCAGCATCGCCTTCGCGGTCTTGCCCTCGCGCAGCTTATCGGCCCGCATCGCCGGATACCAATCCCCGAAGATCAGCTCCGTCGGAGGTCCATCACCAGCACCAAGTTGAACCAGATCATTCATCATGCAATCAGCCTGAGTCTACGACAGACTAGGACAAGTCTAGTCGTATCACATGATGCACATACACTGGTCACGTGCCTCCAATGACCAGCTTCGTGCGTCGCAACCGCCTCGTCCTGATCGCTCTCTGGTTCGTCTTCTACTGCAGCCTCACTCTCATCACACCGCCGTTGCTCGACGACGCCGACTCCGTCCACGCCGAAGTCGCCCGCGAGATGCTCCTCCGTCACGACTGGACCACGCTCTACGCGAACGGCATCCGCTACCTCGAGAAGGCTCCTCTCCTCTACTGGAGCATGGCAGCGAGCATGAAGCTCTTCGGCGTCCACACCTCCGCAGCCCGCCTGCCGCTCGCCCTCACCGTGCTGGCCCTGGCACTCGCCATGGAGAGCTTCGCTCGCCGCGCCTTCGCCTCCGCTCGCGCTGGCCTCTACGCGGGGCTGATCCTGCTCTCCAGCTTCGGCATCTTCATCTTCACCCGCATCACGATCCCCGATGCGATGGTCTGCCTCTGGCTCACGCTGGCGATGCTCTGCTACTGGCGAACCGAAGCACAAACCGAGCCGAATCCGTTCCTCTGCTACGCCTTCGCAGCCTGCTGCGCTCTCAATGTCCTCACCAAGGGACTCATCGGCATCGTCTTCCCTATCGCTATTGTCCTCGTACACCTGCTCCTCACTCGCGGCATACGCGGTACGCTCCAACGTCTCCGCCAGTTCCATCCATTCGCCAGTCTCCTCGTCTTCCTCGTTATCGCCGCGCCCTGGCATATCCTCATCGGCATTGCCAATCCCGCGCAGGGTAATCCCGGAAACCTCACCTTCACCCATGACCACTGGTCGGTTCCTGAGCCGACGCAGAATAACGTCCATGGCTGGTTCTGGTTCTACTTCGTCAACGAGCACCTGCTCCGTTACCTCAACCTCCGCGTCCCCCGCGACTACGACACGGTTCCGCTCGCACTCTTCTGGGGACTTTTGCTTGTCTGGCTCATGCCCTGGAGCGGCTTCCTCGTCCATGCCTTCGGGAAGATCGAGTGGCGCGCAGCGATTGCTTCTTCACCGCTCTTCGCAAAGCTGAGATGGCTTCAAGCCCGTATCAACCCGGAGAACCACACCGTACTGCTGACGCCGGACGAGAACACCCGCCTTCTCCTTGGCCTCTGGGCTGCAATCCCCATGCTCTTCTTCAGCCTCTCCACGAGGCAGGAGTACTACGTTCTGCCTGCGCTTCCTGCGCTGATCCTGCTGATCACCGCGTGGCTTAACGACGAGGTCGATGAGGCGGAGTCCTTCTCCGTCCCGAACCCTCTCGTCGTCGCCGGTCAGCGTATCTCTGTGGTGCTTCTCGTTCTGGGCTCCATGGCCGCGCTTACCGCTGGCTTCTTCATACTGCATGCGCAGCAGCCTAGTCCCAATACCGACCTGGCCACCCTGCTGAAGCAGAACCCCGGCGACTATGCGCTCTCCTTCGGCCACTTCCTCGACCTCAACGCTCAGGCCATGGGAGCCTTCCGAACCCCACTGCTCATCACTGCCCTCGCGCTCTTCGGGGGAACCCTCGCCAGCTGGCTATGCCGTCGCCACTACAAGCCTCACGCCGCCAACCTTTGGCTTGCGGCGGCTACCTTCGCCTTTCTGGTGGCTGCACATCTCGGCCTGCAGCTCTTCTCTCCCGTCCTGACCTCCAGACAGCTCGCCAACGCCATCGCTCCCGAGCTCAAGCCTGGCGACCTCATCGTCATCCATGGCGAGTACGAAGCGGCCAGCACTCTCGGCTTCTACCTGCACCGAAACGACCTTCACATCCTCGATGGGCGCAGCTCCAACCTCTGGTATGGCAGCTTCTTCCCGGATGCTCCACCAATCTTCGAGGACACCGAATCCCTGCGCCGCAGATGGTCAGGGGTGCAGCGCATCTTCCTCTGGACGGAGCCCGAACACGTCCCGGCCCAACTTGGTCAGACATACTTTATCGCCCAGAGCGGCGGCAAGGAGATTCTTAGCAACCAACCCAACCCCTTCTGAGGACCCCCCTCCCCCCTGGGGGGTACTTTGCGTGGATCGTATTTGTTTTGTGCGGGTTATGAGATTTCGTCTTTGCAAAGTCGTCCTATGAAAGGGGTTAGGGCTAAAGTCGTCTTTCTAAATGGGTTATAGGTCAAAAGGGAAAGCCCCAGTTTTGGCCGGGGCTTCTTCTTTGATTCTGTATCCATTATACCTGGTTGAGAGAACTAGTATGCCAATCATAAGCCTTTTATTATCAAAGAGATAATACGTTAAGGGACTTGACAGGAATTACGCCAGCCTTGTAATCCGTCCATCCTTCAGCCGAAACCGGTCTCCCCGCCAGACCACTGTATCCCCCGCGAAGCTCCATGCCCAGAAGACCAGCCCGAAGAGGTCTCGCAGCGGCAGCAGCCATAGATCGCGCAGCACCTGCCCATCGCGCAGAACCCCAACCCCTATCGAAAGCGCCACCGCGACCCGAGCCAGTAAGACCACGCTCAACAGCGTGAAGCTCCAGAGGGCAAAGCCGCTGGCCACGCATGTCATGACAGCCCAGGGCAGAGCGTAGGTGATTCCCAGACCGACGTACCCCATCTTCCGCGAGTCCCGCGTCGACCGCGCCCACCGCAGCTGATGCTCCCAGAAGCCGCGAAACCCGTATGCGGGCACCGTCGTCTCCACCACTTCGTAGCACAACTCCACCTTGTAACCGGCTGCGACGATGCGCACACCCATCTCATAGTCATCGGCGAGGTACTCTACCAGCGGGCCCAACCCGCCAACCTTCTCCAATGCTGCCTTGCTCATCGCCAGCGTCGAACCGAGCCCAAACCGGATCCCGCCTTCGAGCTTCCGTGCCGTCAGCACCCCCGGCAGGAAGTCCGTCGAAATCCCCAGCGCCTCCAGTCGGGACCATACCGTCCTTCCCGGACCGGCCTCTGCGGTTCGTCCGATATAAGGAGCCGTCACCATCCCCACTCGCTCATCCACGAAGCACGCCATCACGCGCGTCAGATACTGCGGTGAGACGCAGATGTCGCTGTCGTTGATCAACACATGCTCATACCGCGCCTCGCGCAGCATCTGGACGAGGTTGCTCACCTTGCCGCTCGTCCCCAGCCGCTCGCGGCACTCCACCAGCCGGATCGCGCATTCGGGAAACTCCGCCTGGAGCCGCTCGATCTCGGCTACGGCAGGATCGTCGAGGCTGCTTACCCCAAAGACGATCTCGAAGTTGCCCGCATACTGCTGCCGGCAGTGGCTCACGAGACCGGCATACATCCGCTGGTCCACGCCCTTCACCGGCTTCAGAATCGTCACGTCCGGCGCAAACCCCGACTCCAGCCCACGCCTGCGCCAGTAATGATTGAAGTCTCGCGCGCCCAAAAGTGCCAACAGCAGGTACGCCAACCCAGCCAGGGTCAACAGGATAGTGATCACCTCAATCGCAGTGGCCATGTAAGCAGTCTACCGGCTCAGCGTCCATTCTCCGGCGCAAGGCCTCCCTCTACTCGTAGCGCAACGCTTCTATCGGGTTCAGGTTAGCCGCCTTCCACGCCGGGTAGATTCCGAAGATCAGCCCGATTCCGCACGAGCACATGAATGCCGCAAGCACCCATAACGACGAGACCGATGACGACACGATGTATTGCAGCCCGGTCGCCAGAATACTGCCCAGCACGATTCCGATGACGCCACCAAGCGCGCACAGCGTAATCGCCTCCAGCGTGAATTGCATCATGATGATCTTCTTGGTCGCGCCGATCGCCTTGCGGACGCCGATCTCTCGCGTCCGCTCGGTCACACTGACCAGCATGATGTTCATCACGCCCACGCCTCCCACCATCAGGCCAACGGCGGAGAGGCCGAACATCAGCAGGAACAGGCTTCCCGTGATCTGATTCCACAGCCGCGTGATCGAGTCCGAGCCGAAGATCGCGAAGTTGTCCTCCTGCTCGTTATGCACCTTGCGCCGGCGCCGCAGGAGATCGGTGATCTCGTCGATCACCACGGCCTTGTTCTTCTGGTCGTCGAACTTCACGCTGATCCAGTAGTCCAGTACCTCGGGGTGCAGCTTGTGGAAGGTCGTGATCGGGAAGTAGGCGAAGTTGTCCTCGGGATTCTTGCCGCCACCGAACGCTGCCTTCTGCTTCTCGAGCGTTCCCACTATCGTAAAGGTCAGCCCTTCGATCTGGATCTCCTTGCCAATCGGGCTCTCCTCGCCAAACAGGTCCGCCGCCGTATCGTGACCAAGTACGGTTACATTCGCCGTGCGCTCCTGATCCTGCTCGGTAAAGTAACGGCCTTCGTGGATGTCCCAGTCGTAGACATCCTTCGACGACGTCGTATCCCCCTCCAGCGAGACGCTCTCGACCTTGTGGGTGCCGTACTTCGCCGTCACTGAACCCGCGTTGAACTGGAAGTTCTGGTAGCGCAGTGACGGGGAGACACCCGCCACGTGAGGCAACTGCGCCATTGCCTGCGCGTCCTCCATCGTCAACTGCTTGCGCGTCAGCATCTCGGTCGTCGGACGAACGCCGATCACGGGGAAACGGAAGACCCAGAGGACGTTCGTCCCCATCGCCTCCACCATGCCGGAGACCTTGCCGTTCAGCCCGTTGATGACTGAAGAGATCGTGATCACGGTCATGACGCCGATCACGATGCCGAGGATGGTCAGGCCGGAGCGCAGCTTATTGGCACGCAGCGTATCCAGCGCCATCTTTACCGCTTCTTTTTGATCGCCAACATTCATCGCGTCCTCCTAGTAATCCGCACGCAGCGCCACAATCGGGTCCAGCTCCGCGGCCTTGCGCGCTGGATAGACACCGAAAAAAATCCCGACGCTAGTGGATACCATTAGCCCGGCGAAGATGCTCCATACGGCAATCGCCGACGGGAAGCCCAGCAGGACGGTGACGACCTGTGCCACGCCCATCCCGCCGATCACACCTATCGCGCCTCCGGCCAGCGCCATAGTCGCCGACTCGATCAGAAACTGGGTCAGGATGTCCTGCCGCTTCGCGCCCAGAGCCTTGCGCACGCCGATCTCGCGAGTCCGCTCCGTAACGCTGACCAGCATGATGTTCATGATCACGATGCCGCCTACCACCAGCGAGATGCCGGCGATCGCCACGGCCACCGCCTCGAAGCTCGAGCTGATGCTCTTCCAGAGACCGACGAAGGTGTCGCTCGTCTCCAGGGTGAAGCTGTCGGGCTGCGCCGGCGAGTCATGCCGCTGCGATCGCAAGAGCTGCCGCGCCTCGTCGCTCGCCATCTCCAGCGACTCGGCTCCTGCGCCGGCCTTGGCGTAGAGGGTCAGTGATTTGGACGTCCCGTAGGTCTTCTGGAAGGCCGACAGGGGAACCGCGACCCAGTTGTCCTGGCTCTGCCCCAGCGTCTTTCCCTGCTTCTCCCCGAGGCCGATGATCGTGTAGGGTACGCCGTCCACACGGATCTCCTTGCCGATGGGATCGTCGCCTCCCAGCAGGTTCTCCTGGATATCGGAGCCAACGAGAGCGACCCGCGAGGCGTGTTCGTCATCGGTCGGCGTGAAGCCGCGTCCCTGGACGACGTTCAGGTTCTGCATCTCGGGCATCGCCCACGTCTGCCCACGAATGATGGTATCCGTGCTCGAATGCGTTCCGGAGACGATCTTGCCCGTCACCGTCTGCTGCGCCCCGATCTCCGTGCAGTGCTTGCAGTTCTCCGCGACATACCTGTAGTCCTCGAGCAGGATGTTCTTGCGCTTCTGGAAGGCGCGGTACTGCTCGTAGCTGGTGATGATCTGCGGCTGCTTGCTCATGGTGAAGACGTCCGCGCCGTACTTGTTCACCTTGCTGGCGACATAGACGTTCGCCCCGTTGACCAGCGTCACCACGGCAATGACGCTGGCGACGCCGATGACGACGCCAAGCAGCGTGAGAATCGTCCGCAGCTTGTTGGCCCAGAGTGATTGCAGCGCTATCTTTATGGCCTCTTTGAATTCCATTGCCTACCATTCCGGGGAGTCCGCTTGAGACTACCAGCCACGGAGCTCCAAAGCGAGGGTATCCGTCCCATTTCCTACGCAAACCAGAGGGGTTTTGTTCGCCTGCCGCGCCGGACCTGGGGGGTGCGATACACTTAATACTGCAGGCGGCTGGATGATCGCTGCCGCTCGGGTCGCAAGGCGTTGAGCGGGGGAGGAAAGTCCGAACTCCGCAGGGCAGTGTGCCGGATAACGTCCGGGACGGATGGTTCAAGCCATCCGGACGGCAAGTGCAACAGAGAAGATACCGCCTCAAAGCTGATGGCTCGCGTAAGCGATCCATGTACGCGGCCTGGGGTAAGGGTGAAAAGGTGCGGTAAGAGCGCACCGCGCGTTCAGTAATGGGCGCGGCAGGGTAAACCCCACACGGAGCAAGACCAAATAGGCAGGGATTCTGCCGCTTCTCTCCAGGCGGCAGGAAGCGTATCAGCCCGATGCGCCCAGGCGGAGAGACCCTTCGGGGAGCCAGAACCTGCGGGTAGGTTGCTAAAGCGCCGCAGTAATGCGTCGCGTAGAGGAATGATCGTCTAGAACAGAATTCGGCTTACGGGCCGTCTGCAAATCTGGAGGCCCCGGCACCCTAGAAGGGTTCCGGGGCCATCATTTTTTCACGCATTTTTTTCTGCGTGGTGGATTGTGGTTTTTATAGGGGTTTTTGCGAAAAATGGTCCGCAAAGCGTGGTTTTTTGCGTGGTAAGCGTGGACAGGTTGTGGTGAGAGGGTGGCTGCTGGCGGACGCTTTTTCGGGTCCGAACAATCGGCACTTTCTCGAGATTTATTTTCAGGCTAGCGGATGGCGGCCATGGCGGCTCGGAAGAGGATTTCGAAGTCGTCGGCAGCGTCGGGGTTCTTGGCGATGGCGGTCTCGATGGCCTTCTGGGCGATGGGGCGGGCGTAGCCGAGGTTGACCAGGGCGGAGAGGGCGTCGTCCCCGGCGGGGCCGTAGTGGACGCCTCCAGCGGTCGTGGGTATAGCTACGGCTAGGTCGTCGAGCTTGTCCTTGAGCTCGAGGACGACGCGCTCGGAGGTCTTCTTGCCTATGCCGGGGATTCTCGTCAGGGTGGCGTGGTCCCCGGAACGGATGGCGGTGACGAGACGGTCGGAGGAGATTCCGCTCAGGACCGTGATGGCCAGCTTGGGGCCGATGCCGGAGATGGTGAGGAGCTTCTCGAAGAGGCGCCTCTCCTGGGTCTCGGAGAAGCCGAAGAGGGCGATCTGGTCTTCGCGGACGTGGGTGTGGATGTGGAGGGTCGCCTCAGCGCCTTCGCCGGGAAGGGTGGTGAAGGTGGCTACGCTGATGGTGACGTCGTAGCCTACACCGGCACACTCGACGATGGCCTGGTTGGGAGTTTTCGAGAGGAGGCGACCGCGGAGGTGGGCAATCATGCTTGGGTGATTGTAACCGGGTGGCGAGGATAGGAGTGGGGGTAAAGAAAGAGCCCGGCTGGTTGGCCGGGCTCTTCGGGTAGTGCGGTAAAGGTTAGCGTTTGGGTGAGAGGCCGAAGGTGACTGCAAGCATGACGCTGCGGCCGGGCAAGAGGTTGAGGACGTCGGCGCCGGATGGGGTGAAGCTCTGGCTTGCGGTGGCTGGGGTGATGCCAGTGACATTGTGCTGATCGAAGAGATTGTTGAAGCTCAGCCTGACCTTGGTCTGGTCGAAGCGGGAGCCGTTACGGACGGTGTAGTTGAAGTACATGTTGGTGACGTTGAAGGGATCGATGGGAGCAGCCTGGTTGAAGGATCCGCTGTCGTTCCACATGGGCCCGATGCGCTTGTTGAAGATGCCAAGATCGAGGTACTTCTGCTGGAGGGTGAGGCCGAGCGCCTCCGTGTTTGCGGGTGTGTTGGCGACCCACTGACCGTAGTTGATGAATGTCGTACCGTTGACCGAGTGGCTGGCGTACTTCGCCGTGCCGGCAGTGCCGTTTGCATAGAAGCTGAGGCCGTGCGCGATGTAGACGTTCGTCTCTGCCTCGAAGCCCTTGGTGATGGAGTCACCGGTCTGGACGTAGAAGGTGTTGCCTTGCGAGTCGAGCGCGGAGGCGTAGGAGTTCTGGAAGTGGGTGTAGTAGGCGTCGCCGTTGAGGGTGAGCCGTCTCAGCTTCAGGACGGTACCGGCCTGGAAGGTCCGGGCGTTGGTTGGGTTCGGCAGGACGGTGATCTTGGGCGCAGTGTTTGCAGACGAGGCGGTCTGGTTGTAGTCGAATACGCTGCTGGGAGGAATGATGCTGCCGGTGGCGTACTGCCCGTAGACGGACCAGTTGCTCTTGAGCCGGTAGTTGGCGTCGGCGGATGGCAGGTAGGAGTTGAAGCTGCCGCTGTTGTTGACGAAGGGTTTGCCACCGAGGTTGCCGACGGTCTTGCCGTTGTCGGCATACTGGGTGAGATTCATGGTGTAGTGGGCGTATTTGAGGCCGCCGGTGAGGGTGAGCTTGGTGGTGGGGTGGAACTCGTACTCGGCGAAGGGCTGGTAAGAGTTGGTATAGAAGCGCTCGTGGAAGTTGGGCAGGACGTCGTCGATCTTGGTGAGGGGGTCAGACGGAATCTGATAGCGGTTGGTGGTGGCCCACTCGTACCAGAGGCCGGTGCGGAAGATGCCGTACTTGGAGACCTGGCTGATGGTGCTGGTCTCGCCGTACTTGCGATAGCTGTTCAGCTTGTCGACGGCGCAGCCGCGGACGCCCTTGATGGGCTGGCAGTTCGTCGCGTTGATGAGGCCGGTCCCCTTGGGGGTCGTGCCGTAGTACTGCGCGTTGTAATAGCTGTAGGTGTAGGGTTTGACGTCTACGTGCCAGCCATGGCCGAGTTCGGTCTTTACACCGATGTACTCGAAGTCGGTGGGCACATGGTAGTAGTTGTAGACGTAGTAGTTTTGCTGGGTGGAGTCGGTGTTCTGCAGAAGGAAGTTGTCGCCATACTGCTTGATCTGGGCGCGGGTGGGACCCTTGATGTTGGGGGTGTTCGAGTCCAGCCAGACGACACCGGCGAATCCGGTGAGGGTGGTCTTGTCGGAGAGGTGGAACTGGTACTTGAGGGCTCCGGCGTTGCGAGTCTGGAAGTTGAAGGTCTGGTATCCGTCTGACGTGAAGTGATGAACGTCGATGAAGAGATTGGACCGGCGGGCGTGGCCGCCGAAGTTACCGGAGTCGTAGTGGCCATCGTAGAGCAGGGTGTTGAAGGAGCCGTACGAGATACCGCCGCGGATGGACTGGTCTGTCGGCATCTCCTTGGAGAGGAGGTTGATGGAGCCTCCGAAGGGCGTGGGCCCGACGGTGGAGGCCGAACCGGGACTGCGGTCGAAGTCGACGCCGCCGATCCACTGCGAGGGGAAGAAGGCCCAGGAGTGATGGGTGGGGCTGTTGGTGTCGTTGAAGGGGATGCCGTCGAAGGTGATGTCGTAGTTGCCGTCGGAGAAGCCGCGGAAGTAGGTCTTGCTGTCGCCGAGGCCTACGCCGTTGGAGTTGATGCTGAAGGTTCCGGGCGACATCTGGAGGAGCTCGCTGTAGTCGGAGATAGGCGAGGTGAAGTTCTGGATGAAGGCGGTGCTGATCTCGGTGCGGGCGGAGCGCGCGTCGAGGAGGCCATCCATGGGAGCATACTGCGCGGCGACGGAGCCGGCGTTTGCGGCTTCGACGGTGACCTGATCGACAGCCGAGGCGATGCTTAGGGTGACGGGGACATCCTGCTGCGGCTGGGTGGCGGTGAGGATGACTCCCCGTTTGATGGTGGAGGCGAAGCCGGGGGCCGAGGCTTCGATGGTGTACTTGCCGGGGGCGAGGCCAGCGGTGGCGTAGTGGCCAGTCGTGTCGGCGGCGAGCTTGACCGTGGCGCCGGTGGAGTCGTTCTTCACGAGGACGGCGGCGTTTGGAAGGGCGATGCCCTTGGGATCGAGGACGGTTCCGGTGAGGGAGCCGGTCTGTTGCGCGTGCAGGAACACTGGACCAACAGCAAAGAGAGACAGGAACACGCTGACCGTGAAAAGGCCACACCAGCGGTTAAAGAGATCTTTTTTCATAGAGCCTCCAAAGACTTTTGCAAATAGGAAGTAGTTCGGCAAACGTAGAAGGTCAGGATGAATGGGAGGTTACATATAGG
>JAOAPB010000072.1 GCA_025462645.1 Edaphobacter sp. | reverse complement strand
CTGCCGTTCGACGAGAAGGACACTGATGATGGTCTGCGGAATGTTCTCGCGCAGTTCTATGCGACACGGACGTTGACGCATCAGCCAATCGATCCGAAAGACTGTGCACAGGCGATCATGTTTTTGGCCGGGCCGTTAGCGCGCTGCACGACCGGTCATCTCATCCCCGTTGATGGCGGACTAACCGAAGCCTATCTGCGCTAATAGCAGGTAACACTACATGGAGAAATATGTGGTTGCAGACCTTCAGAGACAGGCAATTGTGGCAATCGACCTTGGTGCAGAAAGCTGCCGCGTCTCTTTGCTGCAATTCATAAACGGCTCACCAGCCTTTCGAATTGTCCATCGCTGTGCAAATGCTCCAATCGAAACCGATATTGGTCTCGTGTGGGATTTCGATACCATCTTTGCAAATGTTCTCGAAGGTTTGAGGAGATGTGCCGACCTTGCCCCGGAGGGTATTGCTTCGATCGGTGTCGATGGCTGGGCGGTCGACTACGTCAGGCTAGACAACAACGGCGATGCAATAGGAAAGCCATTTTGTTATCGAGATGAACGAACGGTCGCATCGAGGGCCAATCTGCAAACTCGAATCTCTCCGGAGAGACTATATGAGTTGACCGGCGCTCAGGATCTGCGCATTAATACGCTTTATCAACTCTATGCGGATAATCTTAATAAAATCACTCCTGAGTTTCCCTGGGTTACGCTGCCCGAATATTTAATGTATCTTCTTGGGGGGCGGCGAGTTTGCGAATTTACGAACGCGACACATACGCAGATGGTAAGCGTTCAGAGCAGAGATTGGTGCCCAGAGGTGTTCGAAGTTGCTGGGCATCGTTTAGCCGCAGCACCCCCTATTGTGCAGCCGGGCACTGACATAGGCCAACTATCAGGTCCTATCTCCGAGTTACTTGCGTTTCGGAATACGCGTATTATCGCGCCTGCATGTCACGATACCGCCTCAGCCATCGCAGGTATTCCAGCCAGCGGGGACGATTGGGCATTTATCAGTTCCGGTACGTGGTCTCTTGTGGGAGCCACTATGTTTCATTCCTACGTTGACGAAGAAGCTCGTAGGGAAAACTTCACAAATCAGGGCGGAGTTGGCGGCACGATTTATTTGCTGAAAAACGTAAATGGAATGTGGATGCTGCGGCAATGTCTGGATCAATGGAAGCTTGAAGGTGTGGAATGGCAACTTCCTGAACTTATCGATGCCTGCCAAGGACTGGAGATGCCATCCAAACTGCTTGATGTTGATGATCCCGCATTGATGCTACCCGGAGATATTCCGGCCCGCATCAACGCGCAGTTGCAGGCACACGGCCATCCTCCATTGCCAAAAGGTAGTTTGCATGCTCCGTTGTATGCTTCTCTCATCTTCCATAGTTTGGCTGCGCGATATGCTCAAGTTCTAAATCATTTGACGACAATCACGGGCAAGCAGTTTAAACGACTCTATATAGTTGGTGGGGGAAGTCGAAATGTCTACCTGAACCGTTTGGTCGAGAAGATGATGGGGCTAGAGGTTATTCTTGCTTCGGCGGAAAGTTCCACAATCGGTAATTTTTCGATTCAGCTTGCAGCATTGGAGCAAAGCTCAAAAGCTACAGGTGTGCCCTTGGAGTTGGTTGCGCGTTGGGCTGTAGTTCTGAATAACCTTCCTGTCACTGGCTGATGTGGTAGATCTTAGGACGTGTGAAGTACGGAATGTTCAGCAGACAAGCATCACATGGTATGGGCTGCATCTTCAATCTAAGTGAAATAGGAAATTAATTATGAGTGTGCGGGACAAATCAGATTCTCGTGAATTCTTGCTAGAGCATATCGGAAAACTCTCGCAGATCGGGGGTATTTCCCACTTTACTCATGCGGATGGTAAGGCTAAAGGAGTTTCGACGTTGCGAGTTCGCACTGCTCGTGGTCTTGAACTCTGGGTTGTTCCAGAGAAGGGTATGGACATCATCGAGGCTAGCTTTTTGGGAAAATCTCTAAGCTGGCACTCTCCGAATGGTGTAGTCCACCCTGCGTATTACTCCAGCCGAGGCTTAGAGTGGCTCAAAACCTTTGCCGGGGGACTGCTCTGTACCTGTGGACTGACCACAGCGGGTGCGCCCTCCGAAGATAATGGTGAAGGCCTGGGCCAACACGGCTCTATTTCGAATACTCCTGCCGAACATGTAAGCTGGTCGGAAGATTGGGTGGAAGATGATTGCATGCTGACGCTGTTTGGCAAAGTGCGGGAGACATCGGTGCACGGGCCCAACCTACTCTTGGAACGGACTATCTCTACTTCACTTAATAGCGTTTCTTTTTCTGTCCGTGATGTAGTCGAAAACCAGGGTTTTGAGAGCTCACCCTTAATGATCCTTTACCACTTCAACTTCGGATTCCCACTTTTGACGGAACGTAGTCAAATTTACTGTCCATCGCGAGCAGTCGAATCATTCAACACCTTGTCCCGGGACAGTGAGAATCGATGGCATCGCTTTGAGGCACCCGAAAAGGGTGCCGGTGAGCGTGTCTACTTCCATCAAATGCAATCTGATTCGGCTGGCAAAGTGACAGTTGTCTTAGTTAGTGACAGAGATAAACCGGAATTTGGAATTGCCCTGAGTTACGATGGCAGCACTCTGCCTCAGTTTGTTCAATGGAAGATGACTGGTACAAACCACTTTGTCTTGGGTCTTGAACCCGCAAATTGTAAGATCATGGGACGCAGCGCAGAACGGAAGCAAGGAACATTGCAGATGCTGGCTCCGGGTGAGCGACGCGAATTTTGGTTAGAGCTGAGCGTACTCGAAGGAGCAGAGCAGGTAGCCAATGCGATTCGTGCAAGCGCTGCACTTTAAATAAGAGACAAAGTGTAACTTGCTAGAAGTCCAAATGGTCAATACTAGCTTTTATTGATGAGCAGTGGAGTACCCAAAATAATTTCCGTTCCTCGCATTTCGAGGTTGTTTAGACGGCCGACGGAGATTGAAGAGGCAACTTTAGGAATCTTTTTCTGAGAGTCGAGCCCAACCGACGTAGACAGTAAGATATCCCAGATTACGGGTATTCCACAAAATGATCGTCTTCACAATCCCACTATGAACATATGGCTTGCAGATGGTTGGGAGTGAGAGCCCTATCATACCCACATCTTTCCTCCCGGATTGCTGCACTGCTTCGGCCGATCCAGGAACAGCGGGAGCGGAGATGTCCATTATTAGTTTTACCCGGGGGAAAACTTTGAGAATGGTTTGAGTTTGGGCGAATGCTTTGTCGCGGTCGTCGTTGCTTGGCAGTATGGTAGTTAGTTCTAGGCTTGGATATCTATCTGCAAGCCCACGTTTAATGAACGCTATCAACTCATTCTGATTTTCAGTGCTAGTGCTCCTGTGATGATCGCAAATGACCACCTGAAGGTAGCAACCGCGCAGCCTCATCATTAGAGTGTCGGCAATCTCTTCAGGGGTAGCCTGATTAAGAAAAATATCGAGCATCAGGCTCAGCATCTACGTCCCAGGTAAGCACAGCAGAGTTTATCTTTTAAAGAACTAAAATTTGAACGTTATTCGGTATTTATTAACGCTGTTGAATTCGGGAGCTTCGGCCGAGGGAAGCGAGTTTTTTCGATTCCATTACATACGGAACATTTGAGGAATCCCGGACTTTAAGCGTCGCAGGCAGTCGAACGTTCTCTCGCGGACCTCCCGCATTTTCCTTGTCGATCCGTCTTAGCAGAACCTCTACCGCCTGGTATCCCATATCAAACGTGGGTTGTACGACAGATGTAACACCTGGACGAAAAAAATCTTCTGCTGTAACTTCGTCGAATGTCACGAATGAAAAGTCCTTCGGAGTACGCAAACCGACGGCGTATAAGCTTCTTAAAGCCGCAAGCCCGGTAACACCATTTGTCGCGAACAACGCAGACGGTCGGTTCGCAGGCAGTAGCAGACCGTTCTGACACATCCTCGCAACATGTTCCTGTTCAAAGCTGCCATCCCAAACGAGTGAGCTTCGAACCGGAATTCCGCCTTTTTTTAGAGCTTGACGATATCCGCGGAGACGCTCCTGCTCGTTTTGCAAAGTAAGAGGCCCTGTAATGATTGCAATCTCCGTGTGCCCCATTCCCATTAAGTGCGAGATCGCCATCTCTGCAGCTCCACAGTCATCTACACAAACCGAGTCCACATCTAAGTCCATCGGTAAGCGATCAAGGCAAACAACCGGTGAACTAGAAGTGAGCGAAGCTAAACGTTCAGATGACAACTCTTGGCCACCCGCTGTGACTAGCAAGATACCTTCAACGCGTTGCGCTCTAAGCAGTGCAATCATGTCTGCTTCCCGAAGAGGACTACCCTCAGAATCGAGGACAATCAAAAAATAACCTCGCTCTCGAGCGGCACATTCGGCGCCACGAATGATTTTGGGAAAAAACGGAATTGTTATATCCGGTACTACAATCCCTAGGGTGTGAGTCCGGTTGGTCTTCAAACTACGCGCGATCAGATTAGGCTGATACTTGAGGATGCGAATTGCTTCTAGAACTTTTTGTCGAGAACGTTCACTTACTTTAGTGGAACCGCTAATGACGTTGGAAACCGTCCCTGCTGACACCCCAGCCAGTTTAGCCAATTCTTTTTGGTTCGGCGGCATGATTCAAATCCTACATGAAATAAGATTCATCTCGCTGATTAGAATTCACCGAGATCGGAACTAAGGCTCGACTGGCGTCGATTCCAAGGACGCTTACTTAGTCACGTTGAGCTTGTCCCATTTAGCTATAACCTATGTACTAGCCCAGCAACATGGCATTCGAAGGAGCGAGGTCTCCACCTGGATTTCTTTCGCCTCGGGTCTGAACCGAACTGCTATCTATGTCTCTCATGCCTGATGCGCCCTGAAAACTGAGATCCCAAAGCGACGCAGCCCAGCGGCTTAATATTGAGAGCAGGCGTTCCTTCTTGGTTTCTGACGTGTAGTTATGTCACTGAAAATAATACAGATATGTTCCGCACGCCTAATTTATTTATCTTGGTGCCACGGGAATTATCTGGGCATTGATGCCCCGATATCTAACGGGGATACACGAGCTATCAGAATGATCTCAACATTATCGCCATGACCTCGATCAAATATTTTTGACAGTTGCTTGAAAACATGCGTAGGATTCTCTGCAATGAGACGTCTCATTTCGGCGTGGCCGAATAGTCCACTGTCTAAACATTGGCTGCACTAATTCGATGGACCCATGATCTTCGGAGAACGTCTATGCGAGAGTCAGAGAACAAGACAAAGTTAATCAATACGGTGCGGATAATTGCAATGACCGGAATCCTCACTGGTCTCCTCGGAGTGAGCTTCCTCCGAAGTGCAGCGGGCCAACAACCAGCTTCGAATCCTGCAGCAGGACAATCAACAACAGGTCAGGCTCCGAAAACAATCAATATATCTAGCCACTTCCACGAACCCGATCCTATCGATTTCGATGAGCACGCCGGTTTTATATCGATCTTCGACGGCAAGACCCTTAAAGATTGGGATGGAGACCCCGAAACTTGGCGCGTCGAAGATGGCTCGATGATTGGCGAATCGACAAGGGAAAAACCTCGCTCCAACAGCTACATCTCTTATCACGGGATTGAAGCCAAGGACTTCGACTTGAAGCTGGAGATCAAAGTGGAGAACGGCGGAGGCAGCGGTATTCAGTATCGCAGTTCGGTCGGCAAACCGTGGACCCACGGACTTCGACCTGGGACAACTCTTCCGAAACTGGCTTGGATGATGACTGGTCCACAAGCTGATTTTTGGTATCCGGTATCCCCCAGAAGTTTTGCGTATACCGGCCAGTTTTACTCAGAGAATACTGATCTCGGTATTCTGGCGTGGCGAGGTCAAGTCACGGAATCTGAGCCGGGAAAGTCACAACGGCTGCTCGGAAACATTGGGAGTCGTGATGCACTAGGAGGGTATGTCAAGATCAATGACTGGAATCAATACGAGATCATTGCTCGTGGTGGAACTTTCATTCACATTATCAACGGTCAACTCATGGCAGTTTACATTGACGACGACCCGAAATCGTCGAATAACGTCTCCGGGTTGATAGGCCTCGAAGTAGAGGGAACACCTTGCAAAGTCTCGGTTCGGAACTTATGGCTACGAAAATTTAACTAGCAAGCACGACTCAACCTACAAAGCTGTAGGTAATCTGCAATTGAGTCTGGCCGGTTACAAAGCTTGTGTGACCGGCGGAGGCAGAATCAGCAAATCATTGTCTATCATTCTCGCATTGACATGTTCATTGAACATTAAGAGAATTCATTAGGACATGATGAAGTGGGTTCCGGAAGGGACGACTTCAACGGGGGATTTCATGGAACAGAAGACAAACGGGTGGATCTTAAGAACTCTATTTTGTTGCGGTGCTTACCTTATCTTTTCAGTTTCGATCTCAGCTCAGCAGCCCCAGCAGAAGCAGAAGGAGCAGGAACAGCAGCAACATTTAGAGCTCCCCAATGGCCCTGGCAAGGATACTTTAGTGCGCTTATGCAGTAAATGTCATTCCCCGAACCAGGTGATCGCAAGTGGTCGAAATCGACAGGGCTGGGAAGATACGATCACAAAGATGGTAGGGTTGGGTGCTGTAGGCACCGACGAGGAGTTCACCGAGATTCTGGACTATCTAGTGAAGAATTTTCCTCCGCAGCAGTCCAGCGCCAAGGTCAACGTGAATAAGGCGACAGTTACACAACTTGAAACTCAATTAGCTTTTTCTGCAAAAGAGGCTGAAGCGGTCATTGCCTATCGAGATAAAAATGGAAATTTCAAGTCCCTCGATGATCTTAAAAAGGTTTCTGAGCTGGATGCCAAGACGTTGGACGCGAAAAAGGATCGGTTGATTTTTTAGGATATGGTTGCTCCCACTCTAGCTATCTGTGCCTTCCAAATAAATAAGCGACTATTTCGGGTTTTCAATGCTTCTTCTTTTTAGTGCGGTGCTGCCGATAGACCAGTATTGGTGTTGAACCATAGAAATTTGATCGGAGTGTCTCCGGGTTCTCCAAAGTTGATGTTGGAATGCGTCGTAAGGCCATCTGGGCGCAAGATGTATGCCTGACCGGGATGCTGCATACGCACCTGAGATCCGACAAATGCGACGCTCTTTCCCTCGATCTGGCACCATACCTCCTCTTTGCCTGGAAGGTGTGGATGCGGTTCACCAAGCGTCATCGGAAGGATCTCGACCGTGATGATACCTTGAACCGTGGCGAGTCCGTTCCTGCTGTTGAAGAAGCTGTGAGTGATGTGAGCCCAGTGCCCACCCGCTCCTGGACTGGTGAAAGGTGAGTCGGTAGCTGGTTTGCTATGCGGTAGCTTATCTTCGTCTTTGATCACGAAGGACGACAGGGGTTTGAATCCGGCGTAGGTAGGGTCACCGATCATGTAGGTTGAGAGTTGGGTCTCCCCTGTGTTATGCAGGGTGAACTCCAAGCCTTCCGGAACGAGGATAGCGCTTCCCTTGTGAATAGGCTCCGTCTTGCCTCCAGCTGATATCTCACCCTCACCCTCCATGACATAGAAAAAGATCTGCAGGCCGTTAAGCGTCGAAGGAGTAGTCCGGCCTCCCGCCGCGAGCTTTGCATAGGAGAGGAATTTGGCCTGCTCGAGGACAGCGCCGGGGAACGGAGGACTGAGGTTGTCGCCTGGAGTAAGAATATTGCGCACTACGAGAGAGCCGAACATGGCGCGTGGCTCGGAGTCACGCCAATCTCCGAAGTACATGCTAAGACGGGTGTCTTCAGAGGGGAGTTTGGTGGGATAGATGATATCTTTCGGTCCCGCAAAGTGATTGCCGCCAGAAGCATGAGTCCAAACCTGTCCAGGCACAGCGGAGGGTGGCGTGGCTGTGGTCTGCGCCGAAAGTGACCGAGGGGCGGCCATGGCAAGCAATGTTATTGAAGCTCCTAATACGGCCGTAATTTTCTTTCTATTACCAACTTCTCTCAAAGTAGTTCCTCCAACTTCTCAAATCGTGGATCTACATCAGTACGGCGCGATGCCTGGAAGCTTGAGATACTCCGGGTGAACGATGACATGCTCGTTCTTTTCGTTTTCAAGAATCTCCGCAAAGATTGCCTCGCTTTCATTCTGGGGCGGTCGCACCGCGTTCCTATCCTTGACGGTATGATCTTCGCGTGTCTGCTGCGCAAAGGTGATGATCTTTGCCCAATCGGCGGGGGGAGGGAAGGTATATGGTCCAGGTGATTTTCCCCCCATCTTTTTGTAAGGCCAGATCATCCAGCCGATATTATTCTGGTCAGCCTGATTGATATGGGTAGTGAGCCACTCCGGCGACCTCTCCGCATAAATTTCAGAGAACAAGATCGGCACCTGATACTTCGTGCGGAAATCTAGATATTGCTTGAGGAACTCCGGTCCCGGAGCAGAGTTGTAGCTGTGATAGCTGTAGACGCTGTTGTTATCGAAGGGCTCGCCAAATTCACTAAAACGTCCGCGGGCCGGTTGCAGAATTAGCATGTGTTTGGTGTCAACCTTGCGGATCGCCTCAGTCAGGCGACGGTACTCCGGCTCGAGGAGGTCCTCGAGATAGAGATATCCGGTCCACAGCAATGGCTCGTTCAAAAGGTCATAGCCGAGGATGATGGGCTCGCTCTTGTAGTGGTGGGCGATTCGCTGCCATGCTTTATTCACATAGGCCTGCATGCCGGCGTCCTTCAACAGCCACGGATATCCAGGCCCATCATCACTTGCTTCACCCGTTGTGCCGCCTACTCCAGATTCCAGCATTAAGATGACGTAAAGATGCTCCTCGCGGCACCACTTCACGAGCTGATCGATTAGTTTGAATCCCTCATCGTCATCGGTCTTGAGGTACTTGGTATGCAGCGGAATCCTGATGGTGTTGAACCCGTCCTGCTTAATGCGATGAACGTCCGCCTTGGTTATAAGATTCTGACGCCATCGATAGAGAAACTCCTGAGCATGAGTCGGTCCCAGTAGATCTTCAAAGACAGCTTCAACATCCTTCTGATACGTGTTGACGCCGCCGAAATGCCATAAATAACCTTCCAGCACCATCCAATTGCCGATGCTGATTCCGCGTATCAGGAGTGGCTTGCCTGAGGTGTCTACGATCTCCGTTCCTTTTGTCTTCACGAACTGTGAATGGGCAGCAGAAGTTAGCAGTAGCGGCAGCGTGAAACACAGGACCGTCAGGCATCGAAGTAGCACAGATTTTCTCCTGGCTAATCTTGTACGAAGTTGTTGCCGCAAGAATGCGTTCCATTATGACATCTCGTAGTGGTGCTAAGTGGAAGGAATTTGTCCATTATCTCCCGCGATGTTTCGCACTATTTCGCTTGTCGATGTGACGGGCTGAATGCTTAACTGGTTCGCTTGGATAGCACAGCAGAGGAGAATTTTTTTGAAACTGAACCATCGCCTGGCCAGCGTCGCGATTGCAGCTCTTTCGTTCTCTCTCCCTGTTGCCGCACAGTCTGATTGGGCTGCCTACGGACACGACGCCGGACAGACAAAGTACTCGCCACTGGAACAGATCAATACCGCAAATGTCGACAAGCTGACGCAGGCGTGGGTGTATCACATGAGGCCGACTTATCAGACACCACCACCAGCCTCAGCGGGCAGCAAACCTGTCAAGCGTTTGTCGCAAGCCACTCCGATCGTTGTCAACGACATGATGTATCTGGCCACACCCTATGGCACAGTGATCGCCCTGAAGCCGGAGACCGGCGAACTGATCTGGACCTACAAGGTGGAGTTGGGGCGTCCACAAGTGCGGTCCCTCTCCTACTGGCCCGGAGACAAGATCACGCCGTCGTCGATCTTCTTCGGGACCAGCGATGGTCGCATGATTTCTTTGAATGCGAGGACCGGTCAGCCTAGCGTTGCGTTTGGTGAGAACGGCGCCATCAATTTAAAAAAGGGCATGAATGAGAACCTGACACCAACGGGTCAGCAGAGTGAAGAAGGCCGATACAACATGACATCCGCGGCCTCCATCTATAAGAACCTGATTATTACAGGCTGCGACGTGCAGGAGTCCCCTGCGAAGGGGCCCTCCGGAGACGTACGCGCCTGGGACGTTCATACGGGCAAGCTGGTGTGGCGGTTCCACTCGATCCCACGTTCGGGGGAACTCGGTCACAACACGTGGCCTGCGAATGATAACTGGAAGGGACGCTCTGGAACGAACGTATGGGGATTCTCATCAGTCGACACTGAGCGCGGCCTGATCTTCCTGCCCTTTGGCTCGCCCACCTTCGACTACTGGGGCGGCGATCGTGAGGGTGATAATTTATTTGGCAACACGCTCGTCGTGCTCCATGCGGACACTGGAAAACTTGCCTGGCACTTCCAGGCCATTCATCATGACATCTACGACTACGATCTGGAGTCCGCGCCGGTGATGATCACCGTCAAACGCGACGGCAAGGATATCCCAGCGGTTGCTCTCACCAGCAAGGCAGGCCTCATGTTCATACTGGACCGCCGCAACGGCAAACCGATCTTTGGGGTGGAGGAGCGTCCAGTTCCGCAGAGCACAGTGGCCGGGGAACACTCTTCACCAACACAGCCATTCCCGCTGAAGCCAGTGCAGCTTGGCAGAGGCAGCTTTACCCCTGCCGACCTCTCCACTGTGACTCCGGAGCACCATGCGTTCTGTGCGAATATGCTCGCGACTGAGGGCGGTATGCAGAGCGGACCAATGTTCACGCCGTACGGGTCGAAGCTTACAGTCGTCTTCCCCAGCACCATCGGGATAGTGAACTGGCACGGCATGTCCTATAACCCCAAGCTTGGCTATCTGTTCGTCAACACCAACGAGATCGGCAGCGTTGGCAAAGTCGTGCCCGCCGAGCCGGGGGCCGAGCCCCCATACGAAAAAACAAGTCCCTGGGGAATGTATGCAGAGTTTTGGGACGGAAAAAAATACTGGCCCTGCCAGCAGCCACCCTGGGGGCAGTTGTGGGCGATCAATGTAAATACCGGTGACGTCGCCTGGAAGGTACCCTTTGGAACCATTCCCGAGCTCGACGCCCAGGGTATCCACAATACTGGATCGGTAAACTACGGTGGATCCATCTCGACCGGCGGAGGCCTGATCTTTATTGCAGCCTCCAACGATCAGCACTTCCGCGCATATGCTGCCGCCACAGGCAAGATTTTGTGGGACATCAAGATGGACACGGGAGCCTATGTCACGCCATCTACCTATTTAGGGAAGGACGGAAAACAATACGTCGTTATAGTGTCCACTGGAGGCAGCTTCTTCGATCGGACTAGTGGGGATTCGATCCTTGCCTACACACTCCCTTCGAAGTAGACGGTTTCTGTCGTATCGATCGCCGCATTGTTACATTGTTGGTAAGCCGAAATCCTGAATGGTTAAGAAGGAGAATCTATGACCAGCACCATGATCGAGGTCGCTCTGATCGCTGCGACTGCGCTTTCGCCTGTGGCGCACGCGCAAGCGCCGGAAGTTGGCAGTAACGGCTATGTCGACATGTACTTCGGTGACTGGCACGCATCCAGGGCCCAGACCGTGGGTTCCTTGACCGAGCACGCCGTCTTCACTAAGGGCGACCCAATGAAGCCCACCGCCAAAGGCGCTATCCTCCGCTACGTCGATTCGTATGTCTTCGCCACACTGCCTTCCGGCGACTCATCCCCGTCCGATACTCTCTCCGGCAAGCAGCAGATCTATTACTTCACCTCGGGCACCGGTATTATCTTGGCCGGCGGCGACTCGATTCCAGTCTCCCTCAACATCGCGGTGCTGGTACCAGCCAACCTGGCCTTCACCATCAAGAACACAGGAAAGTCCGCTCTTAGTGCATACATCGTCACTGAGCCCATTCCCAGCAACTTTCAGCCGAGTACCAAGCTCGTGGTTAAAGATGAGAACTCGATCGCAATCAGCACTACCCAGCAAGAGTGGTCGCGTGTCGTCAAGCCGCTCTTCACCTCTGCCGACGGTTTGGCTACCATCTCCCGAGTCCAGACGGTCACTCTGGATTCCATGACCATCACCCGACCATTCGTGGGCACGATCCCAAATGCCGAACAATTGTGGATGCAACTCTCAGGCACGAGCATCACTTTCATCGGGCCGTTCCTTCGCCGTCAAACCCCTGGCATTGCGTACGCGCATCCTCCCGACAATCTTGCCCCCACCTCCAGCCTTAATTACTCGGAAGACAGCGAAGTTAAATTTCTCCTCGTAGCGACCGACGGCAAATAAACCTCTCACGATTGTGGAGAAGAGCAGTCAGGAGTTTAAGCGATGCTTTGTTTTCCCCGCCCGTTGGCATGCCATCCGTTTCTGCTGATTGGGATTGTCCTCATCAGCCGCATTGTGCCAGCACAGACGCCGCTGCCTTCAATGCCTCCCCCTGCTTCTTCCACCTGCGAGAATGTGCCTCACTCCGATCGTCCGCATGCTCGAATTACAAACGGTCCAATGAACGCGGTGGTGTTTCTTCCCGACAAAGAACGCGGCTATTACCGTGCGGCACGCTTCGACTGGTCTGGCATTGTGGCCTGCGCCTCTCTCAACGGACATACTTTTTTCGGTGAGTGGTTCGATCGCTATGACCCGATGACGAACGATGCCGTGACGGGACCCAGCGAGGAGTTTCGCGAACCACTCGGTTACGATGACGCGAAACCCGGAGAAGCATTCGTAAAGCTCGGCGTTGGTGTATTGAAACGTATCGACGATCAGCCTTATAAGATTGGCACGCCATTTCAGATTCTGGACCACGGGAAGTGGACGACGAAGATTCGTCGAAATTCAATCACCTTCCGTCAGGAGCTTCACTCCTCGCTCGGTTATGGCTACCTCTACGAGAAGGTGCTCTCGCTGGATGAGAAGACGAATGTATTGCACCTGACCCACATCTTGAAGAACATCGGAACCAGGCCTCTTTCTACAACCGTCTACGCCCACGACTTTTATATGCTGGATAACAAGATAACCGGACCGGGCATGCAGGTTCATCTCCCCTTTGTTCCCGTGCCGGCCAAGCCGTACCCTGAGACGGTACGTATCGAAGGTACGACGATCAAGTGGTTGGCCGAGATGCAGCCTCATCAATACGCGAGCGGCGAGATGAAGGGCTACTCCGACAAAGTTTCGGACTTCGACTTCACCTTTGAAGATACGGCTCTTGGCATCGGCGTCGAACAGACCTCCGATTCACCGCTGGCGAAGGTCTTCTTTTGGTCAACCCCGAAGACAGTGTGCCCTGAGGGCTTCATCGGCATTCATGTCATGCCAGGCCAAACCCAGGAGTGGAAAGTCAACTACCGTTTCTTTACGAAGTAATACAACCGACTAATCATCTGAAGCAGCTTGCCTCGAACGTGCACGGCCTAGGTCAGCTTCAATGAAAAATAACTCGCTCGTCACCAGCGCCCGCAGCGTCCTCAACCGACTGTTTGGGCAGGGAACCGACTGATTTGCGCCAACGAGATGCAGCCTGTCGAATGAATGACGACTTGCGATGGCTCACTTGTTCTCGCATCTCAGACACAAATGGTGGCAGCTGAAGGCAATCTTTAAAAGACACGCTTTGACAAGGTTGAGAAAGGAGTTGTATCTATAATCCTCTGAAGTTTTTGGCATTTTTTGGTATCTGAATCATGTTGTTGGCTAGGAAACGAGGCAAGGGTCCTGAGCAAATCTCCAGATGCAACAAAATCCGAACAGGGAGCGCTCTCGAAGACTGTGTTGTCGAGCCTTCGAGCCGTGGTAGGTGCGGATGGAATTATTATCGAGCGAAATCAGCTCCAGACGTACGAATGCGATGGTCTGACCGCTCTCCGTACGCTACCCGCCGCCGTAGTGCTGCCTCGATCGCGAGACGAAGTACAGGCAATCGTCCGCATCTGCGCTCAACATCGCATCCCCTTTGTCGCTCGTGGAGCCGGCACCGGACTCTCTGGCGGTGCGCTCCCATCTGCGAACGGCATTGTCATGAGCTTCGCCCGTATGAACCGCATTCTTGCTGTTGATATCCCCAACCAGCGAATCACGGTCGAACCAGGTGTCATCAATACCCATGTCACTCAGCGCGTTGCGCCATCAGGTTACTTCTATGCTCCTGACCCATCCTCTCAGAGCGTCTGTACAATCGGTGGCAATGTAGCCGAAAATGCGGGTGGAGCCCACTGTCTCAAGTACGGCTTTACCACCACGCATGTGCTGGCTCTGGACGTTATTCTCCCTAGCGGAGAGTTCGCCCAGTTTGGTTCCACTACAGTGGACGCTCCCGGCTATGACCTCACCGGAGTCTTCGTTGGCTCAGAAGGCACACTCGGCGTCGTTACTGCCATAACCCTACGCATCGTTAAACGCGCCGAGACGGTTCAGGTTCTTCTTGCCGCTTACAACTCCATCGCCGCCGCCGGCCAAACTGTCTCCGACATCATCGCGGCATCGATTCTTCCCGCTGCGATGGAGATTATGGATCGTCTCTCGATAGAGGCTGCCGAAGCCTCCGTCCATCCAAATTATCCCTCCTGTGACGCCCTCCTTCTCGTCGAGCTGGATGGTCCGGATGCCGAGGTCAATCTCCACATGCAGCAAATTCGTGAGATCTGCCGGGCAAACGGCGCTTGGGAAGACAGACTTGCCCAAAGCGAACAAGAGCGTCTTCTCGTTTGGAAGGGTCGCAAAGCCGCCTTTGCCGCAGCAGGTCGCCTCGCGCCGAACTACATAGTTCAGGACGGTGTGATCCCCCGCACCAAACTACCCATCATCCTGGAAGAGATCGGGCGCATGGCTGCGGAGACGGGCCTACGTGTCACTAACGTCTTCCACGCAGGCGACGGTAATCTTCATCCTATTGTTCTCTACAACGCCTCAATTCCCGGACAGGAGGAGATAGCCGTTGATCTCTCCATTCGTATCCTCCACCGTTGCGTCGATCATGGAGGATCGATTACCGGGGAACACGGTGTCGGCAAAGAAAAACAGCAGGCACTAGGGTACATGTATACCGAACCCGACCTGAACACAATGCAGCTGGTCCGCTGCGCCTTCGATCCCCAACAGATTGCCAACCCGGACAAGCTCTTTCCTCGCCCTCGCCTCTGCGGAGAAAAACCGGGTATCTACATTCCTCATCCTCTTGAGGTCGCGGGAGTAGCAGAATATTTCTGAAACATCCGTCGTCTCACACTCACCGCAGCAGAATTAAGAGATGTCCTAGATAATGCCCGATTCAACCAGCCTGCAGACATTCGCCGACGATCTGACCACAATCAGTGGTCTCGAGCATCTTCGCGTTGACGACGAAGGGACTTTGAGTATCGCTCCCGCAAGTACCGAGGAAATCGCAGAGGTCCTTCGTTGTGCCAATAAAAGTGGCTTCACTGTAGTTCCATGGGGAGCGGGCACAAAACAAAGGTGGGGCAACCCAATCCGGCCTTCGCTGATTCTGCATACGGACCGTCTTTGTACTTTGCGCGAGCATACATGGCAGGACATGACATGTACTGTCGAGGCTGGTTCCGTATGGTCTTCTATGCAAGCCTCCCTTGCGAAGCACGGTCAGTTCGTCGCCTTGGACCCCCTTTGGCCTGAGCATGCAACGATCGGCGGCATCGCAGCCACGAACGACTCTGGGAGTCTTCGGTTAAGGTATGGCAGTCTTCGCGATCTCATCATTGGCATGACCGTAGTCTTGGCCGATGGCACCATTGCTCGCTCTGGTGGCAAGGTCGTCAAAAATGTTGCGGGCTACGACCTCCACAAACTCATGACGGGGGCCTTCGGCACTCTCGGAGTCATTACGGAGATTACCTTTCGACTTCACTCCATTCCAAGACACACACAAAGCTTTACTATCTCCTCGCTCGATGTCGAACCACTTGGCGAGCTTCTCATGAAGCTTCTCGACTCCCATCTCAGTACTCAATCGCTCCAGCTTCGCTCCACCAATAACGAATTCTGCCTCGACGTACGATTGGCCACTATTCCAGAGGTCATTCACGATCAGGCAAACTCTCTATCCAAACTAGCTCAGAGCGTTCAATTAGAAGCATGCAATTCAAATTTGGATGTGTGGAACGCGAGGCAGAAGCACTTCGATCAGGCAGAGCATCTCGTAGTCAAAGCCACGATGCTTCCCTCCGATATCTCGCGCCTCACCTCAAATATTCGAGCTCTTGGCGGAACCTCAGTCACGCAGGCTACAGGCATCATGACTGCGAGCCTTCCCGCCTCAGCATCCAGCCAACTGGCGCCTCTTCGCGAGAAGCTCGAAGCTATCCACGGCTCGCTAACCATCCTCCACGATCCTGCGAACGTACAGACTGTCGCCTCCAGCTTACCGACGAACACCCTTCCGCTCATGCGCGAGCTCAAACAGCGCTTCGATCCAAACCGCATCCTTAACCCTGGTCGTTTCCTCGATGGAATCTGAAAAATGGAACAGCTTACACAACTCCGACCGCATAAGCCATCGAGCTTTGATTCCCACCATCCGCCTGACACGGCGCTGATTGATGACTGCGTCCACTGCGGCTTCTGTCTGCCGGCTTGCCCCACCTATATTTTATGGGGTGAAGAGATGGACTCTCCCCGTGGCCGCATCTACATGATGAAGAAATCCACCCAGGGCGAAGCCCCACTCGATCAGCGCTTTCGTCTGCATATGGATAATTGCCTCGGTTGCATGGCTTGCATGACAGCCTGTCCCTCTGGTGTCCAGTACGACAAGCTCATCGAAGATACCCGTGCGCAGGTAGAACGCAACATTCCTCGACCCATCGCAGATACGCTCTTTCGCAAGCTTCTCTTCGCCACCTTCCCTTACGCCGGCCGCCTGCGTCTCCTCGCCCTTCCCCTGCTCGTCTACCAGCGCTCCGGATTGCAGAAGCTAGTCCGCGTCACTGGTGTTCTCCGTCTCATCCCAAAGCGCATGGCCGCGATGGAATCGCTTCTTCCGCGAGTACCCGGCAATTTGTTTCGTCACCTTCCAACCCGTATAGCCTCCATCACTGCGCCGCGTCGCCGCGTCGGTATGCTCTCGGGCTGTGTGCAACAAGTCTTCTTCCAGCATGTCAACGAAGCCACCGCGCGCGTCCTCGCCGCCGAAGGTTGCGAGGTCGTCATCCCGCAATCTCAACCCTGCTGCGGCGCCCTTATGGTCCACTCAGGTCTCGAAGACGATGCCGCTCATCTCGCTCGCCAGATGATCGCTGCATTTGAGTCGGTCGACGTAGACACCATCGTTATCAACGCCGCGGGGTGTGGCTCGACAATGAAAGAATACGGCCATATCCTACGCGACGATCCTGTCTGGGCGGCCCGTGCAGCAGCCTTCAGTGCGAAGTGCAAGGACATCTCCCAAATACTCTGCGATCTGCCTGCGCAGGCTCTGCGTCATCCTCTGCCTATGCGCGTTGCTTATCATGATGCGTGCCACTTGCGTCACGCTCAAGCTATCTACGAGCAGCCACGCCGGCTACTCTCCACCATTCCTGATCTTGAAGTCGTCGAAGTCGAAGAGGGCAATCTGTGTTGCGGCTCCGCCGGTGTCTACAACCTGCTGAACCCGGAACCTGCCGCTCAGCTCGGCGATCGCAAAGTAGAGAAGCTGCTTGCTACTAAGGCAGAGGCCGTTATCTCGGCTAATCCCGGTTGCCTCCTGCAACTCATGAGTGGTCTTCGCAGACGCGGATTGCAGACGATCCCAACCTTTCACATGGTGGAGTTACTCGATGCCTCGATTCGCAATGTCTCACTTGGCGCACTTAGAAAAGAGCGGACTACCGAAAGCTCTAAACATTAGTCGATACTCCATTTAATTCCAGCTAGCTACCATGTTCCATCGTAGTTTCTGCTTCCTGATAAGATCTCGCATCAAGGATGTGATCGGTGAAAATGACGAAGGAACTGATGAGAGGGGCATTCTTGCTCTTCATGGGATTGACCGCTGCAGCGCAGACAAATGTAACGAAGGCAGTATGGGGGCATACCTCAGATGGGACCCCGGTTGAGATTTACACCCTCAAGAGCAAGACGTTAGAAGTTCGCGCCACTAGTTATGGTGCCCGTCTAGTCAGCATCAAATCGCCGGACCGCGACGGGAGGATGGAAGACGTCGTTCTGGGGTATGACTCGTTGCAGAACTATCTCGACGACCCCAAAACTCACGTCGGCACTGTTGTAGGTCGATTTGGCAACCGGATCGCCAAAGGCAGTTTTTCGATCGACGGAAAGACGTATCACATCCCATTGAACAACGGACACAACGCGCTTCATGGCGGAACGGTTGGCTTCGACAGATATGTTTGGGCAGGACACGAGATTCCCGGAGGTGTCGAGTTTAGTCTGGTGAGTCCCGATGGAGATATGGGATTTCCTGGCACGCTGAAGGCTAAAGTGCGGTACACCCTCGACAATGACGAACTTCGCATCGATTACTTCGGCACAACGGACAAACCGACCGTAGTAAACCTCACCAATCACTCTTATTTCAACCTGAGTGGCGATGACCGTGGCAACATTCTCGGCGAAGTGGTAATGCTCAACGCGGATCGATTCACTCCAGTAAATAGCGAGCTGATTCCGACTGGAGAGCAGTCTTCTGTGAAAGGGACCGCTTTGGACTTCCGTCACGAGATGGCAATCGGCTCCCGTATCAACGATGCTGATGAGCAACTTCGACTGGCAGGCGGGTATGACCACAACTTCGTCCTCAACGGACCGGAGGGCCAGCTAAAGCTTGCCGCTCGCGTCTACAACCCCAGGAGCGGACGGGTGCTCACGGTGAAGACCACGGAGCCTGGGGTGCAGTTCTATTCAGGCAATCACCTGGATGGAACGTTCGTTGGCCGCTATAAGACGAGGTATGCCATTCACTCGGGGTTCTGCCTCGAGACTCAGCACTTTCCCGACTCGCCGAACGAACCAGGCTTTCCGACGACTCTTCTGAAGCCGGGTGAAGAGCTACACTCGACGACTACATTGACCTTTACTACTAGAAAATAAGAGGCACCCGCTTTTCAATGGGGCTCTTACAACAAAGCTATTCGAAACTACCAGTAGGTGGATGCAGCAAGTTCTGGAAGGCTGGGAGCTCCTCCTATGACGTGCGTTCTTAAACGAGTTGCAGGTTCTTATGCTCCCAACCATCGAGCCGCTTTGTTTGACCGTGCAGTTACCATCGATATTCTCGAGGCCTACGTCCATCTTTGTCCGGCTAACTAACCCTCGCATTCTCGTAAAGACTAGAATGCACCTGTGGCCGGCTGTTGCCGGGCCGTAGACTCATTCCGTCTGTTTGCGAAAACAGGAAAGGCATACCTACGTGAAGGCACTTGTAAAGAGCCGCGGCGAACGCGGCCTCTGGCTCCAGGACGTTCCAGAGCCCGAGATGGGCATCAACGACGTCAAGATTCGCGTTCTCTATACCGGCATCTGCGGCACCGACCTCCATATCTACGAGTGGGACGCATGGGCCAGCAAGACAATCCCCGTCGGCCTCACCATCGGGCACGAGTTCGTAGGCGAAGTCGTCGGCGTCGGGTCGAACGTAGCCGATGTCAGCATCGGCCAACTCGTCAGCGGCGAAGGCCACGTCGTCTGCGGCCGCTGCCGCAACTGCCTCGCCGGTCGTCGTCATCTCTGCGCCCACACCCTTGGCGTCGGAGTCAATCGCAACGGCGCCTTCGCCGAGTTCATCGTTCTCCCCATGACGAACATCTGGCAGCACAGCCCCGGCATCTCGCCCGAGATCGCCGCCATCTTCGATCCCCTCGGCAACGCCGTCCATACAGCGCTGGCATTCCCGGTCCTCGGTGAAGACGTCCTCGTCACCGGCGCCGGCCCCATCGGCATCATGGCCGCCGCCGTGGCCCGCCATGCTGGTGCACGCTACGTCGTCATCTCCGACCCCAACGAGTACCGCCGCAGCCTCGCCGAAAAAGTCGGTGTCAGCCGCGCCGTCGATCCTCTCGCAACTCCCCTCCAGGGGATTCAGCAGCAGCTCCACATGCAGGAAGGCTTCGATGTCGGCCTCGAGATGTCCGGCAACCCCAACGCCTTCCGCGACATGCTCGCCAACATGAGCCACGGCGCGAAGATCGCCATGCTCGGCATTCCATCTGAAGACATCTCCATCAACTGGAACCAGGTGGTCTTCAACCAGCTCACCATCCGCGGCATCTACGGTCGAGAGATGTACGAGACTTGGTACAAGATGACCGTCATGCTGGAGAGCGGCCTCGACATCTCAGGCGTCATCACTCACCGCATGAACTGGCGCGACTACGAAGAGGGCTTCGCCGCGATGCGTTCCGGCAACTCCGGTAAAGTCATCCTCGACTGGCGCGACGTAAGCTAGCATGCGGAAATGAAACCACGACATGATTCTCACAGTGCCTACTTGACACGTCCGCCCGTCTATAACTACGAATAAGCGAAGCCCGGCTACTAGCTGGGCTTCGCTATTTAACCTAGTCTATACCGAAGTCCGGACTTAACATCTTTCATTTGAATACTTTGCATGCTTTTTGGGCAGGAGGGGGGATCCCGTACACGTCACAAGCCGCCTTCTCGCATCACGCTATACTGCCTTCGTAGAAAGAAACAGAGTAGGAGAAAAATTGCAGAACCGAATCCTCGGCACCACCATGCCCGTCCTCGAGTTCGCCCTCGACCACAACGACGCCATCATCTCCGAGGCCGGCGAGCTCTCCTGGATGTCCGCCTCCATCCAGATGACCACCCACACCCAGCACGGCGGCGGCGGTGGCCTCTTCGGCGTCATCAGGCGCGTCGCCGGTGGCGGCTCGCTCTTCATGACCGAATACCGTGCCATGGGAGCCCCCGGCGAAGTAGCCTTCGCCACCCGCGTCCCCGGCCACATCGTCCCCGTCGAAGTAGGCCCCGGCCACGAGTACCTCGTCCACCGCCACGGCTTCCTCTGCGCCACCGCAGCCATCGAGCTCGGCGTCGGCTTCCAGCAATCCCTCGGCGCCGGCATCTTCGGTGGCGACGGCTTCCTCCTCCAGAAGGTCTCCGGCCAGGGCATAGCCTGGCTCGAGCTCTCCGGCGAAGTCATCGTCAAAGATCTCGCCCCTGGCGAAACCCTCCGCGTCCATCCCGGCCACGTCGGAGCCTTTCAATCCAGCGTCTCCTTCCAGATTCAGCGCGTCCCCGGCCTCAAGAACATGATCTTCGGCGGCGACGGCATCTTCCTCGCCGCACTCACCGGCCCTGGTCGCATCTGGCTCCAGACCCTTCCCATCTCGCGACTCGCCCATCAACTCCAGGAGTACATGCCCGCCCAACGTCGCGAGCAGGCAGCGGAAGGCGGCGTAGTAGGAGGAATCGTCGGCTCCATCCTCAAGGGAATATAAGGGGTCCTATCATCGATGGAGCGGCTACTCCCGATCCATCCATGCATCTACGAAAAGCCGTTGTAGCGCCGCAAAGATAGCAGTATGGAAATATGAGGGCATACACCAACTGCGTTGCCGCGGCCGCTTATCTTAAACGGATCAGCCTACTCCGCTCGCAATGCCTCTACCGGATTCACCGAAGCCGCCCGTCGCGCCGGAATATAGCTGGCAACCAGTGCCGAAACACCCAACAGGATAGCCACAGCGACCAGCGTAGACACATCCCAGGTACGTATCCCGAACAACAGCTTCCTCATCAGCGTCGCTGTACCCACCGAGCACACCAGACCCGCAAAGATGCCCGCTCCAGTCAGCCACCCAGCCTCTTTCATGATCATCTGGTACACCGAACCCCGTTGCGCTCCCAGCGCCATCCTCACGCCAATCTCACGAGTCCGCTGGCTCACCGAATAAGCAATCACGCCATACAGTCCCACCACACCCAGCAGCAAGGCCATCGCTGCAAACCCTCCTACCAGCCACGCCGAAGAGCGGTGCAGATACGCCGTCTGCGAATTGCTGATCTGCTGATTCATCGTTGCTTCGCCAATCGTTCCAATGCCGGGATCGATCTGGTGGATGACAGAGCCCAGCGTTGGCAGTATCGACTTCTCGTCCTGCGACGTACGAACGACAAGATTGAAATAGTTATCAGGGTCCTGGTCAAACGGATAGTAAACCGCTGGCCAGATCTCTGCGTCGAGCGAACTTTCCCTGACATCGTCCACAACTCCGATGATCTCCCTGATCGACTTCGGCGATAGCTCCGAGTCGCCGATCTTCTTTCCGATAGGGTCTTCACTCGGGAAGTATTGTCTCGCCATCGCCTTATTGATGATGGCAGCAAGAGGCTTCGACACGTCTTCCTCATCGGTAAAGAAGCGGCCGCGCACCAACTTCGCCTGAAGCGTTGTGAAGTAGTCGGAGCTCACATCCCGGAAGTTCATCTCGTTGTGCTCTCCGTGGTACGGTCGACCCACAAATCTGACCCAGGTTGTATTGCCATTGCCGCTGACGGGCAGCCTGCTGGAGATACCCACGGACCTTACACCGGGTAGACTTTTGATGCGGCTCACGATCTGCCGTTCGACCGCAACCACCTGCTCGTCTTTTCCGTAGCTGATTCCGGACAACGACACCTGCAGCGTAGCCAGGTGATCCGGCTGGAACCCGAGTTCCACATGAAGCAGCCGATAGAAGCTCTTGCCCAGTAACCCCGCTCCAACCAGCAGCACGACAGCAACCGTCAACTCGAGCACTACCAGATTCGCACCGAACCGCCGCCACAGTGTTCCGGCACTGCCCCGACCGCCGTCAGCAAGCCCCTCTCGCATCGCCGTCAGGGGCAACCGCATAATCGGCGTCATCGCGAACAGCGCCGCCGCCACCAGTGCGATTGTCCCCGCAAAGATCAGCACATGCACATTCAAGCCAATCCCGCCGAGATAGGGCATATTCGCCAGCATGTCCTTCGAGATAAGTCGAGTGAGCAACTTCATCCCGCCATAAGCAGCCACCAACCCAAGCGCGCAGCCGCTAGCGATCAATACGACTCCCTCGGTTACAAATTGACGGATTAGCCGCGCCTTCGATGCGCCTAGTGCTCCGCGAACCGCGATCTCCCGTCTACGGCTCTCGGACCGTACCAACAGCAAACTCGCTACATTCACGCACGCGATCAAAAGCAGCAGCGCCGCCCCACCCAGCAGAACCAGCAATATAGGCCGAATATCCCCTACAATCGCCTCTGACAAAGGCATAACGCTCGCCCCTTGCTCCTGGTTGCTATTTGGATATTGCCTCTCCAGTTGTGTCGCAATCGATGTCGTATCGGCTAATGCCATCGACACGGTGACGCCATCCTTCAACCGTCCAATCCCAGTGAGGTTGTGGCAAGTACGTCTCTTTTCGCAACCATTGAGTTCATGCAGCGTCGCCCAGAACTCGGCACGTCCTCTGGGTGCGAATTGAAAGCCCTGCGGCAGCACCCCGATAATCGTGTTCGGAATACCACTTAGCGTAACCGTCTGACCGATGACGTCTTTTTTTCCGCCAAACCGCGTCTGCCATGTCGCATAGCTCAGCATCACCGTGTTAGCCGCGCCAGGCTTATCTTCTCCTGCATAGAAATCCCGTCCAAGCGCAGGCGTGATGCCGAGCGTCCGAAAGAATCCATCGCTCACGCGTGTCGCAGGCACAGGCTCAACACCTGCTGGCGTACGCAACAGATAACCGGTCCCGGTGTAAACCTCTAACGCACTGAAGACCTTATTCAGCCTCTTCCAGTCGAGATAGTCCAGATAAGAAAGATTGGCCCGAGGCATGACGGCAACGCTCTCTGTTACTTCAACCAGTTGGCCTGGATCCTGATAGGGAAGCGGCTTGATCAACGCAGCATCGACAAACGCGAAGATCGCAACGCTCGCGCCAATACCAAGCGCCAGCATCAACACCGCCGTGACGGTGAACCCAGGACTCCGCCGCAACTGACGAATCGCAAAACGAAGATCCTGCCAAACCGTCTCGAAGCGGAACTGAACCACCTCATGGCTCTGCTCCTTCAGCTTCGCTTCATTCCCAAACTGCCGCATAGCCGCATAATGAGCGGCCTCTGGAGCTACGCCCTCCCCTCGAAGCTCACCCTCCTTCTGCTCGCGGTGGAACGCCATCTCTTCCGCAAGCTCACTGTCGAACCTCTCTCGATGGAGCAACGTTCCCAACCTTTTGAAGAATCGGGTAATCGGGTTCATGGCACCTCCTATGCGTCCTGCATCACGCGTCCAATAGCCGCAATCATCTGTTCAAACTGCGATGTCTCAACCCCCAGCTGTCTCCGTCCAGCTGCCGTCAACGTGTAATAACGCGCCAGCCGATTCGTCTCGGTCTTCTTCCACTCCGCCTTCACCCATCCCTGCAGGAGCAGTCGTTGCAGCGCCGGATAGAGCGATCCTTCTTCAACGGTCAAAACATCCTCAGACTGACGCTTGATCGAAAGCGCAATCCCATAGCCATGCAGCGGCGCGCGAGTGAGCGTCTTCAAAATCAGCATGTCCAGCGTTCCAGGCATCAGGTCGGATCTCTTTAACATGGCTGATATATAGCCTATCTATGGATAGAACGTCAACGCTCGCGATAAAGTTCCCCATACCGCGGCTTATTGCCTCATAAGCATTCCAGCACCTCTTATATCCTAGAGATCAATGGCGCCTTTCCTACACCTTGCCCACGTCAACGTAGCCCGCGGCGAGAACATCGTCCTTCACGACATCAACCTGACCGTCAACACCGGCGAGCACATCGCAATCCTCGGCCCTAACGGCTGCGGCAAATCCACCCTTATCAAGACCATCACCTGCGAGTGCTATCCCCTCGTTCAACCCGAGACCAAGATCAGCATCTTCGGCCGCGAACGCTGGGACCTCACCGAGCTCAAAAAACGCCTCGGCGTAGTCTCCGCCGAACTCCCCGGCAAGCCCACCCTCTCTACCGTCGGCCGCGATGCTGTCCTGACCGGCTTCTTCTCAAGCAGCACCCTCTGGCCCAACCTCACCGTCACCGAGGCCATGCGCACCCGCGCCGACGAAATCCTCCACCAGATCGACGCCGTCCCCCTCGCCAACAAGCCCGTCGGCGAGATGTCCGCCGGCCAGCAGCGCCGCATCATGATCGGTCGAGCCCTCGTGGGCTCCTCAAGCGCCGCAGCCGATGAAAAACAGATGCTTCTCCTCGACGAGCCCTCCAACGCCCTCGATCTCGCCGCCCAGGCCGACCTCCGAGACCTCCTCCGCCGACTCGCCCAGCAGGGAACCGGCATTCTCCTCATCACCCATCACATCGCCGACATCCCGCCCGAGATCGACCGCATCCTCATGATGAAAGATGGCCGCATCATCGCCGACGGTCCTAAATCCGACCTTCTCACCGCTCCCCGCCTCAGCGATCTCTTCAAAACCGAAGTCCATCTCACCCAAAAGGACGGCTTCCACCACGCCTGGTAGCGCAAATACCGCTGTTGCCCTGGCGCTGCAATTGCCAATCTTCCTTGGGATTAGCGTGGGCTTCAGCCCACGAATCGGACCAACGTTAGAAGGACTTTAGCCCCGGGCCGGGAGCAGTAATGAACTTTTGCGAACTAACCTGCGCCTCAACCATTGTGCCTTTTGCTGTTGACGGCAGTGGTTGTCCTATTCCCTCGAGCCTCGCTCCCTTTTTTCTCCTGTCAAGCCCCTGGAGCCGAAACTAATACGCATCTCCGTACGCAAATCAAACAAAAATAAGAGCTTAGCGTCCGAAAATAGTCTTGCGCAAAGTGGCATATTAGTTTTACTCAATCGGCTATAGTTAATACAGAGTCAGAAAAAGCCCCGGCCAACCACCTGGCTCTCTCTTTAAGCCGATAAACCTTTTAGAAAGACGACTTTATCCGTAACTACTTTAGAATGATGAATTTGCAGCGAAAGATTCGTTTAAGTCGCTGAATTCAGATGACTTGCAGCCAAAGTACCCCGGGGGGGAGGGGTCTAAGGGAAGCTCCCCTCAAACAGTAGTCCTACCTGTCCTATCCATGTGTCATGCTGTCGAGCCTGACGCTAGCGCTCGATACAACTCTGCCATCGGCTCCAGCGCCAGCGACTCTGCACGAGCCTGTGGTGGCACACCGCTGGGCCATGCTGCGGCGAGTTGCTCCGGAGAGTATCCGGCGGCACGAAGATTGTTCTGCAGCGTCTTGCGCTTCTGGGCGAAGCATCTGTGCAGAAACGCGTCGAAGCCCGCGGCATCCACGCCGAGTTCGGCGAAGCGTGGCGCAAACTCCAGCCGCAGGACGGTCGAATGGACCTCCGGCGGGGGAGAGAAGGCAGAGGGTGGCAACGTGAAGAGGTGATCAACCCGCGCATTCATCTGCGCGGTTGCCGAGAGCAGCCCATAGTCGCGCACTCCCGGAGCAGCCGAGACACGGTCGGCCACCTCGCGTTGCATCATCAGCACAGCGCGGGCCACAGTGCCGGTGCTTCCTGCGGAGAAGAGGTGCAGCAAGATATCCGAGGTGATGTAGTAAGGCAGATTTCCGATGACGTCAGCCGTCTCACCCTCCGGCACCAGCGCTCGCAGGTCGGTCTTCAACACATCTGCCTCGATGACCTTCACCTGCGGCTGATTGCGAAGGCGAAAGGCCAGTTCGGGCGCCAGCGAACGGTCCAGCTCCAAAGCGATCAGCCTGCGGCATCGGCCCGCGAGTATCTCCGTGATCGCTCCCTTGCCCGGTCCGATCTCAATGACGGTACGCTGGCTCAGATCGCCGAGAGCGGCGACAATGGCATGACGGGCGGCATCGTCCACAAGAAAGTTCTGTCCCAGCTTCGGCTTATGTTTCATATGCATCCAATATGGGTTCGGCATGTTGCCGCACTTGTTTGTATAGACTAACTGTTTGATTCAGAAGATAGGACGGCAACATGCATATTGTATTTGCGGCATCGGAGTGCGCTCCGTGGGCCAAGACAGGAGGCCTCGCCGATGTCGTCGGCAGCCTGCCTCGAGCACTGGCAAAGTTGGGACACAAGGTCAGCGTCTTTCTGCCGTACTACCGCCAGGTGGCCAAGGCCGCACCCGATGCTCCAGTGGTGATACCCAGCATCACGGTTCCGTTTCCCACCTATAACCGCTTCGTCCGTATTCTGGATGGCGGGTTGGCAGAAGGTGTGCAGGCGTATTTTGTGGATAGTCCCGAACTCTTCGACCGAGAGAGCTTCTACTCGACGCCATCGGGAGACTATCCCGACAACGCGGAGCGCTTCGGCACGCTAAGCCGCGCCGTCATTGAGGCGTGTAAGGTGCTGGGTGTCCCTGACGTCTTCCATGTGCACGACTGGCAGACGGCCATCCTGGCCGTGTTCCTGCGCTCCACGTACTACTTCGATCCGGTACTGCGGCATGTTCCTGCGGTGTTGACGATCCACAATGCCGGCTATCAGGGTTGGTTCCCGCCACGGACCATGGAAACCCTGCTGCTGCCGTGGGACATGTTCACCTTCGACAAGCTGGAGCAGAACGACACAGTGAACTTCCTGAAGGGCGGCATTGTCTACGCCGACGCCCTTACCACGGTCAGCCGGAAGTACGCCGAAGAGATCCAGACGGCGGAGTATGGCAACGGTCTCGAGGAGGCGATAAGGCGCCGTAGAGGCGATCTCTTTGGGATATTGAATGGTGTGGACTACGAGGAGTGGGATCCGGCGATCGATCCCCACATAGCAGCGCACTACTCTGTTGAGAAGCTCGCCGGCAAGAAAGAGTGCAGACGCGATCTTCTCCATGCCTTCGGGTTGGAGGGCATTAGTGACGATACTGCCGTGATCGGCGTCGTGTCCCGCTTTGCCACACAAAAGGGCTTCGATTTCATCGTGGACATTCTGGATCGGCTGGTACAGGAAGACATCGTGCTGGTCATGCTCGGCACCGGTGAGGAACACTACGAGCGACTATTGACTGAGATGGCTGGGCGCTACTCAGACAAGGTCCGGGTACAGGTGAACTTCGACAATGTTATTGCGCATAAGATCGAGGCCGGGGCGGATATGTTCCTGATGCCGTCGCGCTATGAGCCCGGTGGGCTGAACCAGATCTACAGCCTGAGGTACGGGACCGTCCCGATCGTCCGCGCTACGGGGGGGCTGGATGACACCATTGACGAGGAGCCGAACGGTGGTGGTAATGGGTTCAAGTTCCGGGGGTATAACTCATCTGACCTGATGGCTGCCATTCGGCGCGCTCTTGATACCTTCCGCAACAAGGAAGAGTGGAGGCAGATGATGAAGCGCGGAATGATGCAGGACTTCTCCTGGGACAAGCCTGCGCAGGAGTATGTGCGGGTGTATGAGCGAGTGATTGCGAATCGGAGTTAGCGGGCTCGCCGACTTTGCAGGAGATAGTGCAGCGGAATTCCAAGCAGGATGACGCCTGTGCCAACCAGCGAGTTTACAGGCTGGTCGGCGAAGGAAAACAGCAGCAGTACAACTGCCGCGAGAATGAACAGCGCCGGAAGGATGGGGTAACCCCACACGCTGTAGGGACGGAGAGTATTCGGCTCGCGACGCCTGAAGATGAAGACGGTGCTTGCCGTCATTGCGTAGAAGAGCCACTCGCCGAAGATGGCAAGCGAGAACAGCGCCTGAAACTTGCCGATAGCAAGCAGCAGTAGAGAGCTGAGCACGGCTTGAAGAACGAGGGCAGTGGAGGGGGTGTGGAATCGCGGGTGCACATGCGCTAGTTGTCGAAAGAACAGACCATCGCGTGCGGCGGCAAAGGGAACGCGCGCTCCCGATAGCGATGAGCCGACGAAGGTCGCCGCTATGCTGACGGCCATGCCGACCGATACCAGCGTCGCTCCCCAATGGCCTGCGACCAGCCGCATTGCATCCGCTGCGGGACGATCGGCGGTGGCGATTGCGGCTGCAGGCAGGACATACTGAATTGCTGCGTTGGTCAGCATGTAGAGTCCGCCGACGATGGCAACGCCGCCGACCAGCGCGATGGGCATGCTGCGCTGCGGGCGCTCGACTTCGCCTGCCAGCGTGGTTACGTCGCTCCAGCCATCGTAGGCCCATAGAGCTGCAACCAGGGCTACCATGAAGCCGGAGAAGCCTGCCTTTGCACCGGTAAAGTCGGTGGCGAAGTTGTGCCACGTGCCGTGATTGCCGGGAGCGAAGAAGCAGAAGCCTGCGATGACGAGAATCAGAAGGCCCTTGAGCCAGGTGAGTACAAGTTGTACGTTCGCCGACCTGCGCGTACCGACGATGTTGAGGCCGGTGATAAGCCAGGTAACGGTGATGGCGAAGACCTGTCCCCACAGCAGGCCTGCGAATGCCGGTTGCGAAAAACCGCTGAAGACGGCGAAGGTGGCCAGCACGCGGGCCAGCCCGGCTGCTACCGTGGCGAGCGAGGCGGGCTTGGCTACCGTGATCTGCGTCCACATGTAGAGGAAGCCCATCAGGTCGCCGTAGGCCTCGCGCAGGAAGGCGTACTCGCCGCCGTACTTCGGCCGCGCGGCGGCGATCTCGGCGTAGGTCATGGCGCCGAACAGCGACAGCAGGCCGCCGACGATCCACACGGCGTAGACCATGCGCGAGGAGCCGACTGCGGCCATCATCTCGCGGGGGACGAGGAAGATGCCGCTGCCGATGATGATGCCGACGACGATTGAGGTCGCGTGCGAGGCATTCAGGACGCGAGGTAGTTCGGACCGGGTTTCCTTCATGGGTTGCACGGAGAGTAGCACACCGCTGACCCATCTTCGCAACGAGAGATGGTCAGATGTAGTGCTTGAAGCTGAGCCAGTCGTCGAGGACGTTCTTGTGGCGTCCGCGTACGAGATAGATGTTGCGATGTTCGAAGGGCATTGACAGCGGGTGATCCATGCGTCCGGCCACCTGCACGGAGTCGTAGTATTTGCGCATCTCCTCCGGTGTTGCGTTGTTGATGACGATCATGACTTCGCCGGTTGCTCCCTTCGGTCCCCAGAGCCAGTAGCTGTTGTGTCCGCTGATCGCTGCGGGGAGACCGTGGCCAAGGACGTTGATCGCGCTGGCCTCGCCGTAGTTCGAGCAGGAGATGCCGGCCTTCGCCTGGTCTTCCGCCGAGAGCGAGTGATAGATTCTGCTGACCTGATCGACCTCTTCCTGCCAGCCGAATCGGTCCGCGTAGAACTGGGGGAGTGGGCCGCTGGCCGCGTTCTCGGTGTTGCCGCTTGCGTTGTAGAGGTGGATTGCCTTGGTGTAGGCGATCCATGTCGATGGCCGCAGGACCGGTATCCCCATCGGCAGGATGATGACACCTGCGACCAGGAGGACGGTCTCCATGATTGGAAACGCGTAGACACGATTTTGGGCTACTGCGCGACGGTTGGCATACCGCCGCTCCCATGCGATGCCGCCTGCGGCGAAGAGAATGGGGTAGATGGGAGAGACGTAGTAGTCCTTTGCGTGCAGCGCCATCATGCTGGCGAGGAAGAACAGGTAGGTCAGACCGAGCCAGCGCCAGCTCTTTGCCAGCGGATTTCGCAGTAGCCATACCAGGCCTGCTCCCCAGATGAGCACTGTCGCGGGCTGCAGGTTCAGGATCTGCTTTACGAGGAAGGGTAGGGGAGCGAGCTTGATGTTCTTGTTCTCAATCTGGCCATTATGCAGAAATTCCAAGGTTGGCCAGTGGTTATGCATCTGCCAGATCAGGTTGGGGAGCGCGATCAGGATCAGCAGGGCGACACCTGCTGCTGCCCAACGGCTGAAGAGCAGACGGCGTTGCCGCGTGACGAGAAGTGCAGCAAGCAACGCGAAGAGGAAGAAGGCCATCGATGGCTTGTTCAGCAGGCCGAGACCGGCCGATACGCCGAAGAGCAGCCAGAGCCTTTCACTGCCACCGCGGACGATCAGGATCAGTGCCAGCAGGCAGCCCATCCAGAAGACCGATTCGAACGAGTTCATGGAGAGGAAGCTATCGAGAGCGAGATACTGCGGTGCGACGAGGACTCCTATCATTGCCAGCGCCTGTGCGGGACGGCGTCCGCCGAGCGACCATGCCAGAACTCCGGTGAGGAAGACTCGTCCGGCTCCGGCGAGAGCAGAGAGCATCCGGATTCCAGCCAGCGATTTGCCGAAGATCGCGACAGCAAGCTTGGCCTGTAACGCTACCCCGGGGCCATGGTCGACGTAGCCCCATGCCATGTGGCGTCCGCAGATGATGTAGTAGAGCTCATCGCGGAAGTAGCCGTAGCCGATGTGTGCCTCCCATAGGTTGGCAGCGATGTGCAGTATCAGCTTGATCGCGGCGAAGAGGAGAGCCAGTTGCAACGCGGCTCGCAGGGAGAGGTCTGTGGGGCGAACGACCGTTGTATGTGCACTCGACATTGATCAGCTTCTCCGAAGGGTTCCAGCATCGCATACGGGTCTTCCCCGGTGGAGGTTCTTGAGGGGTACCCCCCGGGGGGTACTTTTGGCGTAAGTTCTATGCATTCAATAAGTTATGGCATGTTATGTCTGTAAAGTCGTCATTTTAAACTAGTTATGGCTAAAGTCGTCTTTATAAAAGGGTTATGGCTCCGTTAGTTCTTTAAGTGGAAAAGCCCCGGTTTGGGCCGGGGCTTTCTTGATCTCTGTATCCAGTATAGCTAATGGAGTAAAACTCATCGGCAGTTTTCAGAAGATTATTTTCAAAGGTGTAAGTTGTTTATTTTCTTGTGGTTGGAGATGAAATCTGGTTTTGATCTCTAGTTTGGGGGCTTGACAGGTTTTGTAGGTGGGAAGCGAGCCACGCAACAGCACGGACGGTGGGGAGTGTTGTTGAAAAGAGCTGACAGTTGTGGTCAATGAAGACCTTCGGGATCCTTCGCTGCGCTCAGGATGACAGCAAAAACAACTGCAACAGCAAAAACAACAGCAACAGCAAAAACAACAGCAACAGCAAAAAACAACTGCGACAGCAAAAAACAACTGCGACAGCAAAAACAATTGCAACAGCAAAAACAACTGCAACAGCAAAAACAACTGCAACAGCAAAAACAACTGCAACAGCAAAAACAACTGCAACAGCAAAAACAACTGCAACAGCAAAAACAACTGCAACAGCAAAAACAACTGCGACAGCAAAAACAACTGCAACAGCAAAAACAACTGCAACAGCAACTACTCATAACAGCAAAATGAGATTGATCTGGGGCTAGGTGGCTACTGAGAGCTCTTCTTCGAGACGTTGTTTTTCGAAGAGGCTGGTGTAGTAGCCGTTGCGGGCGAGGAGTTCGTCGTGTGTGCCCAGTTCGGCGATGCGTCCGCTGACCAGGACGGCGATCTGGTCGGCGTTGCGTGCCGTAGAGATGCGGTGCGAGATGAAGACGGTCGTGCGGCCTTCCATGCACTGGCGGAGGCCGGAGAGGATACGTTCTTCGGTGTAGGTATCGACGCTGGCCAAGGCGTCATCGAGGATGAGGATGCGTGGGTCGCGTATGACGGCTCTGGCGATAGCGGTGCGTTGCTTCTGACCGCCAGAGAGGGTGACTCCGCGCTCTCCGACCATGGTGTCGAAGCCCTTGGGGAACTCGAGGATCTCGGTACTGATGTGGGCGATGGTGGCTGCGTCCTGCACCTGATCGGAGGTTGCATCCGGCTTGCCGAAGGCGATGTTCTGGCGGATGGTGTCGGAGAAGAGGAAGGTCTCCTGGGGGACGAAGCCGATGTCTTTGCGGAGCTCGGCGAGCGTGAAGTGGCGGATAGGCCGGCCGTCGATCAGGACTGCTCCGGGAGCGGCGTCCAGCAGGCGGGGGATGAGGTTGACCAGGGTGGACTTCCCTGAACCGGTGGGGCCTACGATCGCGAGGCTGGTGCCGGCGGGGATGCGGAGGTTGATGTCGTGGAGGACCGCAGGGCCGCCTTCGTAGCCGAAGGTGAGATGGTTGAACTCGATGTTTCCGGTGACGGGTTGGGCGACGGCAGTGGGTTCGTCGGCTATGGAGGGCTTCTGCTTGAGGAGCTCGTCGATGCGGACGATGGAGGCGGTGCCACGCTGGAAGAGGTTGACGACCCAGCCGACGGCGATCATGGGCCAGGTGAGCTGCACCATGTAGACGTTGAAGGCGGTGAACTGGCCGACGGAGATGCGGTGGGAGACGACCTCGTGACCGCCGACGAGAAGCGTGATCATGAGGGAGAGGCCGAGGACGAACTCCAGCGTGGGCCAGAGCATGGCCATGAGGCGGACGAGGTAGAGGCTGCGGCGGATGTACTCGCGGTTGGCGGTCTCGAAGGAGGCGATCTCGGCCTCTTCCTGGGCGAAGGCGCGGATGAGGCGGGCTCCGGAGAAGTTCTCCTGGGCCTTGGCGGAGATATCGGAGAACATGGCCTGGATGCGCTCGAAGCGGCGATGGATGCGGTTGCCGAAGTACTGGACCAGGACCGAGGCGATGGGAAGGGGAACGAAGGCGCAGAGGGTCAGCCTGGGGCTGATGCGATACATGAAGGGCAGCGCGGCCGCGGTGAAGACGATGGTGTTGGCGCTGTACATGATGGCCGGGCCGAGGAGCTGACGGACGGCGTTGAGGTCGTTGGTGGTGCGGGCCATGATGTCGCCGGTGCGATGGGTGTGGTAGAAGCTGGGCGACTGGCGTTCGAGGTTGCTGAAGAGATCGTTGCGGAGGTCGAACTCGATCTCGCGCGAGGCTCCGATGATGACCTGGCGGGTGATGTAGAGAAAGATGGCGGAACAGGCGGCGATGAGGAGGAGGCTGAGGCCGTGGTGGAGGATCTTTGCCTGGGTGAGGCCGTGCTGCATGTCGTCCACGGCGCGTCCGATGACGGCGGGGATGAGGACCTTGATGACGTTGTAGAGGATGGTCGCAACGCCTCCCCAGGCGAGACTCTTCCAGTAGCGCCTGAGGTATGGGTTGAGTGGTCTAAGCCTTTCAAACATGTAGGTTGATTCTAACCGTCCTGAGATTGGACGCGATTAGAGGCCTTCCGGATGCGGGGGAGTTTTGGGCTGGGCCTCGGGGGCTGGAGATTCGGCTGGAGCGCTTGTCTCGGGCTTGGAACCAGGCTCGGCGTTGGGTTTGGCCTCGGGATTTGTCTCGGGCTTGGCTTCGGGTTTCGGCTCCGGCTTGGGCTGTGGTGGGGTGTCGGACATGCCGACGAGTTCGATGTCGAAGATGAGGTCGGCCTTGGCGGGGATGACCGGGGGGCGGCCTGGCTCGCCGTAGGCCAGTTGATAGGGGATGTAGAGACGGCGCTTGCCACCGACGTGCATGCCCTCGAAGCCGGTGTCCCAGCCGGGGATGACCTGGCGGGCTCCGTAGGGGAAGGTGATGGGAGTGCCGCGGTCGACGGAGGAGTCGAACTTGGTGCCGTCGGTGAGCCAGCCGGTGTAGTGGACGGTGTAGAACTTGCGGGGCACAGCGATAGGCCCGGTGCCGATGACGGTGTCGACGTAGCGGAGGGCGTAGAGGGGCTGAGGCGTGCCGACGACCTTGGGGACGTTGGGCGGATTGTCGGCAGGATTTGCCACTGGAGTCGCTGGGGCTGCGGGCTTTGGCTTTGCCGTCGTAGCAGCTGCGGTAGTGCGGTGAACGACGGGCTTCTTCGGAGCGGTTGCGGTCTGAGCGGTGGCTCCGGTGGTAAGGGTGGCCAGAAGGGCGAGCGAGGAGAGCTTGAAGGTCATCGTGTTCTCAGTTTAGAGCGTTTGGGCGGGGGTGCCCCCTGGATTACATGCTTGCAGTGAATTTTATCTTCGAGACAAGAGGGATTCCTGCGAATTTAATTGAGCGGAATGACTGCGTATTTCGCGGAGCCGAGCAGTCCTTCTGTCTCAATCTCTGATCGATCCTTTTCTCAACTTTTATTCTAGAGAATTGCTACAGATAACCCGTCCACGCAACTTCTCCGGAAGTTTTATTTGGCTATCGGTCAGGCGGAAACGTTTCCTGTTTTTATGCAAGGTGCTGCAGCGGGCATTCGACTTTAAGATGATTCGATTCCGAGATTAGACAGCTAATCGCTTATCTGTGTTGAAGATATCTTCGTTGACGATGTGGTTGACTGTTTGGCGATGGAGTTGCTAAGTAGCTCATAGGACATCCAGCGAGATGCACTTTTCGATAGTTTTAATTCTGGAGGCTTCACTTGAAGAAATTCTCTCTGCTTTGTTTTGTTTTTGTGGCTGCGGCGTTCAGGTCTGCTGGGGCAACAACCCTCGACTTTGAACAGCTCGGCGATTTAACTCAGGTTACGACACAGTATGCGGGGTTGACGTTTACGAATGCGCTGCAGTTGACAGCCGATAATCCCGATCATGATTTCTTCAATTTTCCGGCGCACTCCGGTCAGGGCGTGATCACGAACGATCCGAACGAGGATTTGGGGATCGTGTTCGATGTGCTGCAGGATGGAATCAGCTTCTATTACACGGACTTCTTCGATCTGACGGTTACGGCGTATGACGCCTCCGACAATCTTCTGGGAAGTGTTACCGGAGCAGGGAATATCGGCTCGTCGAGCTTGCTGAGCTTGAATCTGACTGGTATCTCGAAGTTGCTCTTCAGTGATGGAACCGGGATTCCGGATCAGTTCATTCTGGATGATCTGACGTATACGACTGGCGGCCCGGGAAATCCTGGGGATCCGGGTGGTCCGGGTGGTGGAGTTGTACCGGAGCCGGGTTCGCTGGTGCTGTTGGGGACCGGGCTGGCTGGAGTTGTGGAGATGGCACGGCGGAGAGTCAGGGCTTGATCCCGTAATCTCCTGAGGGAGGATGCCAGGTGATTATGCTGGCGTTCTCCCTCGGGAGTTAGTTCAGCACGGTCAGCACCGGGGTGTCCGGCGATTTGGACTGGGAGTCAAAGTATTTGCGGATGCGCTCGGCCGTGGCTGCGTTTACAACGGCGGTCAGCGCATCTGGCTTTGCCTGTTTGATTCCGCGCACGCTGCCGAAGTGCTCGATTAGTCGCTGACGAGTGCGGGGGCCTACGCCGGGAATGGATAGTAGCTCGCTGTCGCGGTCGCGCATCTCCCTGCGCTTGCGGTGATAGGTTACGGCGAAGCGGTGGCTCTCGTCGCGAATCTTCTGGATGAGGTGCAGCACGGGGGAGCGGCGATCGAGCACTACCGGCTCGCTCTCCTGCCCGTAGACGTAGATGATCTCCTCGCGCTTCGCGATGGAGGCGAGAGGTTGCAGCGTGACGCCGATCTCTTCGAGAGCGGCGTAGGCTGCATGGAGCTGGCCGAGTCCGCCGTCGATGAGGATCAGGGAGGGGAAGGGCTTGTTGTCCTCGAGGAGACGCTTGTACCGGCGCTGGATGACCTCGCGCATGCTGGCGAAGTCGTCGACGCCGGTGACGGTCTTCACCTGGAACTTGCGGTAGTCGGACTTCTTCATCGCGCCGTCCTCCCAGACGACCATCGATGCGACGGTTTCAGCGCCCTGGATGTGCGAGATGTCGAAGCACTCGATTCTGGTGGGGAGCTCTTCGAGGGTGAGCGCGTCCTGGAGGGCCTCCTGGATCGCCTTCATGCCTGGTTGCAACACGCGGAAGCGCTGGTCGTAGGACTGCTTCGCGTTCTGGCATACGAGATCGACGAGAGAGCGTTTTTCTCCACGCTGGGGGGCGAGAATCTCGATACGCTTTCCGGTGCGTTCGGTGAGCATCTCCGCGAGTATGGCGCGGTCGGGAAACTCAACCGGCACGAGGACGGATCGTGGGATATAGCTCTGGTCGAGATAGAGCTGCTTCAGAAGAGCGGAGAAGAACTCGGCCGGACTGAAGGCGCCTCCAAGCTCGGAGACGGGTGAGTACTGGACTCGCGGGGCGCTCTCCTCTATCTCCGGCGCCGGTACTGCGGGATCGGGCTCCGTGCGGGGGAGTGATTCGGCCTCCTCAGTCTCGGTGGCCAGTTCGTTGAGGGTCTCGGAGAGGAACTCGGGCAGGTCCTCCCAGAAGAAGTCGCGGCGATCCACGATCTTGCCGCTGCGCATGTGGAAGAGATTCACGGCGAGCATCTCGTTCTCGTAGTGGTAGCCGAAGACGTCGGCGTCCTCGTTGTCTGTGGTTGCGATGCGCTGCTTGTCCTGCATCTGGTGGACGGTGACGATCTGATCACGCAGGCGGGCGGCCAGCTCGAACTGCTCGGCTTCGGCTGCCTGCCCCATGCGTTTCGTGAGCGACTGCTCCAACTCGTTCGGCCTGCCTTCGAGAAAGAGCTGGACATCGCGGACGGTCTGTTTGTAGGCCTCGGGTGTTGTCAGGCCCTCGACGCAGGGGCCGAGGCAGCGCTTGATGTAGTACTGCAGGCAGGCTCGGGGATGGTAGCGCGACAGGTCGACCTTGCAGCTGGGGATGAGGAAGCTGCGATGGATGAGGTCTACGAGGCGGTAGGCCAGGTTGCCGGGGAAGTAGGGACCGAAGTAGGCGCTGCCGTCCTTGCGGAGACGGCGGGTGACGAAGACCTTCGGGTAGCGGTCGTTCATCGTGAGCTTGATGTAGGGATAGGTCTTGTCGTCGCGCAGCAGGATGTTGAAGCGCGGCTTCTTCTGCTTGATGAGGTTGTTCTCTAGGGCGAGGGCTTCGTGCTCGTTGGCGACCGTGATGTATTCCACATCGACGGCCTCGCGCATGAGGGTTCCAGTCTTGGCGTTGGACTGCGAGGCATCCAGAAAATAGGATCGCACCCGTGCGCGGAGGTTCTTCGCCTTGCCGACATAGATGACCTCGCCTTCGGCGTTCTTGTAGAGATAACAACCTGGCTGGGTGGGGATGGTCCGAATTTTCTGGTAAAGGTCCATGACGTAAATCAGCGTCTGCGTCTCAGTGTAGACGCCACGAAGGCTAAGCGATTGCATCGCAAGCGGTCTGAGTACATTTGACGCATCTCCGCATCAAAAGTTCCCGACTGGCCCGGGTGCCATGTTGCAACTAAGTGCTGATTGTTTACCGTATGTGCATGAAAAAGGGGAGCTTACTTGTCTACTTTCTTTGGCATGGAAATTGCTGTGTATGACAGTGTTGAAGATTGTTAGAAACAGGAGATGACAACAATGAGCTCCAATATGCGATTCGATATTTCCACCGACGGCAAGATGAAGTCGGCCTGTCAGGCAGTTGCAGCAAGTGCCCTTGTTCTAGCCTTGACGGTCGGCTGCTCCAGCAAGAACTATGTCCGTTCGCAGACCACTCCGATCATTCAGCAGACAAACGAGCTGGACAGCAAGACTGCTGCCGATCACCGCAATATAAGGGATACAGACGAGCGTGCTCAAAAGGGTATAACCGGAGCTCAGAGCGCTGCCGATACCGCGGACCAGCATGCGATGGCAGCGGGACAATCTGCCGATGCGGCCGGCCGCTCCGCGCAAGAGGCCTATAACCGGGTCGACAGCCTGACTGGGGTAGTCGCCAATCTGGATAACTACAAGCCACTGGCCGATGTGAGTGTCACGTTCGCCTTCGACAAAGCGGTTCTTACCGCGGCGGATAAGAAGCAGTTGGACGACCTGGCGACGAGTCTGTCGAATGCGCGTGGTTACATCCTGCAGTTGACGGGTGGAACCGATTCGGTCGGCGATGCCAACTACAACTATCAGCTCAGCCAGCGTCGCGCGGATGCCGTTGCAAACTATCTGGCATCCAAGCACAACATCCCGCCTCACAAGTTTTATCTGGTTGGCATTGGCAAAGACCAGCAGGTTGCGAGCGATCGCACTGCTGAGGGACGGGCCAAGAACCGTCGTGTCGAGGTCAAGCTGCTGACCAACATGAGCGACCAGCCTGCGACCTCGGCCAGTGCACCACCGAGCGGACAGTAGCGATTGAGCGTTCAACAGATCTTCTAATCAAGCTCCGCAACACAATCTGCATCACAAATCTTTTCTAAAGCGACGCGCCCGATGCTACGGGCGCGTTGCTCTCCTCTCCCAGGCGGCGGGGTAGCATAATGCAAGACCCTGCCAGCCTATCTCCAGGAATCAAGTCTTCAGTTTGCGATAGACGAAGCCCAACAACGCCGAAGTGACGATCACTGTCGCGAGTTGATACCAGTAGAAGAAGGGAAAGCCCGCCAGGGTTGGCGTGGCGCGGGCGTATAGCTGCGGAAAACAGAGTGCCAGGTAGGGCAGCGCGAGGAGCAGAGTCCATCTGCTTCTCTTTTGCTTTGGTGGGATGTTCATTTTGCCTTCGTGAGAGTCATCTCAAAGTTTTTTGCCCAGGTCTGACCGCTGTCGCGAGAGAACTCTCCGATCTCATGCCAGCTGCCATCGGTAAAGTCGAGGGTAAAGCGGGTTTTGCCGTAGGGCGCATCGAAGCCCCATGTCCACGAGTGGTCGCTGACCGTCGGCGACACATCGAGCTGATGGCCGGGCAGGTATGGCTGAAAGCGGTACTGCTTCGTCTCGGGGACGTAGGTGAATACCGCGAAGGCATTGTGAATGCTGCGGTCCGGATTGCTCTTGTCGCGGCCATCGCCGTCTATCGTGATGAGGGTTCCGTCCAGCTTCTTCTGCACTACCTCTGTCTGATTGAACTCCGCCCGTTGCCCAGGCCCACGCATCATCCATCCGCTGCCGGTCCAGGTGCCGAGCATGAAATCCAGGCGGCTGATCGCGGCGCGCTGTTCTGTAATCTGTCCGTCTGGAGCTATCGCGGGACGTTGCGTCGTCTGCTGGGCCGATGCTGCCAACGCTCCCGCCAAAACTAAATTTGTCAGAAACTTTCCGATCATGAAAGGCCCTCTCAGCGCATGATGCTATCACGGCAGGTGCCAGCGGGCGTGGGTTCGGGTAAAGTGGAGGGTATGGCGTCACCATCGAGCGAAGAGGCCGCCCACCACCTTCAGGAAGCTATCGCGATCATGGCCCGTCTGCGAGGGCCCGATGGGTGTCCGTGGGATCGAAAACAGACCTTCGACAGCATCAAGCGGTATACGCTGGAGGAGACCTATGAGGTCTTCGATGCTATTGAACGCCGCGCCTGGCCCGAGCTGAAGGATGAGTTGGGCGATCTGCTGCTGCAGGTGCTCTTCTATGCACAGATGGCCTCTGAGGCCGGTTATTTCACCCTCTCCAATGTGGCGGCTAATTTGAACGCCAAATTGATTCGACGCCATCCGCACATCTTTGCCGGAGTAGAGGCCACAGACTCTGATGCTGTCCTGCGTAATTGGGAGCAGATCAAGCGCGCGGAGAAGCAGGCCCCTGCCAGTGCAGAAGGTTCCATGCTCGACGACATTCCACGTACGATGCCTGCGATGCTGGAGGCAGGGAAGCTTGGCTCGCGAGCGGCGAAGATCGGCTTCGACTGGCCGAATGTCGAGGGGCTCTTCGACAAGTTGCAGGAGGAGATCGGGGAGCTCGAGGCTGAGCTGAATCCTGCTGCTGAAGGCTCGAAGGCGGAGGAAGAGCTGGGGGATCTTCTCTTCACTGCTGTGAACCTTGCCAGACATCTTAAAATCGATCCAGAGTCTGCCCTGCGTGGCGCCAATGCGAAGTTTCGCAGCCGCTTTCGTGCGATGGAGACCGCAGCAGGCGGCACGGACGCCCTGGCGGCTCGCACACCGTCGCAGCTGGAAGAGCTATGGAACAGCGCAAAGAAGGGGGCGAAGGACGCCGCCAGCGGGCCAGTATAGTCATGAACGAACATCCACACGAGAACATCCAGATTCGGCCTCTCACGACTCTCGACCAGTTTGAGCGATGCGTGGTCTTACAGCTCGAGGTATGGGGCTATAGCGATGGGGATCTCATTCCGCGGCGTGTTTTTCTCGTCGCGCAACGCATCGGAGGCCAGGTACTTGGCGCCTTTGACGGGAACACTATTATCGGCTTCGCGATGGCCTTGCCGGGCTACCGCAATGGCCATGCGTATCTGCACTCGCATATGCTCGCCGTGTTGCCGGACTACCGGAATGCGGGCCTTGGCCGTCGGCTGAAGCTGGCCCAGCGTGACGATGCGGTCGCCCGCGGGTTCGACCTGATGGAGTGGACCTACGATCCCCTGGAGATAAAAAACGCCCACCTGAACATCGCCCGTCTGGGAGCTATATCGCGGCGCTACTATCCTGATTTTTATGGACCCTCCTCATCCCCATTGCAGGGAGGCCTTCCGACAGATAGGCTATACGCGGAGTGGTGGCTGAACTCGCCACGCGTAACCAGTCTTTTGCGCGGAGAGTCTCAGCCGGTCGAAGCCGTCGAACGAGTCACTGTCCCGCACACCATCTACCAGTGGAAGCAGGACGCCCAGCAGCGAGCTCTTGCGCAAGAGCTGCAAGCAAATAACCGAGAGGCGCTGCAGGCAGCATTCAGCAGAGGCCTTGCCGTTCTCGGCTACGAGCGGGACTCCGATGGCAACGGCAGCTTTCTGCTTGGCCCCTGGAGTGAACCCAATCGATAATAATAGGTGACGACTGAAGGACGGAAGATTCGACACAGCCAGATTCTGCGATAAGTAGATCTTTGAAATACCGGAAAGACAGGGACCCGCACATGTTCAATATCGATGCCATCCACCTGCGCGAGATCAATATGCCGCTGGCTCACCCGTTCGAGACCAGCTTCGGGCTTACCACCGGTCGCCGTATCCTCCTCGTCGAACTTGAAGCCGACGGCCTGACTGCCTGGGGCGAGTGCGTCGCAGGGGAACACCCCTACTTCAGCGACGAGATGATCGACACAGCCTGGATCATCACCGAGACGGAGCTGGCACCGAGGCTGCTCGACGCCGAGTTGCAGGGTGGTAGCAGCTGCCCGGATCTCTTCAGTCAGGTTCGCGGCCATCGCATGGCCAAGGCAGCGATGGAGAACGCCGTCTGGGATCTCGAGGCGCAGATAGAGCGGGTCTCCCTTGCCGAACTGCTTGGCGGTACGCGCAAGACAATTCCGTGTGGGGTCTCGATTGGGATTCAATCTTCGCCGGAACAGCTCATGGACAAGATTGCTTCTGAGCTTGCCGCCGGCTATCAACGCATCAAGCTGAAGTGCAAGCCCGGCTGGGACAACCGCATCTTCGAGGCGGTGCGCTCTCGCTGGCCGGAGATCACCCTAAGCTGTGACGCGAACTCCGCCTACCGGATGAAGGACCTGGATCACGTCGCCACGTGGGACGAGTTCAAGCTGCTGATGATCGAGCAGCCCCTGTGGTACGACGACTTCTACTTCCACTCGCTGCTGCAGAAGCGCATTGAAACCGATATCTGCCTCGATGAGTCCATTCGCAATCGCCGTGACGCGCTGGCGGCCATCGGCATGCAATCCTGTCGCATTATCAACATCAAGGTCGGACGCGTCGGTGGCTTTAGCGAGGCGATCGCGGTTCATAATGCCGCCGAAGAGCGCGGTATTCCAGTGTGGTGTGGCGGCATGTTGGAGACGGGCATCGGGCGCTCTCACAATATTGCGTTGTCCTCGCTGCCGAACTTTTCGCTCCCTGGCGATGTCTCCGCCTCCAGCCGCTATTGGTCGCAGGACATCATTGAACCCGAGGTCACCGTCAGCAACAAGGGTGAGATTATGGTTCCGACTGCGATTGGTCGCGGGTTCGAGGTGCAGAAGGATCGTATCGAAGCGCTAACTGTTCGCCGCAAGACGCTGCGCGCAAAGGCTCGCGTCATGGCCTAGCTAGTGTTGAGGCAAAGGGGTGTTCAGCAGCAGATGGATTGCGTCCTGATAGCTCATCGGACCTATTGTCTGGAAATTAGACGCCTCGATATTTGCTTTCACGTTCAGCGTCTTCACCATCAGGGCGCGTACGGTCAGCTGCTCGGTGAAGCGCGTGAAGATCCATCGGCCCCCGCCTGCGTGTGTCTGCTCGATCACGAGCTGGCCCCCAGGATAGATGTGCGCCAACATCCCCCAGCCGAAGTTGACCCCCCGAAAAATACTGCCCTCCATGCGAACCACATATCGACTCTTTGCGTCGATCCATGCCCTTCCTTGCAACCCCGTCAATGCTCCCGCCATGGTCGTCGGAGGAGAAAACTTCGGATTTGGCTTGTAGTCGAGCACGATTTCGAGAGAGCCAGGATTTTTCCCTGTCTGTGGCTGTCCTGGGACGTAGGTGTAGACCATCGCATCCGGCATCAGCTTGAGCAGAGTGTCTGCTATCTTTCGACCGGAGGCGTCATTCTTGACATGCTTGGCGTAGTTTGACGGGGACGTGAGCATGTCGTTCAAGCGCTGGCGCTCCGCTATGTCCTCCTCGTTGGTCAGCGGCCTTCCATCTCTCATGATAAGGCGCGCCACGCTTCCATCCTTGCTCTCGATAAGATCGCGAACCCTGTCTCCTTTATCGTCGATCATATGTATGCGGTATCGCAGATACGACCCCGGATGATGAAGGGCAAGCAACTCATTCGCAGAAGCATCCACGGCCCAGGACCGCGGGTCCACAGATACCGGGGACGCCGCAATCCCTTCTTTGATCACAGCTGCATTCTGTCCTCTTGCGGAATAGCCGGCTAAGGCGTGTAACACCACCAAGGAACTCACGGCGAACCAGCGCCATAGGGTAAGTGGTCCCGTGGCCGTTCCACGAAGCAGCGCGGGTCTTCGGACGTACACACTCTTATCCGCTATTTCTCTCGGCAAACCTTGCGCTCCTCGCTGCTATCCACGTGTTGCGACTGCCTTATGTAAGACGCTTAGACCTGTGACAACGTTTTTCCGGTTTGCCTCATGGCATGGGCTTGGGTATAGTTCGGGCAAGGCGCACCAAATGATTTTGTGTTGCCAGGAGACCAGAAGCATGAAGCCAGCAGAGGGTTCCACCGTTATTGGCAAGTCAGTCACGATTCGGGGAGAGCTCTCCGGCAAAGAAGATCTTTACATGGATTGCGACATTGAGGGAACCATCACGTTGCCGGAGAATCGGTTGACGGTGGGCCCGAATGCGCGCATTCTCGCCGACATTCACGTTCGGGACATCACGGTCTTCGGGGCAATTAACGGAAACGTCCATGCCACCGGGCGCGTTGAGCTACGGCAGTCGGCGGTGGTCAAAGGAGATATCTTCGCCAGCAGGCTTTCCATCGAGGAGAACTCCACGATCAAGGGACGTGTGGAGCTTAAAACTGCCGAAACATCGCAAGGACAGGCCGCACCACCTGCCGTGGAGAACATGCAGGACATGCTCGTCCTCGAGCCGAAGGCCTGAACAGGGAGGGAAGCGGACGTATGCGCAGCCTCTTTGGCAGCAGCGACAATACGAGCAGTGCCCGAGGAAAGGACGCACGCATCCCTCGTCCTTCGAGCGGATGGAAGGAGTTGCTCAAGCATCTGCGGAGTCAGGAGTCGCTGCGCGTCCTCGACATCGGTCCGACATCCTCCACCAACATCAACTACATCACCAACCTCGGCCATAGCATCTATATGGCGAATCTGGTGGAAGAGGCGGCGAAGCCGGAGTGGCTTATCCCAGGCGAGGCTGGGGAGCCGGCGGGATACGATGTCGAGCGCTTCCTTGCTTCCAATCTCAACTTTTCCGGCCGCACCTTCGACGTCGTCATACTGTGGGATACGGCAGACTTTCTGCCGGAGCCTCTACTCATACCTGTATTCTCCCGTATCCATCAGGTGATGGAGCCAGGGGGCCTTATGCTCGCTTTCTTTCATGTGACGACGAGTCCAGAGACTGTCTTCTGCCGCTACCATCTCACAGACACTGACGTCGTTGAGGTGCAGAAGGCAGGGAATTATCCTCTGCTTCACATCTACAGCAATCGAAAGATTGAAAATATGTTGAGCGACTTCAGTACCTATCGCCTATTTCTCGCGAAGGATAATCTCCGGGAAGTCATCATTACTCGGTAAATAATGTTGAAGTAGCCCAATATAAGAAAGCGCAAGCACCGTGAACTCGGATGCTTGCGCTTTCTATATTGCAACTTTCGTAAACTATCCCTTTGCGCTCTGTTTCCTGCGGTCAGCCCACCGTTTTTTCATGGCGTCGGCGATGCGCTTGCGTCCCTCTGGGCTCAACTTGCGTTTGCGTGGCGCAGTAGTAGTGGTAGTAGCAGCGGTATTCTTGCTGCCCTTCGGACGGCCAGGACCTGTGCGCACGGCCGACTTCGCCGTACCCGATAGCAGCGTTCGTGCCTGCTGCAACTTCAATATCTGTGCATCGATCTCAGCGATGATACGGCTAACTTCCACTTGTTACCTCCATTTACAGATCTAGTCCGTTCAGCTGGTATAGCTAAAGCTGTAAGCCAATTTTTTTAAATGCCTCATAGTTACGATACAGAAGTAACTACCTACTGGCAATCGATAGTAAGTTATTCGACTATTGCTAACGGTCAGAAGAAGGCTTTGTGTCGCCTTTGCGTGGCGCCCGTATGGTATATCCGGGACCTGATTCGTCTAGCTCTTCGTGACGTGAACTTCCCAGACCTCGTCGATTGTTGCCATCGTGGATGCACTGCTGCAGGCCTTCCAGTGTCGCTTGCTTATCCCGAGAAAACTCAGCGGCCATGCGGGTTAGCGCATAGGTGAGGATGTCGCTGTGATGCAGATCATGCATCTCCGGGGCTCGTCGCAGATTCAACCAGAGGCGATGAACCAGTTGTACTTCATCCGGCCGAATCGTCGGCGCATGGGGACCAATATGAAAACTCAACGCCTCGCCATCCGGCTTGACGACATAAAAAGTAAATTGTCGCTTGGGCTCGGGTAAGGCCTCCCAAGCCTGGCCCATATGATAGGCCTGCTCTTCTGCTGTCAGCTTGCTTGATAAGCCGGATACAACGGCTGCCGCCTCCAGCGAGTTAGCTGTCTGTACGAGCGCCGCGAATATATCACCGGCTGGAACTACCAGCAGCGAGATATGCTTGCCAAAGCTCTCGGCTATCGATACGGCCTTGGTAAAGAGCATCTGCTCGTGTTCGCTGAATAACTGCTCCGAGGCATCTACATACTCTGGACCGCCTACTCCCATCATTCGCGCTGCTAGTACCACGAGATCCTGCTCGTCAGTGTTGGTGTGAGTCAGAGCCCACTTGAGAGCAAATGGTGCGGAGGCGTCACGCATGGTTACCACCACCGCGCCAGGACGAATCTGCAAGGCATCGCGCCCTACCTTGTCCTGGTGTTCCAGCTGAAAGTGCTCTCTCATCTGGCGCGTCGCGAGGTCATGGCGCCTCTTATTATCCCGTTCGGAGAGAGAAAATATGACGAAAAAAGCAGCTGCGAAGATAACTCCACTTACTGTAGCTACCGACTTGGTCAAGAGATTCACGAGCGCGGTCGACAATAAGACCAGAAATACCGAGATAAGTCCCAGCGGAATCTCTGTCTTGCCGATGCGAAGATTCAGTGGAACCTTGGACCCGCGTTCGCCACGAAACTTCCAGCGAAGGACAAGCATGGCCAGCGCATTGAAGGTGAAGCTCCAGATCACGCCGAAGGCATAGGCCTCGCCAATTACCAGTACGTTGCCATGGGTCAACACAATCACCAGTAACTGCAGGCCGGCGACAAGGTTGATAATCCGATAGCTGGTACCGTACTTGCGCTGTGGTTTGCGGAACCAGTCCGCGAGTACGCCGTCCTCGGCGATGCGCATCAACACGCCCGTCGAGCCGACGATAGCAGTATTGACGGCCCCACCCAGAATCAGGAACCCAACCACTACGACGAATCCCCGAAAGACAATCCGCAGTATCTCCGGGCCGACCATATTCATCGCCATGCCCGCGATCAGGTTGTCGCGATAGACATGCACGCGAACGGCATCCGGGATGATCATCACGGCAAGCAGCGAGCATAGGCCGGTGAAGAAGAAGCTGTAGACGGCGATGACGAGCGCCGCGCGCTTGAGATTTTTCAGCTTGGGATGCTCAATCTCGCGATTCACCTGCGCGAGCGACTCTTCGCCGCTCATCGCCAGCACAGAGTGGCCGAAGGCCATCAGCACGCCGAATAGACCGAGCGATGCGGCAAACTTCGTGCCCTTTAGAAATCCCAGGGCGTCCGGGCTGAAGTGGAGATTCGACGGTATCGGCAGGGGAGGCAGCTGGGCTCCGCGATGGACGACGGTGAAGATGCCCCAGATAAGAAGAATGACCACCATGACGGTGGTGATCTTCATGATATTCAGCGCTTTTTGGCTGGACTCCTCAATGCCCTTGGTGTTCTGCCACCAGAAGTAGATGGTGATGGCGATCGCGATGGCAGCCGAGGCGATATCCGGCCGAAGGTGCGGTGTTATCGCCCAATGAAATTTCGCTGCGCAGAAGGTTGCCAGATCGTTCAACATGCCAACGATGTAGTGACCGGCTGACACGCCGGATATCGGACCTGTGAGCACGTAGTCGAACATCAGGGCGGAGACGCTCACCTTGGCGAAGGTGCTGCCGAGTGCCTCCTTGACGATCCGATAGACGCCGCCGCGGGTAAACATGGAACAGCTCTCCACGTAGACGGCGCGGACCGCGTAGGCGAACACAACTACGCCGAGGATGAGCCAGGGAGCTGCCTTGCCGACAGCCTCTTCCGCAAGCCCGCCTGCGTAGAAGGCCGAGGATCCAAGATCGTTGAGAACGATGGCGGCCGCACGCCAGAAGGAGATAAAGGTAAGCATGACCGATGACGCCACAACAAGGCGCACACGGTTCGATTGCGGCAGAACGATAGTTTGTTTATTAGATGAAGCCATTATTGAGAGGACGCGCCATCTGGTGTGCGTCCTACGAAACCACCGTCCGACATAGAAAGTTTAGTTTTGAGCTCATCCTGCGTCAATAAGTCAGTGTGCCCTAAGTCAAAGATCCGGGCTATCTTCATCTGTCGTTAATACCTCTCGCAGATCACGGACTATGGTGAAGATCACAACCAGGACGGAGCCAACCATGCCCACGAAAAAGAGCGGGACGAGTACTTCGGAGAGCAGGTGAGCCAGCGTATCCATCTTGCGCCCTATTGTAGCTTTTGTGGCATTGAAAAGCAGCAATGCTAGACTTCACCTGCGATGCGACTTATTCCCCTGCGGCTCTGGGCCCTGGCCATGCTCTCCGGCATCCTGCAGGTGCTGCCCTTTCCCATCGCGGGGCCGACACCGCTCTGGCGTACTGCCTTCTGCTGGGTATCCCTTCTGCCTCTTCTGGTGGCACTCGTAGGCAATAACAGGGCAGGAAATCCACTTACGCTTCGTCAGGGGGCAGTCCTTGGGTACATATGCGGTTTCGCCTGGTATCTGGGCAACTGTTATTGGATCTACCAGACGATGTACCTCTACGGTGGTCTAGCCAAGCCTATCGCCGCGGGTATCCTCATCCTGTTCTGTCTCTACCTCGGCCTCTACCACGCTTTATTTAGTATGCTCCTCTCGGCATTTCGGATTCACTTCGGGCGCCAGAGGATGCTCCTGTTGACTCCTTTCGCCTGGGTTGCCGTGGAGCTAGCCCGTGCCCGTATTACCGGTCTACCCTGGGACCTGCTTGGCATTGCCCAGGTCGATAATCCTTTGCTTACTCGTCTTGCTCCCATCGCTGGAGTCTATGGCCTTTCTTTTGTCATAGCTGCGATCAATGCCCTCTGGCTAGCTCGTATTCAGGTCAAGGAGCGTCGCTATATCCGTCCCGTGCTTACTGTTGCCGGGGTCATCATCGTTGTCCTCTATGTCGCGACACTGCGTCGAATCAGGTATCCACTGGAAGAATCGCCTGCGGCTCATGCCACGTTAGTTCAGGAGAATCTGGAGGTAGGCGCCGCCAATACTGGCCCTCAACCCAGCACCCAGGAACTCCTCGACTCGTTCTCCTATCTCAGTCGTTATCCGTCCAATCAATTCATGTTGGGTATTCCGGAACTTCCGGGTACGCAGACCGTCTTTCTCATAAGGCGGCATCCTCCTGTCGTAGGAGCCGATCCTCAGGCTCCTCTGCCCAGTTCCACCGATCTGATCGTCTGGCCCGAATCTCCAGCACCTTTTCAAGAGAACGATTCTCAGTTTCGTGCCGCCATGTCCACTTTGGCCCGCGAAGCCAGCGCGCCCATCATTGCGGGAAATATCGGGATCGACCGCACTGCGAGCAATCCCCGTGGCTATAGCCTCTTCAACTCAGCCTCCTTTATTACTCCACAGGGCGACTTTGCGGGCCGCTATGACAAGATGCATCTTGTCCCCTTCGGTGAATATGTTCCTTTCAAACAGCTCTTCTTCTTTGCGAAGAACCTGCTCAACGAGGTCGGCACCTTCGATCCCGGCCAGCGCCGCACCGTCTTTGCCACCGGCGGTCATAGGTATGGCACCTTCATCTGCTATGAATCTATTTTTGGGGATGAGGTGCGGCAGTTCGTTAAACAAGGCGCAGAGGTGCTGATCAACATCTCCAATGACGGGTGGTACGGCGATACCAGCGCTCCCTGGCAGCATCTGAATATGGTTCGGATGCGAGCTATCGAAAACCACCGGTGGATCCTGCGCGCGACGAACACTGGAGTGACTGCCTCCATCAATCCCTATGGACGAGTGATTGCTGCCGCGCCTCGCCATATCCGCACCAGCATCCGCGTCGGCTTCGCCTACGAACAGGACCTTACCTTCTATGCGGCGAATGGCGATCTCTTCGCGTACGCCTGTGCTCTCATCACTGCATTTGCCCTTGCTCTTAGCCTTCGCGCGAAATTGCCGTAGACTAGAGATCTATGATCAGCGATCTCGAATACTCCTACTCCCCGGTCCGCGACAAAGTACGCGATCTGCGGGAGTATCTTTGACTCGGCCCGCCTGCGCCGTGAACTAGCCACTATCGAAGGAAAAACCTCCGACCCAGCCGTCTGGGCCGACCCCACACGTTCGCAGCCGCTGATGCGCGAGCGCAAGCGCCTGGAAACCCTTCTGGCCGACGACGCAGAGCTTGCCCGTCGGTCGGATGACATCGAGGCCTACTTCGAGCTTGCCAAGGAGGGCGAGGATACCGAGGGTGACCTCGCCCGTGAGATTCCATCACTCATCGACTTTGCCGACAAGCTCGAATCGAAGACGATGCTCTCGGGCGAGACAGACCCGCTTAACGCGATCGTCGTCGTCCATCCTGGCGCCGGTGGCACGGAGAGCCAGGATTGGGCCGAGATGCTTATGCGCATGTACATCCGCTGGGGTGAGCGTCAGAACTTCAAGGTCGAGATCAACGAGGTTCAGGATGGCGACGAGGCCGGCATCAAATCCGCTACCTTCACCATCTCGGGCGACTTTGCCTTCGGCCTGCTCGGCGGTGAGACCGGCGTGCACCGCCTCGTCCGCATCTCGCCGTTCGACTCTGCCAAGCGTCGCCACACCAGCTTTGCCAGCGTCTTCGTTTCGCCCGAGATCGACGACACCATCGTCATCGACATCAAGGCGGATGACCTTCGGATCGATACCTATCGATCCGGGGGCAAGGGTGGGCAGCACGTCAATACGACGGACTCCGCCGTTCGCATCACTCACCTGCCAACAGGCCTTGTGGCGGGTTGTCAGAACGAGCGTAGTCAACACAAGAACAAAGAGAGGGCGATGAAGCTGCTCCGCTCGCGACTCTACGAGTACGAGCTCGACAAGAAGAAGGCCATCAGCCGCAAGCTCGAAGACTCCAAACTCGACATTAAATTCGGATCGCAGATTCGCAGCTATGTTTTGCAGCCCTACCGCATGGCCAAGGACCTGCGCACGCGTGTTGAAGTTGGCGATGTGGACAAAGTTCTTGATGGTGATCTGGAGCCATTTATTCGTGGCTATCTGCGGATGCGCCGCGAAGGCAACTTCCCGGCAGAGATTGCAGCAGACGACGACCTGTGACATTTGGCATCGGAGCCAGTGACGCAGTTCACTTGGCTCCGACGCCTTCCTCTGGTTCCCAGCGTTTCCATCTCGCATCCAACTTAGAGCAGGAGAAGGGGAGTCATGAGCGCATCCAAAGATCAAGTCAAGAATCAAGAAGTCGACCAGGTTGCAACGTTACGTAAGCAACTCATCGAGCTGTTGCAGGGCGGCCAGGCCCACGTAACCTTTGACGATGCCATCAAAGACTTTCCCACAGGGCTCCGCGGGAAAGTTCCGATAGATCTTCCCTATTCGGCCTGGCAGTTGCTGGAGCACCTCCGTATTACCCAGCGCGACATCCTGAACTTTTCCGCCCCGCCGACTGGCGGCTACCATCCCATTCAATGGCCCGACGACTATTGGCCCAAGTCGACCGAGCCTCCTACAGCGCAGGCGTGGGACCAATCGATCGCGGCAATCCGCACCGATCTCAAACACTTCGAGGCCCTCATCCAGAAGCCGGATGCGGACCTCTTCAAGCCCTTCCGTTGGGGCGACGGCCAGAACCTTCTCCGCGAAGCTCTCCTTGTCGCCGATCACACCGCCTATCATCTGGGCGAACTGATCGTGCTTCGGCGCCTGCTCGGCGCATGGCACAAATAGAACATTACCCAGGAAAGTGAAGAGATGAACGAACCCCAGACTATCCGCGAGATGTTGGGCAATCCGCCTGCCCAGCCCCGTACCATTGCTGTTATTGGCCTCTCCGACAACCCTGCCAAGCCAAGCAACTATGTCCCTACCTACATGCAGCAGCACGGCTATCGCATCCTTCCAGTCAACCCCCTGGTGGAGAGCGTGCTAGGAGAAAAGTCGTACGCCAGACTCGCGGATCTTCCCATCAAGCCAGATGTCGTCAATGTCTTCCGTCTGCCTAAGTTTCTCCCTGCCATTGTCGACGAGATGCTTGAGCTCGGTCTCAAAGATATCTGGGTCCAGCAGGGAATCATCAACCTGGAGGCTGCCGCTCGGGCTGAGGCGGGCGGAATCCACGTGGTGATGGACCGTTGCATCATGATCGAACACCGGCACCTGACAATTGGGTGACAAATATTAGTGTCTAAAGTCCTACAATCAAGGTTCATGAACATTCGCCGCCTGACATCCATCTTCCTGCTCCTCGTAAGCGCCTTGGTGTTCCAAATCTCTGCGGGCGCACAGATCGAGCCTGTCGGCGACGGCGGCCCTGGGCCGGTGAAGGCCCAGCATCTCACTGCCGAGCTCGTCTCGTTGGCTCCGGCTATCGCTCCGGGCGGAACTCTTCAGGTTGGCCTCGTTCTTACGCTTGAAGAGCACTGGCACGTCTACTGGATTAACGCTGGTGACTCCGGCGATCCGCCGAAGATCACCTGGACCCTTCCCGCCGGCATCACTGCAGGCCCCATGCAGTTTCCCATCCCTACCCGCCTTCCGCTTGGGCCTTTGATGGACTTCGGCTACGAAGACTCAGTTGCTTTTCCCGTTCAGCTTACGGCTGCGAAGAACCTTAAGCCCGGGCCGATACATCTCGATGCCAAGGTCAACTGGCTGGTCTGCCGTGAGGTTTGCATTCCCGGCAAAGCCCATCTCGGCCTCAATCTCACCGTTGCTCCCGGCGCATCTGCGGCGGCAAAGCCTGTGGGAGCGCTGGGCGAGGCGCTAGGCCTCATTCCCAAGCCTTTGCCTCCGGAGATGAAGCTCACCGTTCTTGGTGGCAAGTCCGACTTTGTCTTTACGATTACCACCGGCAATCGCGAGTTGGATGTCGAGTTCTATCCCTTTGACCAGGAGCAGATAGCCAACGCTGCCGAGCAGGATGTCGAGCCTCTGCCCGCCGGCGCTCGTCTCCGCGTCAAACGCGCTCCTGAACTCACTAAGCTTCCTGCCCAGATCCATGGAGTCATCCGGCTGAGTGAGACGCAGGCCTACGATGTCACGGCCCCCGTAACTCCCGGCGAAGTTGCTCCTGCGTCTGGCAGTGCGAAGAATCCCGGCGCCACCTCTGGTATTACGACGCTCACTGCCATTGGCCTGGCCTTCCTCGGCGGCATCATCCTCAACCTGATGCCCTGCGTCTTCCCCGTGCTCTTCCTTAAGGGGCTCGCTTTGGTGCAGTCCTCGGGTGAGGAGCGCAGTCGCCTTCGCAGTCATGGCCTCGTCTACACCCTCGGTATTCTGGTGTCGTTCTGGATTATCGTCGCTGTACTCCTTGGGCTTCGCGCGGGCGGCAGCCAGGCTGGATGGGGCTTCCAGCTTCAATCGCCGACCTTCATCGCCGTTCTCGCCGCGGGGCTCTTCTTCTTCGCCCTCTCCCTGGCAGGACAGTTCGACCTTGGCCTCTCGTTGACCAGCGTGGGCGGCGGTCTCGCGCAGAAGCAGGGGTACGCCGGTAGCTTCTTCACTGGAGTTCTCGCCACCGTCGTCGCCACCCCATGCACTGCGCCGCTTATGGGTGCGGCTATCGGTTTTGCCCTCGCCCAGCCTGCATGGACGACCTTCGCCGTCTTCACCGCCTTGGGCCTCGGTCTTGCGACACCTTATCTGTTGCTTAGCTTCCAGCCCGCCTGGACACGCATTCTTCCACGTCCCGGCGCATGGATGGAGATACTGAAGCAGCTCACTGCAATCCCTCTCTTTGGCACCGTTATCTGGCTGGCCTGGGTCTACGGCAGCCTCTACTCGTCGGGCTCTACCGGCTCCGGCAGTCTGGGTGTGGACCACCTCACCCATCTTCTCTGGTGCTTCCTTGCGCTCGCCCTCGCTGGATGGGTCCTCGGCAGATGGCCTGCCCGCTGGTCCAGCGCGATCGCCGCTGTTCTAATCGCGGTTATTGGCCTCGCCATCCCGCTCTACCAGCCCAAGGACACTACGCTGACCTGGCAGCCCTACTCGCAGCAGGCGCTCGACCAGGCCCGCGCTGCGGGACATCCTGTCTTCATCGACTTCACCGCCGCCTGGTGTCTGAGTTGCCAGGTGAACGAGCGCGTCGTCCTCAAATCCGCCGAGGTGCAGCACCAGTTCAGCGCCAATAAGGTCACTCTGCTCAGGGCCGACTGGACGCAGTACGACCCCGAGATCACCAAACAACTGGCATCCATCAACCGCAGCGGTGTTCCCACCTACGTCATCTATCCCGCCAGCCCGACTGCCTCCGCCGATGTCCTTCCCGAACTCCTGACAAAGGATATCGTTTTGACGGCTCTCGAAAAGGACACGAAACAATGACCACGGCAACGCCTTCAGACGAGCAGCAGATACGCAAACTCATCGATGACTGGGCTACAGCCTCACGCGAAGGCGATCTCGATACCGTGATGAACCTGATGACCGAGGACGTTGTCTTTCTCACGCCCGGCAATGCACCCATGTACCGCAAAGACTTCGCTGCCGGGGCTACCGCCATGAAGGGCACCGTCTGCATCGAGAGCCGCTCCGACATACAGGAGATTACCGTCAACGGCGACACCGCCATCTGCTGGAATCGCCTCGAGGTCGAGATTACGCCGCTGGCTGGAGGAGTCACCAGTAAACGCGTCGGTAATACCCTGAGCGTCCTCCGCCGTGGAACTGATGGGCAATGGCGCATCTGGCGCGACGCCAACCTTCTCGGGCCGCCTAAATAGCAAGGCGTGCGGCGGCCGCAATGTTGCGTTCGGCGCCCTTTCAGTCGCAAAATATTCGCAGCAACAGATGTGGAGGTGACTCTATGTCTCATCGCCGTCTTCTCTCCTTTGTCCTTGCGCTATCCACCCTTACCGCCTTCGCCATTCCTCCTGGCGCACTGGCCCCCGATTTCAAAGGCACGGACTCCAAAGGCAACAGCCACACCCTCTCCCAATATCGCGGCAAGTACGTCGTCCTGGAGTGGGCCAACAAGGGCTGCCCTTATGAGCAGAAGCACTATCTCAGCGGAAATATGTCGGCCCTCCAGCGGGAGTGGACAGGCAAGGGCGTCGTCTGGCTCTCAATCCTCTCGTCGGCTCCCGGTGAGCAGGGCAATGTCACTCCTGCTGAGGAGAACGAGTACCTCAAAACCATGAAGGCGGCTCCCACCGCGGCGATTCTCGATCCAACGGGTACCATCGGCCGTCTCTACCAGGCCAAGACCACGCCGCACATCTTCGTCATCGACCCCGCCGGCAAGCTCATCTATCAGGGCGCCATCGACGACAAGCCGACGACCGATCAGGCCGACATCAAGACGGCGCATAACTATCTCAACGAAGCCCTCACGTCAGCGATGGCGGGCAAGCCGGTTCCTACCGCATCAACTCGTCCCTATGGCTGCTCTGTGAAGTACGTCAACTGATAGTTGCTACTTTTTGAAATGGTCAGCGCTACTTCCGTTTGGCGGCTTTGATGCGTGCAATCTCATCCATCCGTTGCCCCAGCAGCTTCTCCCGCCCTTCGCCCGTAGGCCGGTAGTACTGCCGACCAGCCAACGAGGGTGGGAGACACTCCATATCCGCGACGCGACCCTCGACATCGTGTGCGTACTGATAGTCTCTGCCGTAGTCCAGTTCTTTCATCAACTTTGTTGGAGCATTCCGCAGATGGAGTGGTACGGGCTCTGCCGCTGTGGCCTCTATGTCTGCTCGTACTGCGTTATAGGCCGTGTAGACGGCATTCGATTTGGGAGCCAGTGCCAGATAGACCACTGCCTGCGCCAATGCCAACCCACCCTCGGGTTGTCCCAGGAAGTGCATCGCATCTTTGGCAGAGAGGCACAGATTCAGCGCCTCCGGAGCTGCCAGACCGATGTCCTCGACTGCCATTCGCACGATGCGTCGCGCGCAGTACATCGGGTCCTCGCCCGCCTCCAGCATGCGCCCCAGCCAGTAGAGAGCAGCGTCTGGGTCGGAGTTTCGCACGCTTTTGTGTAGCGCGGAGATAATGTCGTAGTGCTGCTCGCCCTTCTTGTCATACAGCAGTACCCGCCGCTGCAACGCCTCCGCTGCCAACCCTTTCGTGATTACATGTTCACCGTGTCCCTTTGTCTTTTGTGAAGCGGCGAGTTTTGCCGCCACCTCCAGGGCGTTCAAGGCGTTGCGTGCATCACCACTGGAGTACGAGGCAATCGTCGCAAGGGCATCCTCATCCGCGCTTACGCCAGAGGCCCCCAGTCCACGTTCTGCATCTTCCAATGCGCGCCGTAGCAGAGCGACAATCTGCTCCTCGGTCAGTGCTACCAGCGTATAGACCCTGCACCGCGACAACAGCGCCGCAATGATCTCAAACGAAGGATTCTCAGTCGTTGCGCCGATCAGCCGGATCGTCCCCCGTTCGACGTAGGGCAGGAAGGCGTCCTGTTGGGCCTTGTTGAAGCGGTGAATCTCGTCTACGAACAGGATGGTACGCGAGCCGAATCCGGCTGCCTTCTCCGCTTCGACCATTACCTGCTTGATCTCTTTGATCCCAGAGAGCACAGCCGAAAATTCGATGAAGCTGGCCTGGGTCATGCGGGCAATAATCTGCGCCAGTGTCGTCTTTCCCGTTCCCGGAGGCCCCCAAAAGATCATCGACGCGGCATCGTCGCTCTCAATTGCCACCCGCAGCGGCTTGCCCGGCCCCAGCAGATGCTCCTGCCCGACGTACTCCTCGAGTGTCCGCGGTCGCATCCGCTCCGCAAGCGGAGCCTGGCGTGCATGTGCTGCCGAAGCGGCCACCGGACTGGCGTCGAACAGACTCATCGTGCGGCCTCATCGCGCATCACCGCGGCCCTCTGCCGGGATGCCTCATACAGCAGCAGCGATCCTGCTATGGCGGCATTCAGGCTCTCTACCGGACCGGGGCAGGGAATCGTCACGCGCGCGTCCGCCATATCCATCCACTCCGCGGCCAGCCCCGTTCCCTCGTTTCCAATCATCAGCGCACATGCTCCGGCAAGCTCTACATCCTGCGCCGTCGTCGCTCCCGAACCAGCCGCCGCGAACAACTGCACCCCTCGCCACTTCAAAGCCGCAACCTCTTCCGCTGTCGCGCCAACCACCGGCATCCGAAACACGCTGCCCACGCTGGCCCTCAGCGCCTTCTGGTTCCAGGCGCTTACCGTTCCCGGCGTGGTCAGCACTCCCGTGGCGCCAAAGGCCTCTGCCGACCGCACCAGGGTTCCCAGGTTCCCGGGATCCTGCAAGCCTGCAGCGATAAGAATCAATGGTGTCCCCTTCATCACGTCTTCCATGTGATGCACGGGAGGCACAATCAGAGCGGCCACACCTTGCGGCGACTGTGTCTCAACCACGCTCCCAAACACATCGTCGGTCAGCCGCAGCACCTCAACCCCGTGCGGGACCATTCCCGGAACCTCTCGCCTCTCGCTGACGAAGACGGTTTTGAAGGCCATCCCGCTCAACAGGGCCTCTTCCAACAGATGGTCGCCTTCAATTGGAACCAGCCCGCCGCTTAGCCTTGCATGGCCTTGAAACGCCGCCCGCAGCTGCTTTACCCGCGCATTTGTCCTGCTCGAAACCACCATATCGGAAATAGCCATCTTCGCAAATCTTACGCCTTCTCTTCCGGCCGTTTAGGAAGGCCATGACTCGTTCAGGTGACGTATGGCGGAAACTTTGGTCTCTGTCCTTGAGGCCGTCAGTATGCTATCGTCCGAGATTGTGGCCATACACCACGCATCTTGGCCCTTGGTGGCCGAAAGACACGGCACAGGAGCCCGATTTTGACGGCTGAGACCCTTCGCATCCATCCCGATGAACCCGAACCAGAGCTGGTCGCCCAGGTTGTCTCCTGCCTGCACGGTGGCCACGTCGTTGCCCTGCCGACGGATACCTTCTATGGCCTGGCCGTTGACCCCGTCAACCTTCGTGCCGTTGATCGCATCTACGAGCTCAAGTCTCGCGCCCGCCATAAGCCTCTCTCGCTTCTGATCGCTGAGGTCGCCCAAGCCTACGAACTCGCCCGTCAGCTCGACTCTGCCTTCGATCGCCTCGCCGAAAAGTTCTGGCCTGGTCCGCTGACCATCATCGTCAAAGCTGGATCGAAGTTGCCCCTTCGTGTCACCGCCAACACCGGCAACGTGGCTCTTCGCGTTCCAGAGGCCGCTATTCCGCGCGCCGTCGTCGCCAAGCTCGGCTTACCCATCACCGCGACCTCCGCGAACCTCTCCGGTTTCCCGGAGTGTACCTATGCGAATGGCGTCCGGGAGCAGCTCGGCAACAAGATCCCTTACATCGTGGACGGCGGTCCCACCGCCCGCTCGACCGCCACCACCATCGTCGACCTCTCCGGCGGCGGCAACTCCTGGATGATCCTCCGCGAAGGCGCCATTCCCACCCACGAGATAGCGCTCACCCTCCAGCGCTAGCCATCTCAGTGCTCCAATGCCGTAAACTCATCTCTTGTCCCCCATTCTCCAATTTCGATTCCGGTTCCGATTCCGATTCCGATGACCGCATCTGCCCCCAACCAGCACCGCAAACGCCACTCCTTTGCGGGTAGTACGCTCCTTCGCTGGCTCTTTGCTCTCTTCCTCCTCGTCACCCTCGGTTGGTCCGTCTACGTCTACCAGCAGATCGACGAAGTAGCCAATGAGGACCAAGCTCAACGCGCCGATGCTATCGCCGTCTTTGGCGCAGCCGAGTATTCCGGCCGTCCCTCTCCGGTCCTCCATCTTCGCCTGGACCATGCCGTCGATCTCTACCGCAAGCAGATAGCGCCCCTCGTCATCACTCTCGGTGGCGGCAGCGACAAGGACTCTGGCAATACCGAGGGTGCAGTCGGCCGCGACTATCTCCTCGCGAATGGGATTCCGTTCGGCAATATCATCGCCGAGACCCGTTCTATCGACACCGAGCAGCAGGTCCACCGGCTCGCTGCTATAGCCCGCGAAAATAACCTCCACCACATCGTCGTCGTCTCTGACGCTACCCACCTCTTCCGCATCCGCGAGCTCTGCAAAGATGCCGGCCTTGACGTCTACACCTCGCCCCGCGCCACTATCGGTCACATCAGCAACTACGACCAGAGCATGCGCTACTTCCACGAGATTCTCAGCTATACCTCCCTCCGCCTCGGACTCGACATCAGCTGGTTACATCGCTGGCTCGAAGGCAAGGAAGACCTGGATTTTTAACTGTCGCAGTGATGTATCAGCTCACGGCAGTCATCAAACCGAAGGCAACTCCCGCCGCGAATAAGGTCGATGCGAAGTTGACCAGATCGTTCCCCAACCAGCCCTTTCGCTCCACCGTAGCGCCCAGCAAGCTGTCGAAGAAGAGTCCTGCCACACCCCCAGCCAACGCAACTGCGGCATCCTTCGGGGTTAGCCGCAGAGCCCACTGGCCCGCGAGCACCACCACCGCCCCAGCAGCAACTCCCGCCGCTGTTCCCAGTAGACTCACCGCCCCATCCACGCCTGCGTCCACACGCCGCATCGTGGTCAACATCACTGGCTGCCCACCGAAGGCCTGCCCTATCTCCGACGAGACCGTATCCGCCGTCGCCTCTGCCAGCGCTGCCAGGGTCACCGTCCCGATCAAAGCCAGTGGTGCATCGTAACTATGAATTGCACTTCGCATACACCAAAGCAGAGCCGCCGCCCCGGCCCAGGATGAAACCAACCCTGCCACTCCAAGATTCGCAATCACCTGAGCGGCGCTTCGCCCCCTTCGTCCCTCTGCTAATCCCGCCTTCACCTTGCGCTGCCTTCCCGCTCGCGTCGCAGCGAACGTGAGAACAAACAGCAATACCAGCGGGGTCAATCCGCTTCGCAGGAAGCTTTCGGTGAAAGACCCTGTCCAGAAGGTCAATAGCAGGCAGATCATTCCCCCGCAAGCCGCGCCTGCGGGAGTCGCAGCCCGCAGGCTAAACGCAACCCCCACAAACATGAGGCTAATTCCGAGGGCTCCGAAGACAAAGGCGGGGAACCGCCCCACGAGCGGCCACGCGAAGGCAGCGGTATGGAGGATCGATACAGCCAGCAAGGTTCCAACCACCCAAACAAGGGCACGTGACTGCTCACGATCTCGCTGTTCAGAGATCGCTTTGCTCCAAGCCACACTCCCTATTTCCTCACTCATCCTGCAACCTCCTTCCGCGGGGTGATTTACAATCAAACCTTGAGCATAGCCAACACCAGTACCAACGCGGGAGCAGTTTTGCATTTAGCAAAAATCGAAACAGAAGAAAATACCCAGGCGAGGTCAAACCGCCGTCCCTTGCGGTCTGCAGCTCGGTCCGTATCTATGTTCGCTCTGGCAGCTGCAGCGTTGGGCTCCGTCATCGGTTGCGGCAACACCTACCGCCCTGTGGTCAGCGCTATCAATCCCGTCGGGCCCCCGGGTCAGCCGCAGAAGTTTGCCATTGCCGTCTCCAGCCCCAGCCCCACGAGTCCCGGTCTCGTTACTATCGTAGACTTCTCAGGAGATACGGTCCTGATCACCGCCAACCTTGGCATAGCTCCCTACTATCTTGCCCTTGACAGCGCTGGCGGCAACGGGTTCACCCTCAACGGCGATGGTACGGTTAACAGCTTCCCGATCTCTGTTACCCCTCCCAACGCGCTTCAGACCAAGGACGTCCTTCAGACCACCTTGCTGTCCAACAACTGTCCTACGACAGGATCGGCCTGCCGCCCGTACCTTCCCAACAGCATTCTTCCTCTGAGCACGACTACCTACATCTCTCAGCCTGGCCGTAGCTCCGTTGCCGTGCTTCAGGGATCACCCGCCGCTCTCACGCAGGAGCTTCAGATTACGACTGGATATACCCCCGTGTATATTGCCGGCATTGACAAAGGGCCGCGGGCCTACGTTATCAGCCAGAACAATGCAGGCGGGAATGGTCAGGTGGCCGCGATTGAGACCTCCAGCAACACCATCGTTCCTTCGAGCACTCTTGGGGTTGGCAAAGCGCCAATTTATGGCGTTATGACAGCCGATAGCAAGCGCGCCTTCATTATGAACCAGGGCGATGGCACAGTCAGCGTCATCAACGCCCAGACGAACCAACTCGACATCGCCCCCGCAGGCAGCGCCAATCCAATCCCTGTTGGCACCCAGCCTCTCTGGGCAGACCTCGCGCCTACGCGCAATGAGCTAGTGGTAGCCAATGCGGGCGACGGTACCGGTGCGGGCTCCGTCAGCATCATCAACATTCCGCTCTGCAATGCGGCTACGCTACCAACTAATCCCGGCTGCGACCCTGCCAACCCAGTTGATGCCGTTGGCTTTGGTCAGGTTCTCGCCAACGTTCCCGTGGGCGTCAACCCACGCATGGTCGCCGTCCTGCAGGATGGCACGCGTGCCTACACAGTCAATCAAGGTAACCCTGCGCTTCCATGTGCTGCGCCTACACCCGCCCAGCCTCTCGGCAACTGCAGTGTCTCGGTCGTCAACCTCACCACCAATACGGTTACGGCGACCATTCCAATCACAGGTGGCCATCCCAACTTTATCGCCGTCACCTCCGGCACTCCAACCGGCAAGGTCTATGTCACCTCTCCGGAGTCGAACAATATGACGATCATCCGGACAGACACCGACACCGTCCAGACGACCATTCCTCTCCAGGGCAATGGTGTCATGGTTCGTGTCACCGCGCCGTAATCAACTCACAACTTAGCTGAGCAACACAGAAGAGCCATCCTCCGGGATGGCCATTCTGCTCACCACATCTTTACTCCCTGGATCAGCTCCCAGCCATGATGATCGGCAGATGCGGAGTCTGCGACCCGCCGTCGTCCTCCACCGTCACACCAAAGGTCTTCGCCTCAACTCCCCTGGGCAAGGAGGGCAGGATCACGCTCGCGTTTCCATGATCGTCAGGGTGGAAGGTGCCGGCTGGAATTGGATTGCGCCCATCTGCCGGTATCAGCCACAGCTCATAAGCTTTGCTCGGTTGCAGCGGCTCCATATTGTTTGCCAGGAAGATCAGCGTCCCCTTCTCCGGAACATATGTCGCTCGTCCCTGCGGAGCCGGTGGCGTCGGAGTGGCCGGGGTCTTCGTCAGCATTACATGCTTTGCCGTCCGGTCCGTCATCGCATCCATTACTCGCTGTGCAGAGGCCGCATCCGCAGCCAGCCTATCCATCTCGCCCACTTGCCTAATCAAGGTACCGCGCATTACCTCACGCTCTCGGTACAGGCTTCCTGCCGCCACAGCGAGACCTGCTGCCATCGCCCAGCCGACCCATGGGAAGATTCTGCTTCCAAAGCCTCGTTGCGGTTCATCCTGCATTGTCCTGCCACTGCCCAGGTCCGTTCTATATCCTGATCCTGCCTCCCTCGCCGCGGCACGTTCGATCGGTACCGCCTTCTTCTCGCGGGCTACCTGTTTCATCAAGCGCTCTCGTGCCTGTGCCGACGGCGGGTGCATATCAACTGTATGGGCGTACACCGCCAAGTCGCCCTGTACCTTTGCTAGCTGCTGGCTGCACTCCGTGCAGTGCTCCAGATGCGTTGTAACGGCCGCAGCTTCGTCCTTGGATAATAGCTGCATGGCAAACAGCGCCAGATCTTCCTGTTCGATATGTCTGGTCACGCTCATGCCTGGAAGGCCTTTCTCAGCGTAGTCAGCGCGCTGCGTATCCTCGTCTTCACGGTCCCAAGAGGATCTCCTGTCATCTCCGCAATCTCCGAGTGCGTCAATCCATCAAAGAAAGCCATCTCCAGCGTCTTGCGCTGCTCTACAGGCAGTTTGTAGATGACGCCGCGCGCCTTCTCCATTATGCTATTCCGCTCTGCCTCGTAGGCCAGGTTATAGGTTGAGGCGAGAGCCATCTCCTCTACCTGTTCCGTCGGCTTCTTCCGCCGCAGCGCATCGATCGATCGGTTCCGCGACACCACCGCCAGCCAGCCGCCGAGGCTGCTCCGCGTCGCGATAAAGCCGTCCGGACTGCGCCATATCTGCATAAAGATTTCCTGTAGAACATCCTCCGCTGAGGCCGGATCACGCAGTACCCGTAGCGCTACGGAATACACCACCGTCGAGTAGCGGTCGAACAGCGATGCCATCGCCTGTTCGTCCCCTCTCTTCACCAGCGCCAGCAGGGTTGCGTCATCCTGCAAGGATTGTGGCGGAGTATTCACGAGTCCCGTCTCTCTATACATAAAACGCACCCAGCCCAACAGCAGATTGTCGAACATTAGAGTATTTGCGCCGATCAGGCAATCCCGACGCATCTCTCCGTGTAGCCCGCTCGACACCCGATCTCTGCAACTCTATCCGAAATAAATGCGACATGCCCAACACAGCCGCAACATGTAACCTAAAAGAGTCCTGAAGAGGTAGATGCAATTTTCGAACCGCACCATACTTCAGCAAATCGATGAAAACCCGTCTCGATAAATTTCTGGTTGATCAGGGCCACGCCGCCTCTCGCGAGCGCGCCCAGGCCCTTATCCTCGCTGGCCGCGTGCTTGTCGATGAACAACGGATCGACAAGCCCGGAACCCCCATCTCCGAAGAGGCCATCATCCGCCTCCTGGGCTCCGATCTCAAGTACGTGAGTCGTGGCGGCCTCAAGCTCGAGCGTGCTCTCGCCCATTGGTCTATCGACGTCAGCGGTCTAGCCTGCGTCGATATAGGCGCCTCCACTGGAGGCTTTACCGACTGTATGCTTCAGAGTGGAGCCGCCACCGTTCTCGCCATCGATACCGGCTACGGCCAGATCGCCCAGAGGCTCCGGGACGACCCTCGCGTCACCCTTCGCGAACGAACCAACGCACGTCTCCTCACCCAGGGCGAACTCCTTACGTCTAGCATGCCTACTCCAGCCTTTCTCGCAATGGACGTCTCCTTCATCTCTGTCACACTGGTCCTTCCGGCAGTACTGAGCGCCCTCTCCACCCCGGAGCAGTCCTGGCATGGCTCTGCCGTTATCCTCATCAAACCTCAATTCGAAGCTGGCCGCGGCAACGTCGGCAAAGGCGGTATCGTCCGCGATCCCGAAGCCCGCAAACAGGCCATCCAGCGTGTCCACGACTGCGTCGTCGAACAGCGTGGCACCGGTATCGAAGTCATCGACTCCCCAATCCAGGGCATGGAAGGCAATCACGAATACCTCCTCCACGCTCACTTCTCAAATCGCTAATTCCAGTGTTTCCAAGCTCCGTGTTCTAAGCTCCACTCCCTGCCGTTACACTAGACATCAATGCTCCAGGCCGCCATCATCTCCAAGCCCCAGAAGCCGGAACTCGCCGGCGTCCTGCGTGATCTTCTCGAGTGGCTCGATGCGCATAACTATGGCTATCTGCTCGATCCCGACAGTGCCGCCTACATTGACGCCCCTAATCCCATCGAACGTGCCGATCTTCCGCGGCATAAGCCAAATCTGGTTATCGTCCTCGGAGGCGACGGAACCCTGCTCGCCGCCGCTCGTGCCTTTGCCCACACCCCAACGCCTATCCTCGGCGTCAACCTTGGCTCTCTCGGCTTCCTCACTGAAATCCCGCTTAGCGATCTCTACAGTACCCTCCAGGCCTGGTGTGACAACTGCGCCGACATAGAGCTTCGCATCATGATGCATACCGAGCTTCACCGCGAGGGCAAGCTGCTTCAGGAATGGGACGCTCTCAACGATATTGTTGTAGCTAAAGGGGCTATCGCTCGTATGGCCGACTTTACTGTGGAGATCGATCAGCAGTTTGTGGCTACTATGCGGGCTGACGGAATCATCATCGCAACTCCCACGGGATCAACAGCTTACAATCTTGCGGCCGATGGGCCTATCGTCATGCCTAGCGTGAATGCGCTGGTGGTGACTCCTATCTGTCCGCATTTGTTGACGATACGGCCTATTGTGGTTCCTGGAGATTCAACGATCAGCATTCGTGTCGAAGGGGTTCCCAGCCAGACTTATTTGACTGTGGATGGGCAGGTTTCGGTGGAACTCCTGCTGAATGATACGGTTAGCTGCTGCCGGTCGGAATATAGCGTGAGATTGCTGCGGCCACGGCCTAATGGGCTCTTTAACGTGCTTCGTTCCAAGCTCAAGTGGGGCGAACGTTAGTTTTTTGCGGATTTTTTTTGTTGTGGTGAAGGGTGCTTTTTGTTGGGGTTTTTGAATAAAACGTGTCGTAGATGTGGTGTTTTTGTGGTCTGGTTGTGGTGCAGTGTGTGGCAGATGCGGGCAACGGATGGACGTTGCGCGCCTTGAAAAACATGCCACTTTTTCTAACTTTATTTTTCAGGCAGATTTTTTAGGGATTTGGAGTTGGTCTCCAGGACGAAGAAACAAGCAAAGGCACTCGGGTCGCTGCGCTCCCCTCGTCAATACGGGAGTTCTTCGCTTCGCTCAGAATGACAAAGATTGTCGAATGGCGAAGATTGTTGAATAGCGAAGATTGTTGAACGGCGAGATTGTTGAATGACGGCGGTTTCTGTGGGGTGGGTTAGCGGCGCAGCGTGACCATCGGGCCGCCTACGGGATGGCAGAACACCTTGCCATGGCTGAGGGCGATCTTTCGCTGCGCTAGTGCCGCCATCTCGGGATCGTGCGTGACCATGACGATGGTGTGGCCGTTCCGATGGAGATCCTGCAGCAACTCGGCCACAATCGTCTGGTTCGCGGCGTCGAGGTTTCCTGTGGGCTCGTCGGCTAGAAGGATGGGTGGGTTGTTGATGAGTGCCCGGGCGATGCAGACTCGCTGCTGCTCTCCGCCGGAGAGCTCGCTTGGCAGGTGTTCGGCGCGTTTGCCCAGGCCGACCCGCTCGAGCGCCGCGCGTGCCTCAGCCTCGTCGGTCATGGAGTGGAAGTACTGGGCCAGCATTACGTTTTCCAGCGCCGAGAGGTAGGGAATCAGATGAAACTGCTGGAAGATGAAGCCGATCTTGTCTGCCCGGAAGCGGTCCAGCTCGGTAGCGGACATGGTCGCCACATCCACGTTGTCGATCTTCAACTCGCCGGAGGTCGGGTGATCGAGACAGCCGATGAGGTTGACCAGCGTGCTCTTGCCGGAACCGGAGGGGCCGGTGATCGCGACCCATTCGCCTGCGACGATGGTGAACGCCGCGTGGTCGAGTGCGCGAACCACGCCGCCATGGCCGACGTACTCGCGGGTGACGCCGTTCAGCGAGATGACGGCACAGTCAGGGCGGGTTTCAAGATCGATCGGGTTATCCATTGCGAACTCTCTCATCTTATTGCTTACTCGCCCTTCAACAAAGCCGCAGGCTGCAGACCACGCAGCACCCGCACCGGGAACAACGACGCCATGGCGGCGATCAATACATTCAGCAGCAGGACCAGAGGCAGCACCTGGAGCCGGGGAAGGGAGGCGGTATGGAAGTTCACCTGGCTGATCGCCCAGGCAGCCGCCGAGCCGATCACAAATCCTGCGACGACCCCGGCGAAGGCCAGAACCAGTGCCTCCAGCAGGAACATCCCCATCAACTGTACCTGGGTTCCGCCCAGGGCCTTCATCAGAGCGAAGTCGCGGCGGCGCTCCAAGACACTCGCGGAGAGGGTGGCCAGTACGCTTACCGCCACCGTCAGGGCGATCAGCAGTACGGAGCCGTACATCAGCGCGTGGGTCCGATCCACGATCCTAGACTCGCCCTCGACCAGCTGGCGTACCGGTTCGACCTGCATTCCGGGAAGCTCCTGCCGCAGGTGTGTGATCGCGGCCTCAACCCTGGCAGCGCCTCCCGGGACCTGTACCTCGATCACGCTGGGATGCGCGTTGGTCCAGGCGGTGAACGCAGCCATGGGGATGTAGATGCGGCTGTCTTCATCGCCGCCTGTTCGCAGGCGTCCTATACCGTGCAGCGTCAGAGGGTGCCCGGCGAAGTTCAGCGTCACGGCGTGCTCATCCGCGATAAAGTTGGCGGCTCTCTGGCCCAGCAGCGCTGCATCCGCATCCGAAGCTGCCGGCCATGCATCGACCTGCCACCACGAGTTCAACCGCTTCGCTGCTTCGAAGTTTGTCCCCGTAACGACGACCGGAGTTCCACGATCCGTCGTCGCTACGGCATAGCCGAACTCCGCGGCCAGAGCATCCGCCCCTGCCGCCTGTTGTACCTTCGCCAGGGCATCTGCGGGCAGTGCCGGAGTGCTGCTCGAACCAGGGGCGGTGGGAGCCGGAGCCGTTATCACTATATTTGCGCCGAAGCTCCTGAACTCCTTGTGCAGCTTTGCATCGAGATCCGCGTAGAGCGTCAGCAGCGCCGTTGCCACACCCGCCGAGACCGTCATGGCGACAAGTGCCGAGATGCTTCGCGCCCTGCGGTACACCAACGATCTGCGCAACATCCGTCCGAAGCTCAGGTGATTTTTCACGCGTCCGCCCGCAGGATCGCCGAAGGATCCATCTTCAACGCCGCTCGAATCGAGGGCGTGCTCCCGGCTATCGCAACCACCAGGGCCAGCGCGATGACCACGGGAAACAGCACCGGAATCAGCACCGTGTTCATCGCAATCGCGCCGTCGCCTGCAAAGATTCTTGCTCCCAGCCAAGCTGCCAGTCCTGATCCGAAGAGATATCCAAGGCCACCCGCAAGGACGGCCAGCAGCCCCGTCTCCGCATAGAACAACAGCGCGATCGAACCCTTGCTCGCTCCCAACGAGCGCATCAAGCCGATCTCGCCTCGCCGTTCGAGCACAGCCGTCGCCATCGCCGCACTCACGGCAAACCCCGCAGCCAGTAGTGCCGCCGCGCTTACCAGCCACATCAGTCCGCTGATGCGCGCCAGCACGTTGCCCTCGCTCTGCTCCACGCGGCGGACCTGCTCGGCCTGCGCGCCGGGGATCGCCTCGCGAATCTGATAGGCAATCGAGTTCGCATAGGGGCGGCAGTACCAGATCTCGCGTTGCTTGGCGGGAAGGGAATCGGGATCTTTGCGGGCGAAGGCGTCTTCGGGCTTTGTCCTCGCGCTTACCTCGACTCGCCGCACAGCACCCGGCAATCCAGCCAGTGTTTGAGCAGCATTCAGAGGCAGCAGGACTTGCCCGTCGGTGTTGTCTCCGGTGGAGACGATGCCCGTCACGTGCAGGGCAAAGGCCTTTGCCGTAGTCGGGGAGGATGCCGGAGGCAGAATCGCGTTGATCGTGTCGCCTATCTTCAGGCTTAGACGTGCGGCAAGGGTGCTCCCGATAACTGCTTCTGCTGTCGTTGGCGAAGTTGCTGCCTCCTGCGGCCACGCTCCACGGAGCTTCCACCAGGGATGCATCGCCATAGCTCCCGTCTGTAGCGTATTGGCGTCCTTTGTCAATGCGTGATCGAACCAAAACCCGGTGGCGGCGGCGTCGACCACCGTGCCGGTGGTCGTGGCTCCGAGCACCCTGATTGGCAGCTCGGGCGAGACGCCCGTAATGTTGTTCGCCCAGAAGATGCCCTTCAGCTTCGCCAGGTCGCTCTCCCTCAGATAGGCTCCACCTGTGGCCGGTTTCACATCGACTCCGCCCACCTTCACATCCAGCAGATCGGCTGACGGATAGATCACGATATTTGCCCCGTAGACGGCGAGCTCCTTGTGGATGCGGTCGCCGATGGTGGTCGCCAGAGCGAGCATCGCCGTTACCGCGGTCGTGCCCAGCAGGATGGCCAGGCCTGCGAGCGTCTTGCGGCGGCGCTGGCGGCGGAAGCTCTCCATGAGAAGACGGAAGAACATCTAGTGGCGCTCCATCGGCTTGGGAGTGAAGGGGAATAGAGACGGTTCGCGGCTTTGCGCGAATGCCCACCTTAGCGACGATGAAGCCGTCGCGAAGATGGGGCACCCGGGTTTGTGGGAGATGTAAGGCATCGTTATCTTTCGAAGACGGCAGCCAGCGTCTTCAAATCTGCTGCCTGAATCACGACCTCGCCGCCGCCAACGGTGGATTTGAGCGGGATAGGATTGCACCCGCCCTCCTGCCCCATGGAGGCGGCGTTCAGCGGGGAGGCGCACATCTTGCACGTAATCCCCTGGCTGCCGATAAAGAAGCCGACAGGCCCGCAGATACGACAGGCATCGCCAACCGAGACGATGTTGCCATTCGGCTTCCTGAAGAGGAGAAACCGCACCTCGGTGCTTCCGCCCTTGCCGTCGTCGACGTGGACGCCGTAGCGGTGCAGCTTGTCGTCGTTCACGTCAGCGGTCGGCACCGTCACCTGGCTGCCGACCAGCGTCACAGGAGCCGTTGGACTGAGCGCGGTGGAACTCTTCGCATAGATGAACTCGGCGGTGGAGAGAAAGATGAAGAGGAAGCTCGTCCCGACGACGGCTGTCATCCACATCTTCTCGCGCCTCTGACTCCACTCCGCTCGGCGCTTGTCCGCGGCAGTCGCGTTCGCCGCAAGGGCGATGGGAGCGCGGCGCTTGTACTCCATCAGCATCATCAGGCCGGCCAGCGCCAGCATGGTCACGAAGAAGAAGAGGTCGTTGCGCACGATGGGACCGATCAGCCGCATCTCGGTCGTGCTCGAAGGCAGAACGCCGTTTTCGCTTAGCTCGTGCAGCCCGCTGATGAGAAGCTGGAAGGCAACGAAGTATAGGATCACGGTGGTGACGCGGAAGAAGCGTTGCAGGTTGATCTTGACGCTGCCGCGGATGAACAGGACGCCGAAGACGACCGAGACGGCTACGCCAAGCAGCGTTCCGGTGAAGCTCAGGAGTTCGGTGGAGTTCAGGGTTACGGCGGAGAGGATCAAGACCGTCTCGACGCCCTCGCGCAGGACCAGCAGGAAGACGAAGAAGAATAGCCCAATCCTTGAGACGCCGCCATCCCCGCCCGCGTACTGGGCGACCTTCGACTCGATGGAACCCTTCATGGTTCGGGCGGTCTTGTGCATGAACCAGATCATGCTGATGACGAAGGCCGACGCCGACAGCATCACCCAACCTTCGAAGATATCCGGATTGAACTGGAGCCGGGCCAGAACCATCGCTACTGCGACGCTGGCCGCAATAGCCGCGCCCAAGGCCCAGAATACCGTCCGCTTCAGCTCGGCGCGTCCGATCTTGGTGAGATAGGCGAATACAATTCCCACAATCAGCGCCGCTTCGACACCCTCGCGGAGTGTGATGATAAATGCCTGCAACATAAGGTATTTCTCTTCCCTGAAGGCCTGCCCGAAGCTGATGACACAACCTTCGATCCTGTCTGCATCTCGTGGACGAATTTGGTCCGCGTTCCATCTCCTAGTCTATTGCGGACTAATTTGGTCGTCAATCAAATTGAGGACTAAAGTGGTCGTGGATCGTCACATTCTCTGAATTCTTGATCCATTCACAAAACTGGCCTTAGGGGTGCATCATTCTTATGTTCATGCGTCTTATCGGAACCCTGTGCCGCTCGATCTGCTTTTTTCTGCTGTTGTTCGTCGTCGCAGGGGGTGCTTGCCTCGCCCAGACAGTGAGCACCGCGGCTCAGCCGCCGGCTACGATCCTCATCATTCGTCACGCGGAAAAGCTGACAGACGGTCGGTTGGACCTGTCGCCTACGGGCTTTAAGCGGGCTAGCCTGCTGCCGAATCTCTTTGTCCCGGCGGGCGTTCGGCCGGATCTTCCTACGCCCCAGGTCATCTTCGCGACTCACCAGAGCAAGCACTCCAACCGCCCGGTCGAGACCATTACACCGGTGGCGGAGGCGCTCCACCTCCCCGTCGACAGCACGATCCTGAATGAGGACTATGCCACGTTGGCCACGATGCTGTTAAGCGGAAGGTATGCCGGCAAGGTGGTGCTGGTCTCCTGGCACCATGGGACACTGCCGCAGCTTGTCACCGCGCTGGGAGCCCAGCCGCCCAGCGGGATCTGGTCCGATAGCCAGTTCGATCGGGTCTGGCGCATCGACTATAAAGACGGTAAGGCTATGGTGAGGGACCTGCCGCAGCACTTGCTGCCAAGTGACTCCAACTAGAGTTTTTCGCACCTGTATCTCGTGAAGTTGGTCATTGCACCGATCAGGATATCGTCGAAAGAGATCTTTCGGGTGGAGCGAAGAAGCGGCCGTCTTCCGCCGCTCATCACCGAGGGTTTTGCAGCATGTGGCCACGCAGGAGCTGATTCCGCGTGGCGCGGGAATCAGTCCGAGGATTTCGGGAAGCTGTTGTTCCTGTCGAGCGGTCTTTCCGATAGGTGGTTGGGCATACACTGATGGTCGATGGCGGCTGGACGCTTCATGGAACCTTCTCTTTGAGACATAAAAAATATGCGATCAATTTTTCATTGTGTCCTCGCTTGCGCGATCTTGACCGGACAATGCATGGGTTCCAGCTCGTCCTCGGGAACCCCAGGTACAACGAGCTCCTTTGGTGAGGACGTTCAGTTTGTCAATCCATTCAGTAAGCTGATTGTTCTCTCCAACCCGAATAGCGGGGCGATGATTGCAGTTTCGCCATCCATGCAGGGCAGGGTGCTTACGAGTTCTGCTGATGGATGGAATGGCCGCAGCTTCGGATGGGTCAACCGGAAATTGATTGCCTCTCGAGAGATCCAGCAGCACTTCAATGCCTACGGGGGAGAGGATCGCCTGTGGATCGGCCCTGAAGGCGGCCAGTTCTCGATCTTCTTCGCTCCCCATCAACCCTTCGATCTCGCTCATTGGTTTACGCCGGCAGCTCTGGATACAGAGTCATTCGAGATAGTGCGCCAGTCGCGAACATCGGTGGAGCTACGCAAGTCGTTCGGCTTGACGAACTATTCCGGCACAAACTTCAGGGTCCAGATCGATCGCAAGGTGCGTGTCCTTTCCAGTGAAGAGATATCCAAAGACCTCCAGCTAACGAAGCTCTCCGGCCTGAAGGTAGTCGGCTTCGAGTCAGTGAATAAGATGACCAATGTGGGGACCCAGCCGTGGACAAAGCAGAAGGGCCTTCTTTCCCTCTGGATACTGGGCCAGTTCCAGGCATCTTCGACCAGTACGATTGCGATACCGCTCCATGAAGGATCCGTAGCCGATTTAGGACAGCCTGTAAACAGTAATTACTTCGGGAAAGTTCCGGCTGACCGACTCATCGTCAAGCCGCGCATCCTCTATTTCAAAGCAGATGCCCGATATAGAAGCAAGCTGGGTGTGAACCCTCTGCGCGAAACAGGAATCCTCGGCAGCTACGACTCCCATCATCATGTACTGACACTCGTGCAACACACGCTTCCGCCAGGCAAGCCGATGTACGTCAACTCCGCCTGGGAGATCCAGGACAAACCATTTCAGGGAGACTCCATAAATGCCTACAATGACGGCCCGCAGTCTCCGGGCGGTCCGCAGATGGGCAACTTCTATGAGATGGAGTCTTCCTCGCCTGCTGCCGCACTCGAGCACAGCCAATCGATAGAACATACTCAGAGGACCTTTCATCTTCAAGGAAGCGAGCAGGATCTGAATGAAGTTGCCCTCAAGACACTTGGCGTAGGAGTCGATGCAATTCGCGATGCCTTGCCGCAGTAATGTTGTCACGAAAGGTAGGAGTCAGACAGCACGTTACAGTCTCTGCTATGCGCATTTCAACGGCGCATCGACGCAGGTTCAGAGATCCGCTTGCCGCAAATCGATCTGCCCTATAGCGCAGAGACGGAAGCTCGCTTGCCAGTGATTGCGGCTGGTTTGAGCCTTGCACTCGCGCGTACCTTCAAGATCATCGATCCTGAAGTGAAGCATCCTGCAACCGAAGTGGGAGCGCGCATTTGGAATCTTCAATCTGCTGCTTTAGATCCGATTGCATCCTCATCCCGCATGGCGGTATTCTGTTGTCGCCTAATCGAGGCGGGTTTCGATTTTCCACCTACGATTGGGCACTTCGTCTACACACCCTGTAAAAGATACAGGGCATGAAGGATGTTGGGCGAAGTCGAGGGTACGGCCGCACTCGCCTGCCGAGTTCGTGATCAAGCGGAGTTTGCGGCGTTCCAAGACAGAAGGTCATTCTCGCAGAATGCTGTTTCATGTCTGGAGCCAGTGTCCACGCCCTGGTAGTCAGGGCACGAGAATGGTGTATATCTTCAGCGTGTTGAGAATGACCATCCGCGTTCTCTCGGCCTCAGACGTCTTCGTACCCACCGTTTGATCCTGAGCAGACGCTACCGAGTTCGCCTACTGAATATCTGGAGCGCTCGAAGGAAATCCCGCCCGGTCTTCTCTCCGGTCGCGATGACGGGGTTCAAGCGACTGACCATGAAGAGTCGCCGAAGCGTTCCTATTCCAGGTGAAGAACCGTAAGGAAAGGAGAACCGACATGGCAACGCAAACCGATCAGAGGTCCATCGCCGTAAAACCCAGCGAACAACAAAGGAGAGAGATGGCGCGCAGCTCTCCCGGAATGGGTCTCCTGCAGCGCCGGGGGGAGTATCCGTTCGGGCTCATGCCGCAGGAACTCTTCCGTGCAAACCCTTTCTCGCTATTCAGAAGGATGACCGAGGAGATGGACCGTATGTTCCAGGAGGTCAGCCTGGAGCGCGAAGCCGGTAGTGGTGCAGGATGGTCCCCAGCCATCGAAGTCTCTCAGCGGGACAATAAGTTCAACATCACTGCTGAACTTCCCGGTCTTGAGCCCCAAGACGTGAAAGTAGAAGTTGAAAATGATGCGCTCGTGATCCAGGGAGAGCGCAGGTCTGAGTCCGAAGAAAAAAACTCAGGAGTACAGCGGACAGAGCGCCAATACGGGTTCTTCTACAGAAGCATTCCCTTGCCAGAGGGAGCAAATGTGGAACAAGCGCAAGCAAAGTTTCACAATGGCGTACTAGAAGTGACAGTTCCGGTTGCGGAACAACAAAGTAACCGACGTACCATTCCTGTTCAAGGAGAGAACATTCCTTCGAAACCACCCCAAAGCCAGGCTGCGTAACCAAATGACCTCACTGCGCACGATCGAAGCGCAGTGAGGTCCTTATCGTGAGAACTGAGTGGGTTATCGGAGACAGTGTATGGGATCTTCGGCGCCGCCCCGGAGAGCTGGCTGTCGTGGGATAGGACTGCTTTGTGGAGGCTACGGGAAGGAAGAAGCAGAACAGGTAGGTGGGTATCGCGTGTATCAGGACCCAGCCGACTTGCTTGCTCACTTGCTGTTCAGCAGAGATGAAGAGCTGGGAGCATACTTGGCACAATTTTCAGCGGTACTTCCGCAGAACGAGCTATCTGCTCAAGTTCATAGAGAAGGCGATCACGCTCGTCGCATAGGCGAATCGACTCACGACGAAGTATCGGGAGCCAGTGCACTCCAAGGGATTCTTCGGTGCCCTTAAGTATGTCTACTTGCCCCTGTTGATTCGCAACAATACATCTTTCGATTTTCTGCAGTTCAACAGACAAGGCATGTTCGCGCATAGTATTTAATGAGATGCGAATTATGCCTGACAGTTGTTCGCAATTCGTGTGTCAGGTGCGGTAAGCGGCTGTTCGTCAAGCAGTCCAAGCTCGTATTTGGCTTGCCCCTATTGTCGATGCACTTCCATTCAAAAAAGCTATCAGCGGTATCAGGTAGCGGTGAGCTTTCAGAGAATACTTCCACATATTGACCGGGCCAAGGCGGCCCCATATGAACTAACGCTCTCGCAGATGAACTGGGATGCTGATGTATTGGCGACTCTTCAGTTGTTCTCTAGCGTAATCTGCGGCCCCATCGGCGAATATGTACTTTTCCTCAAGACGTGCGATCTCGCCAAGATCAAAGGGGGTCCTAGTCACAAATGGATGTTCCCCGTCGACCTCCTCGATGATCTGAAGATTCTGCGGATCGAGAAACGTGATGTGAATGAACGAGTCTTTAATTGTCACGGTCCTGCCAGCTTACCACTCAAGTGCAGCATGACATCACTTGACGACACATCCCTCACGAATACATAAAGAACAAAGGCACTCTCAAACCGTGCTCGAGGAACTTTATCTAAACGATTGATAAAACTGCGATTTTCGGTCGAATGCAGCACCCAAAATGCTACTGTCTTCGCTTACTTCGGACGAGTGACGGCTTCGAGATAATAGCGTGATGCGAAAGTTTGTTTTCGGATCAATACCACGGCTTACCCGAACCGTGATCTTCGTAGGATGAGACGCTTGGCTCAGTGCCTGTTCATCGCTGGCTCGCCTACCAAATGATCAATGGACGCAAGCAGGAATTCTAAAATCTGCTTACAATAGTCGCTGCCGATTTGTTCCTTCGTCCCAATAAAATGTCGAGCGGAGTGGGGCGTTTTGGGGGCAGGTATAGCATGGGGCGTCCTGGTCAGGAAACGAGGGATGGTCAGGAACTTACTACTTAATTCTTCACGCAAATGCCATGTAACCGCGCTGCGAATTAGCCGGATAGATTTGGTCTTGTTTCTCACACGAGAGGGGGACAGCGATGCTCAAGCGAGACGAGTGGCTGCACCTGGCGCGCAAGTTGGACTGGAACTATTCCTTCGTGCAAGAGAAGGATATCTTTCCTGAAGTGATCAGCGGCCACCCATGGCTACCGCATGCCGAGTGGCAGGACTGGGACGAGGCGTTCAAAAATTCCTATCGCGAATACGTAGAGAACCAATATGAGAAAGATATGTCTGTCTTCGCGGTTCGCGATGCTGTGGGCCGCCTGGAAGATATCGAGAAGCTGAATCCCGCCTGGGTCAACGGGTTGAAGATACACGCTGCGGGACTGGCACTTGCCGAATTTACAGGCTCGATCGGGAACTTGCGAGGCGCGCGCTTTGGGCGCGACAGTGCCTGGCGCACGATGGCCGGCTTTGGCGCGCTGGATGAATTTCGACATACCCAGATACCCCTGCTGCTCTATCACCAGCTCGTGCGCTGGGATCCACAGTTCGATTGGGCGCACCTCTTCTACCACACCAACAATTGGTTTGCGATCGCGGCCCGGCACTTCTTCGACGAGCTAACGCTGGGCCAGAACGCCATCGAGTTTCACATCGCCACGAACTTCATTCTTGAAACAGGATTCACCAACCTGCAATTTGTCGGTCTCGCCTCGCTGGCGCACAATGCAAACGATCGCATCTTCGAGAAGATGGTGACGAGCATTCAGACTGACGAGGCAAGACACGCGCAGATTGGTCATTCCGTATTGACCACTGTGATGAAGCACGATCCGGAGTACGCGCAGTATCTCGTGGATAAGTGGTTCTGGAGAAACTGGAGGCTCTTCTCGATCATCACCGGCACCAGTATGGATTACTTAACGGATCTGGAGCAGCGGCCATCCTCATTCAAGGAGTTCACCGAGGAATGGATTATTGATCAGTTCCTCATAACATTGGAAGAGTTTGGCCTGAAGAAGCCGTGGTATTGGGATACCTTTATCGACGAACTGGACGTCTACCATCACATGGTTTATGCCAGCGCCTACACCTATCGCTCCACGCTGTGGTTTAACTGCGTGCTGCCAGGTCCTGCTGAAAGAAAATGGCTGCGTGAGAAATATCCGAAGTATTGGAATGAACTGGATGCGGTGTGGGAGCGGCTCGCCGAGCAGTGGAGAGTCGTTGGACCAGGAGAGCACAACGAGGCAGCGGTGCATGCCACGGCGATGCCTACATTTTGCGATTTATGCCAGCTACCTCTTTCCGCGGGTACCCCGTCCAGGAACGCGGCCAATGTACTTGACTACAACGGAAGCAACTATATCTTCTGTTCGGAACCTTGCCGTTGGATCTTTCTGCGGGAGCCCGACCGGTACGCCAATCATCAGGAGTTAGTCAAAAGGGTGTTATCTGGCGAGGCTCCAGCGAGCATGTCTGAACTTGTGACTGACTATTTTCATCTAACCCCGGAGACGTGGGGCAAAGATGCCTTTGCCGGCAGGTACAGTTGGCTTAAAGAAAAGAGTGTTCCCATCGTGTAGAGCGGTGGCAGAAATTTTCGTCTGTCGAAAGGTAGTTGGATAAATCGAACGTTCTGTTTCGTGAGGAATCTTGACCCCTATGCCGCTTCCTCTATACGGATTCCTGGAAGGCGACACCATCGGATTGCTTATCGTTGCCGACGAGCATGAGACAGTCGGCTCGCTCTCGCGTAAGCTGCAGGAAGCGGCTAGTATCCGCGTGGCTCCATCTGCTAATGCGCAACTCCTCTATCGCGGAGACAAGCTCGATCCTGCGATAACCGTTGCTGCTACCCGTATGAAGCCTCTCGATCGATTTGACGTGGTTTGGAGTTCCCGCTGATGACCTTTCAACCAGTGATGACGTTGGACGCGCTCTGGATCGGAGAGATGATAGCCTGCTCCGTTGGAGACAAGCGTGTCTTGCTTATCAACATCGACGGCAATATTCACGCTTATGCAGATGTTTGCCCCCATATGCGAACACCGCTGAGCAAGGGCTCGCTTGAGGGCGCGGTCCTCACATGCGCGACGCACGGCTGGGTCTTTGACGTCAGAAGCGGCAAAGGTATCAATCCGGCGCAGACCTGTCTGACAAGATTCCCCGTGTTAGTTGAGGGCAGCGATGTATTGGTCGATATAGAACAGTCATCGATAGAGCGATGAACATTTTTATCTTGCGAGAAGATGGCATGAGCGAAGAGTCCAACAGTTCCCATGAGCGTGTCGGCCCTGTGCTGCAGGCGGGAGCCATCACCGATGCCATTGTCGCGGCGATCAAAGACCTGAACCAGGATGTACTGGTGGTGGACCGTGGCGCTTACCTGCGCGTTCTCGTTTCGCACAAGTGTGTCATCACCAAGAGCGGGATCGAAAAGCATCTGGGGAGGCCCTTTCGTTTTCCAGGTGAACTGGAGATGGTCATGTCGGCTTTCAAAGGGGCGATTCAGCTTACGGACAGCGATGCGACGTGGCAGTTCAAGGAGCAGCCCGATCATCCATAAATTTCAGCTTCTCCCATGAGGAGGAACAATGTCCCCGCAGAAGACCTATTGGCACCTACAGCAACAAGGACGGGTTCCCAGCGAATACGAAATCGTGACGTCTAAACTGCTCATTTACACGGGAGAAGGCTTCACCGGTAGACGGTTTGAGCTCGATGTCCCACTCAAAGACTGGTATGCCCATTATCAGGTGGCGTCTCCGCTGAGGTGCAGTTCGTGGGAAAAATTCCGCGATCCGCGGGAGACAACCTATACAAAATATACTGGTATCCAACTGAAAAAAGAGATCTTTGTCGACAACATCCTGCAGGAGATCGAGACGACTGGATACGACGAGCGGCTCTCCGGAACGTTGATGTACTTCCTTTCGCGAGTATTCGCTCCACTTCGGTATCCGGTGCATGCGCTGCAGATGGTTGCCGCTTACGTAGCGCAGATGGCTCCGGGAGGACGCATTGCGATCACGGCGACTTTGCAGATGGCAGATGAAATCCGGAGAGTTGAGCGCCTGGCATACAGAATAAGACAACTTCAGTTTGCCTACCCCGGCTTCGCCGAGGACAGCCAGGCGCGGTGGGAACGCGATCCGCTGTGGCAGCCATTGCGCGAAGCCGTCGAAAAGTTGCTGGTGGTCTACGACTGGGGCGAGGCATTCGTGGGACTGAACCTGGTTCTCAAACCACTGTTTGATCAACTGTTCATGAAATGTCTGGGCGAAGTCGCGCTCCGCGAAGGCGACTATTTGCTCGGGCAGATACTGTATTCTTTGCGCGAAGATTGCCTATGGCAGCAGCGGTGGAGCGTGGCCCTGGTGCAAGTGGCGATGGAAGACACCGGTGAAAATAGAGATGTTATTCAGGCGTGGGTGGATAAGTGGCATGGTCTTGCGTTACCCGCCGTGAGCGCGTTTTTTCCTGTCTTTGCGGAGAAGCAGGACACGAGAGGGAGACGTCCAGCGCCAAACATCCCTGATCACATGAATGTCTTCTACGCCGGTTATCTCGAATCTATGCATCTCCGCATGCCGGTCGAACTGCCTGCGCTTGCTTCGTAACGTCGGCTGATCGAACGATCGTTCGTTGGTATATCGAAACCGAGTCGAAATCTAATCTCTTTTTTCAATGCTTTAGGTTCGGGTGAATAAATCAGCCAAACCGACCAAGCCGCAGCACTGTCCCCCTTCAGCTAACTAATTTATTAGTTGCGCGTCCCATTGATAGCAACTATGCCGCCCAAGAGATCCAATACGCTCACTGAAGCCGAACTCAGGCTCATGAAGGTCCTGTGGGAGCGGGGCGAATCCGCTGTATCGGACCTTGTATCAGGAGTCTCCGACACAACCCCACTCGCCTACACATCGGTTCTGACGACCATCCGCATCCTCGAAAAGAAAGGCTACGTCCGTCATCGTCAGGAGGGTCGCGCCTTCCTGTACAGCCCTTGCGTCGCCGAGCAGGACGCCGGACACACCGAGGTTCGCCATCTCCTGCAGCGCTTCTTCGGCAACTCTCGCGAGCGCCTTCTCCTCTCCCTGCTTGGCGACGACCAGATCAGTCCCGAAGAGTTGAAGCGCCTCAAAGAAGCAATCGCGAGCACACCCGACGACCAGACGGATCAGACGGAGGAGCGCTAGCAGATGGAGCACGTGACCAACACGATAATGCTGGTCTCCGCCGCTGCCGCCGGCTCTCTCGTCAGCGCCATCGTAGAGGGAATCGTCCTCGCGATAGCCGTCAGCCTCTGCCTGCGCCTGCTCCCCGGCATCAGACCCGCAGCCCGCTTCATCATCTGGACCGCGGTCCTCTTCACAGTCCTGCCCCTGCACGTTCTGCCTCTCATCAGGAGTGGCTCCAACACGTCCGCGCCCATCCATTCGAACGCATTCCATCTCGATGCACGCTGGAGCCTAGTGATCGCCTTGATCTGGGGAGTCCTCTCGCTTATACGCGCAGCCCAGCTCATCCGCAGCGCCATCGACCTGCGCCGCATCGTCGCCGGAGCAACCCCCATCGCTACAGAGCCCGCCTTGAGCGCCCTCCTCAGGAGCGGCCGCAGATCCGCGCAGCTCTGCATCTCACCCGATGTGGACCGTCCCAGCGTCGTGTGCTTCTTCCACCCCCGCATTCTCCTTCCGCCAGCTCTGCTCGAAAAGCTCTCTCCGCAGGAGCTCGAACAGATCCTTCTCCACGAGATGGAGCATCTCCGTCGCCGGGACGACTGGACCAATCTCCTCCAGAAGGTCAGCCTCATCCTCTTCCCCCTCAACCCCGTCCTCAACTGGATCGAGCGCCGCCTCTGCATCGAGCGCGAACTCGCCTGCGACGACCGCGTCCTGCACCTCACCACGGCGCGCAAGGCCTACGCTACCTGCCTGACTAATCTCGCCGAGCACTCACTCCTACGACGAAGCGCCACTCTCGCCCTCGGAGCCTGGGAGGAGCGATCCGAGCTGGCCCATCGAGTCCATCGCATCCTTCGCCGCCCTGAGCACACCATGGGCCGCACCCCGGCAACCCTTGTGACCGGAACCTTAATCGCCGGCCTGCTGGGAGGAGCCCTCACCCTCGCCCATAGTCCCCAGCTCGTCAGCTTCACACCGTCCATTCACACCAGCGTCCAGTCCAGCGCCGCTCCCGCCGCGCTGATCTCCGAGCCCGTCCTCCACCCCCAGGGATTCTCGCCGACCCTCGTCAAAGCCGTGATGCCCGAGCGTCAGCAGAGTGCCGTGACCACCAAGCCCCGCCGTCAGGTTTCACAGATAAAAACCGTGCGCAAACAACCTAAGCGCAGGCCCCAAAACTTGATCGTGCTCACCGGCTGGGAAGAGGTCTCCCCGCAACCTCGCCTCACACTCACAGTTTCAGAGTCCACAGGATCTTCGTTCGCTACCGTCCCCATCGGGGATGGCTGGCTCGTCATTCAACTCTAACCATCAAAACGCCCACAGGAGGGCATGTTCATGTCCGCATCAACTAATCAATTAGTAGCTAAAGGCAAAACGCTGGCCATCCCAGCAGCCATTGCCGCATCCTTCGCCCTCGGTGCCGCCATCTTCGTCGGTAACGGAGGCGTCCACGCCGCTGCCTTCACCGCAACACCCCTCGACGATCACAGCGTCTCAGCCCTCACCTCGCTCGATCAGGCCATGGAGGCAGTCGCCTCACGCGTCACACCCGCCGTCGTCAACATCTCTGTCACCGCCAAAGGTCAGGAGCACGCCATCTCAGAAGACCAGGTCCAGGGCCTTCCCCCCGGCTTCGCACAGTTCTTTGGTCACGGCGGTCAGCCGCAGAAGCCGCAGATCGAGCACGGCATTGGCAGCGGAGTCATCATCTCCCCCGACGGTTACATCGTCACCAACGGCCACGTCGTCGACGGAGCCACTCAGATCAAGGTCACCCTCCACGATCGCCGCATCCTCACCGCTAAGCTCATTGGCGTCGACAAGCTTACCGACCTCGCTGTCGTAAAGGTCAGCGCCAACGATCTCCCCAGCATCGCCTGGGGCGACTCCGGCAAACTTCAGCCCGGCCAGACCGTCCTCGCCTTCGGAAGCCCCTTCGGCTACTTCCAGTTCTCCGTCACCCGTGGCATCGTCAGTGCAGTCGATCGCCCCAACCCCTACTCCGACGACGCCCGTAAGCCCGGAGGCTTCATCCAGACCGATGCGGCGATCAATCCCGGCAACTCCGGCGGAGCGCTCGTCAACGCGCACGGCGAGCTCGTCGGTATCAATACCTTCATCATCTCCGACAGCGGCTCCTTCGCTGGCGCAGGCTTCGCTATCCCCTCGCAGATCGTGCGCACGACGGCTGAGCAGCTGATGAAGCACGGCAAAGTCGATCACGGATACCTCGGCATCAGCCTCAACGATGTAACCCCCGCCAACGCCCGCTTCTTCAACCTTCAGGACGCATCCGGAGCCATCGTCTCGCAGATAACCCCGGACTCGCCCGCGAGCAAAGGTGGCCTGCACACCGGTGACGTCATCTCCCACATCAACGGACAGAAGATCACCAACGGAAGCGCCCTCCAGGTTGCTGTCAGCCAGATCGCTCCCGGCACGAAGATCTCACTCGGCATCCTCCGCGAAGGCAAGCCCATGAGCGTCGATCTCACCGTCGGCCAGTTCCAGAAGCAGAACACCGACGTAGCGTCGAAGGACGATCAGGACGCCCCGCAGAGCGGAAAGCTCGGCCTCGCCGTAAGCGATCTCACCGCTGAAGCAAGGCAGCAGCTCAACGCGCCTGACCAACTCCACGGTGTCGTCATCCAGAGCGTCCGCCCAGCGAGCCCTGCCGAAGATGCAGGCCTGCAACCCGGCGATGTCATCCTCGAAATCGACCGTCACGCCACATCAACCGCGAGCCAGTTCGTCGACCAGGTTCACCAGAACTCCTCTGACAAAGACCTGCTCCTGCTTGTCTGGTCCAAGGGCAACGCAAGTTATCGCACCATCCACCCAGACAGCCAGAACGGCTAACAACAACCCACCCAAGCTGAAACCGCTGTGCAAGAGCACAGCGGTTTCATGCGTAAGATGCGGAGAAGCCGACGTATCGTTATCGATCGTGCTGACCCACCAGCCTTCACGCTCCTCACCCTGTGAGCGCAATAGCAATGTCGCAGCAAGTTTCGGCGGCGACGTTGTTTGCTCACATTTGCAGGAACCTGCAGTAAAGATGATTAGCAGCGTGGCGCAAATCGAGATGGGGCACCCGGATTTGTGCCTGTCCACGGAGTTGGTGATTGCTTCGGCGTTGATGGTGGGGAGGATTGTGGTTTCGGTCTTCGGTTCTGAGATTGGCGTGAGGGTGTCGGGTTGGGGTTGCGCTTCACTGGCAAACTTCTCCTGGTTGTCGAGCTTCTCCTGGTTGGCAAACTTTTCCTGGTTAGCGAACTTCTCCAGGAGCGCGCCGATGACGCTGATACGTCTTTCGGCTTTGGCGATTTCGGCGCGTGGCGCGAGGTCGCCATACCATGGACCAGGCCATCATCGAGACCAGCAACGAGACACCCAAACGCTATCAATGCCGCCACATCTTCACCGACGGCCACCGCTGCGGCAGCGTCTGTCTGCGCCGGGAAGAATTCTGCTACTACCACCACACCACCCGAAGGCCAGCCGCCAACCCACGCCAACGCCGAGGCCGCCACTCCGCCTTCGACCTGCCCCTGCCCGATTCCAACGACCGCTCCGCCATCCAGCTCGCCATCGGCGAAGTCCTGCAGCGCATCGCCTCCAACGACATCGACCCGCGCCGTGCCGGCCTGCTCCTCTACGGCCTTCAGATCGCCAGCCTCAACCTGCCCAAATCCCAAGAGAGAAGCCACTCCCGCAACCAGTGCGAAAGAGACCGTAGAAGAGATTGTGACCGACCCGGAGACACCGCAGTCTAAGGTACAAATCTCGCGCACACCTCATGCCGACTTCGCAGGGCCGATCATTCCTGAACTCCGTCGAGCACAGATATGATTCTTCCATGAAGACCTTCATGGCGTGGCTTCTTGTCTTCGCCTGCAGCCCGGTATCCATCGCTTAACAGCAAGTTCAAGACAAGCCCGTACCACGATCGCAGCCGCGCCCTTCTGCAACCACCGTGGCACAGTGGCAGACCGAAAGTTCGGAATGTTCATACACTTCGGCCTGTACTCGCTTCTGGAAGGGCACTAAAGATAAACACGGATGAGAACTCCGCTTCTCTGCAGGTTCCAGCTGGATCACTGGAAGGGACTCTCCCGGTGATAAAGCTGACATTTCGAAGCGAAGTGGTGATTGATAAGTCGCTTCCGTTATACGATGCCGGGCCAAGTGTCTTGGACGAGAGGAGCGCCGAGAAGTTTTATAACTACAACGGGCGAGGATACGAAGCTCCTAAAACTTAGCTCATGCCGTTGGGTGGGGAGAGGATCTCACGGCACACGCGTCTACCGCAAAAGGGTGATTGGCGCAATCGAACAGTATCCCGACGCCGTAGCTGCTCGTCACGTAGTTCCGGCCTGATCACAGAGGGACAGCGGGCGGAACACAATGGAGATGGGGCACAAAAAGGACACAAACTTATATCCCTTTTGCATCCTGCCTGGTTTCCGACCATTCCAACTAAGCTCTTTGGAATGAATGGCGGGGACGACGGGGCTCGAACCCGCGACCTCTGCCGTGACAGTGACCCTAACTGATGTATCTAAATGATTTCATGGGCGTTGATGGCTAACGACAGCACCCTTGGGCATTCAAAAAACACTGGGAAAGACACAGCTTCCCAATTTCAGCACCCTCGCCAGCACCCTCACTCTTTGGTTCTTGAAGATGCCTTGACCTCTGCCTTTGTTCAGCACAGGTCTGTCTAGATCACATTCCTGTAAGCTGCTTCTCGGTGGAAGACCCGTTTGGCAAATTGCATGCGGCGATATGCACTTTGTAGGTGGCGGCGGGGATCAGCACAAGCCACGGGAACCTCCACGAATAGATCTCTCACGCTGCCGAAGAATAATCCCTCCTGGCTCCCCCGCTCACCGGCTGCGCGGCAGGACGTCGGTTCCCCCTTCCTGCACTTTTCCTTCTTGCTGCCTGCGGATGGGAAGCGCGGATAATTTGTGAAAGATCGGTGAATTGTTAGGCTCCAGCCCGAAAAAACGGTACGGTTAGGGACCATAGAGCTAGCACCTTTATGTCAACCCATCTCAGCTGGCAGATGATCTACTGCGGAGTTCTCGCGGAGTCCCGCGACAACGTTGCGGAACAGGCAGGACAGGTATGTGCTGGAAACGATCCGTCGTTGCCTCTGCAATCGGAGATAACAGCGCTCTTTGACCAGTTACGGTCTTCGCTTCTTCGATATCTGTGGGACTTCCGTCTGTCAAGTGAGATAGCAGAGGAGCTTGTTCAAGAAGCATTCCTTAAGCTCTTTGAGGAACTCAAGCAGGGAAGGATCGTGCAGATGCCTCGTCCCTGGCTCTTCCGGGTGGTTCACCGATTAGCGCTCAAGGAGATGCGTCGTATGCGGGTTAGGGAGACTCCTGAACCCCTCCAGGATGGAGAGCCTGACCATCTTGAGATCGCGGATTTAAGACCTACTCCCGCAGAACAGTTACTTTTAGATGAAAGAGAGCAACGCCTCTCGCGCGCTCTGGAGTCACTTCCTATGCGCGAACGGCAATGCTTGAGCTTGCGAGTGGAAGGTCTCCGTTATAGAGAGATAGCAGATGTGCTGGATCTCAGTGTCACAACTGTCAGCGATGTTCTTCGTCGAGCTGTTATAGCGTTGCGCGAGGCCTGCTATGAGTGAGCGAAAGATGTTCCACTCGACAGAACGAGAGCTGCTCATGGCTGCTGACGGCGAGCTGGATGCTCACGAACATGACGCCATCCGCCGACATCTGGAGACCTGTTGGGATTGCAGAGCACGAATGGCCGAGATTGAAGGGACGATTACGCAATATGTCCAACTCAGAAGACGGGAGCTCGACGCAGTCCTGCCGCCAATCGGAAGACCCAAAGCTGAACTTGAGAGACTTCTTCAAGCCAAGGCTATTGACGCTCCACTCACTGCGGAGCACGGTTGGATTCGGCATCTGCCGCTATGGCAACTGTTTCCTCGACCTGTATGGATCAGCGCAACGGCTACGATGACGATCCTGTTCGTCCTCTTAAGCACTACATTCGCTCCCACTCTCTCGGCCTCAGTCCTGGTCAACAGGGCGATTAAGACACAGAGCCAGAGTGGGCCACACTATCAGGCGATCGAGTACCGCGTGGGTGACCGTAAATGGATTCGACACGCCACCAGACAAGTTAAGTCGGAAGGTATCGCGGTTGCGAACCCCGAGCTCGACACACTCTCTCGGCGATTGGCCTTTGATCTGAGTGAGCCGCTCGATGCGCGGCAATTCGCGCGCTGGCGCAACGCTCTGTCCCGCAAGACAGACTCGATCGATCATGTTGGAGACAATCTCGACCTCACAACCGAAAACCGGGGAGCGGGAGAAATCGTGCGGGCACATTTTGTTGTCCGGGAGCATGATTATTGGCCTGTTGAGGAGAGGTTGGAAACAAGGCAGGGAGACTTGATTACGATTTCCGAGGTCGCGCGGACTGAATTTGCTTCTGAGTATTCTATCTCGCGCATCCCGGAAGGCGCTCCCGCGAATCCTTTGAACGAGCCGGCAGCTCAGCCCAAACCCACACCCGCCGAACTTGCGCAGAGTGAGTTGATGGCGCGAGTCGCAATGCATCAGATCGGTGCGGATATGGGAGAGGAGCTACGGGTACAGCCAAGTTCGAGAGCCATACTGATCGTCGGCCGCACAGAGTCGAGAGCACGCGAAGAACAGATCAAGCAGGTACTTGCTACAGTCCCATGGGTTCGCATCGATCTTCGTCCTCTTGGCGCCGCACCTGCTCCTCGATTGACACATGGACTAACCAGAGGCGCTCCGGCACAGAATGTGCCAACCATTCCTCTTGGGGGGAAGCTTTCCGGCGCCATTCCTAACTTCGATGAGCGAATCGAATTCGTCAATTCGATATTGACCTCGACAGAATCTGCGACAGAGAACGCCTGGGCACTTCAGCATCTTGCGGAACGCTATAACGAACGGCAGATACGTCTTTTAAGTCCCAGTTCAAAGCAAATGCTCAATCTTCTCGTTCAGTCCCATTATGAAGAGCTTAGTCGGCGGCTCGACCAAATTGATTCAGGAATCTCCCGCATCCTGGGAAACTCCCACACAGCAATTCCTCAGCTTGATACCGGCGAATCCTGGCAGCAGTCTGCCAATATTACCCTGCTCTCCGTCCGTAGTCTGCACGAGACCATCCTTGCAGGTCTGAGCGGGACCAATGGCACTGGAACCATTCCAACCGCAGAAGAAGCAGCCCAAGACCTCAGGCGGCGACTAATCGACTCGAAGAGCGCCGTCGCGTCTCTCCATCAATCTGTCTCGTTTCATTAAAGGCATTCTCTTAGCATTGAAAGGACAATCTCCTGTGCGCCGTATAGTGTTACCGATCTTATTGTTTCTCTTCTCTCTTCCTCTTTGTGCTCAAAATGCGAGTATCTCCGGCTTGTTGAAGGATCCATCCGGGGCTGTAATTCAAAATGCTACGGTGAAAGTTCTTGGTACAGACACGGGTGTCCTTCGTACTGCGACTTCGAATGGCAGCGGGTACTATTCTGCCTCGGAACTCCAGCCAGGCCGGTATATACTCACCGTTCGCGCCGAGGGATTTGAAACCGTCAGCAGGACCAATATTGTCCTGCAAGTCGCCCAGGCGGTCGAAGCCGATTTTGTGCTTCCCGTCGGAAAGGCCCAGGATACGGTGACTGTAAGCGACAACGTTGTGCAACTCGATACGGCGTCAGCAAGTTTGGGGACGACGATCGAATCCCAAAGCTTCCGCGAACTGCCATTGCTCGGACGCAATCCCTATACGCTGGTAGAACTTTCTCCTGGGGTTGTGATCCATGGAAATGCTGGTTCGGGGGCGTCTATCAACGGAGGGCGGTCGAATACCAACGGAGTCCTGCTCGATGGGGCCGATGTGCTCAACTCTACGACAAACGATATCTCGTACACTGTGCCATTGGAAGCGGTCGAGGAGGTCAAGGTCCAGTTGAGTTCCTACTCGTCAGAGTATGGCCGGGCAGGCGGAGGCGTTCTCAATGGAATCAGCCGGTCCGGAACAAATCAGTTTCACGGCGCCATTTATGAGTTCATCCGCAATGATGCTTTCAATGCCAATTCCTACACCAACAATTTCAACGGTCTTCCAAGGGCAGCTTTCAAACGCAATGAGTTCGGTGTCGCCGTCGGCGGGCCGGTAATTCTTCCTCATCTTTACGATGGTCGTAATCATACTTTTTTCTTCTTCAACTACGAAGGAATCCGTCAGCACACTCCACAGACCATCATCGATACGGTTCCAACAGATCTGCAGCGGCAAGGTGATTTTTCGCAGACATATACCACTCCTGGGCATCTCATTTCGATCTACGATCCTGCGACCAGCGCCCCGGACCCGGCGAATGCAGGAGCATATGCTCGTAAAGCATTCCCGAACAATCGCATCCCGACAGCGCGCATCGACCCAACGGCACTCAACATCTTGAAGTTCTTCCCCCTTCCAAACCTGCCAGGAAGAAATGGCCTGCTCAATCATCAAGCGACGGGGACCGACATCAATAACATGAATAGAGTTTTCATTCGCGGAGATCAGAATATTGGGGAGAAGCAACATATCTTTATCCGATACGGCAGGCAAAGCGGCAACGATCAGTCTACGGTTGCAGGCAATATCGCCTATCCAAGGCAGACTTCTACCGCATATGAGCCGGTCATCACAACCAGTTACACGGGGATGATTGCGGACGATATCGTATTTACGCCATCAGTGCTGATGGATGTACGTGTAAGTTTTACGCGCGGCAATAGCGATAGCACTCCAAAAAGTCTGGGATTCGATCTTGGATCGTTGGGTTTCTCGCCATCCTTTAGCGGAGCGGTCAAGACCTCGCTCTTTCCGCGTGTCACGACAGCAGATGCTGCTTCCATCGGGCCCGATACGACTGCGGATAGACACAGCCACCAGGAAAACCGCCAAGTATTCGGTAGCGTGACCTGGGTGAAGGGCCGCAATATCTTCAAAGTGGGAGCGGATCTGGAGGTCTTTCATAACAACACGACAGCTCCCTTTACGCCTGCTGGAGATTTCTCTTTTACCCGCGCATATACCCAGGGCCCGAATCCCGCACAGGCAAGTGCCAACGCTGGCTGGGGGGTGGCGAGTCTTCTACTTGGAGTTCCTGCCAGCGGCTCCGTTACGATCGATCCGTCGCTCGCTATGCAGCAGTTCTATACAGCCGGGTTTGCCCAAGATACGATTCGGTTGACGCCAACACTCACCGCCGAGGTTGGCCTTCGTTACGAACACAGCAATCCCTGGACTGAGCGGCATAATCAGTTATCGTACTTTGACCAGGATGCAGTCGATCCCGTCACAGGAAGGAAGGGCTTGCTTACACCTGTAAGCGACAGTCGCCGAGGACAAACGGTTTCACAGTACCTGAACTTTAGTCCGCGCATCGGTTTTGCGTGGTCCGTGTACCCTGGAACGGTCTTTCGTGCTGGATATGGTACCTTCTTCAGTCCAGGCAATGGCGGAGTCGGTGCGGTTCCGAGTGAGTTCGGCAGCGGCTACCAATCCACTACGTCTCTTTTTATGGGACAGCCGGACGTAAATCCATATAAGCCACCTATTGGAGCCGCGCTATCGAATCCCTTTATCACGGGTTTGAGCCAGCCTCCATCGAGCCTCGTTGGAACGAGTGTCAGCAGCTTCTTCAATGTGACCTATCTTGTGCCGCGTAACGATCAGTGGACTGCAAGCGTGCAGCAGGCCGGGAAGGACTTTGTTGCAGAACTAGGCTACACAGGCAGCCGCGGCGAGCACCTTTGGAACGACCGACAGAGAGATCTTCCCAGTAGCTCGGTTCTAAGTCAGGGAAACTCCTTGTTGCAGCAGGTTGCGAATCCTTTCTACGGACAGATCACCACGGGGACACTCAGTTCCAGAACAGTACAACGCGTTCAATTGCTTCGTCCCTATCCTCAATATGTCGGAGTAAGCCAAAAACGCGATCCTGCTGGAGACTCGATCTATCACGCTCTGACGGCTAAGCTGGATAAACGGTTTTCGAACGGCTACTCTCTGTTGGCTTCCTACACCTGGAGCAAGCTGATCGACAATGTTCAAGAGCGATTTGGTGGGCGTTCCTATATCTCCGATCCAACCAATCTGAGTGCATCGAGGGCACTTGGAGACTTCGACTCGCCCCATGCCTTTTCGCTTGCACACGTTATCGATCTCCCGTTCGGGCCCAAGCGGCGCTTTCTGCAGCGCGGGCCGGCATCGTGGGTGTTGGGTGGATGGCAGATGAACGGTGTCCTCCGAGTTCAGAGCGGCTTTCCCATTAGCATCACTTCGCCTAATGTATCGAATGTTTCCGGCTTCACCTCCCATGCCGACAAGTTGCACAGCGGCAGGCAGACAAAGTCTCCGAAGACACGTGATGCCTGGTTCGATACCTCGGCTTTCCAGATTCCTGCGCCTTTTACACTGGGCACGGATAGCCGCAATGAGCCGGACATCCGCACACGCGTAAATTTCGACTATGACCTGGGGTTGGATCGATCACAGTACGTCGGTGAAAATCTCAAGATCCAGTTCCGCGCCGAGGCATTCAACCTGACGAATACACCTCTTCTTGATGACCCGAATAGCACGGTTGGAAATCCGAACTTCGGACGTATTCTCGGAGGAAGCAATCCTCGCGTCTTGCAGCTAGGTATGCGGATTAGTTATTAGATCCAGAGTCGAATACTACGAAGGGTCTTAATCGTCATGATGAAAAATTTGTTGAGTCTCTTTGTTATCGGTATAGGGCTGGTTGTACCAGGAGTCGCCAGCGGGCAGGATCTGTTCTTTCTTCAGATGTCAGACCCTCAGTTTGGTATGTATACCGCAAATGCAAGCTTTGCCCAGGAAAGCGCTAACCTTGAGTTCGCAATCTCGACTGCGAACCGCCTTCACCCAGCTTTCGTTGTCATGAGTGGAGATCTGGTGAACAAGCCGGGGGATAAGGCACAGATCGAAGAGTATCTGCATATTACGCATAAGCTTGATCAGGGCATTCCTCTCTACAGCATTGCCGGCAATCACGACGTTGGTAACGTTCCTACGCCGGAAAGCCTGGCGGCGTACCGGCAGGTCTTCGGTAGGGATTACTACAGCTTCCGCAATGGTGCGATAGAGGGGATCGTGCTCAACTCGAGCATCATTCAACATCCAGAGAAAGTGATGGACGAGGAGGCCAGACAACGTGAGTGGCTTGAAGGAGAGTTGAAGAAGGCGGTTGCCGAACACGTTCAATGGATCGTGGTCTTCCAACATATTCCTTGGTTCCTGCATAATGCCGACGAGCAGGATCAGTATTTCAATATCCCTCACGAAGCTCGTATCCGATATTTGAAGATCCTCAAGGATAGCGGTGTACGATATGCCTTTGCCGGACATTTCCATCAGAATTCCATGGGAAAAGATGATGCCTTTGAGATGGTTACGACTGGTCCAATAGGAAGACCGCTAGGCGACGCCACCTCCGGAATCAGGATTGTTTCTGTCAGTGAGCGTGGTCTCTGTCACCGCTACTATGGCCTGGGTAATTTACCCAATCAAATAGATGTGAAGGCATTCGCGGTATGCGCCCGTAATCCTTTGGAAACCCCATAACTTTGTCGCAGATTTCCCGTTCACTTTTTCATCCCACGCGGGTGCACGGGCAGTCTGTCTATAGAAGCGCGCTAAACGATTTCCTTGCCGCAACTGCGGCTCGCTGGCGCCTACCGGAAAGCTTGATAGCCGACGTGCTTAACAGGCATCTGAGCGAAACCGATAGTCACAGCGCAGGACATTCACCGGCAAAGTTATGGTTTATTTGCGGCAAAGATAGGGCCTGGGCTTGCTGCCGACACCTGGTCTTTGAAACCCAAAGCGGCTCTTAGCCTCTGCGCTTCGTCTGCGGGTGGAGCCCCGAATAAGCGCTTGAAACTCGTGCTAAATTGCGAGGGACTGTCGTAACCAACATGCTCCGCCGCAAGCGATGCGCCTATCGACTCCTGCACCATCAGCATCCTCGCTTTGTGCAGGCGTATTCGATGCGCTACGGGTTATAGAGTACGCTGTACCTGACTTGGATTCGCATCCATTACAAGCCCCTTGCGGCGGTGAAGGCTGAGGATTTGCTGTCCGTAGGACGGGTGTTAGGAGAGATAGGCTCGTCGTCGAAGCCGTGACAATGTAGAAATCCCGAAGGGATTTCCCAAAAGGCTGTGGGAAGGGTGGGAAGCCAGTTTATGGCCTTCCGTACTTTCCACAGTCTGCCATTTCCATGGCTCATTTTACGCTTCCGATTTTTTTCGCGCGCATCGGAAGCCGATGTTTGAAGCTGAACTATCTGGTGTGTTGGATGTTCGGGCAGCAACTCGGTAGCGGTTGCAATAGGACGCGTGACAGAGGAATGATCCACCTTTCATCACCTTGGTTTGGCCGGTGTTCGGTCCTGATGGATCGGGTGATGTCGCCCCCTGGGAAAAATCGGTGTGGAACCAGTCGGCGCACCACTCCCACACATTGCCGGTAGCCGAGTAGATGCCGTAGCCATTGGGAGGAAACGCGTCAACCGGGCAGCTTCCAGCGAAACTGTCTTCGGCGGTGTCCTCCACAGGGAACTGGCCCTGCCATATGTTGCAGCGATGCTCGCCCTCGGGGGTGAGGTCGTCGCCCCACGGATAAAGCTTCTGTTCCAGTCCACCGCGTGCCGCATACTCCCACTGAGCCTCAGTGGGAAGTTGTTTTGATGCCCACGTGGAGTACGCAACGGCGTCGTTCCATGAGACATGGACGACCGGATGGTTCAGCCGATCCTCAATGTCGGAACCTGGACCCTCGGGCCGGTTCCAAGTTGCACCGGGAACTTTGCACCACCAGGGTGTGTGCGCGGCGGTGTCTTCGACGAGGGCCTCGAAGCGAGTCTCTGGAATATGAGACCAGAAGACAAACGACCAGCCGAAGAGTTCGGCCTCGGTGCGGTAGTTGGTTGCGACGATGAAGGCAGCGAAATCCTCGTTGGTGACCGGGAAGGTGTCGATGTCGAAGGCTGAGAGCGACACTGGACGAACTGGGCCTTCGCCGTCAGCGGGAAAGCCGTGGGCATAGTTCGTGCCCATGAGGAAGTTGCCATCGGGGAGCGAGATGACTGAGCGATTCGAGTCCGGAACTCTATCGCGGGTTTCGACGGATGGAGCAAGGACAGGCGTTGCATGCGATACGAGCTCATCTCGATGAAGACGAGGAGCACAGCAGGATCGCGGCTTGGCCGCATTGCTGCTGTGCTCCTCCCGGGAGGCCCCGCTGACGTTTTGCGGAATTTCATTTTTCATACAGTCTCTGACTACGGGTACAGTTTAGCCGGCACGATCTCCGGCTCGGGTTCTCCCGCTGCAACGAGCAAGCTCTTCAGTTGATCGCGCAACTCGTCCGCCTTTATACGATATTCCTTCCGTCCGGCGAGGTTTACCAGTTCGTTCGGGTCTGCACGTTGATCATAGATCTGATACTCGGTGTAGGTTTTGGCGGCTGCCTCTTTTGCGCCGGAGATGTCGGCGACGCAGTAGGTCCAGTCTGGCGTGCGGATCGCGCGTCCAGTCATTGATTCGCTAATCTGGATGAGTTGCTGGTTTGGCCAATGCTGTCTTGCCTCAGGGTCATTGAGGAGCGGGAGGACACTGTGTCCTTTCCACGTAGATGGCACAGGGACGCCAGCGGCTTCGAGCAAGGTGGGCGCGACATCGATCAGGCCGACGAGTTCGGGAATCTGCTGGGTGCCGCGGAAGCCGGGCCCGTCTATGATGAGCGGGACGCGGATCGAGCTATTGTGCGTGCTGCGCTTGTACTCCTGATTACGCGTTCCGAAGTGGCAGCCGTGATCGCTGATGAAGACGAAGATGGTGTTCTCGGCTAGATGCTCTTCTTCGAGGATCTTGCGTACGCGGCCAACCGAGGCGTCGATCGCCTCGATGCAGCCGTAGTAGTCGGGCAACTGCGACTGCCAGAAGCCCGGCTGGGCGCGGAGATCGTCTGGAACCGTGGCGTTGAGAAAGCGCGCGGCCGCACCCTTTGGCGCAATCGGCTGATGCATGTCATTCTGCTGGTGCGGTTCAAGCTGCGAGATGAACAGGAAGAATGGCTTGTCTTGCTTCTGGCGCAGGAAGCGCTCGGCCCGATCGGTGAGGAAGTCGACGCGGTACTCATCCTTGTAGCTGATCTCTTTGTTATCGCGATCCCAGATGGTTCCTTCGTAGGGGTGCGAGGTGTTTTCGATGGCATTCGCGCCTTCCCAAAGATCCAGGAAGCCGCCGCGATCTTCGGCCTTCACCGGTCCCGCGCTGCCGCCGTCGGCTGCTCTTCCGAGAGCGAGATGCCATTTGCCGATGAGGTTCGCCGAGTAGCCTGCCTTACGTAGTTCCCCGGCGAGTGTAGGGAGCGATTTATCGAGCGGGAGGCCGTTGTGCCAGACGCCGGTCTCAGTGGCATAGCGGCTGGTGAAGAGTACCGAACGGGCGGGAGCGCAGACGGGCTGGTTCGTGACAGTCTGGGTAAAGTTTTTACCACGTGCTGCAAGCGCGTCGATATTGGGAGTGCGGGTTGAACTATTGCGGCCGTTGGCTCCGACGAAATCCCAGCGAAACTGGTCGGCGAGATAGAGGATAATGTTGGGCGGCGTTGACGGTTTCGCAGTGCTTCTTTTGCGTTGCACTTCGGCGGCTACAGGAGCCGCGGCAGCTACGGCGGCTGCCACGGTGCCCTTGAGAAACGATCTGCGACTTTCCATACTGTCGAGCGCGGCGATTCCAGTGGCCGCTGAGGATGGATTCGCAAAGGCCGCAGGATTCAGGAATTGCGTTGCATTGTGTGGGCCCGCATATGGGTTCTGACCTGCGACCTTAAGAGCATTGCAACCGAG
>JAOAPB010000067.1 GCA_025462645.1 Edaphobacter sp. | reverse complement strand
CGTCGATAGAACCTCGCCAACGAAGCCGTCCGTGATCAGTTGCTTGAGATATTCGATTTCAGGACTCACGCGCGCCTGGGTTCCTACCACTCCCAAAATGCTCTTAGCCTTCGCGAGCTCCGCAAGTTCCTCAGCCTCCGCGAGACCGTTACCAAGGGGCCATTCGCAGTACACGTGTTTGCCCGCTTCAATCGCAGCCTTCACGACCTCCAGATGATGAGGAACCTTCGCCGCGACGGTAACGATGTCTACCTCCGGCGCGGATACCAGTTCAGCAACATTGTTGAACGCTCGCGGAAGTCCGAGCGCGGTCGCCGCCCTTTGAGCACTGGCCAAGCTGGTGTTGGCGACGCCTACGATCTCGTAGCTATCGGACAGCGCACGCAGCGCTGGTACATGGGCGCGAGCCGCCCAACCCCTGCCCGGCTCCAATCCAACGATACCAACTCTGAAGCGTTGTTCTGTCATTGCTTTCCTCCTTGGTGTCGCCGAAGGTAAGTACGGCTGTAGTGTGGCGCTTTGTCTACGGAGCAAGAAGACCGACTATCCGATCCGCTGCTGGGACGGTCAAACGGGTCGATGGATCGGGCATGGTCGCGGCCATTAAGTGATAACGGGATTGGAATCAATTCTCTCGGTCTAACTATCCCCTTGCAGTCGTGCACGGACCATGCATTTACGGCCACATGGATTTTCTCTGTAGGGATAAAGATGACCATCAGGATGTGAGGGTCGCGTGTAGCTCCGGCGGTCCGCCTAATTCATACCGGTAGGACTTCGGTGCGCTGCCGTCGATGTCGCTCACGCCGAGCTTCGCACCCAGTTCCGCGCCGATCAGGGCACGCCCCGATAGTTCCATCCTCAGATTGGACTCATAGAGTGCTGCGATCACCTTTCCAGTGAATTGCGGCGATTCCCGTTTCCTCTTTGGCCGCAATTCATCGGGCATGCTGGCAAGATAGGCGCGCGCACGTTCGGTATCGAGGCCGCCCATCCAGATTGAAACTGCCGCGACGTTGTGTGGTCGCAACTCCTTCGCAAAATCGGCAGCCATCTTGTCCGCGCCAGCCTTCTGCGCACCATAGGCGGGGCCGTGGTAATAGGCAACAGCACCATAATGGCCGGTATGGACAATAAGGCCGCGGCCGTTAGCGATCAAGAGAGAAGCAGCATAATAAGCGGACACGAAATGCGAACGCAAGCCGACGGTAATGAGATCGACCGCCTCCAGCGGCTTTTCCCAGAAGCCGCCGGGCATCGTTGTGCTTTCGACCGCATTGGCGGCATTGTTGACCAGGATGTCGAAGCGACCATGCTCCGCCTTCACGCGGGCGAATAGCGCCGCGACTGCTTCGTCGTCGGTGTGATCAAGGGCGATGGCAACGCCCTTGCCCCCAGCCCGAGTGATCAGGTCAGCGGTTTCGGTTACTGTGCCGCCATAAGGAGAGTCGCCGTCCGCAGTGCTGCGGCCCGTGACATATACGGTCGCTCCGGTCTCACCTAACGCAATGGCTATACCCTTTCCCGCGCCTCGACTCGCTCCAGTCACTACTGCTATCACATCCATAAACCTCTTTACCTTCGTTAGAGTAAGGCTGGCTTCTTCCTGCCGCGAAGCTGATTTACTACCTTAAAGAAAGGCTACCTCTTCGGTTTATTACATGCAAGAACGCACAAAAAAGTGTAATACTAACCTCTAAGTAACCATGAAAAGACAAAAACAAACAATAACGCAAACATGTTCCACCGTGGAACTGGAAGAAGCGCTCAAAGTGCTGGAAGGCCGATGGAAGATACTCATTCTCTTCCATCTCTTCAGCGCACCGGTGCTGCGGTTCTCGGAATTACGCCGCGCAGTGTCCGGGATATCTCAGAAGATGCTGATTCAGCAACTACGTGACTTGGAAAAAGATGGCGTGGTTCACCGCAAGGTATATCCGGAAGTGCCACCCAAGGTGGAATACATGTTGACGAACGATGGGGCGGCTCTTCGTCCGGCGCTCAAGGCGCTTAAGTCCTGGGCAGCTTCGCGAAAAATGCCGTCCTCGGTAAAGAAAAAGCCTGCTAATTAAGCAGACTTTTTGATGACTCGGGTTTTAGATTGCATGATATCTCCGGGCGACATGAGCGTTACTCGCGGGTCACGAGATTCTCACGCCACTTTCCGGAAACGCCGTTCTCCGTTCCCAGCTTCAGGTTAAAGCCGACTACTCATCCGGAACAGACGATCCGACAGGGCTTACCGATTACTGACCGACTCCAATGCCGGAGCGCCCGGTGAGTGAAGGGTCCGAATATCCCGCATCGGTGGCTGGCCGAAAAAACGGCTGTATTCGCGATTGAATTGGCTGACGCTTTCGTATCCGACCTCAAAGCCTGCACTCGCCGCGTCCAGACCATCCAGAAGCATGCGGCCCCGCGCTGCCTGCAACCGAAGTTGCTTCTGATACTGAAGAGGACTCATCGCGGTCAGCCCGCGGAAATGATGGTGCAGCGTGGACACCCCCATGCCTGCGATTTCTGCGAGATGCTCCACTCGTAGCGGCTTCGTATAATTCGCCCTGATCCAGGCGATCGCTTTTGCCGTCCGGTGGCTCTGATCTCCCAGCGTTGCAATCGCTCGAAGGCGCGTTCCCTCCGCACCGCGAAGGATTCGGTAGATGATCTCGCGTTGAATTAGGCCACTGAGAAAGGGAATGTCCTGCGGCGTCCGCAGCAGGTCCACGAGGCGGCAGCACGCATTGAGGAATTCCACGGTGGTCTCACCGAGCGCAATGCCAGGACTGTTAGACCCCGTCTCAGCCACCTCAATCTTCTCTCGGCTGAGAAGCTCTCGGACCACCCGCATTTCGAGTTTGAGCGACAACGCCAGACAGGGCACCGCTTCACTCGCCTCGATCACCCGGCTGACCACCGGCAAGTCGAGCGACGTCAGCAGAAATCGCGACTCATCGCAAATGAAAATGTTTCGGCCGAGTTCTACTCGCTTTCGCCCCTAGGCGATTACTATCACGCTCGGCTCGTAAGTCATTGAGCACGGAGCGGTGGTAGCGGTCCGTCTGCCCAGTGTCAGCCCGGAAACCTCCGTTGCCCGGATCTCTTCGGAGCCAATGAACGAGGTAATCTTCCGAGCCAGCTCTGCCCGCAATTCGTGGGCTTGATCTGGTAACAGAGACGCCTCCCCACTACGGTGTTTCATGGTGACCACTGCGCTCACCTCTACTCCCATGATAACTGCCTGCTCTGTGCGCGGATCGACAGTGCAAGAGAAACAGGCAATAGATCGGAAGGATCGGGATACCGCTGTAACGGCGCTCAATTCTAACCTGGAGATGAGGGAAACAGTCCCCAGGGAGAAAACAATGCAGAAGCGCAAACTTGGAAATAGCGGCTTGGAAGTTTCGGCTATCGGCCTCGGCTGCATGGGAATGAGCGGGTACTACGGCGAAGCGAATGAGGGGGAGTCGATCGCCACGATCCGCCGCGCAATTGATCTCGGTATCGACTTCTTTGACACTGCGGAGGCCTATGGCCTTTATGCCAACGAGGAACTCCTCGGTCGGGCGCTCAAGGGGCGCCGGGACAACGCCATTGTCGCGACGAAATTTGGTATGGACCTTTCGCGGGAGCCGGCCGGCGGAACCAATAGCCGGCCTGAACACATCCGCGAGGTCGCCGACGCCTCGCTACTCCGGCTAGGCATCGATCACATCGATCTGTTCTACCAGCATCGGGTGGACCGGGCCGTGCCGATGGAGGATGTCGCCGGGGCCGTCGGCGATCTCGTACGTGTAGGCAAAGTGCGCTTCTTCGGCCTGTCCGAAGCGGGCGTTGAAAACATCCGTCGTGCGCATACCGTCCATCCCGTCAGTGCGCTACAGAGCGAATATTCCCTGTGGGAGCGCAATCTGGAGAGCGAGATCATTCCCATGGTGCGGGAACTCGGGATCGGCCTTGTTCCCTTCTGCCCGCTTGGCCGGGGGTTCTTGGCGGGTAACGTCAGGCGTGCGGAGGAATGTACAGCAAAGGACCACCGCCAGTACGATCCCCGTTTCCATGGCGAGAATTTCGCCGCCAACATGAATGCGGTTGAGATCGTGCGGAACATCGCCGACGCCATCGGCGCAAAGCCAAGCCAGGTGGCCCTCGCTTGGCTATTGGGCAAAGGCGATTTCATAGTGCCGATTCCGGGCACGAAACGCCGTGTCTACCTTGAGGAGAATGCCGGCGCCGTGGATATCAAACTCAGCGACGACAACGTGGCTCGCCTGGAGGCCGCATTACGCCCTGAAGCCGTGTCCGGACCGCGCTACAACGAAAAGGTCATGGCGTGGGTTGATCGCTGATCTGAACGAGCCAAACCGTTTGAGTAGTCGCTCTGACTCAACGAGGTTTCGATCCACAGGTGCCCCTGGGCTGAAAAATGCGCTTAGCCCGTCAGCCTCCTTTGATGACTGTCTGCTGGGAGCAGGAACAGCCCGACGGCAAAGCGGTATCCGGACATTGGCCTGCAAAAGAGGTTCTGTCCAAGTAGTCGACCATCCGACCGCGAATAGAGATGAGGACACCACCAATCAGGCGGTCTTGGCAATCTCCAAGGGATCTCCAAAGTAGACCTCAAGCCGCCTGAATTGAATGCGCCAGCCTTTGGGTGTCCTTACCAGATCATCGTGAAAGGCGCCGGTGGCGTTGTAGTGCACGTTCCATCCCTGGTCCGCACGGCCTCGATGGGTAGCGAAAAAATCCGTCCGTGCGTGAGCAGTGTCACCTGCAATTGAGACCAAAGGGAGGCTCAGCATGTGCTGCCAGTTGGAGAAGCCGCTCATGCTGCCCTTGGTGTTCTCGTCGCCGCGCATCCATTTCGCCAAATCGCGATAGGAGCCGACCGTACCCCCTGCCGCACTGTAATCCACGGTTCCGGTCTCAGAGAAGGTCTCTTCCCACTGCTGCAAAATGGCCGAGTCTTCACCCTGATGAGAGTCCTGTCCTAACGAGTAGCAGGAGAGGATGTCCTGAATGGCCTGCCGGTCCAGCAACCCTTGCATCATGTTGGCAACATCCGCACTTGAAACCTCTTCGCTTCGCATTGTCCTGCCTCCCTCTTGCTTTTCTAAAGACTAACGAGGTGGTACCCATAGCGCAAGAACGCACACAAAAGTATAATACTTACCAATAAGTGACCATGAAGAAACGGGAACAGCTTCCGATCCAGCCGTGTTCGACTCAGGAGTTAGAAGAGGCCCTGGAGCTCCTTGAAGGGCGATGGAAGATCCTTATACTTTTCCATCGTTTCAGTGCGCCTGTGCTCCGCTTCTCGGAACTGCAAACGGTGGCTCATAGGCTCATACGTCCCAGAAAACGTCTTTTTCAAGCGAACCGATCATCAAGTCCGCTGCGCATTCCGTAATCTGGCGTAAATTAGGATAATCAGCAGAAATCAAGTCCGCCGCGAGCGGAGCCAAGATATTGAAACGACAGCGGATGCGCGCTGTACCTGAACTCGTACCTTAGTGCTGGGCCGACCCGAAAACACGCAAAACACAGCGCACTAATGAGCGCAGCAAGTCTATGATTCCACAGAGGATATTGGTATTTTAGATGGTGCCGGGAGGGGGAATCGAACCCCCATGGAATTGCTTCCGACGGATTTTGAGTCCGTTTTTTGCCCTTTTGCAAGCCCTCGCATGGAGTCGCAAACAGTCGCAAATCGCCAGTATCCATAGGGGTTTTAGTGACTATGGCTTGCTGCATCGGATCGCACCAAATCGCACCAAATTCCAGTACAAACCGGCACCAAAACCGGCACCAGAGTTATGCCCATTTTTCGCAATCGCACCCGTCGGACTTCCGCTCCGATCGCGGCGATTTCGAGACAAAGAGTGGTACCCCGCATTCATCGGATTTTAGCACTTTCGGCAACATGAAACCGGCACCAAGATTTCTCAAAACCCCTGTCAAATCTGCATGGAACTGTCATGCAACCGGCACTGCCACTATTTAGAAACTTTTATCCGACGTACGTCGCTCTCAGAAGACCGTTTGCGGTTCTCAAAACAGGATAGTTAGACCGGTGTCAGTGGTTCAATTCTCCGTGCGATTGTGGGCGCCGATCTGCGCCAGCCACATTGGACCGCCACCATCGAGACTACAGCGGTCTTCCCAACGAAGCTGTGGTCTCCGAACTCTCACCGCCCTAGAAGCTTCCTGGGCTCCTTAAAGCTTGATTCCACGTTCTCATCAAGGTGTCTTGCCGAACTCTACCAGCGATCCCACTTCCCGGCGAGGACGCGGTTGGTTTCCGTGAGAGCGTTCAGAGCGACAACCGAAAAGCTTCAATTTGCGAACCGATGACTTCTTCTGGGGTTCTGCCATCGGATTTGGCAAGAAGCATCCGTTCCACATCATCGTCAGAGAAAATCAAGATCATCTTCTGATGGATGGCCCACTGTTCGCGCAGTGTGACCAGGCACCCACCGCCGTCTCCACCCTTGCGCGAGAAGATCATCCCAAAACGACCGGCTCCATGTGTTTTCAAATAATTCGCGATCTGGAGGACCTGGGATTTGTTGAGTTTTCCCGTGTAGTTCTTAGCGTCGACTACGATATAGTCAGCCGCATACTGACTTCGCAAATAGCTCCAGAAGCCGGTTTCGGAGTAGTTCGGCAGAATGAAGTCCCGTCGATTGGCTCGCGAAGCATCTGACAATTCAGAGATTGGTTTTACGAGCGTTGGGCAGAACAAATGTTCGAGAATTTCCCCAATCAAGCTTTGGTAGACGCTCCACTCGTTCCTGCCGGGATCAACCGCCTTCAACTTCTCGAGCAGCAGCTGCTCAACAGATTTATTGAGACCTCTTCCGATCCGTGCTTGTAGCAGCAGTTTGTAGTAGCTGACCGGTGCCGAGAGGATTTCATCCCGAAACGTTGACGCAAGGTAGTCTAGGTCCCATAATTCAATGCCTGCCGCTGCGATCTGTACGCTTTCGGCACTCTGCAATGTCGCTGGAATAGCTAAGATCAGCGTTGAGGGGCCATACGCTTCTCTATACCTCAACATTTGAGCAATCGCATCGCCTAGCCTTCCAACCGTCTCAGGTGAGCGCTTGCACTCAATCAAGAGTTTCTCCGTTGTGCCGTCTATGGTTCTAGTGGCTAGAAGATCGGCTCGGAATCGGACGTCGCGTCCAATCTTCGCCTCGGTGAGTTCTTCGCTGAATCGAGGATCCTTGCGCAGCAGCCACGCAAGAAATTGGATGAATTCAACCTCTCGAGGCTGTCGATCAAAGTTCTCGTGGCAATTGGGACAGAGCAGGGTCAGGTTGTCCTCGGAGAGCCTTCCGCCTTCCGAAAAAGACCGCAGAGTGGCGATTTCAAGAGGGACGGTGGCCCCATCTGCATTACAGAGGGCGCAGTGATTCCCGTAGTTGGAAATGACCTTTTGTGTCAGCTCTGGCGAGGTTGCGCTTGGTCGAGGCGTCTTCAATCTCGCACCCCATGGAAGGTCCTGTGATGACACTGAATCTCCAGTCTAGCGTTTTGATCTTTCGTTATATTACGAGAACCTGTTCACTATCACCGGAGATGCTCGTAAATGCCTTGAGCTCCTAAGCATCTTTATCTGTCGGTGACAAATCGCCGATGCACTCACCGACGCCGGATTCGTAACGACAAGTCGGCTTCTCGTCAGTGATCCGGCCGCTGACGAGAACGGCGTTTATCGTTATCAACCAAACGGTTCCGAGAATCGATAATATGTGAACGATGACAACAGGCGGGTGAAAGAAGTGAGAGTTTTTGAGGGCTGTGACGACCAGAACGCTCGGAGTGATTCAGTAGCGTCGAATCCTTCCTACGTCGTAACACTTGTGCATGGAACATTTGCGCGAGGAGCAGAATGGACTCGCCCGCACTCAATAATGTCGGAGGCCCTCAACAGAGAGCTGAAAGATGTCGTAGTTTGCTACAAGGATTGGTCTGGCTTGAACGCCCACCAGGCGCGGTTCGACGCGGCAGAGGAGATCAAGAATCACCTTTTGGGGATGGCGGCTGCTTATCCTTCCAGCAAACAGTTCGTCGTTGCTCATAGCCACGGTGGCAATGTGGTTGTCTATGCACTGCGAGACAAAGCCCTTCGGAAGACCGTTTCCGGGGTCGTCACGATGGGCACTCCATTTGTCAGTTGCAACGCTCGACCTTTCGAGAGCACGATCACATTCCTGTCGTACTTGATTGCAGTGCCGTTCGGTGGACTTCTCGCCGCCGGATGGATCGCGATTTGGCGGCATGGATTTGCAGAGTTGGGGGTGACGAGAATCGGAAACCTGAAATCCGGCTCTCCATTGCTCGGATTTGGCCTTGGTTTGGCTCTTTGGTTCGGAGTGCGATGTTTCCGAGCGCTAAGGTCTCTTCTGGCAACGTGGGTCAGCAAAAAGCAACAGGAGCTCTCGAATCGGTTTTCAGTCGGCTTCTTCAAACACCCACCTTTCTACTGTGCGACTGTAGACGGAGATGAGCCACGTAGTTGGCTTACGGCGGTTAGTGCCGTGAGCGGTTTTCCAGCTCTGCTTTTTTCAGTCAAGGCAAAGATGGTCGGCACCCGGACCGCCTTATCAAGCATTGCAATCGGCATTCTCATGGGCCATCACTCGATAAAGTGGCTCGGCGGAGCAGCTTTGTACACGACTCTCGTCGCGTGGATGAGCTTGTGCTTCTACCAGTTCTTTGCGGCTTTCCTTCCTCGTCTTACCCGCGCCCATCGATTCGCATATGGAGGAGAAAGCATATTGGACAACTGGTTGAACGATATTAAGATTTCTGTTACTCCATATTCAGTAGGAGTACCAGTCGAAGAGGACGATCTAGGGTCGTCGTCGGCTCCTGGCTTAGCTCACAGCGTCTTTTACACCGATACTCGTTTCATCGCACGTATGTGCAAGTGGATTGAGACGATCAGTTCAAAGAGTTCGGGAACCGTAGACACTCGGAAGCTCGGTCAGTAACGAGAAGTCGGCTTCTCGTCGGTAGTAGTTCGCATGTTCCTCGAAAACGTGGCGGGCTCAACCGGTCGATGCAACACTAGCTTGCAGTTTATCTGCCGGCGTTTGAAAACCCAAGGTCTCTCGCGGGCGTTGATTGAGACGCAGCGCGATCTTTGGGTACATCCAGTACCGCGACACGTCGCACCGCGATTACCTGCCCCGTTCTGCGAAATCAATGGTGACGACCTGGTCGAGTGCGTGAAATCAAATTGCCTTGATGTGGCGAACGGTCTACCTGAGTTGAAATGACCGATGCTCTAAAGGTGACCACCGCCGACTTCTGCCACGAGCAGGATCTTCGTTGCGCCATCCTCCTAGACGAGCTGCGGCGGGAAGAGTGGGGAGGTTTCCACGTAGCGTTCATCCGCATTGCGGCCAAGCAGGACTGGCAGCGGATGAGGGGTACCTAGTCCTCGCCTTCTTCGTTTTGAAGTTAGCCCTTGATCGCACGAATGAAGCGCCGGCCATAGCTTGTGAAGACGACGACTCCCTCCGCCTTGCCCTTAACAGTCTCGGAGAAGCTACCATTCAAGTCAAGGATGTCGTGCCGAGTGGTCTCGGTTTCGGTGGAAGTATCGATTCGCCTCACTTAGAAGAGCCCGTTAATCCGGTAGTGATTGATATTTGGAACTTGGTTCCGTCATAAGTCGCAGTAATGCCGCCCACAACTTTGAACGGGTCGTCTTTATTTAGCAGGAATAGACCAATGCCACCAGAAGCGGTGCGATTCGAAGAACCTGCGTCAGAACGAGTCAGGGCATCAATCCCTAAACGATTTTTCAACCCAAGGAGCCCAAACTGGGGTGTGATGTACATCGCGTCCTCATAGACAGGAACTGCGACGTATTTCTTGTAGTCACCGTAGTAGCCAGTCTGAGTGCTAACGATGGTCGTGGTCCCACCTGAGGCAGAAGGAACGACCGTGGTTTGCGTACTAACCGATTTCAGGTCTGAAAGATTGTTTCGTCTTTCAACCCCTGACGCGAGGCCAATATAGAATTGCCCTCCAAAAGACAGGTTCGTAGCAGCGATCAGCCGATAGCGATCAAAGTAGGTCTTTGACGTCGAAGCGGTTGGGGCCGCGTTCGTCGGGTAGAGTGTGAAAGAAGATCTGCCATATCCAACGTCAAGGAGAACTCTACGATCTTCCGGGGCAAAGTTGCAGATGGGCTGGCCACAATCCGGACCTTTTGCCGACCATACCCGACCGACGGTCCCATCTATTCCGCCTTCCGGTGCCTTCGGTTTTCCGGATGTGTAGAGGGAGGTGACTCCATTGTTCGCAGTGGCATACAGACCTATTCCGTAAGCAATCTTTTCGGTTGAAACATCATGCACTGCCGCGACACTGGCTTTCGAATCTCCAAAATTGAATGCGGCTGCAGGAGCACGAAGATAAAGGGCGGTTTTCCCATCGCCCGTCTCAAACAGAGATTGCTGACTATGGGCTAGCGGCATCACGGTGCAGAACGAGAGGACCAGAAGCTGAATTCTCATGGTTACTTGTCCTTTCGAGGTGCTTTTGCAGCAACCTTCTTTGCAGCCGTCTTTTTGGCTACCTTTTTCGTTGCTGATGGGTTGAGGGGCAGTACCTCTTTCGCTAGTACGAGGCCGTCCGTCGAGCCGCATGGATTCGCAGGAATTGGGGCGTCACCAGTCAATACCACACCGCCCATCGGAAGTGTTCCACTCCTGTGCCAAAGCTTGGTCGGTTGTGTGTCTGCACAGACCGGAGTGATGTCCAGAGACCAAGCGCTGCCTCTCACACCCTCGATTTGAGCCTTGACGTGCATCGTGGCACCAACGTTCACGGTTAACTGCCCCGGTTTTGCCAGTTGGGTTTCATCAAGCGGAACGGGATTGCCATCGAGCCAAAGGTAAGCACGGTCTGTACACGTGATGATGCAATCGAACTTGATTTGTGGCACATTGCCTCCTGTACTCAACATTTTCTCTGTGGTGATGGGGAAACAGGGGCCCGATGATGTGTGTTTTGACGAATTGTAAATGAACAGTTAGCAGCTCTGGATTAAATATTTTCTGCGACATACTGTTGTAAACATCTGCTTCATTGAGTCGGTGTTATCTCAGTCTCACAGAACAGAATTGGGAACCAATGCCACCCACCAAAAAGCCTGACCGTGAACGCTACACCAATGCACTGATCTTGGAGCATCAGCGCCGGGCGAGCCGATTCTGAACGGCCCAAGGACCCTGTCGTGAACAAATCGTGAGCCCGCGCATCCGTCAACCTCTCGGTTAAATCGATCTTCACCAGACCGGGCATGTAGGGATGCGTCGGGTAGTAACCTAGGCGATTGACTGTCAACCGTGCCTTCAGATCCCTCTTGCTCCGAGCGCTAATTGGCACTAGATTGCGCCCCATGGCGGTCAAACCGAAGTAGAGTCTCAACTAGTGATAACAGGCCAATGCGCTCACCGAGTGAATAGGCGATTTGTCGCTCATGGAGATCACAGCTGACGAGAACGGTGCCTATTGGGACTGACTGTGGTCTTCCAATCCACGTTTGAGGTACTCCCCTGGACTGGCTCCAACCACTCGCTTGAAGGCCTTACTGAATGCCGCGTCGGACTCGTAACCGACTAATCGAGCAACGTCGACGTGCTTCTTGTCACGCTGTTCGAGTAGCTGCATCGCCTTCTGCATTCGCCACTCGGTTACGTATTCCAACGGTGTCTGTCCGAGCAGATCTTTGAAACGCAGTGCGAATGCGGATCGAGACATGCCCGCTGCTTCGGACAGAGACTCGACTGTCCATGGCGCGCCCACTTGATCGTGAAAGGCGGTCAGGGCAGTGCCGATGGGAGGATCGAATACCGCCCGAAGCCATCCTTGTTTGCGCTCCGGTTCCGTCGCGATATACGCCCGGAGTACCTGTATAAAGAGAACCTCGGCGAGGCGGGTCGCGACGATTTCAGACCCTGGCACCTGGTCTGCCATCTCCGACGCTAGAGACTGCATGGTGTTGTGAAGAGCGAACGTGCGTGCCTGATCGGCCTTGATCAGAATGAAGTTTGGTAATAACTGAGTGACGGGTTTCAGGCTGGCACGGTCGAAGCTGAGAGACCCGCAGACGATGGTCGTTGTTGCGCCGCCGCCTCCGCAATGAGCTACGTTGCTCTTGGCCTTGGCCGCGACCTCACGAAAAGTCGATTTTGGTGATGTGCGAGGGCTGTCGCGCATGACGATTGAAGTGTCACGGGCAAGCAAGATGAAATCGCCTCCGGTGAGTGGAATCGCCTCCTTGATGCCATCGACGTTGAGCCAGCAATTGCCACGCGAGAGCATGGCGAAGTGCGCCAACTCTGCCGATGGCCGATTCTTGCCGGTATTCGGCGGCTTCTCTTCGTTCTCCGCCCCTCCTCCCTTGAGTCCCCACGGGGCGGTAGCTTCGAGCCTGTGCTGACCGAATGCGGTTACGTGCAGCGTACGAAAGACATCTGTTATCGGATCCACTCTTAGCCTCCCTGTTTGGACGAATAGACAAAACGTTTGGACTCTTGGGCAGTTCCCGTCCGCCTCATGAGGAATCTACTCCCATGTATCGGATGTTATGCGATTACGAAAAGGAGCAAGTATGGGAAAGCTTGAAGGAAAAGTTGCAGTCATCACAGGCGGAAACAGCGGGATTGGATTAGCCACAGCCAAGCGCTTCGTTGAAGAAGACGCGCACGTCGTAATCACCGGTCGACGCGAGAAAGAGCTGAAAGAGGCCGCAGCCTTTATCGGGAGGAACGTCACGACGGTCACGGGCGACATAACGCGCCTGGAAGATTTGGACCGGCTCTATGCCGTCGTGAAAGAGAAACACAGGCACATCGACGCACTCTTCGCAAATGCCGGCTGGGGTGAAGTCGCACCACTTGGGGCGGTTACCGAAGCTCATTTCGACAAGACCTTCGATTTAAATGCGAAGGGAACATTCTTCACCGTGCAGAAGGCCATTCCCCTCCTCAAAGATGGAGGCTCGATCATTCTGAACACTTCGGTCGCAAACGTAATGGGATTGCCGACCTTTGCTGTCTATGCCGCGGCTAAGGCGGCTGTGCGCAGTTTCTTGCGTGCCTGGACCTTGGAGCTGAAAGGCCGCAAAATCCGCGTGAATGCGGTAAGCCCCGGACCAATCGAAACTCAGGCACTTGAGAAAGCGGGCATCCCCGCTGAAATGCTCGAACAAGCGATAGCAGGATTCGCTTCACAAGTTCCGCTCGGCCGCAGAGGCAAGCCAGAAGAAATCGCGGCAGCAGTTGCATTCTTCGCCTCTGATGAGAGTTCTTACATTACCGGCGTCGAGCTCGCCGTCGCTGGCGGAATGGCGCAGGTCTAATCGCGAGTCCTGCGGCGGGCTTTCCAGCACGGCCAGTCGCGGGACGACGCTTTTCAAACTTTCGGTTCTCACACAAGATCGGAGAAACAGAATGAGCTACGCAATTGTTGGATTCGGCAAGATCGGCCAGGCGCTGGCCCACGCGTTTGCGCGTAAGGACATTGATGTGACCGTCGCGAGCCGCCGCCCGCCTGCAGAGCTGGAACCGCAGGCTCGTGCGATTGGGCCGAAGGTTGTTGCCAAGTCGCTGGAGGAAGCGCTCAAAGCGGATACGATCTTTCTGGCCGTTCCGTTTCGGGAACATCGAGAGGTTGCGAAGGCGCTGCCGAGTTGGGAGGGCAAGACGATCATCGACGCGATGAATTCATTTCCCCTCCCCCTTGAGGAACTCGACGGTCTCCCGTCGTCAGCGTTCGCGGCGAAGTCGTTCGCCGGCGCCAAATTCGTGAAGGGCTTCAATCACCTGGGTGCGGCCAGGCTGGCGACCGATCCGCAGGTCGATGGAGGATACCGGGTGGTGTTTTTGTCGAGCGACGATTACGATGCTGTCGCTCCCGTGGTGGAGGTCGCTAAAGAACTGGGGTTCGCACCCGTGAAGCTGGGCAAGCTGAACGAGGGCGGATGGCTTGTGCACGCACGCGGCGCAACTTGGGGGCACCTGATCTTTCAGGATGTGTTCAAGAAGCAGCAGTAATCGGTTTGCGATTGCGGGCGAGATGGATGATTGCGAACGGTTCCGTTCATGCGGACGCACTTGACGAAGGAGAGGAGAGAATCGATGAGCAACGAAGAAGAGAATGTGCAGGTTGTGAAGAATTTCTTTGCAGCGATAGGAAGCGGCGACGAGCAAGCACTGCTGGCGCTGATTGACGAAGGCATGGAGTGGATCATCCCAGGCGAGGACTGGCCGCTGGCTGGCACGCATCGTGGGCACGCGGGTGTGGCGGCTGTGCTGCGCAAGGCGGCTGAAGAGATAGATACGACATACCCGAAGCCTCCGGAATTCGTGGCGCAGGGAGGCCGGGTTTTGGTCGTTGGAGTCGCTACTGGGAAGATCAAGGCCACCACTAAGACGTTCAATGACGATTGGGTCTTCGACATCACCGTTCGAAATGGCAAACTGACAAAAATCCGGGAGTACATCGACACTCAAGCCTTGGCGAAGGCTTCGGCAGGAGGAGTGCAGTGAGAATCGTAGAGATTGTCGCTCGTCACCTGCTGGGGATTATATTCACCGTATTTGGGCTGAACGGCTTCCTAAACTTCATTCATCAGCCTCCGCTGCCGAACCCGTTGGCTTCGCAATTCTTCATCTCGATCTCTGCATCCCATTTCTCGGTTTTCTTCTTCGCTGTTCAACTCATAGCCGGATTGCTTCTGCTCTCTGGATACTTCGTGCCGCTGGCGCTCGTCCTTTTAGCTGCTGAAATCTTCAACATCCTTGCATTCCACCTCACGATGGCGCCAGCAACCATCGGACCTGGCCTCCTGGTCGCCGTTCTCTGGGTATTAGTCTTTCTGCAACACCGACCAAGCTTTGATGGAATCCTGAGCGCGAAGCGGTTCAATCAGGTTGACACCAAGTAATGCGGCGAACTAACGCGGAGAGCCCTGACACCTTCACGGCAAAGCTGGGCTTCTTCGATCGCACCTTTGCCCCGCACACTGACCGTCTCGGAGTCGGCTGTCGAGTTCAGGCCGATGCACTCATCGAGTGACCGACCGGCACCAAACAGGCACTGAAGCACGTTACGAGTTGTGTGGGCTGATCCGCAGGTAACAATCCAAACGACTTGTCCGTCGACGAGCCGTGATCCTCAGCGGATTGGCGGTCCGCTGCGTGTGACGCGGCCCTTCCCTTCATGCCATGATGCGTACATGGTGCATGAAGAGCTCCGTTGTGGCGAGAAATACGGCTTTCGCGAACGGCCCCGCTTCAAGACCGTGCCGCTTGAGTGCATTCAACTCCTCAAGCATATTCGCGGCCGGAAATGGCAGGCCCGATGGATCGACACGCATCCCGGGCTGGTGGACTATATCAACTCGGTCCAGATCGTCATCCCATGGAGTGAGCGCAAAGCTTTCCTTCAAGAAGAGCGCGACAATGAGGTCATGGGTCAGCACAACGAAGATGTCGGGTTCCGGCCCGTATCGGCGCTCTCGGATGCCATTCATAGCGTCTTTGAGAACATCGGCGAGAGCGCACACTTTGACATCAACCATGGCTCGATGAGCGGCTTCATCGATGTCATCGAGCGGCTTCGGGTACGAGCCAAGCTCACAGAAGCTGATCTGAGCCCTTCCAGTTCTCATGCTTACATCGAGAGATCTGGAAGGCTGCGCTTACCGTACGAATGCGCCCTGAAGTTCGCCCGCGCTTTTTGCATGCAGGAACCAGCCGGTGTGCTCGCCAGTCTTGAAGCCAGTGAACGGGACTTCTCTCTGCGCTCGACCAACCCCGACAATGCCTACCTGATTCCGTTGCTCAATGAATTCAGAGCGAGCTGGGCGATCGTTCGTCAATGGTGCGGTCTAGACGCTGCGATTGCGATTAGGGAAAAGCGAATCTCCGACCTCGAAAGGCTGGTTTGGGATGCGGTCTACGTGCTGCAGAAAGCAGGTCATGATCTTGAAGCGGCCAAGCTGCGACGTAGGCTGGAATGATCTGCCGGCTGCGCAGCCAACTGGGGCTCGGCAGGAGAAGGTACCCGACCTAATTGCCGAGTGAATGCGACAAAGCCACGTTTCTGACTTATTTCCCCCGATATACTGTGCCATCATGTTGCTTCTCGTTGACATAGCGGAAGAGATCACGAAGCAGCGCAAAGCCGCTGGCTTGAGCCGAGCCGAGTTGGCAAAGCGAGCACTCGTGAGCCGTTCCACCCTGGAAGCTCTGGAGAATGGCCGTATCGGAGAGCTTGGCTACGCGAAGGTCAATAAGATCCTGACGGCGTTGGGTTTGGAATTAAAGCTTCAGCAGATAAATCTCTCCCGCCCTACCCTCGATCAACTGTTGATCGAGAATGAGCGTGAAGATGCGTTGCTGCATCGAGCACCCCGGCGATGAATGATCTCCACGATAGGGTGAGGACATCCAAGGCTTATTCAGCATAGTGGGCGAGGTCTTCCTGCGATAGGCGCGTGTCGAGATTCCAATGTGCCGCAAGCCGCGACCGTACCCTGCGCACGTGCTTCTTACGGGACGGAGTCCAGGACTCTTGGCATAGCGTGTCTTGTTTAGCAAGGCGAGCGTCCTCAAGCTCACGCAGCTCCCGTTCAAGGCGTTGGACAACATCGTTACGTTTCCGCTGACGTGCGACATCGGCGGCGAGTGAGACTACGAAGCCAAGGCGGTTCTGGCGGTTGCGAAGCTTCAATTCTCGAAGCAGCCATGTCCAGTCGAGGTGCGGATACTCGAGGACCAGCCAAGGCAGGCCCTCGCTCGTTCGCACGTCCAAATCGGAACGATCTAGTGCATCGAAGAGAACTTCGCCCGGGTTGCGAAGCGAACCCACGAGGTGAGCAAATCCGGGATATCCAAGTGTCCCGAGCTCCCGGCCGAGATCGTCCTCGCTATGCCTTTCTGCTGTCGATAACGGAAGAGCTGTGGCGTCTGCTCGGAGAAGTCTCACGGCCTGCCTCGCGACGTCCGCACTTACCTTCCGCTTACCCGTTTCCATATGGGAAAGCATGGACTGCGAGACGCCGAGGAGCTTGGCAGCTTCGACTTGCGATACGCCTTGACGCTTTCGAGTCGTCTCTAGGGCTTGACCAGTCACGGTTCACCTGAAGACGAGTATATTACCGCTGCTGTAATATCGTTTCTCCTCTGCTGCGTTTCCAGCACATGACAGCTCGAACCCGGGACCTCTGCCGTGACAGTGAGCCAAAAACCCGTAACTTATTGGAATCAGGAGGCACGGATGGCCACCCAAAGCACCCTGAGGAACCCTTGGAAACCCTTATTGCACCCGCAACACACCCAGGTCCTCTGCCCTAAAAACCTCTGCCCAACCCTTGATTTTATTCGCGATTTCGCATCGTTTTGGAGCACTTTTGACTCGACTGCTCCGAGGCGGTGTCGGCATCGCGATGGGTGTCGATGTGTAACAAACCCACGACCTCTGCCCAAAGGCAGAGGTCGTGGGTTCGAAGGGTGGCGAAATAGCATTCTTGAAGGACAAATCGAACCCAGACGGATGGGTGCTAAAAAGCCGAATTGGGTGAAGACAGTGCGATATTTCGGGCTGAACTAGTTTGTCCGCATAAGAACCTCTGCCCAAGTCCGGGATGTGAATGCTGCCCAAGTCTGGGTGGAAAGGCATCCGAGATTTCACCGTACACGTCGATTTCGGCCCAGAAAGCGGGTGCCCCCACCCAGTTCCCACCTTGGTTTGGCGAGCTCCTGGATCAGTGAGGAGGCCGTGCAGCGATGCTAGGATCTTTCCAGCATGGACATCTACACTCTGACATCGAAAGCAAGGCCAACGCTGGGCGACGGTCAGGAAACTCGGCTCTACGATGTCATGGAAGAATTCAGCGACGGCCCTGTCTCGTTAGACCAAATCGTTAAGCAATGCGAGTACCGCCGTTACGCATCCCTTCTCAAGACCGAACCGTCTGTCCGCAACTCCGTGGAATGGCATTTGCGTAATTGGGTGAAGCGCGGAATCGTAAAGAAAATATGACGCTCTGCAAATTCCGCGAGGCGCGGCACACGCGCTCCCGAAGTAGGGCTTGCAGATAGACAACGCTATTTGCTTGTGTCCGCACGACGTAATATGCTTGTATTTGCGCGACACAAGACGCTTGTAATACCCCTAGAGGGGGACTATGCCGAAACCCAATGAAAAGCTTGCTGAATCCCTCACCACACTTCGGACGCTCCAGACGAACGGACGCCGCGTGTTTCGGTCGAAGGAACTGACCCGCACCCATCGGGAAAGGCTACTGCGGAACGGATTCCTCCGGGAGGTAGTCAAGGGCTGGCTGATGTCCTCAAGCCCGAATTCGCGCGCCGGCGACAGCACCCCTTGGTACGCCTCCTTTTGGGAGTTCTGTGCAAGGTATTTCGATGAACGATTCGGCAAGGCTTGGCACCTTTCCCCCGAGCAATCGCTTCTGCTCCATGCCGAGAACACCGTCATTCCGACGCAGGTCGTTGTGTATAGCCCCAAGGGGACGAATCACACGATGCAACTGCTGTTTGGAACTTCCGTCTATGATCTCAAGCAATCCGGGACTCCTTCCCCAAGCGATCTCTCGGATAAAGGCGGCTTGAGACTGTTCTCTCCAGCCTCGGCTCTCGTGAAAATTCCGGAGCCGTTCTTTGCCAGAAATCCCATCGAAACGAGGGTCGTCCTGTCAGGCATCCGGGATGCGACCGACATTCTGCGGCTGCTGTTGAATGGCGGCCACTCCGCAAAAGCTGGTCATCTGTCCGGCGCTTTCCGGCGCATCGGCAGAGCCGATATCGCCGATGAAATTGTGACGACAATGAAGGCCGCTGACTACGACGTGCGCGAGAGCGACCCGTTCACAGAAGGACATGTATTTGGCGTCCTGGAGACCGGGACATCGCCCATAGTCGGGCGATTGCAGGCAATGTGGGAGTCGATGCGCGGCGAGGTTATCGCTGCGTTTCCGAGGGCTCCCGGACTTCCCACGGATCGACAGGCGTATCTATATTCCGTAGACGAAATTTATAAAAGCGACGCGTACCATTCCCTTTCCATCGAAGGCTACAACGTCACTCCGGAACTGATTGAGCGTGTACAGCGGGGCGACTGGAATCCTGAACATCACGACAACGACCGACAAAGCCGCGACGCCCTGGCGGCGCGTGGCTATTGGCAGGCCTTTGGGAAAGTGAAACAAACGGTCGAACAGGTGATTGCTGGAGCCAACGCCGGAACTTTGGCACGATCAGCGCATAGAGAGTGGTACCGTGAACTCTTCCAGCCATGTGTCGCTGCCGGCTTAATTGAAGCAGGAGCCCTCGCCGGCTACCGGAATGATGCGGTGTATTTGCGTACATCGCGGTACGTTCCGCCTCGGTGGGAAGCTGTTCGGGACGCCATGCCGGCACTGTTTGACTTACTGGAACAGGAATCCGAAGCGAGCGTCCGCGCTGTGCTCGGGCACTGGATGTTTGGCTACATTCATCCTTATCCAGACGGCAATGGCCGTATGGCTCGCTTCCTCATGAACGCCATGCTGGCCTCGGGCGGTTATCCCTGGACAGTAATTGAGGTCGGAGACCGTACAGCCTATCTCTCAGCGTTGGATCGGGCCAGCATCGAGATGGATATCCAGCCATTCGCGAAGTTCATTGGCATGTCTGTAGCGAGATCAGCGAAGCAGATTGACGCGAAAGGTCTTTCGGCACTCACCGAACTTGCGGCTTATGACCAAGAGATCAACATCTAATCGGACTTCCACCCTACAGCATTTATGGAATTTGTCCGCATATAAGGGCTGTGGATTACTTTCGCTATTTCATCGCCTACAGTCGAAATATGGGCGGCGAGCGTGGATCAACGGCGAGAATGAGGTTGGCGGGAAAGACCTGTTGCTTTTGTCGCGTGTCCCTACCTCCACCACACCCAGGAAGAGAGCGGGCTTGCGCCCGATGCGATGAACACAGGACGACTCTGCGGGTTGCCGCGCAGATTTGGGTCTTCGTGGAGCATAGACCTGCGTCCCTGGACGCGTTGATGTTTTCGATAGCGGTTGCCGTTCGTGTTCTGGTGTTGCTCGTTGTCTTTGCGACCCCAGAGGCCGCTCGAAGAACGGCAATGGCATACGCGGACGCCTTATTGCGCTCCTGCGAGCCTGCGACGAGCCGACGAAGGGTGAGTTAAGACAAATAGGCTATTCGGCCTAGAGATGGAATGCCTGTACGAAGGACGCCTCGTTCACTTGGACAAGTCGCAACACTCTAATCCTCAAACCGCACATTGTGGCTCTTCCGGCCTGACCCACGAAAAGCAACCGTTTTGTTTGACGGCGGAGAGCTCTAAGGTGTGAAGATAGAAGTCCTAGTGTCAAATGCCACACAGCAGGTAGAAACAGACTGGGTTTCCGCACCTCGGCAGATCCGAGGGCAGGATCAGCTCGGATGCCAAGCGCCTTGCGAACTCACGTACTCCCAACTCCTCCCAGGCATTACAAACGTGACAGATCGAGCGCGTTATTTTTCCTTCTATCCATGGGTCGCATGGTCGCTGGATAAACGGTTCCCCGCGGCCAATGAAGACCGTTATGTCGAGCTTTACCGTAGGGCAGATTGTCTCTACACGCTGATTGCTGCCCAAGAATCGAAGACATCTGGAAGCGTTCGACAGGCCGAAGCGATGATCGGACGCCTCCGTCTGCTGCCTGCCCTTGACCGCCTGACGAGCGGTACTCCCCTTCGTCTTTCCGACTACGCGACTCAAGAAGAATCGGACGAGCGATATTTCAAGAACCGCATGGGGGGCTTAGGCCAGTATTACGTCGGTTCACTCGCTGAACTTGGTGTTTGTGCAAAGGCTCCTTCTGGTCCCTGGATAAAGTACACGGAAGAATTCGGCAAAGTATTGGCAAACTCCTTCGACAGCGTGCTCCCGTCCGACGCTTTCTGGGCTGCTGTTGAGCTCGATGTAATCACCATCGAGGACTTAATTGCACTGAAGGACTTCTCACCGCATCTGCTGAAAGACGGTTCCGACGAACAAGACCTGCTGCTTGACATGTTTTTTGTGCGGAAGGGCTACAGTGACCGCGTGGGAAATCTGAGAGGTCTACAGAGGCGCCAAACGCTGGCCCTTATTTTGAATCTCGCAGATTCGCTCTCACCATCCAACGAGATATGGCTGTCTGAGTGGACGTTTCGGCCAATTGTCTACTCCGGCGCATTGTCAAACGGTGTTGCTTGGGATGTGCCACCGTCGCTCGTAGAGACTCGCAAACTGTGGTCGATCTATGAACGTAACGACCTTCTCTCATGTGCTTGCTTGATCGTTTTTGCTGCAAGCTTGAACCAGCTGCGTCAAGAAGCGTCCGACGACTTCACCCACTACGAATCCGTTGAGAGCTTCAGCGAACACTTTGCAGTGAATGCCAACTTTAGGGGAGCACTTGAATCGCTAGAAGCGAACACCTTTGCGGATTTGGTCGAAAGGGTACAGAGTAGCGGCCCTTCATTAGCTCGATGGGAAGATCCGATGCACGAATTCTCGCTTGAGGATCAGCTCGTCGCAGATTGGTATGCCCAAAAGAAACCGCCGCATCACTTGATCGCCAGCGCGATTCTGTTGCTCGCTTCGCTTGCAGGACGGCACGCAGATTTCCCATCCGCTTACGGGAACCTTCTGATTCAGGCTGAGGATCTGGAGACGTATCCGATTAATCTCGTCAGCTTCCATAATCGATCCGCCGCTTGGGCATCCGCACCATTGAGCGATGTGGCGAAGGATTTGATCGGATGGTGCTTGAATACCCATCTCACCGTCGCGCTTCGCAAGCTCTGGCAGACCAGGACCAGCAGCTTCCACATTCGGCCGGCTGAGAATGGTCTACAAGTCATCGGAGACATTCCGCCGCCAACTCGAACGCTCCCCCGCATTCGCCAAAGCTTGCGCATCCTCGAAGATTTAGGCGCTTTGAAGGAACATGAATCTGATCCGGGACGTCTCCTGCTTACTGCGCTCGGAAAGGCTCTCCTGGAGGAGTCTATTGTCTGATCTGATCTCAATCCTCGACATTGCGGAGCGCACCGGCTATGAGGCTTCACTCATAACGACTTTCAACGCATCCTTGCCCTTCTACGAAGAGGTGATACTGCGTCGTCTTCGTGCCAATGGATGTCGTCAAAACGTTGTCCTCATGGATGCTGCGCAATGCTCATCCGCATGGGATTCAGAGGCTACCCGTCCACGAAATGCGGGCTACGACTATTCATTGATCCCGATCCGGAGCAGCGCGGCGTTCCATCCTAAGATTGCCATCTTCGTCGGTCCCAAACGGGCGTCGATTTTGATCGGAAGTCACAACCTCACCGTTGCTGGCTTTGGGTACAACCGAGAACTGACCAACCTGATAGAGCTGTCGGCGAAGAAGCGAGAGGATGCTGGAAGTATCCTGAACGACATTTGGAAGTCTCTCGCCACTTGGCTTGAGAGCGCGTTGGGGTACTGCCCCCCCGAACTAATCCAAGCGGCCCTCTCGCTGCAAAAGCATACAAAGCCATTCTTGAATGAAAATGCCAGTGATATTTCAGCTATCTTTCTCTCGCAGACAGCGGGTGAGATAGGCCTATTCGCCCAACTGAAGAATACGGTCACCTTTGAAGTTCGTCGGGTCCTTGTGATCGGGGCGTTCTTCGACGAGAAGCTGGCGTTTCTGAAGGCCATTCGCTCGACATGGCCTGGGGCGGAGATTGTGGTGGGGATCGACCCAAACACCGTATACCTTCCCACCTCACTTGGAGACCCAAAGACCCGGTTTGTCGATGTAGGAACGCTGTGGACTGAAGATAAGGGAAGATACATACATGCGAAGGCGGTTTATATAGAAGGTCTCGATGAGCGAAAGATTTTCATCTCCGGTAGCGCGAACCCAAGTGGTCCCGGTTGGGGAATTCAATCAGGGGTAGCAAACACTGAGGCGATGATATTGCTCAAGGACGGAAACGCGTTTGACGCATTGGTGAAAACCGGACTGGACGGCTTGTTTGGACTCCTTTCGATACCCTCTGAGACGTTGGAGGCAACGGCCGCTAAGGCAAGTCAATTCAGGATCTCAACCCAGCCGAGCTCCCCGCGCATTGTCATGGGAACAGCGGATGCCGACGCAAGGAAGATCACGGTTAAATTTCCCGACGCGCAACTGATCACCGACGTCTTGCCGTTGGATAGTGACGGCGGTCTGATCTCAACGCAATCAACCTTCACTGCTGAAGGTTCAAATGTTGAAATCGTACTGGCGGATAATACCGGTGTGATTCGGTCACTACTTCTTAAAAATGAACTGACAACCATCGCCCGAGTCATCGTTCATCATACGGCTATAATTTTTGCTGGTTCTGCGTCATCCAAGCAACACCAGATCCGCGTGGCCTTGGGAGAAATAGGAGATTCAGGGACTGATATCTCACGCTTGATTGAGCAAGTCAGCGCGGTGATATTTTCCGGAGAGGTCACAAAACACGCAACTTCGGTGAAGCGCTCGGCGATGCGCCCCAGCGAAAAACCTGATAAAGACCGCCCCGAATCCTTATCTATGAGCGTCGATGAAATTGCCGGTCAACGACGTAAGCGCAAGCTCCTCGAAGGTGGTGACTTGGGATACCTCTTGGACATATTGATTCAGAGACTCCATATACCTAAACCTTCGATCCCCAAGACTATCAGTGATGCCGCTGCCGGGAATCCAGAAGAAGGGCAAGATGACGATGTAGAGCCCCCGTCACCCTCGCTGATCGAGGACGAGGCGATTGCAATAGCGGTCTTTGCAAAGTCTCGTTCGCTCATCAATAAAATGTTGGCCCGAGAAGCGCTGGCGGCAGCGGAACCAGAACGAGTCACGGAGATGTTAGCGCAGCTGACTGCTGTACTCGCAATCATCAAGGAGCTCAAGCATCTTGAAATGCAGGGGCGCTGGAGAGACCGGGGCTTCGCTCTTGTTGACCCCGACGCGATGTACAAGCTCATGACAAAGTCGATGTTTTATCTATTCTCATCAACTCACGCAATCTGGAACTCCGTCGAGAATGAAGCCATAGGTACTGAGGAGTTGAAAAGTCTAAACGTTCTCTTGAGCTGGCTTGCCTGGGAAATTGGCTACGACTATGAAGAGGTAGTGCCGCCAGTGTGGACTTACGAAGCCCCAGACTCACACGACTTTGCACTTAGTGGAAATGGTTATCTTGGAAAACTCTTTCCTCGGTTGATAGCTGATGATCTTTCAAAGTCTCTGGAGATGGCTGTCTTCAGCACAATCAATCCAGTTCCAAAGGAAAGATCCGATGCGAATGCTTGGATCAACCGGTGCTTGGGTCTTGGACGGACTCTCAGACTTGGCAATTCTACAAATCCAACTGCGAGCTCGAAAAACTGTCGGGTCGGAGGGTTCGCGTATGTGCCAAACCGAATTGAACAGTGGACTGTTGTCCTAGAGGTTGACGAAAAGCTAGTCAAACTGTGGGACTTCGGGCAGGACAAGAACGGCAACCTTGAGCATCGGGGGTTCATGCATTCATTTGTCATGCCGCTCCAGTCAGGCGTCGCGACTGTTCGATAGTGTTCCTGACTTTCCCTCCTTGAGCGTAGGGGAAGGTGCCGGAGGGGGCCCTGATCGCAAACTTGCCGAAGTCAGTTCCTTTCCATCACGGCCATTCGTAGACGTCCTCTTCGGCGGATAGCCAGTTCTCCACCGGGCTTCCCGTGCTTCCGAGCGAGCGAAAGTAGGCTGCTTCTCTAACCCAGTGTCGCCTAGACACTTCCATAAGCAATTGCGTAGCTTTGATCACAATGTGTCCCGCAGCCAGATGATTGTGTTCATCGTAGTCCACGATTGCTCCGTGTGCCAGCGCGTTTCTGACCTTGACAGCTAACGCGATGGTCCGTTCAGCAATGGGGCGTTCTTGAGGCTGCAAACATTCGACCAGCGCCTCCAGGGCGGCGGGCGAGCATAGCCCGCCTTCAGTCGAATCCAGCATTCTGTACTGGAACATCCGCAAATTTTGTCCGACATCGCTCCTCTGGATCGCACTGAATCCAATAAGGTGCAACGTGAGGCGATAGATGGCTTCGAAGATGTTGCCCCAGATGACAAACAACAGAACGCTAGAGTCTGGGTTGAAGGGCTCAAGCCAGCCGTATATCGCCGTCTGGAGCTGGGTGTAGCAACAAGGAAGGGATCGCTTTACAAACCGAACTAGCTGCGCCCGCCACTCGGGTCCGTCGTCTGGATCGAGGAGGTCACAATGCAGCCTGTGTCCGAAATCTGCTTCCTCTGGAGTCAGCCACAGGCTGCGAGACCAAGAAAAGTCCGGCTTTGCGAGTCCTACAGTGCCACAGTAGTCATCGAGCTTCTTAAAACTCTCCAAGAAGATCATGCACAAGTTCTCTGGAACGGTCGAATTACTAAACACTAATGGTTTCGTCCCAACGGAGCTCGCGGCGATAATCACTTCCAAGCTTCGAGAACTTGTCTCGAATAGACCCGAATGCATGGCCCGATTCCGTAGATTGGGGCCATTCGCGGAATAGAGTTGGTCGAAGAGGTCGAACAGGTCAGTATCCAACCCCAGTTTGCTCAGCCATCCGCCCACCGGCTTTGGGATGCCGCTATCTCGGAGATGAGCGATCCCTTTGTGAGAGGCTAAGGATCGCAATAACTGTTCTATCGAGCAAAGCGAGCCGAAGCCCAAGGAGGCTGCTTCATATTGCCGGTATGCATGGTCGCGTTGGTTCACCAGTTGCGTACGCGTTAGCCTCTCACGCAAGTGAGCCGGGATCTGGCTTGGCGCATTTATGTCTAAGAAACGATGGACGATCCCCGCACGTCGGCTAATCCTATTGCTCTCCCCCTCAACCGCCTTGATGAGGTCTGAAAACGCGCCCGATTGAAAAGTCATACCGCTTGGGGCGGTGCTTGACACTAGCGGTGGAAGTTGGTCGATAAGCCCCGTCTTGCCTATCCGTTCCGCTATTGCGATCAGGTGCGACCGGGGGCCGTGCAAACCGGCGCGAAAGGTGTCCATCTGCCCAGCGGCCTGTTGTGCTGAATCAAGAAGACAACCCTGGAAGAAGCGCGAGATGAGCAGCTTATTCCAGAGTAGCCACTCCGGGCAGTCTCCAGCGGCTTCTTCCTCGTAAAGCTCTCGGGCAATCTTATCCGCCAGCGCACGCCAGATCTTTGGCCCTCTAACGGAAGTCAGAATGAGTTCGGCCTGTGATGAAGCAATAAGCCTTGGTACGGCGTAAGCGAGGACTGTCCGCAATTCCTTTGTGCTGCGCTTGCTCACCATGCGGGCCCTGAAGATGCTGTTGAGCTCTGAGGCGTGCTGTAACAGCATATCCGTAAAGGCGTTTGCCACTGCGGAGTCCGAACCTAGCGAGGTTACCCGCCAATGCGGGTCATCCATCTTCGTAAAGCCAGACACCGGCGTGCCGTGTGTCAAATCAATATGCCTGTATGCGTGGTCTGCGAGATGCAGAACGACACAGTCGGCCCACCGAGCCTGCCACAGCGGGTCAAGTTCGGCCCGCAGCCCTTCCAATACCATCTCCTGACTTGCCGCGCCTTGCTTGGTCGCACTCACTCATCCAGTATCGCCGTTCCTCTCGCGTTATGGCCATTCAAGGAAATTGATGATGGCGCTGAAGCGGTGATTTAGTATCCCCTTATGAACGCAAAGGAAGTTGAAAAGAAACGTCGTGAGATCGCTGAAGGCGAAGCAGCCGCCCACTATTTGAATCAAGAGCTAGGCACGGACTATCGGGTTGAACCGACCGACCGTGAACCTGCGGATGTTTTGTTTGTAAGTGTGAGCGAAGAGCATCCGGAGCGGATGGTACAGATAGTCACTATCCCACACGACTATGAGGTGAGAACGGACAATCAGAACCTCGCTCGGCTCAATCGAGATCTTGCGGCACAACTTAAAGCGAAGGGCGTAACGCATCTTTCGGTTGGTTACACCGCTTTGGAAGCTACCCCAAAGACGGGTATGCCCAAGGCCCAGGTTGAAGCCCTTGCGGAGTACATCGCTGCCCGGCCAGCGCCTGTAACCGGCGAGCCTACAGAAATCGGCTACATGGAGCTGCTGGAGGTGGATCCCGAGCTTTCCATCTACCTGTCCAACGTGGTCCTGTTTCGCGATGAGCAATCTGCCGAGGTGACGGTTGACTCACTCGGTGTCGCCACGGAATTGCCTGAAGACGGCAGTTGGATCGAGGAAGGGATTCAACTGAAAATCAAGAAGTATGGAGGCGCAGAAGCGGTGAAGAACTTGACCTTAGTGATCGGTGTCGAAGCCCTTGTCGATCGGCAGCAGGCGAACGAGTTCTTTGCCGCACGCGGGGACAGGGCGCTGCCCTTCCGCGAAATCCTTATCAACAGTGTTGAAGGCACGATACGGCTTAAATGATCCGTGGAACTGACGATAAGCGGACATTTCGGTACTACTCCGGGCTCGATGAGTGACTTGGCGATAAATCGACAGTCAGCGCGGTCCAAGTCCGAGCGGTCGTCAGTTTTGGGTCCAGACCGGCGAGCAACAACCCTCAACATCGAGACGTTAGGCGGTCTGATCGGTCCTGTTTTCTCCAGTGAAGTTGTGACCTGCTCCCAAAGATCCAAACACTTTGTGAGTACGGGATCGTATGTTGGAAAGGGATCGGAAGATCTCGAGAAGTGTCAGATGTGTCCTTGGACGCGCAGGTCACCGAATGATGTTCTGGTCGCACAGGTAGCTAATCGCGAGTTGTAGAATGTCACTTGGTCGTTAGGAAAACACGCGGAGACCCAGGTGGATGAGCGATACATCAGAGCTAGAAGAGGGTAGTGGAAAACCGAAGCGGGAACGAATTTGGTGCAACAAGTGCTGCGGCCCTCGAATTCACGAATTACAACACACGCATTACGGACAGGAAGGCGACCCGTCTGAGGATCAATTCTTCGAAGGGTGGACGGACTCCCTCTGGGCCTGCTGCGGTTGTGAGTCGGCTGTTCTTGTCCATCGCTGGGAGATGCATGGTGCTGACGGTATGCCCGGTGCTCCGCCGCCAGAAGTGCAGGTTTATCCCTTAAGAACGTATGGCCAACGGCAGGCCAGATATTTCATGAAGCTGCCTGCTCGTTTATCAAAGCTATACAACGAAGTGATGGGAGTTTTCAATTCGGGCTCAATGCTGCTCTGCACCATCGGGCTTCGTGCTTTGATCGAAGGTGTCTGCATCGACAAGGGATTTGCTCAGGGAAACTTAGATTCAAAGATCGACAAACTCTCGCAGTTTTTCCCGAACAAGAATCTAATCGATTCTCTGCACGCATTTCGGTTTGCAGGGAATGACGCCGCACATGAGCTTGAAGCTATGTATCCGACCGAGGCGGCTCACGCTATCGAGGTCATGGAGGACTTGCTCAACTTCCTTTATGAATTCGATTACAAAGCTTCTCAGATGAAGAACGCCTCTAGGAGGGCCGAGCTGAGAGAACAGCGAGTAAAGGAAACCTTAGATAGCATTCATTAGTTGAACAGCGGGTAGGTTGAGCAATAAACCAAGGGGGACTGCGTTGCCGGACCGGAAAATCTCAATCGAAGATGTGGGAATACTCATCATAGGAACAAACCGTTTCGAGGCCATCCATTATCAGCTTGCCGGAACAAAGAAGAGCCGTCTCGTCGGCGGTGAAACTGTACTAGGTGCAGACCTGCATGGGCAAATACTCAACCCGCAAAACATAGACCCCGCCTCGCAAATGCGGACAATGGATATCGAGTGCAGACTGATTCGGAGCGACAATCGGGTGATCGCAATTGAGTTCCTTGGATTCCCGAATTTTCGGGTCGTGCGTGCGGGCGAAGACGACGCATGGAGTGACGCTGTTGTCAGAACTTTGGAATGAGGACTGTGCTCTACACTGAAGGTAGGTGGGCCGCCACGATCTCACGGTGGATGATTTGAACTGAGGATGCCCTGGTCCCTCGCTTTGAGGACCGGGGGGTGGATCCACTACCCGCGGCCCCCAATCATTCCCGCAAAAGCTATAACTCCCGGAAGTCCCCGGACTTATTCGAACCTGGTTCTCCTCTGAAGAATCCTCTTCACGCGGTCAGGTCTGAAACAACAGAGAATTCGAGAGGCCGCCTGAAAATCCACTACATAAGTTTTTTCCGTGAGAATGATGGAGCTGAAAACCCACTCAGAGACTATCTGAGAGACTTGCAGAACGAACCAGAGACCGAACTAGCTATTTCAGAGATCAGGGATGGTTCAAACTGGAAGCCTGCGCTTCAATCGCCCAATCTCGACAAGTTAGACGTCCTTATCGTCGGCTGCCACGGTCACGACTCTTTGACAGGTTTCTGTGTAGCTGAGGAACCTGTGAGGTGGCATGAATTGGCATCCACACTGAGGAACAGCTTCTCGATCTTGAGGTACAGGCCGTGGTGCCAATCACCGGCCTGCTTGAGAATGCGAAGGATGGTCTGCATTACGCCACCTTCGCCAGTTCTGCATCGGGCATCTCGGCCTCTGCTGCAGTGGGCGGTTGCAAGGCCGCAAGGATGACACCGGAGGCCTGCTGGATGACTTCCAAGCTCTCAATCAAGAGTGAAGCGTTGCCATGATAGAGATTGATGTAGTCGGCGCTCGCCGTTCCGGTTTCGAGTCCTACCGCTTTGCCGATCACAAAGGCGATGGCCTCGGCCTCCGTCTCCCTGACTACTTTGGTGGTTGTCGTCCGGCGTTCGGCCTTGTGCAACATCTCGTGCGCCAGTTCATGGACAAGGGTGCTGAACTCCTCGGCCTCGGACTGTCCGGGGAGAATGGCTATCTTTCCGCCGTAGCTCATGCCCAACGCGGGAGCGATCTTCTCGGTAAAGGCAAGCTCGATGCCCTGGGCTTCAATGAAGGAAACAAGATGGTCACGGTTCTCGCCTACTGTTCCTGTCATCTCCCGCAGCGTGGGAAGCTCTGCGCCCTCGGTCTGCTCCACGTCGAAGACGTAGGCATTGCGGAAACCAACCAAAACGCGTGTGTTCTGCTTGGTGATGTCCTTCTTGGCTTCCTCGTCTTTCTTGCGCTTGACGCCAACGATGGGCGCGAGAATCCGGATGCCCTTTTCGCCTTTCTTCACCTTCCGGCCTAGCTGGTTCCATGCGTACAGGCCAGCAACGCGGGTTGCGGTCGGTCGCTGCCGTGCGATCTCCAGAATGTTTCCGAAGCTGTAGTTGTGGAAACGGCTCATCGCGTCGAGGTAAGCGGTGAGCGCATCGGAGTGCCCGGCTTCTAGCTGCTCGATGAGACTTTTGACGTTGGCGGCGATGATGTCTTTGGCGGTCTGCCGTTGCTGCGGCTGTTTGGTCTTTTCGCTGATGGGGGTGACGGTGTTTGCGGTGGTGTTCATGGGTGCTTCCTCCTTGGGTGTTGGCCTTGCACGTCCGCGTTGAAACGCGGCATGTACATGCCGAACGCCACCTGGCGAAGGCGGGGGGTAGCAAGTGCAGGGAGAGGGGGATCACCCACCCTGGGAGAGGAGCCAAAGGCGGAACGGAAAGGGCGAAGGGCTGCACAAGCGAAGCGCGGAAGCCTGGGGACACTCCTTGCGCGCGCGAGGGGCGGAGCTCCCCTTAGGGTTTTCCGTCTTTGCTTTTTTCGGTGGGGCGTTGCGGGGAGGGTGGACCTCCCCGCTGAGGTGGATGACGGAAGCCGGGTAACCGGCTGCAGTCAGGGAGGATACCTCCTTCCTGAAAACAGCACTCCAAGGGGTTTCTTGTGGGAAAATGGCTTATCTCGCAGCCAGCGAAAACTCAGAGCGTGCAATGGTACTTAAGCAGGGTTTTGACCAATTCGGGCAGGGGCTTTCGTGAACGTATTCAGTCTGGATCGCCACCTCATTCGCGAATACGCCTCGTTTGCACGATCTTTTACCAAGATTCGCGCCCACGACATTGCTGAACAGGTCGAGCACATCTACGCTCAAGGGACCTTTTGGCCTGAGCCACTGGTAAGCATCAATCCTCACTATCAGTCTGGATCGACCCTCGGCGACCTCGTTCGAGCTGGCGATCTATGTGCCGACATTGAGAACGTCTTCAGGGTTGATGGGAAACAAGTCAAGCTGTACAAACATCAGTCGCAGGCAATAGCAAAAGCGCGACAAGGGCAGAGTTTCGTAGTAACGACAGGCACCGGATCTGGAAAATCGCTCTGTTTCTTCATACCGATCATCGATGCGGCGCTACGTGCACACGCTTCTGCCTCCGGGACAAAGCGGACACGAGCAATCGTTATCTACCCTATGAACGCGCTGGCGAACAGCCAAATGAAGGAGTTGGAAAAGTTTATCGGGGAATCTGGAGTTCCGGAGTCTCTGAAGCCCACCTTTGCTCGCTACACAGGACAAGAGAGTCGAGAGCAGCGCGAGGCAGTTTCCAGAAATCCCCCAGACATTCTCCTGACGAACTTCATGATGCTAGAGCTTTTGATGACTCGTCAGGATCCATTGGATCAGCAAGTCATCGCAAACGCTGAGGGCCTGGACTTCATCGTCCTCGACGAACTCCATACATATCGAGGAAGACAAGGCGCTGATGTGGCAATGCTGGTCCGCAGACTACGGGATCGGCTCTGCCGCCAGCGCGCGCCAGTTTGCATCGGGACCTCCGCAACGATGGCGAGCGAAGGTGGGCCTGAAACTCGTGCGGCTGCCGTTGCTCAAGTTGCGTCACGTCTATTTGGATCCACAATCTCCCCTGATTCCGTTATTGATGAGAGTTTGGAACGCGCGACAAATCCTTCGTTGAAGTTAAGGAGTTCCCTGAATCGTGCGCTGACATTGCGGCTAGAGGATGCCTCCGACGGAGACGTGACCGATGATGCTCTAGAGCGCGATCCGTTTGCAGCCTGGATAGAGCTACGGATGGGGCTCGAAGATGGTCAGAAGCTGACTCGGCGTCCACCCGTGAGACTGAGCGAGGCTGCGAAGCTCTTGAGTCAAGACAGCGGCAAAGATGAAGAACTTTGCCGCGAGCGTTTGGAACAGATGCTTTCAGTTATGAGCCGACCTAGCGACCAACGGGGTGGCGCTGGTTCACGAGCGTTCCTGGCGTTCAAACTGCACCGTTTTATTTCTGGCGCGGGAAGGGTGTATGCGACTCTTCGAGCCAGGGGTGAACGCCTTGTCACCTTAGACGGACAGCTTTATCATCCTGACGATCCAGAGGCGCGGCTTTACGCCTTGGTGTTTTGCCGAAGCTGTGGGCAAGAGTTCCATCCCGTTACGCTCACCCGACGCAATGGTCATGATGAAGCTTTAGCTAGACCAATTGATGAGCTGCCTGTTAAGGACGACAACGGAGGTGACCGGGCTGGCTACCTGACGATGGTGCATGTCGGGGACGCCGACTTCAGTTTCGGCGGGGACGTGCAGGATTACCCCGAAGATTGGCGCGAAACCGCGCGCGGCGCCGAGCGAGTGAGTCTGGACAAGCGCGATTACCTGCTTGAACAGGTTAGGGTGGCCGCGAGCGGGCGCATTTCCGCTACTGGTGCGCTGGCATGGTTCATTCCGGGCAAGTTTCGCTTTTGCCCCTGCTGTAAGGATCAGGTCGCTGCTCAAGCCCGCGAGATTAATAAGCTTGCTGGTCTTTCAGGGGAAGGTCGGAGTTCCGCTACGACACTCCTCACGTCAAGCGCATTGCGTTGGATGATGTCCGAGCAAAGCGATCTTGCGGTTCATACCCGGAAGGTTCTCGCGTTCACGGACAACCGGCAAGATGCCGCGCTGCAAGCGGGTCATTTTAACGATTTTCTTTTCGTCACGCTCTTGCGCGCGGCGATCTTCGCTGCCGTTCGTGACGCTGGCCCGGATGGACTCGGGGAGGCAGAGTTTGGACTCCGTGTTCGCCAAAAACTTGGCTTCCTTGCACTGAATAAGGATCGTCGTAAAGAGTGGATGGCTGATCCTGAAGCGTTGGGTGCACGACTCAACGATGCGGAGCGTGCAATCGGCCAAGTGCTTGTTCATCGGATTTGGGCGGATCAGCGACGGGGCTGGAGGTTTACAAACCCCAACCTCGAAGAGCTTCGTTTGGTAAGTGCTGATTACTCAGGGCTCGATGATTTCGTTTCGGACGAAGCCCAGTTCGTAGAAGCTGTTCCGGAGCTGCGCGAGGCCTCTCCAATAATTCGGAAGCGGATTTTCACTTGCCTCTTCGATCACATGCGCCGGGGACTCGCGCTGAGCGCTGACGCCCTTCAGCTCAACTCACTTGAGGTCTTGTCTAATACTTCTCAGACACTTCTACGCGCACCCTGGAGTCTTACGCGTGATGAAGCGAAAAATGAACGTTCGGCCGCCACACTCGTACAAGGGACAGTTCGAGCCAACTTCAACGACGAAACACTGTTACTGCGATCCGGCCCTGGGAGTAGCCTTGCACGGCAACTTAGAAAGGGAGATCTGTGGCAGGCCCCGCGACTCTCTGCCAGTCGTTACACGGCTGTCTTGGCTTCCATGATTCGTTGCGCGGAGGGCAACTACGGATTTTTGAATCGGGTCCAGACGGCATTTGACACGCAAGGTTGGCAGCTCAATTCGTCGGTGGTGCGCCTTTACGCGGGAGTGGAAGCACCCAGCGCAAACACATATTTCGTTGGACTTTATCAATCCTTGGCCGCAATGTTGGACGCAGGCGGCGATGGATTATTTGGATTGGAAGGTCGTGAGCATACTGCACAAGTCGATCAAGACCGGCGGCAGTGGCGGGAGAATCGTTTCCGGTATGGGAAGGAGGATCGAGAGTTTCTCGCGGAGAATCCGAAGCGATGGCTTCCTGAGGAGACGGACGCATTCTTGCCGCTTCTATTTTGTTCGCCGACGATGGAGCTGGGCGTCGATATTTCAGCGTTGAACGCGGTTTACCTGCGTAATATCCCTCCCACACCAGCCAACTATGCGCAGCGCTCAGGCCGTGCGGGACGGTCCGGCCAAGCGGCCCTCGTAATCGCCTATTGTGCCGCGCAGAGTCCCCATGACCAGCATTACTTCTCAAAGCCAGAGGAGATGGTTCGTGGGATCGTGAAGGCTCCTAGCTTAGACCTTGCGAATCGCGATCTTGTTGAATCGCATTTACACGCCGTATGGCTGGCGGAATCTCGTCAAGAGCTTGCATCTGATATACCGCATGTGTTGGATCTGCAGCTCAATGAACAACCCCTAAAGTTGAGTTTGCAGCAAGCTCTGCGGGTGACAGGTCTTACTCAAACTGCGTCGGTGGCGATGAAGCGCATTCTCGACAGCATCGCCGATGAGTTGCCCGCAGAACGTGCGCCTTGGGCCGCAGATCGACAAGCATTTGCAGAGGAAGTTAGCGCCGGATCGCTTGACCGTTTCAAAGCAGCCTTTGGGCGTTGGAGGCAGCTCTATCAAACGGCGCTACAGCAATTGACTGATGCCAATCGAAGGTCAGAGATACCGGGACTTTCTGCCAAAGAACGCCGGGATGTGAAAGTTGAACAATCGCAGGCGAACGAGCAGCTTGCTCTTTTGGAACGGGGCACATCTTCTTTTGGTTCCGACTTCTATACGTATCGTTATTTGGCGACAGAGGGCTTCCTCCCTGGTTACAACTTTCCGCGGCTACCGCTTTACGCATATGTCCCTTCAGCGGGCAACGGTAAGGGCACGTTCTTGCAGCGCGCGCGGTTCTTGGCTATTGCGGAATTCGGCCCGAGAAGTATGGTGTACCACGAGGGCAGAGCGTATCGAGTCACGAAAGCCAAACTTCCGCCAGGACGCCAGCTCGGAGAAACCGGCAATCTCGCTACAGGGCAAATGTATATCTGTGAGAACTGCGGCGCCGCTCACATCGAAGAATTGGAGCGCTGTGTGAATTGTGGCCGTAGCCTATCCGGCCTCACGCCTATTCAGAATCTGCTGCGCATTGATAACGTGGAGACACAACCGGCACTGAGGATCACTTCAAATGATGAGGACCGACAGCGGCAGGGCTTTGAAATCCAAAGTGTCTTCGAGTGGCCGATGCGCCAAGGAGTCCTTGACATTCTGTGCGCTACAGCGCTGCTCGAGGACGAGGCGATCCTCAACTTGGACTATGGGGCGGGCGCACGTATTAGTCGGATTAATAAGGGTCTTCGGCGTCGAAAAACCAAGACAGAACTTGGCTTTTGGATCGATCCGGCTACAGGACGGTGGGGTAAGGGCCAAGATGAAAGCGATACTCCCGATCCCGACGTGCCGACGGCTCAACTGATCGTTCCGTTCGTGCAAGATACCAAAAATGCGTTGCTCATACGTTTTGCGGACGGAAGACCGAGCCTCGCTACGTCGGCAACGGTACAACATGCCCTGCTTCGCAGTATCGAGCTCACCTTTGAATTAGAAGAGGGAGAGACTGCTTCCGAACCTTTACCTACTTCGGACACCCGGCGTTCGATCCTGCTCTATGAAGCTACCGAAGGAGGCGCAGGCGTCCTCAGCAGGATTTTGCACGAGCCGAGGAAGCTGGCGGAAATTGCGCGGACGGCCATTCAGCTAATGCATTATGAAGGCATCGAGGCTGCAGCTGCGACCGGCAATCCGGGACTTCTCGTGTCGGTCCCGAATGCGCATTGCGTTAGAGGGTGCTATCGGTGCCTCCTGTCTTACTACAATCAGCTGGACCATGAACTCATTGACCGTACAGATGAAGCGGCACTCGCACTTCTTCTCCGCCTAACCCGCTGCATTGTGACTTCGGCTCATGCGCCGGGATCAATTACCGCATCACCGTGGCACGAAGCCATCAAGAACTGGGGTTTACCTGCGCCGTCTGGCACGCCACTCCTTGCTGAAGGTTCTGAGTTTTCGCTGGTTTGGAAAGAACATCGTGTGGTCGCAACTACCGAAACACCCAATAGCGAGACGGCTAAGGTGCTCAGCGATATGGCCTTTGACGTTGTTGTTCTGCCGGCCAGCCCCCAAACTGAGGCCCCAAGGGAACTCTTGGAAGCTCTAGGAGTGTCCGCGTGATCGTTACATTTTCGCCAGGGGACCTCGTTCGGGCGCGGGGGCGTGAATGGGTCGCATTGCCTTCCGTTGACAAGTCACTTCTTTCCCTTCGTCCGCTCACGGGCAGCGAGTTGGATGTTCAACTCATCGACCCCATGCTCGAAGCAGATCCTGTCCTTCCGGCTCAATTTGACCTTCCGCAAGCGGAGGACCGGGCAACACAAGACGCAGCTTTGTTGCTAGGCGAAGCATTGCGGTTGTCACTTCGCCGAGGGGCGGGACCATTCCGCTCGGCTGCTCGGGTAGCGTTCGATCCCCGAGCATACCAGTTGGTGCCGTTACTCATGGCGCTCCGCCAGCAAACGGTTCGGCTGATGATTGCGGACGACGTAGGTATCGGTAAGACCATAGAGGCGGGCCTCATTCTGCGTGAGCTCGTCGATCGTGGAGAAATTGACCGGTTCGCTGTCTTGTGTCCGCCACATCTGGTTGAACAATGGACTGGAGAACTGCACAGCAAGTTTGATCTTGACGCTGTGGCAGTCACAGCAGCCTCGGCAGCTCGGCTTGAACGGGGATTAGCACAGTCACAGACTCTCTTCGAGGCGAACCCATTCACCGTCGTTAGCTTGGACTACATTAAGGCCGAAAAGCGACGCGACAGCTTCGGACGGGCATGTCCTCCGTTTGTGATCGTTGACGAGGCACACTCCTGCGTTGGCGCCCACCTCGGGCGGCAGCAGCGATTTGAGTTGCTTCGGAAAATTGCGGAAGATCCGAACCGACACCTGCTCCTTCTGACGGCAACACCTCACAGCGGTGATGAGCAGGCATTCAGCCGCCTTTTGTCGTTGCTCGATCCGCAATTCAGCAGCAGTTCGCTGGAAGACGAAGCTTCTCGTCGTAGATTGGCGCGGCATTTTGTTCAGCGGCGTCGAATCGATATTAGAAGCAAGGATTGGGGCGAAGATCGCTCCTTTCCCCCTCGCCACGACACAACAGAAAAGCCCTACCGGTTCAATCCTGCGCATCAGGCTTTTCATGACAATGTCCTGGACTACTGCCTCGGTGTCGTAGAGGGCGCGGGCAGCGATAAGCGGAATAGGCGGATGGCATTCTGGAGCACGCTTGCTCTCATGCGATGTGTCGGGTCTTCGCCCGCCGCCGCCCATAGCGCTTTGCGTACGCGATTGAGCGACGTAGCGGTTCTGGAAGAGCAGCTTTGCGACGATGACGAAGCCGAAGGACTGGATGTCGAGCCTGCCGCTGTCGTACTTGATGACCCAGCGCTGGCCGCTTTGGTTCGACAAGCGGAGGCTCTGACGACCGCTCCAGATCCAAAGCTCAATGCGATTACAGAGCTCCTGCGTCCCTTACTCAAAGATGGCTCCAACCCAATACTCTTCTGTCGTTTCATCGCTACGGCGGAACATGTCGCTGCTGGACTTCGCAAGGCATTTCCCAAGCTTTGCGTCGAAGCAGTCACAGGATTGCTGACGCCCGAAGACCGCCGTGCACGAGTTGAGTCTATGGGAAGCGCGCCCCAGCGCATCCTTGTTGCGACCGATTGCCTGTCAGAGGGTATCAACCTCCAGCATCTCTTCGATTCCGTTGTGCATTACGACCTCTCTTGGAATCCGACGCGGCATCAGCAACGGGAAGGCCGCGTAGATCGCTTTGGGCAATCAAAGGTTGTCCGATCTGTGCTTCTTTACTCTCCCGACAGTTCCATTGACGGAGCGGTTCTTCAGGTTGTGCTCCGCAAGGCCGAAGCCATCCGCAAAGCAACCGGCGTCACAGTACCTCTACCGGAAGAGCGGTCAGCGGTGGCGGGTGCTCTTCTAAACGCTTTGCTTCTTCGCAAAGGCCGTTCTGAGCAACTTCGCCTCGACCTCGGTATCGAACTGTCGGCGGACACGGACGAAGTTGACCGTCGTTGGCGCGATGCCGAAGAGGGCGAGCGTCGCTCACGCGCAGTTTTCGCCCAGAACACTCTTCGTCCTGATGAAGTGATCCCCGAATGGCAGCGTTGGCAAACCCTGCTGGGCGGTCCTGAAGATGTTCGGCGCTTTCTGGCTAGGGCTATGGGGCGGCTCAATGCCGGACTTGAGTCGTTGACCGGAGGAATCGAATTGGCGCATCTGGAAGCCTTGCCTCCAACGGTTTTAGAGCGACTCGCTGCGCGCGGGCTACAGGGAACATTGAAGATCACGTTTCAGGAACCTGCACCCCCTAATGCCGAGGTGGTTGTTCGCAGCCACCCCCTTCCCTCAACTCTGGCCGATTTCCTGCTTGAAAGCGCTCTGCAGCCAAGTGAGACCACGGGGCGATCACTTGGACGTTGCGGCGTTTGGGCGACCAAGGACGTGTCTTCTCAAACCTTTGTTCTGCTCATGCGGCTCCGTTTCAAACTGTTCGTGCATGGTCGTCAGGAAAAGCTCTTGCTGGTCGAAGAAGCCGGCGTCCTCGCCTTCACCGGGAATGCAGACGCTCCGACCCACGTTGGAGATGAGGCGTTCGAATTACTCCGTTCACCTGCAACCGAAAACCTGGCTGTAGTTGCTCAGGACCGCATCGTTCGGCAGGCTCTTACACGTATCGAAGCAATGCGAGGCGAGAGCGGTCCAATCGCCGCCTATGCCGCTCAACGAGCGAAGATCTTGCTTGCTGACCATGAGCGAGTACGGTCGGCTACCGCGTCCATGCCTGGGGCACCCCGCGTCACTGTAGAGCCAGTTCTCCCTCCAGACGTCCTCGGTGTGTACGTGCTCATTCCGGGAGGCGTCTAGGAATGGCGCGTGTTCGCAAGTCCACCCTGAGTTTCGACGCTATCACTCTTGAAGGATCGCTCCTGTCTTCCGCGAAGTTCGCGGCGGTCGCTGAACGCAAGGCTGAGGAGCAAACCGATGCCGACTACAGTATCCCGAAGGGTCTGACGCTTCGAGACGAAACCGCCCGTTATTTCCGCATCGGACAGGCTCTCTTCCGTGATCTTCATGCCTCAAATACCCCTGCACGTCACAAAACGATCGAGTTCACTGAGCAGCTTCTTCGCGTAGTCTTTGGCTTTTCCGACATTCAGGCTGTCAAGACTCCGAAGTTCCGCAACGACAGGCGTTTCCCGGTAACGCTAGAAGCCCTAGGTGGTCGTGTCCCAGTTGTTGTCGTCCCACCATCCGACGGTCTCGATCACGCCAGCAATTCACTTTCGCAGGATCGCCGCCGCTCCGCTGCTTCAGCTTTGCAGGATTGGTTGAACGCGGACGAAGGAGCCGTATGGGGACTCTGTACGAATGGTGAATCACTACGCCTGCTGCGCGACAACGAAAGCCTGACCCGCCCGGCCTATCTCGAAGCTGACCTTCGTCAGATCTTTGAGGCCGAAGACTACGCGGGCTTCTCGGCACTTTGGCTCGTGCTTCACGTAAGCCGTTTTGGTCGTCTCGGTGCGCTGCCCGTGGACTCGCCGCTGGAACGCTGGCGCGAGTCCGGCAGCAAGGAAGGCTTGGCAGCCCGCGATCGCCTTCGCGATGGCGTGGAAGCCGCCCTGCTTGCACTTGGCACCGGCTTCCTGACGAATCCCGCGAACACAGAGTTAAGTTTGCGGCTGCGGGAAGGCACTTGGCCAATCGACGAATACTTTCGCCAACTGTTGCGACTTGTCTATAAGTTGATCTTCTTGCTCGCTGCGGAGGATCGTAACCTACTGCACATCCCGAATGCTTCCGAAGAGCAGCGCAAGCTGTATGCCCAAGGCTACTCGCTGGGAGCTTTGCGCGACAGAGCGATTAGACGGAGTGGATGGGATAACTTCCACGACCGTTGGTCGGGTCTCCGCGTTACCTTCGGTGCCCTAGCGAACGGAGAACCACGGCTCGGTCTCCCGGCGCTCGGCGGTATCTTCGCTGCCTCGGCAACACCTAAGTTGGATCGTATTCACATATCTAATCGCTTCTTAATGGAGGCCATCTTCCGCCTGGCGTGGCTTCGGGACGAAGGGCTTTTGATGCCGGTCAACTGGCGGGACATGGAGACCGAAGAGCTCGGCTCCGTGTACGAAAGCCTGCTCGAACTTACACCGCGCCTCAGCAGCGACGGTCGGGAGTTTAAATTCGCGGAAGGTGCACAGACTAAGGGCAACGCCCGTAAGACAAGCGGCAGCTACTACACGCCGGACTCTCTCGTACAGGTACTGCTCGATAGCGCACTCGACCCCGTTCTCGACCGGATCGAAAGCGAGTCGGAAGACCCTGTCCGTGGTCTGCTTGGAGTCACGGTCATCGATCCTGCCTGCGGTTCCGGCCATTTCCTTCTCGCCGCTGCGCGTCGCGTAGCCAAGCGGGTTGTGCGCATCCGCCACGGCGACATTCATACCGAGCAGCAGCGTCTCGCCGCCTTGCGCGATGTTGTTCGTTCCTGCATCCACGGTGTTGATCGCAATCCCATGGCCGTCGAACTCACGAAAGTTGCCCTATGGATCGAAACCGTGGAACCCGGCAAACCGCTCGGATTCCTCGATGCCAACATCCGGCTCGGAGACTCCCTTCTCGGCATTTTCACCATCGATGTCCTGAGCAAAGGGATTCCCGACGCGGCTTATAAGCCGCTCATCGGCGACGACAAGACGGTTGCGAAAGACTTCAGCAAAAAGAATCGAGACGAGATCAAGGGCCAGATACGCATGAGGCTGTCCGGGACGTCTGACACGCTCGCACTGCCAAAGCTGGCACAGTCGCTGCGCGCGGTACGCCAACTGCCGGAGGATACTGTTGCGGAAATCAATGCCAAGCGGGAACGTTTCGACTCGGCGTCTCACGACCCCCGCCTGCAGAATATTGCCCAGGCCGCTGATCTGTACATCGCCGCATTTTTGTCGCTCAAGACACAAGAAACCGCACGTCACGAAGACAATAGCTTGATCCCGACAACGGCGGATGTACATACCGCTATGAGCGCAGGCACCGTGTACGGTCCGCGACTGGGAACTGCTCGCGAACTTGCCTCCACTGCGCGTGCGTTTCATTGGGCGCTGGAATTCCCCGACATTCTCGCCTCAGGAGGATTCGACGCGGTACTCGGCAATCCTCCATGGGAGGTCATGCAACTTGGAGAGGAAGAGTATTTTGCTAAGCGGGCACCGGAGATTGCGGAAATGTCAGGCGCTGCGCGAAAAAAAGCCATCGCCGCACTTCGAGAAACTCAGCCAGCTGTATTCGCAGCATTCGAGGTCGAGAAGCGAAGATTTGAAGCAGGCAACGAATTCGTTCGCGGTTCCGGTCGTTTTGAACTAACTGCAAAAGGAAAAACCAATACTTATGCACTATTCGCTGAACTTTTTTTGAACCTGGGAGGAGCAAAGGGTCACTCGGGAGGAATCTTTCCAAGGGGCATCGTTACAGATGCCGGCACCGCAGCTTTCTTCAGCCACATGGTGAATCGAGAGCGGCTGACCGAAGTCTTTTCCTTTGAAAACGAAGAATTCATTTTTCCCGCGGTTCATCACGCCTTCCAATTCTGCCTCTTCATTACGGCTCCAACAAACAACAGCACCACAGATTTTGCGTTTTTCATGCGGAGGGTGGAGCAGCTAGACGAACAAGAGCGTCACTTCAGATTCTCCGGATCTCAAGTGGCACTCATCAACCCACGGACTCAGACCTCTCCGGTATTTCGTTCCAAGGCGGATGCCTTGCTCACTGAGAAAATATACGAACGTGTACCCATACTGATCCGTGAAAGTTCCGGCAAGGATGTCTGGAAGTTTCGCTTTCGCCAGGGATTGTTCAATATGACCACCGATTCTGAACTCTTCGGAAGCCGCGCTGAATTCGAGAAAGCGTCCAATGCAGAAGTGTCCGGGAACCAGTGGATCATCTATGAAAGCCTGATTGAAGGAGACGATAGCCCTGGATATCATCTTCCGTTGTATGAGGCCAAGCTGATTCACCAATTCGATCACCGATGGGCAACATATGAGGACGACGAAAGCCGAGATCTCACAGTGCAAGAGAAGAGTGATTCAAGCTTGGAGATAAATCCACGCTACTGGGTACATGAGCGAACAGTACAGGCAGCTGCCTCAGCCGGCGGATATCAGTTTGGATGGTTTCTAGGCTTTCGAGACATAACAAATGCAACAAACGAGCGAACTATTGTCGCGTGTGCTCTGCCTGCGACTGCAGTTGGACACAATCTGTCCCTCATCCTCTTAGAGGACACGGTCTCGGCCCCTCTAGCTGCTGCTCTACTCGGCACTCTGTGTTCCTTAATTTGCGACTATGTGGCACGGCAGAAGATCGGTGGAACTCATCTCACATTTTTCATCATGGAACAGTTGCCCGTGCTACCGCCTTCCTATTTCGATCAGACGGCTTTAGATTTCTTGGTTCCTCGGGTCTTGGAATTGACCTACACAAGCCATTCGATGTCACCATTCGCGCATGATCTCGGCTATGACGGTCCACCATTCGCATGGGACGACGTGCTTAGAGCGACCCTTCGTGCCGAAATCGACGCTTGGTATGCGCACGCCTACGGCCTCACCCTCGACGAGCTTCGCTACATCCTCGACCCTGCCGATGTGATGGGTGCCGACTACCCAAGCGAGACTTTCCGCGTGTTCAAGGAAAAGGAGTTGAAGCTCCACAAGGAGTACCGCACCCGGCGCCTTGTACTCGACGCTTGGGACCGAATGGAGCGTGGCGAACTGTCCTGCCCGCAGCCATACGTCGCTCCGCCGCAGAGTGCCGTGCAATCCATGACCATTGGCCAACGGAACCTCTCCGACCAGAATTTCCTTCTGGGGGCTGGTCCGCTGTTCGAAGGCATCGAGAGCACTTCTGTCGAACACTCGCCGTTTGCCGACCCTTCCACTTTGCCCAACGATGTCTGGGCTATGCCAAACTACAACAGCATTTCAGTTCAGCTTCAGCTTGCAGCAATTCTCAAGCAGCTGTCAGGGCCAACATCGGCAGCACGAGTTCGCCTGGCTGCGCTCTACGCTTTGAATCCCCAACTAATTACCTCTCGACTCTCCGGCACAGATCTAAAAACTTGGCAACGCCTGATCGGAAGTAGCGCCCGCGCTTCTGGGGCAGCAAACGTGATCCAATTTATACCTCGCGGCAACATCGAGTGGCGCGATGCTTATACTCAGCTGCGAGGTATGCACGCACTTTTGGAAGACGCTACAAACGATACTTGGGCCCCTGGTTCTATAGTGCAAGATTTCTTAACGGAAGGCTGGGCCGATGGGCGCGCGGGCTTTGTAATGAAAGCCATGGAAGGTATGGAGATTGAGACATCAATAGCCGAACTTCCCGTAGACCTCCAGACCTGGGTAAGAGCACATGCCGCCTGAATTGTTTCCGCGTCCGACGTTCTCGCTCAACCCGGAGGCAGGCCGTACCGGCCCGAAGCTTTGGGTAAAACGTATTGTGATTTGGCGAGAGCCGAACGTGGTTCTCCGGGATATCCCAATGCGCCCTGGGTTCAATATCGTCTGGTCGCCTGATTCACAGACGGAAGACTCACCGATCGGCCATGGAGGCGGCAAGACGACGTTTTGCCGCCTGTTTCGCTTCTGTTTGGGAGAAGACACGTTTGCATCCGATGATCTGCGCCATCGAATCGGAGAAGTCTTTCCAAAGGGTTGTGTGGGAGCAGAGATCATCCTCGACAGCAAAGTTTGGATCGTTCTTCGGTCGCTTGGCCATAGACGCCGCGATGTGGTTCAGGAGGGCGGCTCGCTAGATGACTTGTTCTCAGGAGAACATCAGGCAACTGGCATGGCTCCGCTCGTTGACGCAATTACTCAGAGCATCCTGGGCGATTCTCCCAAGCTGATGCCGAGCAGTATCGGTTCAGAATCTGCGTGGAAGGCTTTGCTTGCATGGATCACCAGGGACCAGGAGTGCCGGTTCAGTCATGTCTTGAATTGGAGATCGCCCGAAAGTAATTCGTCTTCTCCCGTGGTAAATCGGTCTGGGGAAGACAAGCTGCTCGTCGTTCGCGCCATACTTGGCGCTCTTTCAATAAATGAGGTGGCAGCGCAGCAGCAGGAGGAACTCCAAAGCAAGAACGTAACCGGGAAGAAGTCAGACTTGGACCGTCTCAAATGGCAGCTTGAAAGGGCACGTGTCAATGTCTACACGAAGCTTCGGAGGGATGGGGAAGCGCTCTCTGGAACGCCTGTCGATGTGGTGCTATTGAAGAAAGCCGCCACAGAGCAGTTCTCGAAGGCTCTCAATCTGCCTGAACGCGTTAGCTCGGTGGATGTTGAAAAGGCACGACGCGAGAGAGATGTGGCAAAGAATGAATTCAACCGGCTGCAAGGCGAGCTTAAGCTGCTAAACGGAAGGATTGAGGAAAAGCAAAAGATTAGACCCGCAATCGCCGCTGAATTGCCAGAAGCGCACGCTCGTCTTCTCAATGAGAACAATCCTGTTTGTCCCATCTGCAAAGTTGGTATCGATAAGGCTCTTGCGGAGGGATGCGGCATCTCCACGGAAACGTGTGATCTTCACAGCTTGCAAATGGAGATTTCCCGTAAGCGAGAGCTGCTTCGGGCATTGGAGCAGGAAATATCGTCGTTGCGCCAAGAAGAGCCTGCTCTAAACGCTGAGGTTGCCGATGCTCAGAATCTATTTGACGAATTAGACGCATCCCTTCGCAAGATTGAGCAATCTATGGATGTCTCTTCCAAGTCGGTTCGAGAGAGTCAAAAGCTGTCGGAGGACGTGGAAGAATACGAAGCACTTCTTGCCGAGTATGATGAGGCTCAGTCAGAGGCAAGCAAGAATGAAGACGCGTTGGAGAAAACTCGTCTCAGCATTGCTAAACACCGGGACGCCAGTTTTACGATCATCCTGAGTCTGTCGAACTGGTTTGACATCGTTTTACGTGAATTGGTCCCGGGTGACATTAGAGGATCGGCAAAGCTCGATGGTAATGGCCTTAAGTTAAATGTAGAGCTTGGAGGCTATCGATCTACCGTAGCGATTGAATCGCTTAAGGTGGTTGCCTTCGATCTTGCAGTCTTAGCGATGTCAATGGAGAAATCTCTGTACTTTCCAGGGGTATTGATTCATGACAGTCCGAGGGAAGCGGATCTAAGCGAAGAGATCTACAAGCGCCTCTTTCTGTTCGCCGAAAAACTAGAGAAATCTACTTCAGCTCCTCTATTCCAATACATACTCACAACTACGACTGCACCGCCGAAAGCTTTTCAAACCCGACCTTGGCTCTGCCTCGAAGTGAAAGGCGCTCCTGCAGAGCAGCGGCTTTTGAAAGTGGACCTCTGACGTGATTCAAATTGAAAATTCTCCCGGTTTCGTTCTCCGCGAGGAGGCACACAAAGCTACGTACGAGAACGGCTTTCGCGTCGAACTGGGACGGCAAGGAGGCTGGCTCGGCTACAGCTCCACCACCGCGCGCGGCGAGGTGTGGATCGCACGTGACCCGCTCCAGAATATTTGGCTTCTCTCCGTGACCCATCCTGGTGTGGCGCACGAACTTTCCATTCCTCGGTCCGTTGTCGCCAATGGGCTGGTACAAATACCTGGCCTCGCATCCTACGGGTTTGCCACACTCTCCGGCCTGTACGATGCTCTCGACCGCGCCTATAAGCTCGGCGTCAGTCTGCCCGACGCACCTTTGGCCGTCTTCCAGAAGCGGACAACCGCACTTCCAAGCAGCACAGAAGCCGAACGACTCACGATCGTGCGCATCGGCCAGGACATCTTCCGCGGCGCCTTGCTCGAATACTGGAATGGCCGCTGCCCGCTGACTGGCATTACAGACCCGGCTCTTCTTCGTGCTTCGCATATCGTCCCCTGGGCCGAGTGCGAATCGGACGAACTGCGCTTGGATGTACACAATGGGCTTCTACTTTCTGCTCTCTGGGACTGTGCCTTCGACAGCGGCCTTGTCAGCTTCTCGGATGTCGGGGTTGTTCTCCGCTCGGACAGTTTGAGCGATGCGGCTTCACTCGCGTTGCGAATTGATTTAGTCTCCGCAATCATCGGATTGACTGATTTACACAGGCAAAACCTCAAAAGGCACCGCACCAAGTACGGGTTCCTTCCCGAAGGCCCCGGCACCGGGGAGGTCTGACGTGCCAATTTTTCAATCGATTATAAAGAAACTGTCCGGAGCCAAAGGTGAGTCGCAGGCCGTCCCGGAGGCGCAGCTGTCAGAGGAACATGAAGCACGATCTCTGCTCGACAAGCTGCTGACTGATTCCCGTCTCTACACGCAGACGAAGGACTACAAGGAACTCCTCGATTTTGTTGTTCGCCTGCGTAACTTTGCGCCTTTCAATGCGATGCTCCTCCAGGTGCAGAAGCCGGGACTCATGTATGCCGCTTCTGCCGTGGATTGGAAGGAGCGCTTCGACCGCAGGCCGAAGCCAGGAGCGCGTCCGTTGCTAATTCTCTGGCCATTCGGCCCCGTTGCGCTAGTCTACGATTCGGAAGACACCGAGGGTAAGCCCCTGCCAAAGGACGTGTCTAGCTTCTTTGCTCAAGGTCCAATTGACGCGGAACGCATTGGCTCATTTTGTCGACGGATGGGCTCGAAATCCATAGAAAGTCAAATGATAGACGCAGGGGATGGATCAGCAGGAAGTATCCGGTTGATATATCCGTCTACCGATCCCAAGGTCGCGAGCGTTTACGAAGTGCATGTCAATCGCAACCATGCTCCTGCCACTCAGTTCGTCACGATCGCGCATGAGTTGGGTCATCTTTTTCTAGGCCATCTCGGAGCTGACTCCCTTCTCAAAATTCCAGAAAGGTCACAGGTAGACCATCGCCAGAAGGAGCTTGAAGCGGAGTCGGTCGCATATCTGGTTTCTGCTCGAAACGGGGTGAGTTCCGAATCCGAAAAATACCTCGCAACCTACGTCCAAGAGCACACGACGGTCGCCAACTTGGATGTTTACCAAGTGCTTCGCGCCGCCGGTCAAATAGAGGCTCTGTTAGGCATAGGAGCACAGACGCGAATTGAAGGTCGCAAGCCGAAGAGACGCTGATATGCACGACATCGCTGATGCGTATTCACTGCTTATGGCAAAACGTCTGTGGCTTGACCTATAGACTCAGACCCGGAATTTCGATGCTGATGTCTTGTATTCGCCGAATCTCTGGCGTTCGTTTTGGCAGACTCGCGGTCGGGGAATGCACCTCCAGAGCACTCGTCTTAGATATGGAAGATGCAAGTTTCTCTCCCAGTCTTTCCGCATCATTTGTGTAGATATGTGCGTCGTTCGATGCGCGGGAGATTGCTACATAGGCGAGCCGGGTGTTGATGAGATTGCGGTTGGAATCGGTATCGAAATTCGCCAAGACGCGGCCGGCAGTCAGCCCTTGAGAGCTGTGGGACGTGACCGCATATCCGTGATCGAACTGTCGAAATTCAGCGGCGTCAAATGTCACTAGACGGGCGGTCTTGCCGTCGATGCGCAGGGTCATCTTGCCTTCTTCGAGACCGACAACCGTTCCGAGATCTCGATTCGCCACGCCAAGTTCTTTGTTGGGAGCGGTCCACTGGAGCCGGTCACCGACGGCGAACTCACGTTCGATCTCGCGGAAAACGTTGACACCTCGCAATCGTCGCGGGTCATACGTCACGGTCGATCCGTTCTCAACCTCCACAGCGATACTGTTTGCACGGGCATCGATAGAACGCACAACGGAGAAACTGTTGCGCTCAATGCCTTCTGCTTTGCTCCCGGTGGTGTACTGCAGCACGTCACCGACTTTGTAGCGCGCAGCCCATGACCGGTCTGCCCCGGTCATATCGGAGCGGTGCGTCAAAGTTCGGAAGACCTCACCGTCCACAGCGAGTAAACCGGCCTTCCGTAGCTCGACGCGAACAGCCTCATTAATTTCCTGACGGCTTCGATTGTCCGGGGAGACGATGATCGTATTCTCGGGTTGTGAAGCATAATCCCTGGCGATTGCGGCTATGCGGTTATTGCTGTTTGCGATCTCGGTAATTCTGCCCTGCTCGGCCAACATTGCTATACCTTTTGTCGTCTCGTTGTGGGCAAGATGCTGGACTGCCTGTAGCAGCTCAGGGTTTTTTTGGCGCACGATCTTGTCGAGCTGTGAGGTCTGCATCCCGGCCTCTTGCATCTGCTGGAACGGTCGCCCGGCGTCCACGCCTTGATGCTGGCGGGTATCTCCGATAACCAGGACTCGGTCTTCGACTTTGAGTTTGCCGAGAAACGAGCGCATCTGTTTAGTGCTGGCAAGGCTGGACTCATCCAGCATGTAGAGGTGCCGGTTGGCAGGATCGGCGGCCGGGTGATTCTGACCACGGGCGAGGAAGCTCTGGAGAGTAGCAGCTTCTATTCCTGCCTCGCGAAGCTGCCCTGCCGCTTTGGAAGTGGGCGCGAATCCTTCGACGACGTATCCGTTTGCTTCAGCGCCTTCGCGGATCGTCTGGAGGGTGGTGGTCTTGCCGGTTCCGGCGAGTCCCTGCAGGCCATGGATACGGTCGGATGAGTTTAGGACTTCCTCGATGACTCGACGCTGGGAGTCGTTCAGAAAGGATCGCGTGCCGGCCTGTTCTCTGGCCCGCTCCGCATCCATGATCGGCTCGACAGCATTGCGGCCTTCCAGAACGTATCGGATGTTCGCACGTTCGGAAGCGATCATTTCGGGTGTCGTGAAGCTACGACCTGAACTGTGCTTGGTGCCCTGAACGGAGCGGAAATCCCCCGCTTCCTGTCGCCTATCGAACTCGGCGCGGATGTCCCGGTACGTGGCGTCTCCCATGCCGCGACGAAGTGCGTCGCGGAGGATCGCTCGTTCATCTGCCACTGCTTCCCGCTCGAAGATGCTGTCGCGAGCGAAGGTGACCGCCTCCTTCGCGTGAGGTCGCTGTTCCGGCTGCCGCTCCCGTTTCTCCGTCCGCGCGAGGGCGGCTGCGACAACTTGCCGGGGCTGATTTCCGAAGCTGGCGGCCATCTCTTTGTGTGCGGCAAGAACCCCTTGCGGAGTACGCGACTGCTTACGTTCTCTGGTGGAATGAGCCGCAATTTGTGCGGCCTCTGGGCCGCTGTATCCAGTTTTTTCGAGTTGCTCCTTGATCTGCCTGGAGCGAGGGCTTGAGGCGTCAAGATATTCCTGCGAGTATCCTTTGATCTCCGGAGCGCCGCTCCTGCCGGATTCGATCTCGTACCCCAAGGTGCGGAGCTGGTAGGTAAGTGCCGACTGATACACGGCGGTCGCATACTGCTGGCTCTCGAAAAAGCCGCGCTCCTGCAACGCGCGGGTTGAACCGTTCGCCCGCTCCGTCACGTTGAAGATTACGGCATGGGTATGGAGCTGCGGGGCGGCGTAGCCATCGACCGGGCGCGCCGTGTCGTGCTCGAACTTGGCGGCGATGAACTTGCCGGTGGTCTCTGCGGGGTTGTTGCCACCGATCCGCGCTTGGGTGTACCGCTCCAACTCGTCCAAAGCGGTCGTGACTGCGGCGCGATGGGCCTCCCGCACACGATCATCGCCTCCCACCAAGGCGGTCAGAGAGACAGACTTCGGAGCGGAGAAGGTCGCGTCCCAACCGGCCCGGTGTTCGACGGCCTTGGTCGTCGTGCCATCCGGGTTCTTGTACTCCATCGCAGCTCGGTGTTTGACCATCTGCTCTTCCGTCGTGGGATTCTTGCCTTCTGCCAGGCGAGAGAATTCGAGCGGTGACACCTCGTCTGACAAGCCGAGACGAGCGGCAAGTTGGCCTTGCCACTCGCCTCTCACGGCGTCGCCCTGCTTGTAATAGTTCTGCGTCTCCGACGTGAACTCCAGCTTGTGGTAACTCTGTGCCTGGCCGGAACTGAGCGGCTTGGAGATGGTCAGCATGGCCTAAAAGATCCCCGGATGAACGGCGTGCTCCAACTCGTCCACTGCTTGCAAGTCGAGATGCGAACCGCGAGGCAGCTTGAAATTCTCCTGATCTTCTGGCTGTGGACCCACTTCAGGCTCAATCTTGCCCTGCTCGTCCAACTGCAGCGCAGCGGCGGCCCGCCTCTCCTTCTTGTGGGCGAGAGGGGCGCCATTACTTGCCTCTACCTCGGACTCGGTGGAAGACGGTGCCGCGGTCGGGGCACAACGCGGTTTCAAGGTGTCCGGGTCGAAGCTCATCGCCCCGTCCGCAGAGTCACGGGGCAGGAAGCCGACGGTCGGCGTGGGCAAGTCGAGATAATCGAAGTCGAACCTCGCGACGGTGTTCCCCAATTTGAGATAGGCGTGGCGGTCGTCCAGTCCGCTGATCTCCGAACCCATGACCAGGGTTCAATCTGACGATCAACGGTGAAGTTCTTGCCGGAGCGAGATCCATCAAACTTCGTCTCCTTGAGGCGTTCGATCTCGACCTTTCCGATGGCCTCGGATATCCATTCCGCAGCCTTCGGCTCAGCCGTTTTCATGAAGATTTTGGTCGCTGGCTGCGACAGCATGACCTCGGCCAGATGACCATAAATCACCTCAAGCTGGGCCTTACCTTGGAAGCCGAGGACAAGAGGGTTCTTGCTCTTCCGGTTCTCCGTAATTGCTGTATGGAGCTGCGGGAGCTTCTGCAAACTGGCAAGTTCGTCGATGACAAACCACACCGGCTTCTGTCCCGGCTGGGGTGCGGTGAGCAGCCGCATGACAAGCAAGTCGATCCATAGGGAATGCAGGGGACGGAGTGTCTCGCGCTCGGGCGGACGCGACGTAATGAATATCCAACCCTTGCGTTCCTTGGCCCATGATCGAGCATTCCACGTTCGGTTGGTGTGACCCTTTTCCGGCAAGAGACGGAAGCACTTTGCCACCAATCCAAGCGATGCCAGCACACCGGCACGTTGGGGGCCGGCCTTCCGGTCGATGTAGAAAGACATCTCCGTTCCGGCAACCAAGGTCTCCAAGGTCTCGCTGCTCGCCATCCATTCGGCGAGCTGATGCGGCGTCGGACCTTTTCTCAAGAGGTGGGCGAATATTTGTGCCGGGGTCTGGTGAAAGAACTCGTCCTTTACGTCGGTGGTCGGCTGATAAAGGGAGGCGGCGATGGTATCGGCCTCGGCATTTGAGGCCATCTCCTGAGCAGGACCCCAGTACGGGCAACGCTCGTCCAACGGATTCAAAATGATGTCGCCACGCTCCTTGTCATAGAAACGCTGGAGGTACTCGGAGGCCGGATCGTAAATGATTGCTGAGTCGCCTCGCTCGCGAATCTGACGCAGGATTTGCATGATGAGCTGGGTCTTGCCGACTCCGGTGTCCCCCATGATCTGAAAGTGCTGTGCTTCCTTTCGAGCCGGAATCCGCATCATCTTGCCGAGTTCGGTTGTCTTGAATCCAATACCGTCGCCCTTCTGCTGCCGGTTGAATTCTTGTGGGCTAAGCAACTGTGGACCGCGAAGAATCCGGCCGTATTTCATTTGCTTAAGGCGCCTGATGTCATACGGGACGGCGAACCAAAGCATTGTCACGAGGCAGACTCCGCCCTCGATGAAGCTGAGGGCAAAGAGACCCAACAGTCCCTTGTCTTCGTATACCGTCGAGCGGAGCCAGCGGTGAAGACTGCGATCAGCCAACTTCTGTTCCGGCCCGCGGTAGAACCAACGGTATCCCTGGGCGGTTGCCAGTTCCGAGAGGGCGACGGGGATGACCTTGCCATTGGGTAGTTCGGTTTTACCTGCGACGAAATCAACCGGGAATGCCAGGCGCGGCTTTCCTTTCCCGCCTCCCAAATAGAGAAGCCGGTAGGACTCGTGGGCGTTGAATGTGCCGCCGGCTTCGGAGCGAATGTACTCCGTGATGTAGCTCCTCTGGAGAGGCGTCACCGAAAAGGAGAGCCGTTGCCAGATGAATAGACAGGTGCAAAGTAGAGCGGTCGCGATCGCCGTATAGCTCAAGATCGGCACATGCGGGGGCCAAGTGATCGTTTCTTTTCGTCCCCATTGGGTCGGCATGATTAGGGCTCCTTCGGTGAAGCGGTGATGTACTGCTGCTGAATCTCCTGGGCGACCTTGCGCTTGTCGGAGCGGACGGTCGCGCTGATGCGTGTAAAGTCCTCGGGGGTCACTACCTGGCCCATTGCCAGTGGCTTCAACAGGTTTAGGAGGATCATTCGAGTGGCGATGAGTTCCGTGAATAGCGGGTCCTCAGAGCGTCGGGCCTCGCGCAATAGAGCCTCGCGAGCCCACTCACGGACCTTCATTCCATCCTTTGCCGCAGCTCGCGAAAGGACGGCCAGTTCGGTTCTTGTGAACCGCGTGGCAAAACTTTCGCTTCTGGAATCGCGACCGTGGCGAGTGTCAACGGTAGTCGCATGAACATGAGCTTGAGTCATCGAAACCACCTTTGACTGGCCGGTTCCCAGTGCAACCGTGCTGGTTGCATCTGGAACCTGGCCAATCGGTAAGTTGTTGTCTATCAGTACGTTTCCCAATGGAACCATTTCGTCACTTTGCACGACCCTCGAAGGGATGGAGTGTCAACATTCTTCCGGTGCGCAGCACCGCAGTGCCTTTGCCCCGGAATGAAATGGAGGATCAAGCGCTTTTCGCTTGCGATACGGGAGCGGGAATCGGTGATGGGAGAGGCTTCTGAGCAGCTTGCTCAGATACCTCGGCAGCCGGAACCTTCCGTATCCGCAATGTCGATGTAACCTTCCGGGCTTCCGGGGTCTTGAGGAAGTCCTGGAAGTCACGGTCTTTGCTGAAGACATAGGCGAGAGCTTGCTCGACGACATCGTCGGCGCAGGCGCGAATGAAGGCGGCATACTGATCGACTTGAGTGGCGGTTGTGTCAGTGAGACGAATGGAAGCGCTGATCTGACGGGTCTGGACGACTTCAAGCAGTGGCATCGTGGTTCTCCTTTGGGTGGTGAAATGAAGCAAACTTTGCGCGGTCAATCATTCGCTGCGCCGTGGTCACAATCTCCCGCGCTCTGGAGGAGCAAAGGGCTGCGGGGAAATCGGCGGAACGCCGGTCTTCCAGCATGGCGATTACGTCCTCAATCGCCGCACCATTGAGCAACATGAGACGAGCCGAAGCGATGTCGATGGTGCGCTGGGCGTAGTAGATGGGGTTGGGTTTATCCGAGCGGTGGGAAGCGAGCGCAAGCGTGAGATTCCCTGCATCCTCGCCAAGTGAAAGCTGTTGGACAGCCCACGCCCAATCACGTTCCGAGTAAGTGTTCTTTCCTGTCGCGTATGTCTGTGCGGTACTCCGAATCGGTATCACCGCATTTAGCAACGCATTATGGAAGCGGAAGTCATCGGGATGGTAGATGGAGTCACTGGGGTATTCGACTGAAACCGAGTGAGCGGGATCGTACTTGCGGTTCAGGAATCCCGGCACCCTAAGAACACGGTTGCGGTCGGTGCAAGCGGAGTCGCCCCCGAAGGCGATGACCAGCAACTTCAGCGTGTTCTCCTGCTGGTCGAAGTCAAAGCCTTCGACCCTCCAAAGCGCCTGGTACTTGCCGGGCGAAGTCGAGAGGATCGTGCTTGGAACGGGTACGATATCGGATTCTCTCAGGGCGGCGATACGGTCCTCACCGTCTACGTCGATGTCGATGTAAAGGTGCCGAACCTCTGCGATGCATTCTTTGGTCCTCTTTCGACTTCCGGGGAGTAGTGGATTGGCGGCGACATAGACGTTTGCTCCGTTGTGATTCTCATAGCGGAGCCAAGCAAGATAGCGGGGCGCGAGCGCCTGCTCCAACCGAACAATGCGCTGCGTCGCAGAAGCCGGGTTCTCCTTCCGGAGGAGAACGGCAACCGTCTCGCCTGGGTGGAAGCATCGAGTTAGGAATTCGTGTGCGGTCTGCGTATTCAATGCGGGTGTCTCACAGGTTGGGAAGCCCGGCGTCTACCGGGCTCCCGAGTTGATGGAAAAAGCGGCTTATGCGACCGCTTCCAGAGGAAGTTGAGAGTCTGCGTCCTGCTCCTCCGGGCTTGCCTTCTCCGCCCGGTCCAGCTTGAGAATTGAGTTCACCCGGATTTCCCAGATGGTCTTCTTCTGGGCTGGCTTCTTGCCGACCTTCTTGGTCTCGTATTCCCGGCTGCGCAGCTCGCCTTCCACCTGCAAATGAGCGCCCTTCTTCAGCGTGCCGGCGCACTCAGAGAGCTTGCCGAAGATCACGCAACGGTGCCATTCGGTGTGCGAGATGTACTGGCCGTCCTTCTTGTAGGAGCTCTTGGTAGCCAGCGAGAGAGTGGTGAAGCTGCGGTTGTCGTTGGTGCGAACTTCTGCGTCGTTGCCGAGGAAGCCGATGAGGGTGACTTTGTTCTGGTACATGGTGGTGATCTCCGTGAGTTGAATTTCCCGATCTTGCTCGGGTCACTAATAAGCGAAGTGGGCCCGGCTCCCAAGTGCCAAGCTCTGCATTTGCGGAGGGTCCGGCGAAGCTGGAAGCCGTAACCCGAAGGGCGCCGGCTAAGCCCCGAAGCAGTGACCGTGCAAAGGCGGGATACGAGCCGGATGAATCCCTCTGGACCGAAGTCACTCTCTCGCCTCTCGGCGTCGGAAGTTTGCCCAAACCGCACCTCATAACCGCTGGCTAGAGTTTCGGTAAGTGACGGCCTTTCGCCACTGCCGTTGCGCTCTTCGCGGCTCTGTAACCACACGCTGAAGGGCGTTAGAGACAGCTGGGGCTGTGCCGCCGGAATGGGAGCATGATGGTGCATTGGTAAGACCTTGGATACGGGTTAGGTGCTTTAGCGTTTGGACTGGGCGTTAGGCAGCGGAAGCGCGGTAGACCTCCTCGGTCTGGAAGCTCTGGTCTGCATGGCTGTAGCCGCCGACTGTAATCAACTCACGGACTCGACGCCGGCCTGTATGGTCGCGCTCGCAATAGAGCACGAAATCAATAGCTTCTGCCGTCTCAGACCGCATGAAAGCGTGGTTGAGATTGGGTCGGGCGCTGAGTGCCAAGTTGGAGAGACGGTTCAACGCATCCCACGCCGATTTCGCGTGGATGGTAGACAGCGTTCCGCCGTGGCCTGTGTTCATCGCCTGGAGCAAGTCGTAGCCGCATTCATTACGTATCTCGCCCATGATGATCCGGTCGGGACGATGGCGGAGAGCTGCCGCCAGTAGCTCGCTCGGCGTAATGGCGACCTGCCCTGGAATCTCCTCTACAGCTTCCCAACGAACGGCGTTCTTGTGGGCCACTTTCAGCTCTGCCGGTTGCTCGATGATGAGCAGCCGCTCGGTTTCCGGGATGTGGTCAAGGAAGGCCTTCAGCAGGGTCGTCTTCCCCGAGCCAGTTCCGCCGCTGATGATGCCGTTCTTTTTCTTACCGATGAGGTCAACCACGATATCGCGAACTTGGCGTGGCATACTGCCCGATTCGATCAGCTCATCCGAGCTATACCAGCGGTTGAACTTCCGAATAGTCAGCGTCGGCCCATTAATGGACGATGGCGCACCTACAACGGCGACACGAGAGCCGTCCGGCAAGCGGGTATTGAGGATGGGATTCTGAGTCGTAAGATCCTGGCCAAGAATTCTGGCAACACGCTCAATAGCCGCCTGCAGTCGGTCGTTGGTGTACGGCTCGGACAGTGGAATATGCTGCACGACCCCGGCTCGATCCGCATACACTCCGGTCGTCCCATTAATCATCAAGTCCGAGATGGATGGGTCGAGCAACAGCGTTCGCAGTTCCTCGGGAAAGAACGGAAGAATGAGGTGGTAGCTCATCGCGTTCCCTCCGTCGCTGGAAGTGCCGTAGCCGCTGGTGCGGCGGTGTTCACACCGACCGCAATAGGATCGACGGACATCCGGTTCTCGTGGAACTCCGTGATGGTCAATCCCAGTGGATTGATCGTCTCGAACTGCGGGAAGACTCTAGCCTGGTCACTTACCTGCTTGGGGTTCAAATAATAGGTGACACTCAGGAACCAGTGTTCCGTCCTCGGCTCCCGAGAGTTCCGCTGTGAGTAGAGCTTGTCGATGGTGACAAGCGCCGTTCCGCGGGCGATGGTCGCACCCTGAACCGTCTCATCCGACATGGTCGTAATCGTTACGTTCTTGACTTCCACGTCGTTCTGCTCAATCTGTCCGCCTACAACCTGCGAAACGAGGTGATTTTGATTGTCCTGGCCCATCAACTGAGAAGCCAAGTTCTGCGACAGGAAGTAATAGTTGAGCGGATACTTCTTGGCGATCGTGTCCCGGCTGACGGTGTACCGATAGTTCGCCCAATCGGTCAGATACGTCCGTACCTCACCCTCGCGGGGGCTGTAGTTGAGGTCGGTGTACGCAATGGCCTGGGCGCGGCCCATCTCGTCGATGCGTATGTAGCGATTCGCGATCGGGCGGTGCGTCAAAGAGAAGATCAAGCCGAACGCTCCAAGCAGGAGAACCGTCTCGGTTCCGATCACGAATCGGCTGAGCTTCCGTTCGGCATAGTGGGAGGCGTAGACCTCGTTTCCGATCTCGTCGGTCAAGAGGGATTGCTGAGGGGTCAAGGGCAACTCAGCGTGTAGAGTGTGGGTGGACATAGGGGGCCCGATTCCTTTCGGTGACAGCGTGGAAAACCACGGAGGCGTAAATGATGCCGGCGATGAGTGCTCCGACGAAGACGACGACTAGAACCAGACGCCAAACCCGCGAACGCAAAGTGGCCCCGGCGAATAGATACCCAAATAGGAAATTCCACATAACTTCATGCCCCTCCCTTAAGTATTAGTGCCGCCGCTCCGCCTGCGAGTTGCGTCGCAGAAGATGTCAGTCCAGCAGCCCCGCCGAAGATCGCCTGGGTCATACTTGGGATGAAAAGCATATTGATAATGAAGGCGATGAAAACCATCGTGCAGGGGATGAGATTGGCGAGCCACATCTCCATCGAATAGTTGCCATTGAACGTCTGCTGAATGAATCCATTTAGGAACCCGGCCCAGACGAAAATGAAGGCGGCAGCAACGGCCCGAATCATGGCGAAGCTGATGAGCACATCAAGGAAGTGGAAGAATTTGGCACGGAATGTTTTCGTCATCAGCAACGGAACGAAGATTGGTCCGAATAGAGCAGTTACACCGTAAAGGATGAAAGCGCTGCAATTTATCAGGAAGAGGATGGCAGATGCCAGCCCGAGCAGTATCTGCACAAGAAAGTAGCAGAGGATCTGAACAGGTGCGGTAAACGATGGCATTTGCGTTTGATCGCCGGCAGTCTTGAGCAGTTGAAGCAGCGAGTCCAGTGAGCTTTGATCGAAGGCCGCGACCATCGCTTGGGCGATATAGGAAAAGAAGTGGTTGATGCCGAAGCTCGCGCCGGGGAACGGATTGACCCAGTAGGTCTCTAAGAGGCAGCAAATGATGAGCTGAAGCAGAAACTTGGTCAGATCGCCCGCTTGAATCGGGTGATGGTGCAGACGGAACGTCATCGTCGAGGTCTGCCAGTTCACGACCATGCTGACGAGCATAAAGAACGAAATGCAGGCTAATTCGGTCATCCCGAGCTGAGTCAGAGCCCCGCCATTCTGTGTCGTCAGATTGGTCAGGTTGTTGGTGAACTGATACAGCCAGTCAACGCCGGAACTCGCGCTTGGAAGGGCTTGGGCTAACAACACAATGGAAGACATGGCGGATGCTCTCTCTAAACTTCAAGCTGGGGTTAGGGGATATAGGTCTTCCAGGTCTTGCCTTCGTGGGCCGCGGCTGAACTGTGCCGCTTCTTGTCAGCCTCGACCTGTTTCCGAAGATCCTCATTTTCCTGTTTCAAATAATCGTTATCGTCCTTCTGTAGCTGAAGGAGTTGCGCTGCTTTGGCCGTTGCTACCGCTGTCTTTGCGGCCTCATCGCGTTGATAAATGGCGGCACCGCCTATGACGGTCAGTGCCGCAAGATTGCAAGGAGAATCTTCGTATTGATTGCTGTCAGCATTTCTTCTCCAAATCAGGGCAAGTAGGTCGTCCAAGTGCTGCCTTCATTGGCCGCACTGGTGTCGTTTGTCGTCCGTTGCTGTTGGACCGCCGCCGCCGTGTTCAGGTCCTGTGCTGCGGCGTTCCGCTGCTGCATGTTGGCGACAGTCATCTGAGAGGCAAGGCAGACGTGCATCGCGGCCTGGGACTGCATCTCGGTCAACTGTTGGGCTTGAGCGGCGTTCAGAAGGTTCAATTGCTGGACTTCGCTGTTCGTCGCTGACGTGGTATCGAACTGCTGCTGCTTGAGCGAGTTGTTCGCGGTCCCGTTCTGGCTGCGCCCGGCCCGGTATTGGCCAACTGCCGTAAGGCAGTCCGGCGATACCGAATCGGACATCTCGATCATGGCAAGTTGGGAGAGCTGCGCACTGTTCCCGACCGTCTGCCCTTGCAGATAGGTGGTCGTCCCGGTGCTGACCGGAACGGTCGCGGTCTTCCAGGCCGTCAACGATGCACTCGGCGAGTTGGTGTTGAGCGCGATGTTAACGCCCGCCGTTTCGCCGAACATATTCGCCACGTTCGCATTCTTCAGCGCATTGAGCGTCGTCTGCCATTGCTGCTTGAAGGAGAAGTGGGTGACGTTGTTCTTGAGCATGTTGTACTGCGACTCAAGAGTGGTTAGCTGAGATACGAGACTCGCGTAGCTCGTGGGATCGAAGACAATGTCTCCGATGCCGAAGAGCGCGAAGCTCGGCGTCGCTGTTGCCAGAAGAAGCCCGCCCGCGAGCAGGTACTTCCGTCGTTTACTTAGGTTGAACTTCATAGAGGCTCCTGAAGGGTTGAGGGTTAGTTGCACTCAGAGCAGGTCGGGTTCATCCGCTCCGGAAGCATTTTGAAGTTGGTTACGACTTCGCTGATACGGTCCGGCACGTCGGCATAAAACAACACGGAGTCCATGGCATCGCTTGCGTTGACTGCCCGCACGGCATGGACTGCGGCGTAGCTGGCAGGCACAGCGAAGGCCACGGAAAGCGCGATTTTGGGAATACGGACCTTCACCTATGCCTCCAATACGCACGGCTACAGGGTTGAATCGATGCGGTGTTCCGCGTAGGACGGGATCAGGATGTCAGTGCCTATGTACACGCGAGCGCGGGAACCTTCCTTGAGCGTGATAATCGGAAGCCGGTTGAGAAAGTGGTTGAGCACCTGTTCTCCCTCGGCTGCGGACTGATCCGATATGCCGTCACGGATCTGGGTCGAAGGCGAGAGTACGCTGCCGCTGTTGCCGATCTGTGCGAGGCCACCCAAACCGCCGACTGCAGCCGCTGCCGCGAATGCCTGCAAGTAACCGTGGTCAACCGTGGTAGCGAGACCTGTCGTGCCGAGCGGGTCGAGGCCGACGTACTTGTCCAGCTCAAGCGAGAAACCATCCGGGCAGATCGCACGATGGAAAGTCACAAACATCTTCCGCTGCTGGGCGTTGCCAACACTCTGCACCGATCCAATCAGGCGTGTACCTTGTGGCATGAGAAGCTGCTGGTGGTCGTGCGAGTAATAGTCGGTCGTGAGCATGATAAGGATGGGCCCGTTCAGGCCACCGTCGATATGGTTCGTAACGACACCTTCCAGAACGGTTCCTTCAAATACGCGGTAAAGCTGCCCTTGATAGGAATCGAAGTCATAGGGTGCCATCGGATTGCTCTTACCGGCGAACTTCGGCTGCTGATCCGAGACCGCCTGAGCACCTCCGCCCCTCCTGGCTTCTCCCCGCTCGTGAGTTGACCCTGCCAGAGATTCCGAAGCTGCCTTCGGCGTCATCTCATCACGTTCGCCCAATACGGCGGTGGGTTGAGCTGCGGGCGAACCTCCGGGGCTGGCAGTCGTCGGATGAGCGAAGTCGATGGCAACGGTGTCGCTGTTGAGCGCATCCTGGTGCAACTTCTCTTTCTCCAAAGCCTTCTGTTTCGCCTCGGCTTGTACTTGTGAGACATTGGAGGTCTTGCTCGGTGCATTCGGGCTGTCTCCATACAGCGCCGAACGCTGGGCGGCAGTCATGGGCGGCGCTCCTGCTGCCTCCGGCCCTGGCACATTCTGCGCGGCCTGAAGTTGCTGCATCTCGGCGGCAAGCTCCTGCCTCCGCTGCTGATCCTCGGAATCTCGTTTTGCTTCGGTCGCCTGCTGCGTCTCGAAGCTGGATACCTGTTGAGGATTTGCAGTAGCAGGACGCATCGGCAAAGCGCTCTGCGGTGCGGTTCTCTTCTTGCCGCTCACAAGGCTTGAGATATTCGCGAGTCCTATGAGACCGACGATCACGACAAGCGCAATGATGACGGGCGTGCTCTTCTTCACTGGCCCCACAGCTTCACGCTGCAGGGGGACGGTAGCGGGTGGGTTGGGATTCTGGTCGGTCATGGCTAGTTCTTCTCCCCTGTTCCGTTGGAACTGCGGTGGAAGTCCACGCGCTTCTTGCCAATCGCCAGATAGCCCGTCTCCAACTGCTTCGGTACGGTGTACAGGCCGGCGTTGTAATCAAAGTTGATGAGCGATCCCTTACCGTCTTTCATCTCATACAGTGCAGGCGTCTCTTGGAAGACACCGCGCAGATAGGTGAACTTGTCGTCATGCCATATCTGCTGCAGGCCAAGCTCCTTGCCCTTCTTCTCGTCCCAGCTGAAATCGAAGTGCAGACTGCCCGGATACTGGCTGCGATAGGTCTCGGCTTTGGCCTCTTCCGATTTCAACTCGGCAGCTTGCGCGGCCTTGGCTGCGGCGGCTTCCTGCTTGGCCTTATCCAATTCAGCGGCGGGTACGAAGACGGGCATGTCGGTAAGCCTGTCCTTAGCTGCCTTATCACCGGGCACGATGAACACCTTGGAATCGAAGTGTGCGTCCGTGTCCCCAGAGATCTCCTGAAGTTGCAAGGTGTATTCGTTGCCGTGGTCAGAGACGATGTGAATGTCGGTTGTCGTGTTGGCGAGCTTTGGCTTGACGCTGATGAAGCGGCTGGCTACATGGCCGCCATCGAACACCCAGTCCACCGTGTCGCCGCCGAAGACGGTGGCGATCTTCTCTTCGGCCGGGAGGAGAATGAGGGTGGACTGCAGCAGCCCGGCCCGTATGACGGGCGGCGTCTGCGCCTCGGATACTGTGACGGAACGCGGGGCGTTCGGCTCAAGGTGATGCGGTGGAGTCGCAGGCGATGCCTGGGAGACAGCACAGACGAGGGAGAAAAGAGACATAACGGTTAGGATCATCGGCGGTTTCATAGGGGCCCTTTGGTTGTGAAGTGGAGATACGGGTTACACAGCCTCGCCCTGGGCAAAACGAGAGATGCCCTCAGAGAGTCCGTACTTTTCGATCAGCTTCGTCCGGCGCACACGGTCCCTCGGCTTTGTCGAAAATGTTGCGTAGCTGCGGCTGTCCAGATTCAGGGTGACGACCTTCGTCAGCCCATCGCGCCGCATGTAAAGTCCTTCGCGGTCCTGCAAGCTCTCGAAGAGAGCGAGGTGCTGCTCGTTCATCTTGAATAGCTCGGCGTACCGCTTCCGGTTGAAAGTGGCGTCTTTGAGGAACAGGAACGACGTGCAGGAGTTCACGATGCTGTCGGCATTCGCACCCAGGTCATCGGCGGACTGGCCGATCATGGTGACGCCGCCAAGGTTCTTGCGGACGGTCTTGATCGAAGCCAACGCTCCATCCAGGAGTTGCTTGTTCTTCATCGAAGAAAAAATCTCCTCGATCAGGATGTGCTTGGGAACTCCGAGATTGGCAGGGTTGTAGAGAACATCGTTGATTCGGCGTAGCAGCCACACCATCAACGGCTCGACCAGGTCGGCGTACTGCTCGTTGTTGACTCCCTGGAAGTCGAAGCACTGGAGTCGCGAGAGCGATAGGCTATCTTCCACGTTATCGAAGACGGCGTTATAAATACCCTTCCCAACCCACTTCGCCAAATACCTGTCGAGTTTCTTGGGAAGGAACAGATTGGAGAGCCGGCGATTCGCTGCGTCCAAGAGGTACATATCCTGCACGGCCTTATGGATTACGTCGTCATCTTCGGGCTCAAGCTCCGCGCCGCCATTTGTCAGCAGGAGCTTCACAAACGAGTACAGGAATTTGATATTGCTCTCGGTCGGCTCCAGGGCGAACGGGTTCACTCGCGGGCCATCTTTGCCGACTCGATCAACCTTGCCACCGTACAGCTCGACCACGCTTTCATAGCTCCCGCCGATGTCGAAGATATAAGTGAAGCCGCCATATTTCTGCTCAAGCGAGATGATCTGATTTCCGTGGACCGACTTTCCGGTTCCTGTTGGCCCGATGATGAGCATGACCCGGACGCCGTCCACATACACGTCCTGAAAGAACGGCGTCCGTGTGCGCGTCTCGAAGATGTTCAGATACTCGGAATCGAGATCTTCAGAATGAGGATGTCCGATATGAGGCGCGAACACAGAGGAGAGACGAGCATGATGGTCTTCGGCCAGCCACAGCGGAAAGACATTGAACTTGTGATTGCCGGGGAACATGGCGTAGAAGGCGGAGAGATTGCCCAGCGTCTCCTCCATCACTTGAGCCCTTGCATCGACGAAGAGCCGATGCACGGTGGGGACGGTGTCTCGTAGCTGCTCCGGACTGCGCGTCGCCAGAAGTAGACGGAGCGAGAACTCGCCCTGGGCTTTTTTGTCTAGCGACCGGATCACGTCGCTCAAGTCATCTACGCTGTTGTTCGCAGCCTTGGCACCGGCTCCCGTTTCGAGAGAGGCGGTGTCCCTACCGCTCATTACGCGGGTCAACACACCGACTTTGAAGAAAGAGATGAACTTCTCCTGGGCGTCGATCTCGCTGCGTGCTGCCGACGTAGACTTCACCCGCCATGTCGAGCACAGCACACTGTCACAATCGATAGTCAGCAGACCGGAGAACAGGCAGGGCCGCGACGCCTCCGGGGTCGTCTTCAGAGAGAACATCTGAACGGGCCGCTTGCCGATCTGCACATGATCGCTATGCCACGCAACCGGGCTTTTGACTATCTGGCGGTCAACACCCGTATCTGCGCGGAGCTGATCTCGACCTGACCATTCCTCCAAATTGAACAAGTAGCTGAAGAACTGGAAGGCTTCGGCCTTCCCCAACAACTTGAGACCGAGAGAGCTGTCGAGGTGGCCTTCTAACAAGGTTGCCGTCTTCTCAAGATCGGAGAGCATCCTTGACGTGTCCGCGACATTCTCATCTGGCTTGCGCTGGAACGCCCTCGCCTGGGAGGGCTCCAGCGTCAGGCACCAGTGGAGGTCGATGCGGCGAAACGCTGCCGTCTTGTCGAGGTGTGCGAGACGGTCGCTCGCGAAGGTCTCCGTCACTTCGTTCCTGTATTGCTTCTGCCGGGGAAGATCGAACCCGGACATCACTCGCGTGTACTGATAGAGGCACGATCCCTCCGGCAGTCCGCGCAGAGCGCCTTCCACCTGACGAACCCGAGCCTCAAGATCAAGGTCGGTCAGGGCCTCTTCATCCAAGCCCGTGAGAGAGAAGAGGCACCCGTAGCCTCCACCTTTCAGCGCGAAGATGTTCGGTCCAACAAAACGAGAGATCGGGACGATGCTGCACGCCGCTCCCGCTTTCGCAAACCACGGGGTATGTCTGATCTGTTCAGTATTTGCGCGGGTCATAGTAGCTCTTCTGGCCGAGGCTGAGGCCCCACAGTTGAAACATCTTTGGGTGTTTACGGACGATCAACCATGCGCCGCCCGCGAGTGTTGGAAAGCTAAGGATTGCCAGCATTCGGAAACCGACGAGGAAAACCGTCACGCAGACAAACACGATGGCCATCCATGCCGAGAGGTCAAGCCCTAGCTTGGCTCTCGGCCTGTTCATTGCCTGATTGATCGGTAACGGTTCTCCCCGCTTGGTCGTGTGCATGGCAGCTCCTACATCGACTGCCCGGTGAGAGACCCGATCCAGCCCGCGCCCCATCCAAGAACGCCAGCGCCGAAAAGCGCACCGAAGAGGCCGGGAATGGCATCCTGAAAGCGACCGCTCATCATCCGAATGCCGGCGAAGATCAGACCGCCAAAACAGATAACAGCACCGGCATAGACGGCAAACGTTTTGAACGTCCCCATAAGCGTCTGAGCGCCGGAGAAGTCCATCGTTCCTTGGGCATGGGCAACGCTCGCGAATGTGAGCGCAAAGAGGGCGGGAGCCATCGCGCGGAAAGCGTGGGCTAAGTTCGTCTTGAGATAGGAAGCACGCCGGTCGGCGCACTTGGGATTGGATTGGTTGAAGTTTGGGCGATTGACATCACGGTTCCTGCAAATCATCGGCGTCTCCATCGACTGGGTTTCAGTCGTGATATGCCGTGACTTTAGGGGCAGAAGAAATCACAGTCCAATACTCATTTTCGATTGCCCTATCAACCGAGTTGATGGCTTACCAAATGCGCTGAGTTTAGCCAGCCTGAGATTGAGAACCTGATCCCGAATTGCTCGCTGATTGGGGAGGCTTCTTCGACAGAGCATCCGTGTTCAATTGGTCCGCGCAACGTTGAGCCATGCGATATGCCATTACGGGGATTGCGGGGCGCTGCTGCGCTGCATGGGATACGACCGCTGTAATGAACTTAATTGAGAAGCCGGAGATTGGCCGACTCGTTAGATCCGGGAGCAGTGGCGTGTGTTCACGGACGAGGCCAAAGCAGCCTCTGGACTTGACCATGTGCTGCATATCGGATGGAGCAGAGAAAGTCTCAGTGGGATGTAAATGCATTCCCGCCCCTCGAAAACGCGCCATTATCTTGTCGTATAGGTGTGGATGGTAATCGCGATGAAACATCACTTTTAGGCGCTCTGCCACTACATCTTTGGGGATCGACTCGCGCTCAGCCATGGGATCATCTTTGCGAAGACAGACGAATACCTTGTCGTCACAAATCCTCTGTTCGACTAGATCTGTGGAACCGATGGGAAGCGTGACGACTGCTGCTTCCAGCCGGCCATCTTCAAGCATTTCGACAAGACGCGCTGTGCAATCACTTGAGGTCTGGACCGTCCCTCCTGGAACAATCTCCTTGTAATCAACGATTGTTTCCTCTACCAACTCGTGTTTCGCAAATAGCGAAAATCCTAGCCTGAGGGGCCATTCGCTTCGCCGCGTAATGATTGCGTGTCGGGCATGATTTTTCAGGTGGATCATGTGGCGGGCAACTACAAGGAAGTGCCGACCAGCTTCAGTCAACGAAGACCCGGAAGGAGAGCGCAGGAGGAGCCTTTCGCCTGCCCAGTCTTCTATCTGTTTGATTTGCAAACTCAAGGTGGGTTGGGCCATGCCCAATCTCTCGGCAGCCTTACCGAAATTGCATGTTTCGGCAACTGCAACAAATGACACAAAGTGGCGGAAGTCGGGCCCTTCATCCATGATGCACCAACCTGTTGGCTATACTCGGCGGCCGTAGCGTGCGCGGTCAGCTGATGCGCTAACTTGATTGGTTGCAATAAAAGGCGATGGAGTTGCCAAATTTGATTCCACTCTGAGCGCCCCGGGGCAACCATTTCTATTCTGTGGAAAGTACGCCCTAGCCTTGTCCATCAGGCCGACTGATTGGGTCATTGGAAATGAGTATTGGACGTGTAGACAAGCTTCGTCAGAGTCTTGCAGAAGCCCGCTGTGAACCTGGACAAGTGGGGTTCAGAGACACTTGAAGTCATCATGGAGAACACTGCAATGGATCAGACCAGTCTTCCTGAAAGAAAACGGCCTGCACGAGTCACCCTTTCGCCAGAAGAAAAACTGCTTGTCGGCAGAGAAGAAGCGGCGTCAATGCTTTCAATCAGTTGCAGAGCGTTGGACTATCTGGTCGCAAATAAGCAGTTGACGACACGGCGCATTGGAGCGCGGGTCCTGATTCCGACCTCCGACCTTCGACGATTTTCTCGTGGAGATCATCCTGAGCGCCTTGCTGGTTAGGGCGCGACCGGTCTCCCAGGATGTGGATACCGAGCGCCGCCCTTCTTGGTCCCGCTCTTAATGTTTGAGGGAATCAAGCTTCTCGATTGCCGCCTGATTATGTTCAGGAGCCAGGTGAGCGTACCGAACCGTCATTGAAATTGTCTTATGTCCTGCTAGTTCCTGGGCTGTTCTCAAATCAACTCCGGCCATGACGAGGCGACTAATGAACGTGTGCCGAAGACAATGCCATGTGAAGTTTTGAATTCCCGCGTCCTTGATGCATAGGTCAAACCAAGAACGGGAGTCATTCAGGTCCTTACCATACTTCGACTGGCACACTCTTCCTTCGTGTGGTCGGCTTTCATAGAGCGCTTCCATCGCGGCGATGCAGGACTTGTTCATCGGTATCTCCCGGCTGCTACCGTTCTTCGTCTCTTCGAGCAGGATGCGCTTGCGCCGAAACGAGACCTGAGGCCATTCGAGACTGTACTGTTCGCCCTTACGCATTCCAGTATTGAGCCCGATATCCAACTCCGGCATGTGTTGCGGACAGCGCTTCGTGATGGCGTCACGAAGTCTCAGTTCTTCGTCGGCTGACAAGAACCGAAGACGCGCATTCTTCTCAGGGCGTTGCTCAACCAGCCGGGCAGGATTGCCCGAAACTTTGCCGTCAGCGTATGCGATCTTGAACGTCTTTCCGAAGACGTTCTTGTAGCGGTTCTTGGTCGCCGGAGACCAGTCGTGCCCCTTCAACCAGGCGTCAATCTCAGAGGGCAAGATCTCGTCCGCGACGCGATCACCGAAATCTTTGAGGATGATGTTCATCCGGATGCGGAAGTTCTTGACGTCCTTCCGGCCATGCTCGATGTACCACTCAAGCGCGTGCTTGCCGAGTGCCTCGAACTTCACTCCCTTGCTCTTCATGTTGGTGGGCAGCTTGACACCGCGCAGGGCATCGGCCTTGCGGATCTTGTACAGGTCGCTCGCGTCCTTCTTGCGCCCGACTTTCTCGCGGCGTTCGCGTCCGTCGATGTAATACCGAATCCACCAAATCTCGGAACCGGGGTCTTTCTCGAATACGCCGCGCTCCTTCTTCGTACTCCTCCTGGGCATGTTCCGGCACCTCCTAATCCAAATTAGCAAATTAGGTACCAACCGGCACCAAAACCGGCACCAGCACTTTTTGAGCATGAAAAAGCCTCTCGGGTTGAGAGGCTTTGGTCTTCGTAACCTATTCATTTTATGTGGCTTATCTTGGTGCCGGGAGGGGGAATCGAACCCCCATGGAGTTGCCTCCGGCGGATTTTGAGTCCGCTGCGTCTGCCAGTTCCGCCATCCCGGCTCTGCACTTCAAGTGGCTATATTCCGCTTTCAGTTGCTGCCTATCTCATGACTTATAGCTCTGTCTTTATTAATACAGTTGCAGTTTTGGTACACCTTTCAGAGTCTTCTCAGTATCGCATACCCTCTAGACTACCGCCAGACAAGTGTAGTTGCATGGATACCAACCCGGTCATCATCTAACAAATTAGTGATGATATGTCTAAGACATTCCATATCGATGCAGGAAGTCTACTTGTTAGCAGCTTTAAAACCACTCCTGGTTTGCCATGACCTCTAGGCGAGTTGTGTGTCCCCTTCCCTAGCGTAGCTGCTGAAGATACGCCAGACAACGCTCTAACTTCCCTGCGAAGATATTGAGAAGTATCGTGGATTGCACCAAAAATAGATGGAACTACCCTCTGATTGACGCGATGTCTTCAACAGAATGGATGTTGAATTTAAACCAGCAAGTCGTCACATTGCATGACATGCTCCCGGATAGAGGTTTGCGGTGTGCAGAGCACTTGAGGAATGCCAAAATATTGGATAGCCGACTATGGGGCCTCCTTGACCCGACCTACTTGGAAATCCTCCATCTCCGATCTGAAGTAGTGCCGCTTCATCCAGGATGCGACGCTAACTACCGCGACCGTTATCCCAACTTGAATTGTTGCTAGACACCGAAGAGAGCGTTACAGACTGAGCGTCGTCCACCCCCAGTTTGCCTGCAAAACTGACCAGGAACCTAAAGAGGAAGTCTTTACACGCCAGGTGTTCGGCTGGCGTGGTGAAGATCGCAATCTCGCTCCTCCTCTACTCAAGCGAGACGATTACTCAAGCGAGACGATTGGCCTCTTCCGGATCCCAAGGGCCGCCCGATTGGAAATGTCCGCGCCATATGTGACGATATCCGGAATCGCGTTTTTGGCTGCTGAAAATCGAGAACTTGAAGCGGGCTCGCTAATTTTACAGATCTAAAGCCGCCCCACCCCACTCTACTCGCTGCACGTGGCGGCTAAGTTCCTCCTACGCAGAGATTAAAAGGGCGAGCGTTTGAGGTATTCTTTGCAAGCATTCAAGTCCATCTTGGGAGAGTTCTGAACAATGTCGATGCGTCGCCGTGATCTGTTGAAGTCCATTGGAGGCGCCAGCCTTCTGACTCTGGCAGCGCCTGTCCTTCGAGCGCAGGAGCAGATAGAACGTAACACGCGGGGCATGCCCTCGCCACGTATCAAAGACATCAGTGTGATCGAGTGCGCGCCGGCTGGATCTCGGTTGACGGTGGTAAAAATCACAACCGATCAGGATGGACTGTACGGCTACGGTTGTGCGACGTTTACGCAACGCGCTGACCTGGTGAAACCGGCGGTGGAAAAATATCTGAAGCCGTTTCTGCTAGGCAAGGCGACAGACCGCATCGAGGATATCTGGCAGAGCTGCTATGACAGCTCATACTGGAAGAATGGGCCAGTGCTGAACAATGCGTTGAGCGGGATCGACCAGGCTCTGTGGGACATCAAAGGACGGCAGGCGGGGATGCCGGTGTATCAGTTGGCGGGAGGCAAGTGTCGCGAGGCGGTGGACTGCTACGCGCACGCCGACGGCCTGGAGTTTGCAAATGTAGTGGAGGCGGCGAAGAAGTATATGGCGCAGGGCTTCCGGAATATTCGAGTGCAGGTGGGGCTGCCGGGAATGTCGGGCTACGGTTCGGCGCACGGCGAAGGTCCTCCTCTAAAAGCGTTGCACGACAAGCCGTTGTTTGAGCCGGCGTATCAGATGCGGCGTGCACTGAAGCTGCTGGAGGTCTGCAGAACGGAGTTAGGAGACGAGGTGGAACTACTGCATGACATGCATGAGCGGCTGACTCCAAATCAGGCCGTGCAGTTCTGCAAGGAGGCGGAGAAGTTCCGGATGTTCTTCCTCGAGGATCCACTTTCGCCTGAAGATCTCGGGTACTTCAAGCAAATCCGGGATAATTGCGCGACGCCGATCGCGATGGGTGAGCTATTCAACAGTCCGCACGAGTGGCAGCCACTGATCGCACAGCAGTTGATCGACTACATTCGCGTCCATGTTTCTCAGGTGGGAGGGTTTACGCCGGCGCGGAAGATTGCGATCCAAGCCGAGCAGTTCGGCGTGAAGACAGCGTGGCATGGGCCGGGCGACGTTTCACCGGTGGGCCACATGGCGAATATAACGCTCGATATCGTGAGCTACAACTTTGGCATCCAGGAGTACACGCCATTCAATGCGAAGACGCAGGAGATCTTCAAAGGCTGCCCGGAGATGAAGGACGGATATTTCTGGGTGAATGAGAAGCCGGGCTGGGGTATCGAGATCGACGAGAAGCTGGCGGCGAAATCTCCATTTACAGAAAGTCCGAACCATCTGAATGGCGGGTGGGGCGAGATAAGGAAGCGGGATGGAACGGTCATCAAGCAATAGCCTTTCAGACAACTGACATCTGTTCGCTTTTAGCTTTCAAGACGTAGAGACAGCGGTTTGAAGAAGCGCGGTAGCGCCTTTGTTGCCGGCCCCAGAACAACTTCATTGAAGGCGTCAGCATTGAAGGGCTCCTCAGGACCGATGTAGACGGTCTGGATATTCAGATGGTTGGCAACGTGTACGAAGCCTGCCGCCGGATAGACGGATCCTGAGGTACCAACTACAAGCAGAGTGGTAGCTTTGTTGAGTTCGGTATATATGTGTTCCATATCGAGCGGCTCTTCGCCAAACCACACAATGTGCGGCCGGATGAGTGTGCCACATTCCGAACAGTGGGGTAAGTTCTCAGCCGTCTCATACAGAGCTTGGTCTGGGAACGGTTCATTGCAACGCTCGCAGCGGGACTCGAAGAGAGTGCCATGCATATGATGCATGCGGCGAGAGCCGGCGCGCTCGTGTAGGTCATCGACATTTTGAGTACAGAGATAGAATCGATCGCCAAGTTTTTGTTCTATCTCTGCCAAGGCGAGATGTGCGGCGTTCGGCTTCGCGGACAGGGCATCCCGGCGACGCATGGAGTAGAAATGCCAGACCAGCTCGGGATTGGCATGCCAGGCCTCGGGCGTGGCGACTTCCTCAACGCGATAGCCGTTCCACAGGCCTCCGGATCCGCGGAAGGTAGCGAGCCCGCTCTCAACAGAGATACCGGAACCGGTGAGGACGAAGAGGCGATCTTGAGATGTGAAGTGCATGATGGAAATAAGATGCAAAGTAGCCTGGTCCGTCTGACTTGATCGAGTCATTTGAACTGAAGCCTCGAAATTAAAAAAGTTGTCCCCAAGCCGCGATGAAATAAACGCCGAAAAGCACCTACATCAAATATGTATGGCTTTGATGCGCTGCATCCATGCGAAAACGTTGAATACCAGCAATTATCACTACGATGCTGTCGGTTGACGGACTGTGAAAGCGTGCTACCAAGGCATAATCCGGAGTGTTGAAGGAAGAGCTAGACCGGCTCGACCGGTAAGACAATGCAACCTACATATCGGTGGAAGCAGCGCGTCGATTACCGAATCATGGATGATAGCACGTCCAATGTTCGATTGGTGACCTGCAATTGCGCCTAGAGCCGCTCGACACTCGAATTGAAACCGAACACTCTCGATATTAACGCATCTAAGGCGGATGTAGGACGTCTTTCCATCTGCTTGCCCATCATCAATTCTTTCTGCGTGGTCCTATAGAAAACGCGCGCGGCCTCGCGCGCATCCTTCTAAGAAGGAACTCGTCTCGGCAGATACATGCCGGAAACGGCATGAGCATAATTGAGATGAAGAAGGAAGTGAATTTCTATATGCAGATCATATGAAACCTATTGAGGGCCGCAAACGTGTCGTTATAGAAGAAGTTCGACCGCAGGTCGAATGCGGCCGCTATCCCGCGAAAAGGATCGTCGGCGATGAGGTAACCGTATCCGCTGCCGTCTTCGGCGATGGCCATGATCATATCTCGGGACGTCTGCTGTATCGGAATGGAGACGAAACTGATTGGCGCTCCACGTCAATCGTGCCACTCACGAACGATCTTTGGTCGGCGACTTTCACCGTAGATCAACTCGGTGACTGGAGCTACACCATTGAGACATGGATCGATCACTTTGGCACATGGTGTGCAGATTTTAAAAAACGTCTTGCCGCCCAGCCCACTCCAGACGCGTCAAATCAATCTGCCGAGTCGCAGGATATTCCACTCGCTTTGCGCACTGGCGCGATTTTGTTGAAGCAAATAGCAAATCGAACTAAGGGTCCGCACAACAAACTCCTCACTCAAGCGGCAACCGATCTCAACGACTTGGCAGATCGCAATGCTGCCGTTTACGAGTGGCCAATCAGGGACGAAGTCGTTGAAGTAGCCGCGCTGTATCCCGACCCTACTCTTATCACTCGCTACTCGCGTGAACTGCATCTGTGGGTCGACCGCGAACGTGCCCGCTACTCTACTTGGTATGAACTCTTCCCTCGATCGGCATCTCCCGATCCCGCTCGACATGGTACCTTTGCCGACGTAAAAGCACTCCTGCCGAGTATTGCCGCCATGGGCTTCAACGTGCTTTACCTTCCACCGATCCATCCCATCGGAACGGCATTTCGCAAGGGCCGGAATAACAGTACTACCGCCGCCCCCGATGATACCGGCAGCCCATGGGCCATCGGCTCGAAGGATGGTGGGCACAAAGCGATCCACGCCGAGCTCGGAACACTTCGCGACTTCAAGTCTCTCATCGGCTCCGCTCGCGATCTCGGCATGGAGCTAGCTCTCGATATTGCCTTTCAATGCTCTCCTGATCACCCTTGGGTGACAGAACATCCCGATTGGTTCATCATCCGTCCCGACGGCTCCATCCAGTACGCGGAAAATCCTCCTAAGAAATATCAAGACATCTATCCCCTTAACTTCGAATCTCCAAGCTGGCGTCGCCTATGGGACGGACTGCGCGATGTCTTCGCCTATTGGATTCGCCAAGGGGTTCGTATCTTCCGTGTCGACAACCCCCACACCAAAGCCTTTCCCTTCTGGGAGTGGTGCATCGCAGACCTGCACGCCAAGTACCCCGACGTCATATTCCTCGCCGAAGCCTTCACTCGCCCTCATGTCATGTATGCGCTGGCAAAAGCTGGCTTCACCCAGTCCTACACCTACTTCACCTGGCGCAATAACAAGGACGAGCTGCAGGCATACTTCGAAGAGATCACCAAGCCGCCCGTTACCGACTTCTTCCGTCCCCACCTGTGGCCCAATACCCCCGATATACTCCATGCCGCTCTACAGACCGGCGGCCGTCCCGCCTTTATGCAGCGCCTCATCCTCGCCGCAACACTGGGGGCGAACTATGGAATCTACGGACCGGCCTTCGAGCTCTGCGAGAACGTTCCCGCAAAGCCCGGTAGCGAAGAGTATCTCAACAGTGAGAAGTATGAAATACGCCATTGGGACCGCTCCGCAAGCCACAGCCTTGCGCCACTGATCACGCAGATCAACCAGATCCGCCATGACAACCCTGCCCTGCAAAGCGACGGTTCCCTCCACTTCCACCCCGTCGAAAATCCGAATATCCTCTGCTACAGCAAATCAAACGGCGACAATCGGATTCTTGTGGCGATCAACATTGACCCCACGCAGGAACAGGCAGGCTGGACCAACCTCGACCTGGAGGAACTTGGGATCTCTCACAATGATTCCTTTGAAGTAGAAGACTTGCTCACAGGTGCGCGCTATCAGTGGAGCGGCCGTCGCAACTTCGTCGCTCTGCGCCCGGACCGAATGCCTGCACACATCTTCCGCCTATCCCCGCATAATCTCTGAGCCTACACTCAATTCAGCAAATAGAACTGCAGCAAGCCATAGCACGAGGGAAACCAGTGAAAAAAGCCGGAAGCGCCACCGATCCACTTTGGTACAAAGACGCGATCATCTATGAAATTCACGTTCGCGCCTTCATGGACTCGAATGCGGACGGCATAGGCGACTTTCCCGGCTTGATGTCCAAGCTCGACTACCTGCAGGATCTTGGCGTTACCTGCCTTTGGCTGCTTCCCTTCTTTCCCTCTCCCTTACGCGACGACGGCTACGATATAGCCAACTACGTCGACGTCAACCCCAGCTACGGCACTCTTAATGACTTCAAAATGTTCCTCGATGCCGCTCATCTTCGTGGCATGCAGGTCATGATCGAGCTTGTCATCAATCACACCAGCGACCAACACCCATGGTTCAAGGCTGCGCGCAACGCCCCTCCGGGTTCGCCCGAGCGCGACTTCTACGTCTGGTCACAGACCGATCAACTCTTCAAAGATGCTCGCATCATATTTACCGACACGGAGAAATCCAACTGGACTTGGGACGAGGTGGCAAAGTCCTACTATTGGCACCGCTTTTTCTCACATCAGCCCGACCTCAACTTCGACAATCCTGTTGTCATCGAAGAAGTGCTCAAGGCCATGCGCTTCTGGCTCGATATGGGCGTCGACGCGCTTCGCATGGATGCAATTCCTTATCTCGTCGAACGTGACGGCACCAGCTGCGAGAATCTCCCTGAAACTCACGCCGTGATCAAAAAGATTCGCGCCGCGATCGACGCCGACTACAACAATCGTCTAGTTCTTGCCGAGGCCAACCAATGGCCCACCGACGTCCGCCCCTACTTCGGCGATGGCGACGAGTGCCACATGGCCTTCCACTTTCCCTTGATGCCGCGCATCTATATGGCTCTCCGCCAGGAAGATCGTCTTCCCATCACCGACATCATGGCCCAGACCCCCGCGATCCCGGACAACTGTCAGTGGGGACTTTTCCTGCGAAATCACGACGAGCTCACCCTCGAAATGGTCACGGATGACGAACGTGACTATATGTATCTCGCCTACTCTGCCGACCCCCGCATGCGCATCAATGTGGGCATTCGTCGCCGCCTCGCACCACTCGTCGACAATAATCGCCGCCGCATCGAACTGCTCAACTCGCTTCTGCTCAGCTTTCCCGGAACCCCCATCATGTACTACGGCGACGAGATCGGCATGGGAGACAACATTTACCTCGGCGACCGCAATGGTGTCCGTACTCCCATGCAGTGGAACTCGGACCGCAATGCCGGTTTTTCCACTGCGGTCCCAGCGCGGCTCTACTTCCCTGTCATCACTGATCCCATCTGGGGATATCAATCCATCAACGTCGAAGCGCAGCAATCCGATCAATCGTCGCTCCTGCAGTGGACGCGCAACATGATTGCGCTCCGTAAGCTCTTCCATGTCTTCGGGCGCGGCACACAGGAATTCCTCAATCCCGACAATAGAAAGATCCTTGCCTATATTCGTCAATACGAAGAAAATGGCAGCAATGAGATTGTCCTCTGCGTAGCGAATCTCTCTCGCTTCTCGCAGCCCGTCTCACTCGATTTGAGCAGATTCTCAGGCATGATCCCCGTCGAGATGCTGGGCTACGTCACCTTTCCCACCATCTCCACACAGCCATATCCGCTCACGCTTGCCCCCTATTCCTTCCTGTGGCTAGAGCTCCAGCTTGCGCCCGAGCTCCCTGAGCCCGTCCAGGTCCCCCAAGAAGAGCCGATTCTCGATCTCCTCCATCAAGGCATCGGAGGAGTTCTAACCGGCCCCGGCCTGGTACTTCTCCAGCAACTCCTCATCACCTATCTGCCACGTCAGCGCTGGTTCGGCGCAAAATCGCGCACTACCAAAACCATCGAGGTGCTCGACGCTGCAGAGCTCCCCGGCCTTAACGCCGCTCTTATCTTCTTACAACTAACCTACGACGATGACACCACCAACATCTATCAACTCCCCCTCGCCATCAGCTCTGGTGAGACTGCCGAGACAATTCGCGCTATCGATCCCGCAAACATCCTTGCAACCGTCAGTACGTCTACCGGCCCTGCCATCCTTCATGACGCCGTTGCACTCGAAGACGTCCGTCAGGCCATACTCAATATCATCGCAACGAACGGCGTACTTAATAGTCGAGCCGGCATGCTGCAAGGTCACAGCAGCAGCACACTCGCTGAAGTTCGAGGGGACAATCCACTTCCCGCACGCACCGGTTCCGCCGAACAATCAAACACGTCGATCATCTACGACGCCAAACTCATCATGAAGATATTTCGCCGTCTCGAGCCTGGCGAAAATCCCGATACCGAGATAGGCAGATTCCTCACCGAGACTACGCATTTCACCCGAATTGCCCCATTCCTCGGCGATATCACGCTCAACTCCAAAGACGGCGACCCCACCACCGTTGCAATGCTGCAAGGCCTCGTTGAAAACGAAGGTGATGGATGGCAGTGGACGCTCGATGAGCTCTCTCTGTACTACGACAGCGTCGCAATTTTGCCAGCACTACAAGACACGGGCAGCTCTCCTAGCTTCCTCTCAGATAATGAGCCTTCCTCGCTCGCCCGTGAACACGCCGGTCTCTATCTCGATGCTGCCGCTCTCCTTGGCCGCCGTACTGCCGAGATGCATCTTGCACTTGCCACACCAACCGACAACCCGGCCTTTCTCGCAGAACCCTTCACCTCCAGTGACCTCACATCAGAGGCCAACCGAATCGAACAACAAATATCCCTCTCTCTTGGGGCACTAAAACGAGGTATGTCCCACCTGACCGACGCTGTTGCCGACAACGCTGCGCTTGTTCTCAGTTGGCGTCTCAAACTCCTCTCTCGTGCCCGCTCCATCGCTTCCATCCCGCCCGCTAACGCCGGCCAGCGCATCCGCATCCACGGCGACTATCATCTTGGACAAGTGCTACGTTCGCGTGGTGACTACGTCATCCTCGACTTCGAAGGCGAACCCGCACGCGACCTCCCCACGCGACGCGCTAAACAGTCGCCCCTCAAAGACGTTGCCGGCATGTTGCGCTCTTTCAGCTACGCCGCCTACGCTGGTCTCAACGCCTTTGCTCAACGCAGACCCGACGACGCCAGAAACATTGAAGCTTGGGCTCGCCTCTGGCAAAACGCCGTATCCACAGAATTCCTCCGCACCTACCATCAATCCATCGTTGCTGCGAACTCACATCTCATTCCCCCATCTGCGGAGGCTCAGCTCCAGCTCAACGGCTATTTACTGGAGAAAGCACTCTACGAGCTACTCTATGAGCTCAACAGTCGACCCACCTGGGTTGGCATTCCGCTCGTCGGCATTCTCTCCCTCCCTCTTTAGCGACATTAGGATTGCCAGCAGCTTGAGTAGAAGTGCGACGCGGTACAATTGCCTATAAAAATCAAGATTCATTCTTGATAAGTTTGCCTTGCCACTCTCCACCCAGTACGGAGTAGGCTCCCCAGTGGATGAAACAGCCGAAGCGCGCCTCGCGCCACCATGCCAAACGTTCGTCGCGCGTCTTGAGTGCATCCGCATACCAACCCGTCTGGGCGTCGCAGATTGCAGCCGTATCGCGCTGGGCTGCCGCGCCGCTCTGCATCGGCTCATTGGCTGCCTCCGATCGTCTCTGCGCGTCGGATGCCGGATTCTGTGCCCCTGCTATTCCTGAGATGGTGAAGATTGCCGCCGCTGTGGGACGAATCCACCACGCCTTCCATCGATATTTCATAAACCCCACTCGTTTTCGCTCCGATGCCCAATGTTTTGACCTGGCATAGGGTGTGCCGCAACAGAGAGAATCTCTCCTATTTTATTCAGCTACTGGCAAAGGCAGCAGCAAAGGGAGGCAACATCCTTCTCAACATTGGTCCGCGTGGTGATGGCACCATCGATCCGCCCGATGTTGCGACCCTCGAAAGCATTGGGCGATGGATGTCGGTGAATGCCGAAAGTATCCGTGGAACGCAGCGCACGCCACTCGATAGACAAGCCTGGGGCGACTCCACCGTGAAAGAAAATACCGTCTACCTCCACGTCTTTGAGTGGCCCGCGAATCGTCGATTGGTAGTTGGCGGTTTGCTCAGCCAGGTCAGTACTGCATATCTGCTAAGCGATCCCGCGAAGAAGCCGTTGAAGCTGGAACGGGTTGGCAGCGAATATCTCAGCGTACGCGTACCCGCAACTGCGCCGGATGCCGTCGACTCTGTCATCGTATTGAAGACCACAGATGGAGTAAAAGCAAAACAAGGGAGACTCCTCGGGACGCATTGGGGAAACAACCGGCTCCTCGGCTTTGACGCGACGACGGACGGAGTGGACTTCAGTTATGGCGATGGCAAGGCTGCACGCTATTATGTCGACGGCCTGGAGAAGAAGGGCAACGCGCTTCGCTGGAACGTACGCGTGAATGAGTCAGGAAAGCTCGACGTGAGCATCCTGTACAGCACAGCGAAACCCAGCGTCGCCACAGGCTCTCAATTCGTCGTGCACCTAGGCTCACAAACCTTGACCGCGCCAATTGTTGCAACCAGCAGCCCGACGAAGATGCAGACGCTCCATATGGGTGAACTCAACCTGCAGCCGTCCATGCTACAGGACCTCTCGGTGAGTACGACCGAGGGAGCAGACAAGATTCACTTCTTCGAGGTAGATCTCAAGCCGCTGTTGCGCTCTGAAGCCAGACCCTTACGCCATTGACATAGACTCAAATTCCCCCTTCGACGTCAACACCAGAGAATGCGGTTGTCCCCGGCGTGCGCTACAATCGCGAGTATGCGCCGTCTTCTGGCCATCTCGCTTCTTCTTCTGTTCAGCCTGCCGCTGGTATCGCCGCTGTTTGCTCTCACTGCAGACGTGAATGGCAATCTTCCGGCGTGCTGTCGGCGGAACGGTGCGCATCACTGCGCGAAGACTGTGCTGGATGAGCAGTCTCAGGGGATTAGGCTCTCGGCCGTTCGGGAGAAGTGCCCAGCTTACCCACAGGCCATTGCTCCTCTCCAGCGCAATGACCTTTCCCTTCACGCCTCTGCTCCTCTATTTATCCGGCTCGCAGTTAGCTCCGCAGACAAAGCGTCAGAGCATGCTTGTGCATGGATCGAACCTGATCGCTCCATGCAGGAACGCGGCCCCCCGCAACTCTCCCTCGCATAGCCACACTTGAACCTGCGCAGAGAGATTCTGCATTACCTTGATGGACTCTAGCCCATAGTGCTCTCGCGATCGTCTTTCATCGCGTCAAAAGACGCCTGCATCATTTGCAGCGAAGGCTCATCCTTTTTGTCCGGTACGAAGCCTGATGATCTCCGCGCTCGACCCAGAGGCGTCCATAGCTCCCATAGACAGGGGTAACGTAATCATGCAGCTCCCAGGAAGAGATCGGCAGTCGTGGGTATGGCGAACGAGCGCCATAATCCTTCTCGCCATCTTTTCGTCGCTGCTCCTTCTCCCGTTCACCTCCCTGCAAGTCCCGAATGAAACCACCTTGCCGGCATGTTGCCGAACCCATGGCAAACATGCCTGCTCGATGCACAGGATGTCGCTCGCGCCAAACGACAACCCATCGCACTCCCACGGTTTGGCTCAAGTAGTCGAGAGATGCCCGTACACCCCGGCATCCCCGGCGACCGTGCATGGACACAGCTTCCAGCTTGCGTTAGCCTCTCTTCTCTTCGCCGAGATCCTGTCGCATCCTGCACAACGTCCGCAGATCGAAGCTCAAGGTCGAATCTCCTTCGATCGATCGCAGCAGAAACGCGGCCCTCCTCCGACGACCCTCCTCGCCTGAAACAAAACAAAGGCCCGCATCGCGCTATTTGCGTCATGCCGATTTATCGGAGTCAACGTGTTTCGACCCAGAGCTATTTTCCTATCCATCCTGTTTCTTCTCATTTATGGTTCCTGTGCATGGGCACAAGAGACTCTCACTACCGCTTCCATTACAGGACGAGTGATTGATCCAACCGGCGCGATTGTTCCCAACGCAACGGTTGAAGCAACAGAGGCTGCGACCAATCAGACCAGAAAAGCCACGTCGGACTCCCAGGGCCGCTTCCGTTTTCCCTATCTGTCTGTGGGCCGATACGAGCTCCGCGTCCAGCAGCTCGGCTTTGCAGGGGTAAGGCGTCAGGTGAACCTTACCGTGGGTGCAGCATTCGACCTCTCCATTAATCTGAGTGTGCAGTCAGACGCAACAACCGTCGAGGTCAGCACCCAGTCGCCTCTCCTCGAAGAGAACCGCAGCCAGATTACTCAAACGGTAAGCCAAGCCGAGGCTACCGATCTCCCTTATAACGGGAGGAACTATCTCGACCTCGCCCTTCTTGTCCCCGGCGTCTCCCCAACGAACACTGCCAGCACCCAGACCTTCGCCGAGACCTCCCCGGTTCCTGGACAAGGCTATTCCATCAATAGCCAGCGAAATTTTTCGAACGGCTTCATCGTGGACGGGCTCTCCGCCAATGATGACGCTGCCGGGCTCGCCGGCAACTTCTATGGATTCGATGTAGTCCGTGAGTTCCAGGTCGTTACCTCCGGCGGTCAGGCGGAGTTCGGTCGCGCACTCGGAGGCTACTTCAACGTCATCACAAAAAGCGGCACCAATAACCTGCGCGGCAGCCTTTATGGCTACTTACAGAATCAACGCCTGAACGCGAACAACGCGCTATCAGGAGGCAAGCTACCGCTGACGCAAGGACAGTATGGAGCAAGCCTCTCCGGTCCACTGCAACGTGACCGTACCTTTCTCTATGGCAACTTTGAGCAGCGCCGGTTGAACACCAACGGCATCATTACCATTAGTCCAGCAACCGCCGCCACGATCAATACCCGCCTGCAAGCGGTCGGCTACAAGGCCCCTCTCCTCAGTGTTGGGTCTGGGCCAACAACGCTCTATCCGACTACCGTTCACACCACGAACTTCTTCGTACGCGGCGATCACCGATTCAACGAGCGCGACCAGTTCAATGGCCGTTACAGTCTCTATACCCTCGACAGCATCAATGCCCGTGGAGTTGGCGGCCTTGCTGCCGTCAGCTTCGGTACGGCCGTCCGCGACACCAACCACACTCTTGCCATCAGCAATATCGCAACACTCTCCCCGCGAACCTTCAACGAGACGCGCGGTCAGTTCACCTATGACAACCTCAACGCCCCTCCGAACGATGAGCTCGGCCCAGCCGTAACGATCTCGGGTGTAGCTCAGTTCGGTCGCTTCTCCTCGTCGCCGATAGCCAGACTCAACTATCTCTACGAGGTGGTCGATAACCTCGTGCTGCAGCGCGGAGCACATACCATCAAGACTGGTATCGATCTTCTCTATAACAACGACACCATTACATTTCCCCAGTCGCTACGCGGAGCCTATACGTTCGCATCGCTCGCCGCCTTCCAATCCGGCGCCTACAACACACAGGGCTACACCCAGTCATTTGGTGTTCCGGCCGTCTCGCAAACTAATCCCAACATCGGCTTCTACGTTCAGGATGAGTGGAAGCTAAGTCCCAGCTTCACCCTCAATGCAGGAGTTCGCTATGACCTTCAGTTCTTGCAGACGATCCACACCGACACCAACAACATCTCTCCGCGCGTCGGCTTTGCGTGGTCGCCCTTCGCCAACTCGCGCACCGTCGTGCGTGGAAGCTACGGGCTGTTCTACGACCGGATTCCGCTGCGCGCTCTGGCAAATGCTTTGCTCTCGGCTTCCAACACTACAAACGTGAATCAGGCAAAGCTCCTCAGTTACACCTTCTCTCCGGGAGATCCCGGAGCCCCTGTCTTCCCGAATGTTGCAGCCGCTCCACCTACGAACGCTCTGCTCAACTTCACATTGATGAATCGCAATATTCAGAACGCCTATTCGCAACAGGCCAGTCTTGAGGTCGAACAGCAACTCTCCAATCACAGTACCCTCGGCATCAGCTACCAGCATGTGCGCGGACTTCACCTGATCACGTCAATCAACACCAACATCAATCCGGACGGAACGCGGCCAAATCCAGCCTACGCTAACAGTCGCGCCTATGACTCGAAGGCCGACTCCTACTACGATGGTCTGGCGGTCTCATTTGTGCAGCGGCCCGTCGCCTGGGGTAGCTTCCGCCTCTCTTATACCTGGTCGAAGGCAATCGACGACGTAGGCGAGTTCTTCTTCAGTTCTCCGATCAACAACTTCTTCGTCGGCGAGGATCGCAGCCGTTCCGACGACGATCAGAGGCACCGCGTCATCTTTGACACGAGCGTTCACTCGCCCACCAGCCCCGCTCATGGAGCGGTCGATCATCTCAGCCATGGATGGCGGCTGGGCGGCATCTTGCAGTACTACTCCAAACTTCCCTTCAACATCGTCACAGGAACCACGAGCCTTCAGGGAACGACTCTCCGGCCTTGTGTCGGTGGCGTATTGACCCTCTCCTGCAGACAGGCTCTTCCCGGCACGGTGATCGGCAGGAACGCCGGGATCGGCTTCGATTTCTTCAGCCTCAACGCGCGTCTGAGCCGTACCTTCAGCCTGACCGACCGGGTAAAGCTCGAAGGAATTGCTGAAGCGTTCAATGCCCTCAATCACCGGAACGATATGATCCCGAACGGCACATGGGGCACGGGAGCTTACCCATCCACGCCGACCTCGACCTTCGGGCGAGCAACAGCCGTAGGAGATCCGCGACAGGTACAACTGGCGATGCGACTGACGTTCTAAGTAAGGGTAAAGGCTATACAAGCGCACCACTATTTAAAGGATGATCGATGAATCGAAGATCTATTCGTATCATTGCCGGTTCGCTGCTGATCGCCCTCCTGCTGGTGACAGGCTTTCTGCTTTGGCGACGCTCTCAGACACTTGTGCAAACCGGAGAACAGGCGTTCGTGTTCGAGCCGCACCCTCGCGTTTTACAGGTCGGGGGTAAGCGCCCCATCGTTGCCGCTACGGTTACAGGGGGTCTCTACCTTCTTTCCGTAGAGAACGATAGCGTTCCAGCACTAACCCTACGCATGTCGCACGATGGAGGTGAGCACTGGATGTCTCCCACAGCATTGAGTTCTCCGGGAGCTGTCGTTACAACATCGGCAGAGAACGCGCCGCAACTTATAGCGCGGGGCATGTACGCCTTCGCGTTGTGGCAGGAGAAGAACGACACTACCGGCACACAACTGCGGGTGGCTCGTTCGAGCGGTATGGATTCGAAGGCTCCTGACTCCGCACTCGTTACGGATAAGCCGGCCACGGACAAAAGCTACTCGGGATTTGCGTCGCTCGCGGTTGCGCCAAACGGTGACGTCTATGCCGTATGGCTCGATGGGCGAGATAACACCTCCGCAGCCACCGGCACCTTCAACGTATACCTTGCTCGATCGACGGACCGCGGAGTTACCTTCCATAGCAACGTCAAGGTTGCCACACTGGCGTGCCCGTGCTGTCGCCCCTCTATTGCAATTTCGAGCGATGGCAGGGTCTATGTCGCGTACCGTCATGTCTACGGCGACAACGAAAGAGACGTGGCCGTGGCTACTTCCACTGATGCTGGAGAACACTTCGGCGAACCGGTTCGTGTCGCGGCAGACCGATGGAAGATCTTCGGCTGCCCGGAGTCCGGGCCCGTCGTAGCTCTTCAAAAGGAGAAGCTGATCGTCTCCTGGTACACGGCCGCGGGAGAACAACCCGGGATCCGTCTGGCCGCGTCTCGCGATGGCGGTAGAAGTTTTTCTCGTGAGATCGTCGTCAGCGGCGGCATACAGAGCGCGAACCATCCCTTCCTTGCCTCCAGAGACGACGGAACGATCGCCATCGCGTTCTCCGGGCGCCTCCCATCGCAGACAGGCAGGTGGGAAGAGGTGACGCCGTTTATCTTCCGCATCGATACACGCGGACACCTCTCCGCAGTGTCTCGCGTACCTGCGGACGACGCCGGAGACCGCTACCCCACATTGAGCCTCGCGCCAGACGGAGATGCATACGTAGCATGGCGTAGCGTCGATGCGGCCAAAGTATCACTAGTCCGCGCTGTGTCACGATAGTCTTTTCAACATGTCTTTACCTGTGGGACTGGAGTAAAGTTCATTCAACGAAGACACTCGATCGCTTATAGGAGCCCCTGGTAATGACAAAGACCGCACCATCGCACAGTTGGCCTGAGCTTCCCTGGGATAAGTGGAAGGACACGGCTGCGACGCTGCACATGTGGACGCAGATTGTGGGGAAGACGCGCCTGGAATTGACTCCGCTGTTGAACCACTGGTGGAACGTTCCTCTCTACGTAAGCGCACGCGGACTGACTACCTCAGCGATGCCCTATCAGGGCGATCTCCTTGAGATCGAGTTCGACTTCGTAAGTCATGACCTGCGGTTTCGCCTGAGCTCAGGAAGTGAGCTCGCCGTGCCGCTACGCGCCCAGACTGTGGCGAGCTTTTACGCGGAGTATCAGAGATGCCTCTCCACTCTCGGTGTCTCCGTCGAAATCAACCCGGTGCCGGTGGAGATCAGCGATCCGATTCCGTTCGCGAAGGATGAGGTGCATCACTCCTACGACCCGGAGTACGCACACCGGTTCTGGCGGACATTGACCTCTGCAGACAATCTCTTCAGGCAGTTCTCCTCACGCTTTGTCGGGAAGATGAGTCCGGTGCATTTCTTCTGGGGGAGCTTCGACCTTGCGGTAACGCGCTTCTCCGGTCGACCTGCGCCGCCGCGCGACGACGCCGATAGAATCACTCGCGAGGCTTACTCGCACGAGGTGATCAGCGCTGGCTTCTGGCCCGGAAATGGTGGATTCGGCACGGCGGCCTTCTACTGTTACGCCGCCCCCTCGCCCGCGGCGTTGGATGCCGAAAAGGTAAAGCCTGACGCCGCATACTACGATAAAAAACTTGGAGAGTTCATCCTGAAGTATGACGATGTGCGCGCGGCAGCTTCGCCAGACGATGCGGTGATGGACTTTCTGCAGAGTACCTACGAGGCTGGCGCGAGACTCGCAAACTGGGATCGAGCGGCGCTGGAGCGGTGAAGCCGTCCGCGCTTCACCCGCTAGGGCGAGCCGTTAGACGGATGGTTTTCTGGCCGCCTCCGCTCGCTCCAGATCAGGGCGGAAGATTCGTCGCAACGGCCGCTGGATAGCTTTTAGAAGGGCCCGGGCAACGACGACTCCCGATGTCAGAAGAATCAGAGCTGCAGATGCGGCGATGATAGGGTGGTGCGTTGCGAACCACGTAAGACCGATGGCGACGACGTCTTCCGTAGTACTTAGCGCGATGTTCGACACCGGCTCCGGGCTTGGCGTCACGGCGGCGCGAACAGCAGTCTTGGAGCCGTGTGTTGCGAGCGCGATACCTGCACCGATCCCTGTGGCCATAATCTGCATCTGCGGCGAGAGCTGCGAGCTGGCGTGGTAAGCAACCAGGCCGGCGATAGGTACGCGAACGATGGTGTGAAGCGCGTTCCAGATCATGTCGAAGCCTGGAATCTTGTCCGCGACGAACTCGATGGCGAACATGATGCCGCAGACGACCAGCACCCAGGTGTGGCCGAGCGACTCAAGCCCTGGAGGCAACGAGACCCATTGCGTGCGTGCCAGGATACCGAGGGTCAGCACCGTGGCGTAGATATTCAGACCGGCCGCGAAGCTGGCTGCGACGACAAGTGCCGTGATGTTGCCCGCGGTAAAGCTCATGTGGCTGGCATTCTACAGCGCAGATGTGTCAACGGGCACCGCTTTGATCGCGAATTCGTCCAGTATCCACGGGTGCTAGCGGCGGACGGCGCGTTTGACCTGGGCGTATTGCAGGAGGATGAAGCTGTCGGTCATGCCCGCGATATAGTCGGCAACGACGCGTGCGAGCCCCTCTTCCCGCACTTCGTCGAAATAACCCTGCGGCAGCTCCTCAGGATCGTTGATCCAGTAGTTAAAGAGCGTGGTCACAACCTCTTCGGCCTTGTCATGCTCATTTTCGAGCGCATCGCAAGTGTAGAGCGTGTCGTAGAGATAGCGCTTCTCCTGCAGGCGTTCGGCCTCCGCCTGCGGGGAGAACAGAGCGAGGCGAGAGGTGTGCCTTCGGATGTCGGCGAGGGACTCGGCGCCAATAGCCTGGGTGTTCTTGCGAGTGTTCTCGATCAGGTCATCGGTAAGCGTGTTCTGCATCAGTTGGAGCGCTTCATTGAAGAGGTACTTCTCCTCGAGACCGGCGTGCTCCCGCTCGACGGCACGGTAGCAGCGGTTGAGGATATCGACATTCTCGCAAATATGACTAATCTCGAGCAGGCCGGACTCAACCCCATCGTCTAGATCGGCCGTGAGATAGGCGATCTCGTCGGCAAGATCGATGAGCTGCGCCTCGAGCGGTGGCCGTTCGTCGAGCAGATATTCCGCCAGGTCGGGGTGTTGGTCGGCACTGTAGTCGCGGGAGTGCTTGATGATGCCTTCGCGCACGCCGAGTGTCAGATTTAGACCACGGTGGGCGGCATAGCGCTGCTCGAAGTGCTCTACGATCCGCAGGGCGTGGAGGTTATGGTCGAAGTTGCGACCATGGCGACAGAGACACTGGTCGAGAGCCCGTTCGCCCGCATGGCCAAAAGGAGGATGGCCGATATCGTGAACAAGGGCCAGAGTTTCAGCAAGATCCTCATTCAGTCCCAGCTCCGCCGCAGCGGCGCGGGCGATCTGGGCAACCTCCATCGTGTGAGTCAGACGGCTGCGAAAGTGGTCGGAGGCGCGGCTGGTAAAGACCTGCGTCTTCCCCGCAAGACGGCGGAAGGCACGCGACTGCACAATCCGCTCCCGATCACGCTGAAAGGCCGTGCGGGACGGACGAAGGGGCGCGGGATGGACGCGAAGCAGAAGAAGATCGCCCGGGTCCCCGGCGACCGCGCATTCATGCAGTTTGTCAGACATAGTCAAGGTTTAAGTGTAAATGTTGCGCGACTGTCGTTTGGGACGGAGGCACACCTGAGTATCTGGCCGCAAGGAGCCGACTTCAAATACCTCCACCCCCCTCATCCCTCTCTAGCAGCCTTTGACGCTCGCAAAATCCAAGAAATCAGTGGCCTGACCATACTCCAAACCCATTTAGTTCGAGCTTGACACAAGTAGCCTACCAACAGCTATCCTCATCCACGACGCACTTCCGTTCAGAGTGGCCGCACCGAAGCGGCCTACACGATCAATGGTCAGACCAGAATCTTCCCGGGAGCCTCTACTGCATGTCTAACGCCGCCAGCCTGTCTGATTCGGGCTTCACCACCTCCGCCCCGGAAAAACCCAGTACCCGATGGTTCGTCTGCGCTCTCCTCTTCGCCGCGACCACCATTAACTACATGGACCGCTCCGTCCTCTCGCTGATCGAGCCGCTCCTCCACAACCTCCCCTTCATGGGCTGGGACTTCTCCCAGGACGCCGTCCACCAGGACGTCTTCAACAACAACTACGGCAACATCATCATCTGCTTCCAGGTCGCCTACGGAGTCGGTCTCCTCACGGCCGGCCGCGTCATCGACAAGCTCGGCACCAAGCTCGGTTACGCCATCGCCATCGCCGTCTGGGCGCTCGCTTCTATGTCGCACGCTCTCGTCGGCAGTGTCGTCGGCTTCTGCATCGCCCGCGCCTTGCTCGGCCTCGGTGAGTCCGGAAACTTCCCCGCCGCCATCAAGGCCACCACGGAGTGGTTCCCCTCCGAAGAGCGTGCTCTCGCCACCGGCATCTTCAACTCCGGCTCCAACGCCTCCGCCTTCATCGCCCCTGCTCTCGTCGCCTTTGTCACCTACCGCTTCGGCTGGAGGGCCGCCTTCGTCACCACCGGCTCCATGGGTCTGATCTGGCTCGTTGTCTGGCTTCTCTTCCCGTATAACAAGCTTCGCCGCGGAGCCACCCAGACCCAGATCAATCTCCAGGAGGTTGTCTCTCCTTCCGCGAACAGGGGCTTCTTCGCTCTCTTTGGCGAGCTCGCCCACCACAAGGGCCTCTACGCCTTCTCGATCGCCAAAGGCCTCACTGATCCCATCTGGTGGTTCTATCTCTTCTATCTCCCCAAGTTTCTCAACGAGAACTACGGCCTGGATCTGGCTCACGCCTACTGGGAGATCGTCGCTGTCTACGCCGTCTCCAGCGTCGGCTCTATCGCCGGCGGCGGATTCTCCGGCTTCCTCATGAAGCGCGGCTACAGCGTAAACAGCGGACGTAAAATCGCTCTCCTCATCTGCGCCCTCTGCGTGGTTCCCATCATGCTCGTCCCAACGATGGGACACATCTCGCCCAACAGCGCCTGGCCCGCCGTCGCCCTCTTCGCGCTTGCTGCCGCTGCCCATCAGGGTTGGTCCGCGAACCTCTTCTCCACCCCAACCGACATGTTCCCCTCCACCGCCGTCTCTACCGTCGTCGGCCTCGGCGGAGCCATCGGCGCGGTCGGCGGAGCGACCTTTACCTGGATCGTGAAGCACTACTTCTCACTTCACCCCATGCTTATCTTCAGCCTTGCCGGCCTCGCCTATCTCACAGCTCTGTTGATCTTCCATCTCCTCGTACCCAGGCTCGGACAGCCACGCACAGCCTGATCTCCCCGCATCCGTTCTAACCCACAGCCCATCGTCTGCCCGTACTCCGCGGCGCATACGATGGGCTGCTCCCCTACGGCACCTTTGCTTGGCGTGACGTCTTACGCCCGTGATACTCTTCTTCCACTTCGGCAAGGAGCTTTGTTCGGCGTGAAAAAAGAGGATCATAAAGAGGTCGACGGCGACGCGACGACACACAGTCAGCTCACCATGCAGGTCGTCGAGTACGTCCGCTCCCTCATTTCAAATGGTGAAGTCCGCCCCGGCGACCGCCTCCCCCCCGAGCGCGAACTAGCCCGCCAGCTCAAGATCAGCCGCTCCAGCCTCCGTGCCGGTATCGGCTTCCTCTCTGCCATGGGCGTCCTCAAGAGCCGCCACGGCGCCGGGACCTTCGTCTCCAACGGCCCCCCCGCCCTCGACTCCAGCTCCCTCTCCGTCCTCGGAGCCCTCCACGGCTTCCTCCCCTGGCAGATGTTCGAAGCACGCCTCGTCCTCGAGGCCAGCGTCGCCGCCCTCGCCGCCGAGCGAGCCACCGACGAGCACATCGCCGAGCTCGCCGAAGAGGTCGCCGAGATGTACGCCGCCCTCACCGACCCCCAGGAGTACCTCATCCACGACGTCCGCTTCCACCGGACCATCGCGCGCGCCGCCGGAAACCCCATCCTCGGCACCCTCATGGAGACCATCACCGCCAACCTCTACGAGTACCGCAGCAAGACCGTCCAGAACGCCCAGGACCTCAAAGAGTCTGCCGAGATGCACCGCGAGATCTACCGCGCCATCCGCTCCCACAACCCCGCCCAGGCTCGCCACACCATGGAGCAGCATCTCAACCTCGCCAGCAAAGCCCAGGCCGCTGAGGAGAACCTTCCCGCAACGCCGATCCACGAAGAACCCCAACCCGAATCCAGCAGCACCCCGACAACCACCCCCTAAGCCAGTCGTTCCGTCACTCTGACCCTGAGCGTAGCCAAAGGGGAAGACCCCCCGCATCGGCTTTCGCCATGCGTGTTTTTTTGCTGTTCCTGTGGCTCGTTCCTGCCCATGCTCCCCGCTGTCCCCCAACCCCCCTGCTAGACTGAAAATTGGCCACCCTCATGTCTGAGACACAAAAAAAGTTCTACTTAACCACCCCGATCTACTACGTCAACGCGCGCCCCCACATCGGTCACGCGTATACCACCATTGCGGCCGACGTCATCGCGCGCCGCCACCGCCTTCTCGGCGACGACACCTTTTTCCTCACCGGCACCGACGAGCACGGCCAGAAGATCGAGCGCTCCGCCGCCGCCGCCGGCATCCCCACCCAGCACTTCGTCGACAAGATCGCGCAGAGCTTCCGCGACCTCTGGGACCGCATGGGCATCACCTACGACGACTACATCCGCACCACCGACCCCCGCCACAAATCAGCCGTCCAGAAGCTCTTCCAGCTCCTCCGCGACCGCGACGCCATCTACCTCAGCACCTACACCGGCCAATACTCCGTCGGCGAGGAGATGTTCATCGACGGCCCTCCCGGCACCATCGGCCCCGACGGCAAGCCCACCGAGACCGTCACTGAAGAGAACTACTTCTTCCGCCTCTCCAACTACCAGCGCCAGCTGATCGACCTCATCGAAAGCGACGATCCGGACAACCGTCTCGATATCCAACCCGAAGTCCGCAAGAACGAAGTCCTAAGCTTCCTCCGCGGCAACATCGCCAATCTTTCTGGCAACCTCGCCAATCCTTCTAACGATGTCATTCTGAGCGAAGCGAAGAACCCCCGCATTTCGCCGGACGAGCCACAAATCTCCCCGGAAAGCACCATCGCCTATTCCACCAAGGGCACCCCCTACGTCCCCGGAGCCCTCAAGGACCTCTCCATCTCCCGCTCCAGCTTCAAGTGGGGCATCCCCGTCCCCGGCGACGAGAAGCACGTCATCTACGTCTGGCTCGACGCCCTCGCCAACTACATGACAGCCATCGGCTACGGCAGCGACGACCCAGCCGAGCAGGAAAAATTCAAAAAGTACTGGCCCGCCGACCTCCACCTCGTAGGCAAGGAGATCATCCGCTTCCACTGCGTCTACTGGCCTGCCTTCCTCCTAGCCGCCGGCCTTCCCCTGCCCAAAGCGATCACCGCCCACGGCTGGCTCCTCTTCGAAGACTCGAAGATGTCCAAATCCCGCGGCAACATCGTCCGCACCGAAACCATCCTCGACGCCTTCGGCACCCTGCTACTCCCCACTTCTGTGTCATCCCGACCGGAGCGCAGCGAAGCGGAGGGATCTGCTTCACCCGAGCCGCCTCAACAACCAACCAAAGCCGAACAAGACCTCTTCGCGTCCGATGTCCTCCGCTACTTCCTCCTCCGCGAGATCCCCTTCGGCCAGGACGGCAGCTTCAGCTTCGACGCTCTAGTCCAGCGCTACAACAGCGACTTGGCGAATGGCTATGGCAACCTAGTCAGCCGCACGCTGTCGATGATCCACAAATACAGAGAGGGATTGATACCAGAAAAACGTCCTTTGATCAGAAGGAGGGATCCCGCTTTCGTTGATTCAATTGAATCAATTAGCGTTGATGCGGTCGGCTTGCCAGCGATTAAGTTGATGAATGATCTTGGCAGCGAACACGACTCTAATTATTGGCTTCGGTCATCCGGTTTTGATGACATTATCATTGGGCTGAACTTTTCTACTTCTCTGTCGCTAATCGCAGAACACATAACTTATGTAGATGAATATGTGACCCGTAGTGCGCCTTGGAAACTCGCTGCGGATGAGAGCAAACGCGTCAAATTAGAGGAGGTCTTGTATACCGCAGCTGAATCCATCCGAATCATTACCGCTCTTTTTTATCCCGTTCTCCCCTACGCCACAGCTGCCGTCTGGGCCCAACTAGGCCTAGGCGCCATCGAACAAGCCGCCAAGAACGGCGAACTGAAAAACCTGGAATGGGGCGGACTGAAACCCGGCACAAAACTAGGCCCCCTCTCCCCCATCTTCCCCCGAGCAGACAAAGGACTCATCCAGATCATGACCGACATGGAACTGAACAACACCCCACAAAAAGCAGAGCAGCCCACCCCGTCCAAGTTCGTCGACGAGAAGACCACCCACACCTCCCCTGCCCCCTCTGACTCCACGCACCCCGGAGCCCCGCCCCGCACCAGCAGCCTCTCCGAGCAGAATCCCGGCTCCCACGTCGGCGCGGCGGCAGCCCCCGGCCCCGACCTCGTCCGAACCCCACCCCACGCCGAGTCTCCAGCCTCCGGTGCCTTCGCAAACTCCGCCGCAGCCTCCGCCGCCCCCGACACCCCGCAGATCGCCATCGACGACTTCGTCAAGATCGACCTCCGTGTAGCCAAAATCATCGTCGCCGAGCGCATCCCCAAGGCCGACAAGCTCCTCCGCCTCGAGGTCGATCTCGGCTACGAGAGGCGCCAGATCCTCTCCGGCATCGCCGAGTGGTACACCCCCGAAGAGCTCATCGGCCGCAAGATCGTCGTCATCGCCAACCTCGCCCCCCGCAAGATGCGCGGCCTCGAGTCCCACGGCATGTTGCTCGCCGCCTCCAACGGCGAAGACGGCAAGCCCATCCTCGCCACCTTCGCCGAGGACATCGAGCTGGGCGCCCGCCTCAAATAACGGACGCCCGGCTGCAGCTCCATCTAGGCAAACTTCGGTTCAGACTGCTTCCCCACCGCGACCACGAAGTACAGAGCCGGTGTGTCGCCCACATTCTTCAGCCCATGCATAACGTTCGATGCGGTGAAGACGACGGCTCCCGGCCCAATCAGCTCCTTCTTCCCGTCCGTGTCGACCTCCAGCCTCCCCTCGCGGATAAGTAGAAACTCCGAGTGGCTGTGCCGGTGAGGCCGATGCGGCATCTGCCCCGGCGGCAGCGTCGTCTCATGCGACTCCACAAACTCCCCCGTAGCCAGCGTCCCGTGGATAACCGCCCGGCTCTCCCCGCCATTCGCCGAGGCCTTCACCGGAAGCTGGTCAAGAGGAAAGATAGCCGAATGCGCCAGCACCGGCCCGCCGCCAACCGCATCACCTGCCTGTGCCTCCGCCGCCACGCTGCCCATCGCCGCAAGGGCCGACAGAGCAACACAAACTTCACGCCGATTCAGATTCTTCATGCCGCCATCCTACCCGACCAACTGCGGCACGTGCCACACCGGCCGCGCACTAAACCTTCTGCACCCCGGACTCCCGCCCAATCGCAATCACAAAGTAGTTCGCCGGAGCATCCCCCACATTCTTGATCCCGTGCATAATCCCCGACGTCGCGAAGATCACCCCACCCGGCCCCACCGTCTCCTTCTTCCCATCGTTGTCGAACTCGATCGCGCCCTCGCGAATCATCATGAACTCCGAGTGCCTGTGCTTGTGCGCCGGATGCGGCATATGCCCCGGCAGCAGCGTCGTCTCATGCATCTCCACCGCCTCGCCCGTCGGCAGCACGCCCTGTGTCACCGCCCGCGACATCCCATTCTCCGTCTTCTTCACCGGCAGCGAATCAAACGAAAACGCCTGCGGTGTCGAAAGCGTCTTCTCACCCGGCGCTCCGGGCATCGCAGGAGTCTGCCCTTCAGCCGCCACACTGCCCATCGCCGCAAAGGCCGAAAGGGCAACACAAAGTTCACGACGATTCAGATTTTTCATGCCGCCATCCTAAACGACTTGTCCTACCTCTCACCAGCTACTTTTTCGTGTCCCCGCCAATTGCAATCACCACGTACTTCGCCGGAGCGTCTCCCACATTCCTCAGCCGGTGCATCGTCCCAAAGGCCACGTAGATCACATCCCCAGGCCCAGCCTTGTCCGCCTTGTCCCCATGCTCGAACATCACCGTACCCTCCCGCACCACGATGAGCTCCGAGTGCTGAATCACATGCTGCTGCGGCCCCGACACACTACCCACTGGCAGCATCGACTCATGCAGTGCCACCGTCTCGCCCGTGGTCAGAGCGCCGTGCTGCAGGTTCCGGCTCTCTCCTCCGGACGCCGTCTTATTCGCCGGCATCTGGTCAAAGACCAGAACCTCAGCCTGTGAGAGCACCTTCGGCCCTGCCGACGCCACCGTCTGCGCCCCCGCCACCCCTCCGCCCATCCCAGCCAGAGAAAAGAAAACAAAGCAAACACTCAGATAAACTTTCATGAGCACATCCTATCCGACGTCTAACTGAGGTCACCACGCCAAAGGTCAAAAAGCCAAAGATAAAAATAGTACGTTTAGAGCGACCTGGACGCCCTTGCCCAGACCTATTGCTATTGAACGCTACTGAGCGATACCTTTTTTCGCCGAGTGCATTGGCGATTTACACACACAGAGAGTCCCAGAAGCCCGTTTCGGATAACCTTCCGCTTTGCCGACCACCCGCCCGGAGTCGTGGCGGCACAACCGAGGTGATCCATTTTAAATGGCAACCAAGCCGCGCAGGATGCCGATCGTTACGGCTTCTGTCCGGCTTCGGGCGCCGAGCTTGGCGAGAACGGAGCTGACATGGAACTTCACGGTGTGTTCCGACACTTTGAGATGCGCAGCTACCTCCTTATTTCCCTGCCCAAGAGCCACCAGACGTAAGACCTCCACTTCTCTTGCAGTTAGATGTTCTGCTGAAAACAGTTGTGCGGAATTGCTCGACTCGAAGCGAATACCCTGAATCTCATCTTCAACCGAGAGAAAGGGTTGTGGCATGGCGACAGCGAAGCCAGCTACCGTCGCTGCAATCGCGGCAACAAGCTGATGAGTCGTTATGACCAACGGAAGCACGGAGCGTATCTTCAACCGCGAAGCCCTTCTCGCGATGGCAGCACTTGGTCTTCCGGCTAGTAAGACCGTAGGAGTATCAGAGAAGACTTCTTCCAGGGAGCTGTTATTTCCCCACGTTGCAGGAAATGACTCTTCGGTGACAATCACAATAGCATCGGGATTGTCGCTCTGCGCACGAAAGAGCAGAGTTGACGGAAGTGTGATGCGCAGCAAATCCACGCCTCGCGCCCCTTGAAGACCTTCGAAGTAGCTCGAATGCAACGTCGAATCGACACATGGCAGTACAAGCAACTGGTCGAGCGGACGTACGGTCTCCTGCTCCGCTCGACCTTGTGTTTCGTGTTTGCGATGGTCAACCACGATCCGCCACAGTTAACGTCAACTCCATTCTCGCGCCTCCCCGGATCACGACAAGAGATACAGGGTCTCCGACACTCAATCTGGCAATCCAATGAAAAGCATCACGAACATCATGAACGGGATCGCCATTCAGTGACACGATCAGATCTCCCACCAGCACTCCCGTTGAAGCTGCAGGAGAATTAGGTTCGACGTGCAGAACCAGGAGAACCTGGTCGGCTCCCTCGGCGAACTGAGCGCGCAGCGTCTCGGGAACAGGAACGGCTTGCATCGCGAAACCGAGAAAAGGCCGAGGCACGTGCCCGCGTTCAAGGATTGCGTCGACAACCCGATCGATGGTCTGTGTCGGCACGGTGATGATGGCATTACGAGCTAAAGCCGGGCTATTGATACCCAGAACCCGATGCTGTTCGTTCACCAGTGCGCTGCCGGCCTGGCCTGCGTAAAGTCGAACATCAGGTCGAAGGAGGCGATCAATCTGCCCCCCGCGCCAGGTTCGCCAGGGGCTGCCAAGACGCGCGATGATTCCTGAGCTGGCCGAGATGTCCCCCAGCACAGAACGGCCGACGGAGAGCACAAGCTCCCCGACGCGCGTACTCTCGAGATCGCTGGTCTCAGCGGGTTTCAGGCTGTTGGACTCTACGCGAAGCACCGCGAGGTCGGTTCCCGCATCAGCTCCTGCAACACTAGCGTTGAATGGCTCGTCCCCGCAGGCCACTTTGATTACTTCACCGCGACGGAGACCGTTACGCACAGTTACGACGACACCAGGTCGCCACACAACTCCGCTTGAGGTCGAACGGCCTCCTCCATGAATGGTGACGATGCTGTCCTGGACTGCTTCGATTGCTTCTGATATGGATCTGGACAACGAGTTCCAGACCGCTGAGTTCTGATTTCCGCTTATCATCATGTCCTCCACTTGACGAGCCAATGATGGCACTTCCATAGGTTGAGGCACATCCGCCAGATGACCAGGTCACGCCGTCAAATGAGATTCGTCTCCGGCAAGCCTGCCCTGGCGGTCTCCCGCTATACTGTCGAGGTGCTCGCTCCGCCTGAAGGAGAGCTCGTTGTTATTCCCTGATTCAGGATCGCGAGGCGTGCCCTAAGGTTCAGCAAGAACGTCTAGGCAGGTCCCATTGTGATCAACGCGCTCCTCCTGGCAGTCTCTGATGAGCAGTTGCGGTCCAACCTACGCGGGAATCTTCCGCTGGTGATCCTTGGCTCCATCATTGCGGCGATTGGGGTGGCTGCAGTTGTTGTACATCTGTCCCGGTGGCAATCGGGCGAGCGAGTCTTGCTCTGGTTCGGGTTATTCGCCGGCCCATATGGCCTACGATTGCTTACGAACACAACCCCATTCCAGATGGCCTTCGGTGAACCGCAGGGGGTTTGGCCCTTCGTCAGTAAATTGGTCGAGTTTGCGACTCTCGTTCCAGCCCTGCTGCTCTTCGAGGATTTTTACGGCAAAGGCTGGCGTTCGTCCGTCCGCTGGTTGATATGGGCCTATGTGGTATTCGCCACGATTGCGTTTGCGAGCATCGTGATTAAGAGGCGCCCGGACCTGGTCCCGACAGCTGGGATCGGAACTGTTTTCCTCTTGCCCGCGATTCTCCTGCTGGGGCGCCTGATGGGATATAAGCGTCCGCAGGTGCAGGACCAGGGCATTTTGTCTCTGGGATTGGGTGCTCTCTTTCTGACATTCGCACACGATCGCATTGCCAGCACACGATTGTTCGACTGGCACGCGGACACTGAGCCATATGGACTGTTCGTGCTGATTTGCTGTCTCGGTTACGTGGCAACGCGACGGGTTCTCGCGAATGAAAGGCAGCTGGTTTCGTTGGGCGAAGAGATGCGAGCGGCTACGCGAATTCAGAGCTCAATCCTGCCGCGCACAAACCCCGAGATGGAGAGTTTCAACCTCGCCGTCCGGTATGCGCCTATGCGGGCAGTAGCGGGAGATTTCTACGATTTTCTGGTGTTTCGGCCAGACTGCTTAGGAATTGTGGTAGCCGATGTTACCGGGCATGGAGTACCTGCAGCGCTGGTAGCCTCGATGGTTAAAGTGGCGGTGTCTGCGCACATGGATGTTGGAGCAGAACCTGGCAAGGTCATCGCGGGGTTGAACTCCACACTCTGTCGCCAGGCGCAGGGGCAATACGCGACGGCGGTCTATGTGTTTCTTGATCAAGCCAGGCGAATGGGGTGTTACTCCGCTGCCGGGCATCCGCCGTTGCTGCTCTGGCAAAGCGCTACGCGAACCTTGCTCGAGTTGAATGAGAGTGGATTATTGCTAGGCGTGCGGTCAAGTGAGGAATATGAGCAAACAGAATTCACGTTAGAAACGGGTGACCGCCTGCTGGTCTACACCGACGGGCTGGTGGAGGCAGTGAACGCTCAGGGCGAGGCGTTCGGAGAGACCCAGTTGGCTGACTTCATTGCGACCCACCAGGATCTTGCGGCTGAACAGTTTGCTGAGCGTTTGCTTGATAAGGTGCTTGGGTGGCCCGGGAGCGGGAGCACCCGCGCGCAGGCCGACGACATTACTCTAGTGGTAATCGATATCGGTAACATGCCGGAACAAACACCCTTACGCCCGCGTATCATTTAGGGCGCTGAAACCGCTGATTACAGCCTTGATGCTAGCCAATGCAGCCCTCTTCGTGTTCGGCACGTACAACGCGCCGGCGTTGCAATCGGGCCTCTGCATCGGAAACCTGGGCGCAATGCCCACCATGAATAGGGCTAACACAGTCAGTCTGCAAACAAAACACTTTTTTTCAAGCATTGAGTGACCACCTATATTTTCATTCTGGGTGACCGGTTGCACATATTCCGTCAAGGAGGAGTCAGCGGAACGTAGAATTTTGTAGGGCCCCCGCGAACGATGAATCGTCATCGCGAAGCAGCGCCCTCATGCTCCGCGCCACGAGATCGTTTACGTCCCGGAACCGCACAAAGCTTCGATTGACAACACACTACTTGTCATCTGTTGGCGGTCTGCCTGATAGTCCGGTAGCACGTTGGGGTTGTAATACGATCAGAGAGCTTCGCAACTTCCTGTCCTGTTGTGGCCATATATCGGTATGGCGCTTTCCAGAAGCAATGTGCGAACCTGATTCATGAAACGTACGGTGAGGTTTCGTAAGAGCCTGATGATTGCGGAAACCCTCTTCATCAATGTCGTTCTGCATTTTATCTATAAGCTCCTCATCTCTCAGATCGATTCTCCGGATAGTCTGTAGGCCATCTGAGGTTCTGGTTGGTTACTGACGGGAGTCTTCGACCGCGCCAGAGTTTGCTGCCCGATCCAATCCCTGATGTCGAAGAGGCCTATGGGTTACCAACATGACAATCTCAGGTTCAATCGGTTGCCGATAGTCCATAGACGAGTGTGTTAGGTAGTAGGGCAACGGAAACACGATCAGCAATATCAGGTAAGGAACCGCGTGGCGCCGATCCATCTTCCACCAACGGCGTATTCCCCGAAGCATAAAAAACGTGATGCCAGTGCAAAAGAAAACATTCGGTACATCCAGCGGTTCGGAGTGCAGATAGCTTGGCCGAAAACTCCAGAATCCGGTCCAGAAGCGAGCAGCGCGGCGGAATGAAACACCAGCGGAGAAGATCGGATGATGACGCACGAAGTTCACTGCCATGGTGTGCTTGCTAGCAAGGTAGGCCGGTTCTCTCTCAGCTTCAAACTTTTGCATTTCGACAGGATTGCTGGCAGGATGCGCCCAGGATGGATTTGACTCGGAGGTATCGCCGTTGTTGCCGGCCCAGAATTCAAGCCAGAAACCGTCGCGGATGGGAGAGGCAGCGTGCATGACACGATCGTTGCGGACGGTCCATGCTCCAACGACAGTGGCAAGAGCGACAATGGTCACAATCCCGAAGAGCAGCCAGCGGCCACCTACGCGTCTAACCTTCCAAAGAGCCGTTAGCAGAAGAAAGGGAAACAGCGAGAGAACGGAGGGATTCGAGAGAACCGTGACTCCGTACAGAACGCCGAACCCGAACCATGCCAAGAAACGATCTTGCAATGAAGCCGCTGAGCCAAACAAAAGCAGGTTGCAAACAGAAGAGAGGTTAAGGCAAAGTCCCAGACCTCAGCTGCAGAGAAGTAGATTGAGAACGGGTAGATTGCCCAGAGCCAGGATGCGAGCTGCGCTGGCCTTTCGCCCGCAGTGTATTTTAGGCTCAGATAGATCGGGATGCAGGTCAGCGCTGAGAACAAGCTGTCGAGCGACAAGATAACCAAAGCGGACTTGGCGGTGTAGATACCAAACGTGTGGAAGACCAGGGCCAGCAAGTATGGAAAAAGTGGTGGCACCAGAGCGGTAGGCCCGGTCGTTGGGAAGAATGGCGAGCTGAATCCATGGCCAAATGCCAAGCTGCGAGCAACCCACCCCATCTCAGCGCCAAACTCTGCATGGTCGTGGGAAGGTGCTGCAATGCTGTGGAAACTAAATGTAACTACCACGATTCGAAGCACCAAAGCGCAGCAGACTACTAATGGCAAAGACATCGCGACTGACCTGATAGAGAGCCAAATCTGCTCGATGTGAAGTCGACGTTCGAGTGGTTTCATCTTGATAAAGAGTGTTCATTTCCTGCCTAAAGGGGGATGCAGGGGCAAGTAGCCCAAAGATAGAGTTTGTTGCGCCGATGGGAGGTACTCTTCGGATCGCGCCTAGTTCACCTGACGTTCGGAAATGCTTCACGTTCGCACGAGCGATGAGATAGATGCGCACCTCGTTGTGCCTCCGTGCTGTATTGAAGCTAGCTGGATTGGCAGAACAACGCTGTCAGGATGTGTGGAAGATGTGTAAGGATTTGTATGACATCGATCTGCTCGCGGAAGTTTCGTGCCGAGTGTCCTGAAGAAGTAGATGCCCATCATGGTTGGTTCGAGAGAACTGTCTTTCCTCCAGAAAATGCAAGCCGATAGACGGGACCATAGGGGGATAGGTCGGCGGCGCGAGCAGGATTGTAGGTAAGCAGAAAGATGCGAGCGGAATTGGAGGACCACAATATGTGCAGGGAATCGTTCGTCTCAAAAATATGTGGGGCATCCGGCCAGTAGCTGCCATACCAGGTTCCATTCATTCGACCATCGACAAGCGAGACCGGATGCTGCGTGTAAAAGTTGAGAGTTGAACCAAGCGTATATTCGCCATCGATGAGGATGCGGTCGCCTGGCTGATATACGCCATTGATAGCGATCGCAAGGGGTTTCGATCCAAGAATCGGATAGAAGCGGGTGAGCCCTTCGTGTACGCTCAGCAACACGGCAATGCTGGCAACAGTCAATGAGAGGTTGGCGAAGAGGTGCCGGCGCCGCAAACGGAAGAGATGACTGAGAGGTCCGCCGACGAGCATGGCGCCGCATACCATTGCCAGCGGTCCCCGGAACAGCCCATGGCGCGGCCTGTGAGGTCGAAGACATGGCCGAGGGCGAGGTTGTACTTCGCTGGGTCGGAGAAGAGTAGAGATGAGATGTCCGTTCCAGTCGGCGGTACGGGCGCCGAAATATCGAAGTAGCCGGTGATCGCGGCTATGAGAAGCGACTGGGGCTGCAGGAGTCATCGGCTGGCGAGGAGCACCTGCCGCTCAGCGACGGGATTGCCTTCATGTGCTCGCGCCAAAAGCCCCCCGATCAAAAGTGCCAGAGCCGGCAAGGCGGGCAGCGAATAATACTCTTGCCTGGATGAGAGGCAAAAGAAGGCGAGCACCATACCAGCCCAAAGGAGAAGGATCAGAGTGGTATGGCGCGCTTCTACTGAAGCGGAAGAGTTGCTACCGAAGGCTCGCAGAGACCAAGAGGCTGCCATAGGAAGGAAGCTGGCCCAAGGCGCAAGCCACAACGCAGCGAGCACAAGAAAGAGTAATACTGGTCAGCACCTCGGAGATCTGCACAGCCATATGGTGCACGAGACCGTGGGCGCGCTGATGCAAACCTTCGCCGAGGTCGACGCCGAGCGAGATATCCGCGGATTCGCGTTGAAGTTCTATACGGACGAGGGCAACTGGGACCTTGTGGGTAACAACACCCGGTCTTCTTTCTGCGCGATCCGCTCAAGTTCCCGGATCTCAACCATGCGATCAAACGTGATCCGAGGACGGGCATGCGGAGCGCGGACAGCAACTGGGATTTCTGGTCGAACCTTCCGGAGGCG
>JAOAPB010000062.1 GCA_025462645.1 Edaphobacter sp. | reverse complement strand
AGCAGCTCGCTCTGGAAGTCTCCGACCAATCGAACCTTAACTTTGTCGTCTACGACGTAGGCTACGCGCCCGCTCAGGTCTACAGCGGCGACGGCGAGCGTCTCATCCATCGCCATTACGAAGTAGCCGGCGCGCATGATGCCCTTCTTGTCGCCGAGAGCCTTGTTGAAGGCCTCGCCCAGGGCGATTCCGACATCCTCGACGGTGTGGTGCTGATCCACATCCAGATCGCCCGTGCACTTCAGGGTCAGATCAAATCCGCCGTGCCGTGTGAACAGCTCCAGCATGTGATCGAAGAAGCGTATCCCCGTCGAAACCTTGTAGACGCCCTGCCCATCGACGACGAGCTTCAACGCGATCTGCGTCTCCGTCGTATCGCGTTTCACCGTTCCCGTACGTACACCGGTCGAGCTCTTTGCCATTATTCAAACTTCCTTTCATCGCCGCTGGCTTTACTATCCAACTACTTCTTCCATCCAATCTCTTCGAGCGAGGACTTCAGCGCAGCCAAACCACGCGTCACGTGCTCCTCCACTCCAATCGTGATCCTCACGAATCCGTCGCATCCCGGATCGGTCGAGCGGTCCCGCAGCAGGACGCCGTGCCCGCGCATCGTTGCCACCAGCTCCTTATGCTTCGGGCCGATCTTCATCAGCACAAAGTTCGCTGCGCTGGGAAAGTAGGGAACCCCCAGCTCCGTCAGTCCCTGCATCATCCGGTCGCGCCCGGCGCGTACCTGCTCCACGTACCATGCGAGATAGGCCTCGTCTGCGATCGCCTCCGCGAGGCAATCCAACGCCACGCCATTCACGTTGTAGGGCGAGCTGACCTTCCGCACATACTTCAACAACTCCACGTTTCCGGCCAGCATTCCGATCCGCAGATTCGCCAGACCGTATGCCTTCGAGAAGGTTCGCGCCACAATCAGGTTCGGTACCGCGGCGATGTCCTGCATGGTCGACTCGCCATGGAAGTGGAAGTACGCTTCATCCACCATCAACACAGCCTGTGGGGCGGCCTTCGCAATCGCCAGCAGGTGATCGCGGCTGACCGTCGCACCCGTGGGGTTGTTCGGAGAGGCCACGATGATCAGCTTCGTTCGTTCCGTAATCGCCGCAAGAAAGCGCTCGAAGGGAAACTCCAGCGTCTCATCGGTCTGCACCTTCACCAGCCCGCGCGTCATCATGCTGATGCTGACGTCGTACATAAAGAAGGTGGGCGTACAGATCACCGCCTCATCGCCCTCCTCCAGAAACGCGCAGCAGATCAGGTGAATCGCCTCATCGACACCGTTCGTCAGCAGCACCTGTTCGGTCTGCAATCCGAAGTGCGTCGCGACGATTCGTTCCACCGGCTCACGCTCCGGGTACTTCGTCAGGCCCTCCGCGGTGATCTGCCGCAGACGATCCATGACACGTGGCGAGGGCGCAAGCGTGTTCTCGTTGAAGTCCAGCCGCAGCGCATCGCGCCCGGCCAGCGGTGGGTGGTACTCGGGCATATCGAGCACGGCCTTGCGCGGTTTTACCGTCTTTGTCTCCGTAGCAGCACTCATCGCGTCTACCTCATCCTCACTCGCACGCTTTCGGCGTGCCCAACCAAACCTTCGGCCTCGGCCAGCGCAATGGCATGGGGGCCAAGCTTTCGCAGCCCCTTGCGCGTGTACTCCTGCACCGTAATCACTTTTGTAAAATCGGCCACGCTCAAACCACCGCGAACTCTGCCCACGCGTCCTGTGGGCAGCACATGATTCGGCCCGGAGACGTAGTCTCCCATCGACTGAGGAGCATACTCCCCCACGAAGACGCTCCCGGCGTTGCGGACCCACTTCAAGTCCGCCGCTGTATCCACCGTTAAGTGCTCCGGCGCCAGACGGTTTGTAAGTTCCTGCGCCTCTGCAACCGTGGAGGTCACAAATATGCATCCTTGCGCTGCCAGCGACTGTTTTGCAATTGCATTGCCCTTGGCCTGAACCTTCACTTCGGCCAATACCGCTGTTGCCAAAGCCTCATTGCTCGTAATCAGAATCGCCAACGCCTCAGGATCATGCTCGGCCTGCGCTACCAGATCCGCTGCGATTCCAACCGCGCTTCCTGTTTCGCTTGTGACCACAATCTCCGTCGGTCCCGCAGGCATGTCGATCCCGCACTCCGAAGCGACCATTGTCTTCGCGGCAGTTACAAATAGATTGCCGGGGCCGACAATCTTGTCGACTCGCGCCAGCGTCTCCGTCCCGTAAGCCATAGCGGCGATCGCCTGCGCCCCGCCCACGCGATAAAACTCAGTCACCCCGGCCAGCCATGCCGCAGCCATCGTCTCTCGTGCCGGCTTCGGCGAGCAGACGACAATCCGCTGCACTCCCGCGACCTGCGCCGGAGTTACCGTCATGAGGAGCGTTGAAGGCAGCGGGTATCGCCCACCAGGGACATAGCAGCCGACACTTCCGAGAGGACGAACTATCTGTCCCGTCTTCACTCCATCTGCGGGAGAGATCGTCCACTCCTTCGGCAATTGCGCCTCGGCGAACGCGAGGATGTTTCCTCGTGCCACCATCATGGCTGCCTGCAGTGCTGGAGCGGTAGCCTCCCACGCAGCCCGCATCTCCTCTCGTGAGACGAGCAGAGGCGATTTTTTTGCGAGGCCATCAAACTTCGCCGCGTACTTTATCAGCGCAGCATCCCCGCCTTTGCGAACATCCTCGAGGATTCGCCGCACGACGGGCTCCACCTTGGCGGTGTTCGCGGCACCACGCTGCTCCAGCGCCTCAATCAACGCTGCCGCAGCCTTTGCGCCCCGACCAAATGTCCTGACCAGCTTCATCCACTCGCTCCGAAGACCACTCCCAGCTTTAGCCGCCAGCTCAGAGCCAGCGGCTAAAGCTGTCCTAAAGAACTACCTTGCTCAGCGGATACTCCACAATTCCCGTAGCTCCCGCGGCCTTCAGCTTGGGGATCACCTCGCGGACCTCGGCCTCATCCAGTATGGTGTTCAGGGCTACCCAATTTTCATCGCTGAGGTGAGAGATCGTCGGTGAGTTCAGAGCCGGCAGTACGCCGATCACGGCATCCAGATCGGCCTTCCGCGCATTCAACATCAAGCCTACTCGGCCCTGCGCCGCAATCGCCGCATTGAGCATCAGCGAGATGTTATCGATCTTCTCCCGCTTCCATGCGTCCTTATAGGCGTTCTTGTTCGCGATCAACTGCGTCTCGCTCTCCATCAGAGTCTCGATGATCCGCAGCCGGTTTGCGCGCAACGAAGACCCAGTCTCCGTGACCTCGACGATCGCATCGGCCAGCGTCGGCGGCTTCACCTCTGTCGCACCCCAGCTGAACTCCACCGTGACCGAAATGTTCTTCGAGGCGAAGTAACGCTTCGTGAACTCGACCAGCTCGGTCGCAATGATCTTGCCTGCCAGATCCTCCGGCTTCTGAAACGGCGAGTCTTCGGGTACGGCGAGCACCCACTTCACCTTCTGCCGGCTCTGTTTGGAGTAGGTCAGGCTCGTGACGTACTCCACGTCCGTCTCGTTCTCGAGAACCCAGTCGTTGCCGGTCAGCCCGGCATCGAGCGCGCCATGCTCCACGTAGCGCGCCATCTCCTGCGCCCGCACCAGCATGCACTCAATCTCAACGTCGTCGATGCTGGGGAAGTAGCTCCGGCCATTGGCGAAGATCCTCCAGCCTGCCCGCTCGAACAGCGCAATCGTCGCATCCTGCAGACTGCCCTTGGGAATCCCCAGCTTCAGCTTCTTCGTCTCGCTCACTTCGCCTCCATGGCAATATTCTTCGTAAAGCAACTCACCGTACCCTCGTGGCACACCAGCCCATCGCCCTCGACCTCGACCCGGAACAGCAGGGCATCGTTGTCGCAGTCGGTCGAAGCCTCGATCACCCGCAGCCGGTTGCCGCTGGTCTCGCCCTTCATCCAGAGCTTGCTCCGCGTCCGGCTCCAGAACGTCACAAAGCCGCTCTCCAGCGTCTTCTGATAGCTCACCTCATTCAGAAAGCCGAGCATCAGCATCTCGCCGGTCTTCGCATCCTGCACGACGCCCGGGACCAGGCCATCCATCTTCGCAAAATCGATCTTTGGTGCATCCGTCATCTCAGTCTCTCCATTTCATTGGTAGGCAAGAAAAAAGGCCCGCTCGCGGTGTGCGCGTCAGCGGGCCTTTCAGATCCTTCGTATGCGTTCGTTACTTCGCCACTCGGGACACAGCCGCCAACACGCTCTCCGCATGATGATGGTGATGATGTCCGTGGTGGAGGTTCAAACGCATCGCAACTTTAGGGTAGCGTCGGCGCTTTCAGAAGTCAACCCATCCGCCTGGATATACAGGAAATTCATTGACGCACCACGTCCGCTCTCGTACTCTTCCGCATGAAAGCATCCAGCCCTTCAAGGAGATCACGTTATGCTCAACCTTCGCCGCAAGCTCCTCGCCGCAACTCTCCTTCTCGCCGCGCCCATCTTTACGATTGCACAGACCAAGTCGGCTAAAACCACCTCCGCCGCGAAATCCTCTGCTACCGCCCCTGCCGCCTCCGCGACGGATAAGCTCGACATCAACACCGCCACTGCCGATCAGCTCAAGGCCTTCCCCGGCATCGGCGACGCCTACTCGAAGCGCATCATCGACGGCCGCCCCTACACCGCCAAGAACCAGCTCCTCTCCCGCGGCATCCTTCCCGAGAGCGTCTACAACAAGATCAAGGATCAGATTATCGCCAGCAAGCCCAAGAAGTAGATTCACAATTTCGCCTCAAAGCCAGAGGCTGACTGCTACCATGCAGCCAGCCTTTTATGCTGCAGCGATCTGCTCGTCTCCAGTACGCCCTCCTCGCGCTCGTAGCGGCCCTCGCCTTTACGCATGTGTACCTTGGCGCTAAAAACAACTACCAGAGCCTTGCGTATGGTCATCTCCGCGCGAGGGTTCCCTTTCATGACAGCTATTACGGGCCCCTCGTCGCCCATGCGACACCCGAGGCTATAGCGGCCGGGCTCCATGAGGGCGACAGAGTCGTGGCCGTCAACGGCCGTCCCTACACCGGCAGCCATGTCTTTCTTGGACAGGTGCGCCGCAGCCATCCCGGTCAGCCGCTCACCATCACCTATCGCCGGGGTGAGTCTTCCCTTGTCACGACCACGATCATCCTCCAGCCGGAGCGCGACAGGCCAGCCTCACTGGTAGCTTGGGTCCTTCACTTCGCGTTTCTCCTCATCGCTCTCCTTTGCCTGCTTGTAGGGATCTACGCTGTCTTCGCTCGTCCACGCAACCTGTACGCCTGGCTCATTCTCGGCATTCTCGGCTACTTCGATCCTCTCTTCATCGACGCGGCAGAGCTATACAGCCCTCTCAGGATCATCGCCGAGATATGGAGCGTCCTTGCGCAGACCGCGATGCCCCTCTGTCTTATGGCTTTTGGCATCTACTTCCCGGAGAGATCCGCAATAGACATTCGTCTCCCCTGGATCAAGTGGCTTATTGCAACTCCGATTCTCCTTCTTCTCCCCACAGATCTCCTCTACATCTACGGGCACGGCTACAACTTCGGCGCTTCGGCCTGGCTCGACCCGTTTTTCTACCGAATTGCCATCGTAGAGAATGTTCTCTCTGCCGTGGCTATCTCCTACTTCTTCATCAATCTCGCGCCTAAATTTGCCCAGAGCACGGGTGACGCGCGTCGCCGCCTTCGCATCCTTTACTTCGGCTCGGTCATCGGCCTTAGCCCCTCTTTCGTTCTCGTCGTCATCTCACTGGTCCGCAAGACCGACTTCGGCCAGGACATCAACAACTGGGTGATGGTTCCCGTTCTGGCCACGCTCCTGCTCTTTCCGCTCTCGCTCGCCTACGTCGTCGTGGTGCAGCGCGCGCTGGACCTTCGCATTCTCATCCGGCAGGGCACCAAATACTTCTTCGCGCGCGGCACCATCATGGTGGTCACGCTCCTGCTCGCCACGTGGATGTCCTATGACATCAGCCTCTTCTTCGCGAGTCCCGGACATCGCAGCGCAGTCGACATCGTCCGTATCTTCGTCATCGTCGGCCTCTTCTTCGCCTTCCGCTTCGTCCTCTCCAGGAGGCTGCAGCAGAGGATCGACCAGCGCTTCTTCCGCGAGGCCTACTCCACCGAGCAGCTCCTCTCGGAGCTCTCCGACGAGGCTCGCAACTTCACCGAGGTCGAGCCGCTGCTCCACACCATCACCGACCGCCTCGGTTCCACGCTCCACATCGACCGCATCGCGGTCTTCCTCCGCTCCGGAGATGGCTTCCGCCTGCAGATGGCCACGGGCATCCCGCTCGCGGCAGCTGGCTTCACCCTCCCTGCCTCCTCGGCGACCATCACCGCTCTCACCCATGGCCGCGCGCCCGCCAACGTCTACCGCGACGACCCCTCCAGCTGGCTCGTCGACGCCACAGACACCGAACGCACGGCCCTCGCCGACCTCTCTACCGAGCTCCTCGTCCCGCTCCCCGGCCGCAACCGGCTCATCGGCGTCATCGCCCTTGGCCCCAAACGGTCGGAGGAGCCCTACTCCCGTACCGATCGCCAGCTCCTTCAGTCCGTGGCCTCGCAGACTGGCCTCGCTCTTGAGAATGCCGAGTTGCTGGAAAACCTCACCGCTGAGATCGCGCAACGCGAGCGCGTCTCCCGCGAGATCGAGATCGCTCGCGAGGTGCAGGAGCGCCTCTTCCCGCAGGTCTACCCCGCTATTCCCGGCATCGGCCTCGCAGGCTATTGCCGCCCCGCACAGGTCGTCGGCGGAGACTACTACGACTTCTTCGTCCTTCCAGCGATCTCAGGCCACCAGGAGCGTCTTGCCCTCGCCTTGGGCGACATCTCCGGCAAGGGCATCTCCGCCGCGCTTCTGATGGCGAGCCTCCGGGCCAGCCTGCGGAGCGCCGCGCTCCTCCAGCCCGGCGACCTGGCCACGCTCATGCGCCACGTCAACCGACTCGTCTACGAGGCCTCCACGTCGAATCGCTATGCTACCTTCTTCTACGCTGAACTCGACCCCGGAACCCGCCTTCTCACCTACGTCAACGCGGGCCACAATCCCCCGGCCGTTCTACGCGGCAAGCAGGTTATCCGGCTCGAAGCCACCGGCACCGTCATCGGCCTGATCCCCAATGTGCCATACGCCCGCGCCGCCCTGTTACTTCATCCAGGCGATGTTCTTCTGGCCTTCACTGACGGCATCTCCGAGGCCATGACTCGCGACGAGGAGGAGTGGGGCGAAGACCGCATGATCGCCTGCGCGCAACAGTTCCTGGATGAGTCCGAATGCACCGTAACCGCCCAGCAGCTCCTCACCTGCATCCTCGAAGCCACGGATGCCTTTACCGCCGGAGCCCAGCAGCACGACGATATGACCCTGCTTATCTGCGCGATCAGCTAGGTTATCCGAAAAAGGGAGCTGCCTGAGAACCGCGATTGCCACACATTTCACCACAAGCTAACCACCGGAAAACCACGTCTAGCCCCCAAAAATCCCTTACTTTAAGGCCATTACCACAATCCGACCATCCGAATAAAAACTTCCGCCCGTAGCCGTCTGCGCCTTCAACATCGGGTCCTCCGGAGTCACATACGCCGCACCTGTGAAGACTCCCGCCGCATCGAAGCTCTGCAATAAAAACTCCCTTTCCTTGTCGATCTCCGGATCGATCTTGTGCGTCACCTTTCCATTCCTTTGATCCTTCTCGAACCCGATGTCATGCGTGGCAGACCCCACCCACAAAGGCTTTCCATCCAATGTTTTATCCGTCTGCCAGATCCGCAGATGATGCCTCACCGCTGCCACCAATAACGGATCGGCGCGCGCAAATGACATGTCCTGTGGCCTTCCAAACAGGTATAGCGTGCTCATCGGCATCTCCGTGTATGCCTCGTGATTTAAAGTCTTCAGCAGCCCATTCAAGATCGCATCCTGCACCGATTTATCCACCGCAACCCAGCCTGCAGCCTTGTACGCGGCGTCCACCTGCTCCTTTGTCCCCACCAGGGCGAAGTTCACCATATCCCCTTGATTGCCCTCACCGCTCGCCTCATCGGAGATACGGCGCGGAATATCTGCGAATATGTCCGGCGAGATCAGTTCAGTTATTGCAGTCGTTCCAACCGGTGTTATTGGTGCCGACGTTGTCCTGGCCACTGGCGCAAACTTTATCTTCACCTTGAAGTTGCCGGTAGCCGTGAGGTCGCTACTCACATTTGTCCGAAGGAACAGCTTCCCGCTCGTCGGCATCGTCACCTGGCTGTCGGCTCCGATCAAGAAGGGAACTGTTGCGCCCATATCGCTCACCCTGCCAATCAGGGCTCCTACTTTAGCTTGATTTAAAGGAAACTGTCGCAGCAGGTCCTTCCATCCCCGATCCAAACCATCGGGTCCGACTTCACGCCCGTCCGATAGCAAAAAGCTTCCCTTCACGGTAAAGTTCGCCAGCTCGCCCGCTCCTAGAACAATGCCTGTGTCCAGCCAGTCTCCATCTTTCAGGGCGAAGTCGTAGCTCTGCTTATGGGGAATGGCAGTCGGGCTCACTGCCGGCTTGTCCCGCATGCTTACAATCGCCTCAACCCGCGGACGTACTGCGGCTGGCGTAGAAGACGTGACAATCGGAGTCACCGGCGTTACTGCTGGAGGTGGCGTCGGCTCTGGTGTACTCGTTTGTCCCCACGCGGCGACCCCTGAGCCCAACAGTACAGCAAGTATTACTGTAGTTCGTTCCAGCCAGTTCTTTCGTCGCCGGTATCGTGTAGAGTGACTCATTCGATGCCCCATCTTAAGACGCTTCTTCCGGGTTCATGGCTTCACTTTCGTCAAATCATCTCGGCTGGATGTGGTGAAATGCGTGGCAAATGTGGACATCAATCATCTTTTCGGAGGTTGAAAGTCTCCTGTCCAGACCTTCCGAGACGGAGGGCAAAAGTAAAGGGCCGCCGGGACCTTCCCCGGCGGCCCTGCTTTTTGTCTCTATGAGACCTAGTAGCGGTACTGGTCCGCCTTGTATGGACCTTCCACCGGCACGCCAAGGTACTCTGCCTGTTTCGGAGAGAGGGTTGTGAGCTTCACGCCGATCTTCTCGAGGTGCAGCCGCGCGACCTCCTCATCCAGCTTCTTCGGCAGAATGTAGACGCCGGGCTTGTAGATATCCTTGTTCTTCCAGAGGTCGAGCGCAGCGAGCGTCTGATTCGAGAAGCTGGACGACATGACGAAGCTCGGGTGGCCCGTTGCGCAACCCAGGTTGACGAGACGACCCTCGGCCAAGACGAAGATGCTGTTGCCGGTGGGGAAGGTGTACTTGTCGACCTGTGGCTTGATGTTCAGCTTGGTGACGCCCTTGGCGCTGTTGAGCTGGTCCATCTGGATCTCGTTGTCGAAGTGGCCGATGTTGCAGACGATCGCCTGATCCTTCATCAGCTTCATGTGCTCGAAGGTGATGATGTCGAGGTTGCCGGTGCAGGTGACGTAGATGTCGCCGCGCCCCAGGGTCTCCTCGAGCGTCGTGACCTCGTAGCCTTCCATCGCGGCCTGGAGGGCGTTGATGGGATCGATCTCGGTTACGAGGACCCGGGCTCCAAGGCCGCGCAGCGAAGCCGCCGAACCCTTGCCCACATCGCCGTATCCGCAGACCACGGCGACCTTGCCCGCGACCATGACATCGGTAGCACGCTTGATGCCGTCGACCAGCGACTCGCGGCAGCCGTACAGGTTGTCGAACTTGGACTTGGTGACGGAGTCGTTCACATTGATAGCGGGGACGAGCAGCTTGCCCTGCTCCATCATCTTGTAGAGACGGTGGACGCCGGTCGTGGTCTCTTCGGCAACGCCCTTCCACTCCTTGGCGAGCTTGGTGAAGTAGGTGGCATCCGCTGCGTGAATCTTCTTCAGCAGGTCCTTGATGACGCCCTCTTCCTGATTGCTCGAGGGAGTATTGACCCAGCCGTCGCCCTTCTCGAGCTCGACGCCCTTGTGGATCAGCAGGGTTACGTCGCCGCCGTCGTCGATGACGAGCTGGGGTCCGAGGCCACCCTTATGACGCAGCGCCTGGTCAGTGCACCACCAGTACTCTTCGAGCGACTCGCCCTTCCAGGCGAAGACTGGAACGCCGGCGGCTGCAATGGCGGCGGCAGCGTGGTCCTGGGTGGAGAAGATGTTGCAGCTTGCCCAGCGGACATCCGCGCCGAGAGCAACCATGGTCTCGATCAGCACAGCGGTCTGGATGGTCATGTGCAGCGAGCCGGTGACGCGAACGCCAGCCAGCGGCTTGTCCGCGGCATACTTATTGCGGATCGCCATCAGACCGGGCATCTCCTGCTCGGCGATGTCAATCTCCTTCCGGCCGAACTCCGCCAGAGAGATGTCTGCTACCTTGTACTCCGTTGCCGCTCCGCGCACTGCGGCTTTATCGATAGTTGCTGTTGCCATTGCCGGCACCTCATTCAGATTAGAGAACGTTACGAACTACCTCAGGATACCATTCTGGCCGCTATTTCAGCGGCATATAGGCTACTTGCCGCACTATTGTTCATCGCGCAATAAAGCCTCTAACTCGTTGCATCCGTGTGAGGCTGCCGCACTGCGAGACTCAATGCCGCCGCACACAACGCCAGCCCGCCAACAGCATAGAGCCCACCCGAAAAGCTGTGCGTGGCGTCGCGCAGCCTGCCGGTCATATAGGGACCCAAAAATCCGCCGAGGCTGCCAAGTGTCGTAATCATGGCGACGCCGCCCGCCGCGGCTGCACCCTCCACCATGCGCGTCATTAAAGCCCAGAACGGCCCCATCGGACTCCATAGTCCCATAGAGGCAAGACAGAGGGCGCAGAGGGCCACGGTCACGTTGGGTGCGACGGCTGTCCAGACGAATCCAATTGCGGCGAGAGCCATGCATCCGGCCAGGTGACCGCGCCGCTCGTTCCATCTGTCTGAGCTCCAGCCGATGATGACCGTAAAGATCGCAGCCAGAACATACGGCACAGTCGCGTACCTCGCAATCAGGCTGGCATCGGCCCCGGTGACGTGGCCGGCGGAGCCGTCGAGCAGGCTGTTCAGGATCAGAGGCATCCAGAGGTTCACGGTGTAGACGCCGATCTGGATGATGACGTAGACGCCAGCCAGCATCCATACCATCGGCATCTTGAAGACGTCGAGGAAGGCATGATGTTCTCCGGCTCCGTAGAGGGCTCGGTCCCGCTTCAGTTCGTCCTTGAGCCAGAGCTTTTCGTGTGGGCGCAACCACTCTGCCTCCTCGGGGCCATCCTTGAGCACAAACAAGACGGAGATGCCGAGCAGAACGGTCGGCACCCCTTCGGCGAGAAAGAGCCACTGCCATCCGCTCAGGCCGCCGATGCCGTCGAGCTTCAACAGCGCGCTCGATATGGGGCCGCCAACCACTCCGGCGAGCGAGGTCGCGGTCATGAACTTCGCCACGGCCCTTGCACGCTCGTGGGAGGGGAACCAGAAGGTCAGGTAGAGCAGCATGCCGGGCACGAAGCCGGCCTCGGCTACTCCAAGCAGAAAGCGCAGCGCATAGAAGGAGAGCGGAGTACGGATGAACATCATGCAGGCGGCTACGATGCCCCACGTGATCATGATGCGAGCGATCCAGAGCCGCGTGCCGACCCGCCTGAGCACAAGGTTGCTGGGTATGTCGAACAGAGCGTAGCCGAGGAAGAATATCCCCGCGCCCGTTCCATAGACCGTATTGCTGAAGTGCAGTTGCCGCTTCATGTCCATGGCAGCAAATCCGACGTTGACCCGGTCTACAAAGGCCACGATGTAGAGCAGAAAGAGGTAGGGGATGAGCCGCCGGGTGATCTTCGCATACAACGCCCGTCCATCCACGGCCTCAGTCTGGATCATCACACCACTTTATCTTGCTTCCTCTTTCGCTTGAGGGCAGATTCAGCGTTTTTCGGCTGTGAGCAGCTTTTGCTTCCGCTCGACGCCCCACCGATAGCCTGTCAGGCTGCCGTTCTTGCCCACGACGCGATGGCAGGGCACGATCACGGCTACGGGGTTTGCCGCGCATGCTCCCGCGACAGCTCGCACCGACTTTGGAGAACCCAGTTCCTGGGCGACCTGGGAATAGCTCCTCGTCTCTCCACGTGGAATCTGCTGGAGGGCCTTCCAGACCCGCTGCTGAAATGCTGTCGCCCGGACGTCGAGCGGGAAGGTCGCAGCGAGGGGATGCTCGGTCATCTGGCTCGTCACGAAGGCTACTGCCTCTGCGAGCCATCCAGTGTTGCCCCTGGCTGCCAGGAGTTGCGCTCTATTGAATTGCTTTCGCAGGCCAGCTACGAGCTCGGCATCGCCCTTCCCAAAGGCGATGGAGCAGATGCCTATATCTGTTGTCGCCACCACCATTCGCCCCAGAGGTGTGGGAGCGATAGCGTAACGGATGAGCAGGCCCGCACCGCCCTCTCGCATCACGCGTGGGGTCATTCCGAGAGACGCACTGCTCTTTTCGTAGAGCCTGCTGCTGGAGCCATAGCCTGCCTCGTAGATCGCATCGGTGATGCGGGTCTTCGGCTCCCGCACCTTATCCTTGAACTTCGCGAGGCGAGCCTCCTTCGCGAACTGCCCGGGACTAACCCCAAGGACACGCTTGAATCCCCGCAGGATCGTCAACCGGCCTACGCCTGTTGCCTTTGCCACGTCGGCCAGCCTGGTACGTTTGTCCGCATTTTCCTTCAGGTACTCCGTCACCGCGGCGATCGCTCCGGCTTGCGGGTCCGGCCTGGCGGTGGTGCGTTCGGGCTCACACCGCCTGCAAGCCCGGTATCCCGCCGACTCAGCCGCTGCCGTGGTGGGGAAGAAGGTCACATTCTTGCGTGTGGGCCTTCTACTGGGGCAGCTGGGTTTGCAGTAGATCCGCGTCGACTTCACCGCATAGAAGAACTGCCCGTCCGCGCTGGCATCACGCTCCAGCACCTGCTGCCACTGCTTGCCGGGGAAGACGCTGGGAATATGATTTGTGCGGGTCACCATTACAGTATCCTCCTATGTGCCTGCGTGCCGCTACACTCCGATTCATTCACACAAAGTAGAGGTTCATGTATTCTCACCTCGAGCAGGAGATAAGCATGCAATTCGTTTTGGCCGCAACTGTCTTCTTTGTCAGCCTCCTGGTTACCACCGCAAACGCACAGAGCTCCACTGAACCGCCGCAGGGACAACACGCGATCCTCTCCGTTCTCGGCAGGGGAGTACAGATGTACACGTGCCAGCAAGCCAACGGTACGCTGCAGTGGGTCTTTCAGGCTCCCGAGGCCACTCTCTACGACGCCGGAAGTGCCAAGGTTGGCACACATGGTGCAGGTCCGGCGTGGACGTACAAGGACGGCAGCTCGGTGAAGGGAGAGGTCGTGAAGAAGAGTGCCGCGCCAGAACCCGGAGCCATTCCCTGGCTTCTTCTCAAAGCCTCAGGCGTCGAAGGCAACGGGCTTCTAAGCAAGGTGGAGTTCATTCGCCGGTTCGATACGCACGGCGGCGAAGCTTCTACCGTTGGATGCGATGTCCAGCATCTGAACTCCATCTCGCGCATTCCCTATGCCGCTACCTATACCTTCTATAGCGCAAAGCCCTGATCGTTCGGTGGTCCTATCGATTCCTGGTTGGCGTTCACTTCATAACTCTCCACGGAGAAGTGCGTTACATCTGCTACTCCAAAGCTTGTTGTGATGGCTACATCAGTTGCATCACGACCGATTGCCATGAGGATTCGTCCGACGCGCGGTTGATTGTGACGAGCATCCATCGTCCACCAACGCCCATCGAGGAATACCTCGTACCATGCGCTGAAATCCCCCGGACCACTGTACGGAGAACGAATATCCCCGAGATATCCGGCGACATAGCGTGCGGGAATATTCATGGCTCGCGTCATCGTAATGGCAAGATGCTGATAGTCCCGGCACACACCAACCCGCTCTGAGAAGACATCGAGAGCGGATTTGGTGGGACGTGCCGACTTATAGTCAAAACGCAGATGATTGTGAACCCAATCCCGAATCCAGATGGCCCGCGCCCAGCCCGGTGTCGTATGACCGAAGATGTCGGCTGCGACCTGGGATAGCAGATCGACCTCGCAGTAACGGCTGCTCAATAGATATTGCAGCGTATCAATTGGCAACTCTTCGACCGGGTGCTGCCTCGCCTCGGTATTCACTGCATCGGGGCGGCCTTCGCACTCAATGAGGTTTCGCCCGCTTATCCGCACCGTACCTTGCGGAGCCGCAAACCGCGAACAGCGGTTGCCATAGTTGTCGAGATACTCCTCCGGGACAATGGATGTAATGGACTCCAGCCCACAGGGATCACGCTCAACGTGCTCGATCAATAGCTCCTCCGGAGCGCGCACTATCGGGTCCAGCGAAGGGTGCAGCCGTAGCATCGCAACGATTGGAAGCTTTTGAGGGACGCGAAGATGAATATCAAATTCAGAGCGTATGAGCATATGCGTCCGATGCTGGCAGCTTGGAGACGATCTTTGTACGATGCGGACAGTTGCCACCAGTCAGCCGATTTACAAGCTAACCCCATCAGTCAGATCTAAAAGATTTCTTAGCACTCTTCCTTAACTTCAAATTCGCGTCTGCCTGCAAGCAGGTCGGACTCAAGGTATGAAATTCAAAGTTTCTGTGAAATCAACATTCCTACCTTCTCATTGTAAGGAAAGGTAATTTACCATAGTAATCTTGGGCCGAAACTCTTTCCTGCCAGCCATTAAGCTGGTTAATGGTTAAGACTGGAACTTCTATATGGATTTGAATCAAATCACAGACGCTCGCGGTCCTGGCCATACGCCTGGCATAAAACGGCTTCCAAATATCAAAGCACTCACCTCTATTCGATTCTTCGCTGCACTGCACGTCGCCCTATATCATTTCGTTCGGCCGTTTTCACTCTGGGGTCCCTTCGAAGGAGCGATGGGCGCTGGTTACATCGGCGTCAGTTTCTTCTTCGTGCTTTCCGGCTTCATCCTTACTTATAGCCATTCTCATGAGTACGAACGCGGCAGAGGCCTTGCCTCCAAATTCTTGATCGCACGCTTAGCCAGGATCTATCCCGTCTATTTAGTCAGCATGATCCTTGCTGGCTACGTTAATAGGTCTCAATTCCACGAGAAAATCCACATTCTGGCCTACGTCGCAGATCTGTTTATGGTTCAGTCATGGTCCATCCGCATGGTCGCTTTTTTTAATGTACCGGCTTGGAGTCTTTCATGTGAGGCGTTCTTTTATCTGGTCTTCCCGTTCATCTTCCTCCATCTTCGCCCCCACTCTTTCAAAAAGGCGATTCTGACGCTGTGTGGTCTTTGGTTTCTTGCCCTGGCTGTCCCTCTGTTGTGCCTCTGGCTTTACCCACAGGCGTCCTGGCACGAAGACGTCAATCCAGTAGCTGCCGGTATGAGGCAGGTTTTTCGTGTTCGACGTCTCCCTATTTTGGCATTACCACAGTTTCTCGCAGGCATCTCGCTCGGATGGCTCTATCTCCGCTTTCCTCCCAAGCGCCGGACCGCATCATTTCTGGCCTCCGCAGGCATCGTAGCGCTCGCTGCCATCCTCATGCTGGCGGATCACCTGCCTCGAATCCTTCTGCACAATGGTTTGCTGATCCCCATTTTTGGCCTGCTCCTTCTTGGCCTTGGAGAACCGAATTGGCTCTCCCGTCTTCTCTCTAATCCTATTTTGGTTCTTTTAGGCGAGGCGAGCTTTGCTCTCTATCTGACTCACTTTCTCTTCAACGACTTGTCCAGGGCGGTCTTCGGTGACCACGATACGATTCTCGACGCCGTCTGGAAGCTCGCCATTACAATTCCGCTGTCTATCGTCCTTCATCTTTACGTCGAGCGTCCCTGCCGCCTCCTCATCCTCCAATGGTGGAGCCGCAAACATCCTGCAAAACTCACTGTTGCAGCCAGCTAACATAAAAGGGACCCCATAATGGGAGTCCCTTTTTTATGTTAGCTGGCAAACAATCTGTACGTAACTTACGCCGACGCTAGAGCGTTATTCCCAGCTTGCTCCTTGAGCACGGCGGCCTTGTCAGTGGACTCCCACTTAAAGCCTTCGTTCTGGCGACCGAAATGTCCATAGGCAGCCGTGGCCTTGAAGATCGGCTTGCGTAGATCGAGGCTCTCGATGATGCCCTTCGGGGTGAGCGAGAAGTTCTTGCGGACCAGTGCCTCGAGTTGGTTCTCATCGACCTTGCCCGTGCCAAAGGTATCGACAAGAACGCTTACCGGCTCTGCCACGCCGATTGCGTAGGCAAGCTGAACCTCACAACGGTCAGCGAGACCAGCGGCCACGATGTTCTTGGCCACGTGGCGAGCCATGTACGCTGCCGAACGGTCGACCTTCGTCGCGTCCTTGCCACTGAAAGCACCGCCACCGTGCCGGCCCATACCGCCGTAGGTATCGACGATGATCTTGCGTCCAGTGAGACCAGTGTCTCCCATCGGGCCACCGACAACGAAACGGCCAGTAGGGTTGATGTGGTACTTCGTATCCTGGTCGAGAAGGTTCGCCGGAATCACTGCCTGAATGACGTTCTTCAGGATGTCGGCGCGGAGTTCGTCGTTGCCAATCGTCTCAGCATGCTGAGTGGAGATGACGACCGCGTCTACCCGAACCGGCTTGTGGTTCGAGTCGTACTCGACCGTTACCTGGCTCTTGCCGTCGGGACGAAGGTAGGACATAAGCCCACTCTTACGGACTTCACTCAGCTTACGCGCCAGTTTATGTGCCAGCGAGATCGGCGTGGGCATCAGTTCGGCCGTCTCGTTGGTTGCATAACCAAACATCATGCCCTGGTCACCGGCTCCACCGGTATCGACGCCCATGGCTATGTCGCCCGACTGTTTGTTAATCGTCGAGATCACGGCGCAGGTGTTGGAATCGAAGCCATACAGGGCATTGTCATAGCCGATCGCAGCAACGGTTCCGCGCACAAGGCTCTGGAAGTCTACGTAAGCCTTGGTCGTGATCTCACCGGCGATGACGACGAGGCCGGTGCAGGTCAGCGTCTCGCAGGCCACGCGGCTGTAGGGATCCTGCGCGAGGCAGGCATCCAGAATCGCATCGGAGATCTGATCGGCAATCTTGTCAGGATGCCCCTCGGTTACAGACTCACTGGTAAACAAAAAACGGTCGCGTATGGCCAAAACAAATCCTCCAGAAAAATCCCCGCGACGGACACGTTGCCCGCGCAGAATACAACTCATCCATTCTACCCTTCGCCTCTTCCACCGAGCAAAGTTCGCCAGCCATCCGCTCTCAGCTAACAGCGAACTGCGATATCACGCATCGAATGGGAATGTCGTTCAAAGAGGGTGCGAAATTCTTCGCAGGATGGTTATTTACAAATTTATTGAAACAACCGTGCATGCAAGGCAAACTTCCATACGGCCCACCCCAGAACTACAAGTGTGACCACCATCACGGTAACGCCCATCCAGCGCAGCCTAGTGCCGGATTCCGCCGAGCCCCGGTTCCTTCGGACATTTTCGGCGAACTCCGCCCAATCCTCGTCTCCAGATTCAGCGGTCGCGCCACTCTCCCGCAGGCTTGCCTCAAACCGCTCTATCCAAGGCACCTCATCCAGCTCAAGGACACGAAGGTAGCTGCGCACGATACCCTTCCGGAATACTCCTCCCGGTAGTTGCTCGTACTCTCCAGCCTCCAGGGCGCGCACATGACGCGACGAAATCTTCGTCACCTCACAGATCGTCTCGATCGAGACCTCCCGGCGTTCCCGCTCCCATCGCAGCTCGTCGCAGAATCTTTCCATTCGCTCCGCTCAGCCTACGTTCTCACCATTTGTCTGCGTCCGCCCTTTCCACCTGCGGTTGTGGGCAGAATAGCTCTGGATTCGCATCAAAGTCAAAGCTGTTTCACCTTTTCTTGTCCTCATACCTGATTGGAACCAAACTAGTTAGATTTGGAGCGAGGTCTCAAAAGGTGGCTCCATCGAGGCTACTGTGCCATGGAGCTGATTACGATTGATTCCCGCGACGGGGTCGTAAGTCCTGCAGGATACGTCGGCGAAACGGTGTCTCGAAGAAGAAAGACGCCAAGAAATCTGGTTGAATTTGATGGCGTTGTAGGGCAGGCGGCGTGATTGATGCCGTAGACTGCCGTCAGGCCGAAGACGCCGAAGACATAGACCGCCGAGAGGAGGACAGTCGGCGCGTATTGAGCTTCAAAACAGAGTTGCCGATCCAGGGAGCACGAGATAAAAACAATGTCCCTGCGGAGGGCGACCAGTTCGGGAAATTGATTCTTCCGAGCTTTTAAACCGCGCCTGCGCCATGAGGAGACAAGTCGTAAAAGAGATGGCGGTATGTCGCGACACGCCCCACGCGTTTATGGGGCGCCTCCCTACTAAGAGATTCAGGGTAGCCTTCGAACGATGATTAGGGTGGCAAGATAGAGCGGGTAGATCCCTCGCAAAATGCGCTATTCGGAACCGCTGGTTGTCTACCGCGAGAATGTAGCTGGATAGCACGAAGAAGATGTCAGCTGGATGCCGTTTTGAAGCGGTTGAACACTACTTAAAGTCCTGCATCGCTTCCCTTGCAGTTCTGATAGAGGCAGGATAGATTTCGTGGTAGTCTACACTACACGTTACAGGTAAATTACGCCTGAAGCAGACGCTAGCGAGAAATGAGATTGAGTGCGCATCCCCTATCCAGAACGGATCTCGCTCTGGCATGCCTTAGGCTTTGCCGCGCTGCTCAGCGGAGTCCAGTTGTTTCAAGGGACAGCCCTGATGTTCACGCTGTGCAGCTTTCTCTTCATCATGGTAGCTACTGTTGCTTTCAACCTCGCAGGAGGCCTCACGCGTCCTTCAGGCGCCTATGTCTTTTTCTACGCGCTTCTGGGCGTCATTGTCGGTCTGTGCTGGAAGGCTATTCTTGGGGAGCCGGCGGACTCTCATCTCCTACTCCCTCTTCTGACTATACAGGTGTTCCTTGGCGGCATCACGGCTATGCTGGGCGCCGTCTTCATCAGCCGTCGCTTAACCCGCAAGCGCGCGTTGCTCGGAAGCCTGGTTACGGATGAGAACATTCAGAACTCTACAATTGGCTGCATGGCCACGGGCTTGATCGTTACATTTATCCTATCGTTAGCACCGACGCAGAGCGGTTCGGTTATGAGCGTTCTCGCTCAACTTAATCGCTTTCTTCAGATGGCGATGATCCTTGGCACTATCTATCAGATACGAAAGAGCGGCGGCACAAGCAGCGTCAATCTTCCGGTTCTGCTGTCGGGAGCAGCGATCTTCCTCGGTGGTCTGATCGGATTCTCCAAGGAGGGGCTGTTCACCCCTTTTCTTTGCTGGGTCGTCGCTGCAGGGTCTATGCGCTATAAGCTCAATCTTTATCAGATAATTGGCGGAATCCTCGTAGTCATCTTCATGCAGCAGTATATGATTCCTTATTCTCAATACGGTAGAAACTTCAGAAGCGAAACAGGAAGTATCGCAGAGAACTTCGACACTGCGGTCAACCTGCTCTCCAACCTGGGAGATACTCGTCAACGAGCTGAGCAGGACATTCAGGATGCCTTTGAAGCGAAGACCCAGGGCTACTACAACAGGCCACAAGGAGTGTTTGACCGCCTGCAGATGATTGCCGCGGACGATACGCTGATTGAGGGTACAGAGCGCTCCGGGCCCTTTGGATATTCGCCCATCGTTATGTACTTTGGCAACCTTGTTCCGCACGTCTTCTGGCCTAACAAGCCCGCTGTCAATTTCGGCAATTTCTATGCTCATGAGCTAGGTGGACTTGCGGACGATGACGTTACTACCGGGATCTCCTTTAGCCCGTCCGCAGAGGGTTATCACATAGACCGATGGATTGGTGTTCTCATCCTTGCTCCCGTCCTGTGGACCATGCTATTTACCCTGTTTGACTCGCTCTGCGGCAGCGTTCGGGACTCTCCGTGGGGCCTGTTGGCGATCGCGCTCTTCAGTCATATTGCCCCCGAGGGTATGCTCGGGGGGGTGATTGGTATGCTTGGCTTGAGCTCGTTCAGCATCGTTATTGCCGCTCTATCGGCTGCCTATGCCATGCCGCTGTTCGGGATGCTTTTCAAAGGGCCCGGAAAGGTTGCTGTTCGACGCAGGATTCCTGTGCATAGCATCCCTCGCACCGTTTCAACGGTTCGCCGATGGCACAGCACCGGCCGGGATTCGGCTTAGAGATTCGGGAATAAGTGTCTCTCCGGCTTCACGGGTACTCTTCTCGTATCTGTATAAGTCGCTCTCCCATACACTAGTAGTTGTATGAATAAACTTGTTGTCGGCAATCTTGTCCACCGTCCGCTGCGCTCTCTCATCAGCGTCTTCGCCGTTGCCATTGAAGTCATCATGATCCTCTCCATCACCGCTATCCTGATGGGCAAGCTTAATGGCTTCAAGGAGCGCCAGAACGGCATCGGCATGGACATGTTCGTCCGCCCCAGCACAACCAACAACTTCGTTGGCATGAGCCCTGCTGCCGCGTCCGTCAAGGTTGCCGATGTTCTCGCCAAGCTGCCGCACGTCGAGGTTGCCGCCCCTGTCAATATTCAGATCACCAGCACGCTGGACAATATCTACGGCATCGATTTCAAGAGCTATAACGATCTGCTTCCTTTCGTCTTCCGCTCCGGCGGTCCCTTCCAGGCGCCCTACGACATCATCGTCGACGAGTACGCCGCTGACGGCAAGAACGTCGGAGACACCATCCAGGTACTCAATCATCCCTTCCGCATCAGCGGCATTGTCAATCACGGCAAGGGCGGTCGCAAGTTCATCCCCATAGACACGATGGGTGTCCTCACCGGCAATGAGGGAAAAGCGACGATGTTCTATCTCAAGACGGAAGATCCGCCGAAGTATGAGGACGCTGTCAGAGACGAGATTCTCGCGACTCCGGGCATGAATACCTATAGCGTTCTCAAGACGGAGGAGTACCTCTCCTCGATGACGCCAAACGCCCTCCCCGGGTTCAACATCGGCCTTCGTGTTGTCATCGGCATCGCCGTCGTCATCGGCTTTCTCGTCATCTTTCAGGCAATGTACACAGCTGTGATGGAGCGCACCCGCGAGATCGGAATCCTTAAGTCCCTCGGAGCCTCCCGTCTCTATATCATCGGCATCGTCCTGCGCGAGACGGGACTGCTCGCCCTGGCCGGTATCGTTCTCGGGGTCGCAGCCAGCTATGCGCTCAGCGGCATCCTGCAGAACAGGTTTCCGACGCTGGACTTCGTCATCAACCTGCCGTATGTCTGGAAGTCCGTCGTGATTGCCTTCGTAGGCGCCCTGTTCGGAGCACTCTACCCCGCGTTCAAGGCGGCCAGCAAGGACCCCATCGATGCTCTGTCTTACGAATAAGTGATTGGTTATGTTAGTTAGAGAATGAAAAGAAAAGGGTCATTACAAGCAACTTGAGAAATCCAATATCACGCCCAGACTTGAGCTACTCTGCAGGATTGGTTTCGTTATTCGTTCTTGGCTTTTTGGGGGGCGAGGGTAGGCACGGAGCTGCCCATGCCGATTTCTATTTGTTTCACCTTCCTGCCATAGAGGCTTTCCATAAAGGTCACTGGAAAGACGTTGTCCGTAACTACTCGTCGGCGACACCGCCGCTATTCCATATACTTAACTCTCTAAATCCCCTTCTTGGTCGTGATAAGGCCTTCCGCGCCAGCAACGTGGGCCTTAGCCTGGGCATCTACTTCCTTTTTGTGAAGCTTCTATATGTACGCTACGGAAATATTCGGGGCTCCAAAGAATGGGCGTGGATTACGGGCGGGGTTTTACTTCTATCGCCGTATTTTAGGGCAGAAGCTTTTTGGCCGATGACAGACAATTTAGCTTTACTGTTTGTCATTCTTTCGGCTCTCTTGATAGACGTCCTCACGCAACATGATGAAATAAGGTTACCCAATTTCCTCCACAAACTGATCGTTGCCAGTGTGCCTCTCATTTGTCTTTGCGCCTTTTATACCCGCCAGATCTATCTATTCTTGAGTTGTTACGCGGTAATTTTCTTGTGGGCAAAGTTGCGCAAGGATAAGATTTTTATTTTCAGCAGCTTACTCGGTCTCATGCCCGCTTGGTATCTCTTCACTATATGGCATGGTCTTACACCGCCCATGTTTCAAGAGCGTCATGAGGGGTTTTCGCTCGCTGCGCTTCTATTTCCATTGGTGATGATTGCATTTTATGCGACGCCTTTCATAATTGAGCTTGCCTTAGAAAAGGCTGGCAACTTTGTATGTTTGGATCGTCGGATCTTCATAATAATGTTGGTTTGCATAAGCGGAGCAGCCCCATTTTGGCTGATCTTCCATCGCTACCTGTCGACCGCATATATTACGAACGGTGGAATCGTTTCAAGTATATTTAGGATGAGTGGAACTGCATGCGGTCCTCTGTTGTTTTTCATTTCCGCTTATCTCGGTTTATTGATTCTTTGCTTCTTAGGAAGGCGGTGTTCTCGATATTCAAACCTCTTAATATTCCTCTTTCTAATTTCGTTTTTGATGTTGAAAGTCGACTTCCAGCGCTATTTCGATCCGATACTGCTAATTCTTTTTTTTGGCTATATAGATCGCAACATCACTCAAAAGTTTGTAACTTTACGCGCGGCATCAATTTTGGCTGCTTTTGAATCGATCCTCTTTCTTGCCGAGATTGTTCATAACCGTTGATAAATCGGCCTATACACCAGCACATCGCCATTTAGATTAAGATGGAGCAGCGATAGAGGCAGCTAAGACCGTACGGCGAGCATCAGAGGAGCCAGTGAAACCAGTGCTGGTGTAGTCAGGTTTCAGGTTGATCATTTACACGTTGATTCAATTATTCATGAACTCCCTAATGTTATTCGGCTCCATCCCGACCTCACGCTCTACTGCCGGCAGATTTGTTAGCAAAATTACGGAATTCATCCTCCTGCTAATTGCTGTTACCTTTGTCCTTTTTCACGCACTTCATCTCAAAGCAGATTTCCCCAATAACTCCCCGTGGATGGACTGGTCCAAATACACCGACGAGGGCTGGTACAGCGATGCCGCCATCCGCCACTTCCAGAGCGGCCACTGGTACGTCCCGGGAGACTTTAATCCAGCCGTCGCGCTTCCGGTCTGGCCGCTGATTGAGTCTGTTGTCTTCCGATTCACTGGAGCCAATCTCGTCGCTGCCCGCGCGCTCGCGGTAAGCATCTTTGCCTTTATCCTGCTGGTTTGTTGGCTCCTTCTCCGACGCTGGCAGAGCCTGTCGACGCCGATTGGCAAAGAGAGAGCGGGTTCTCTGGCTCCCGCCGTTGCGGTCCTACTCCTTGCCGTAAGTCCCTTCTGCTATGCCTTTACTCGCTTGGCTATCCTCGAACCGATGCTCATTCTTCTCACCTTGCTGGCTCTTCTTGCCGCCTCTTACGCCACTCTGGAGCAGGGAAGCAGCTCTTTTTTCTGGCGAGTCCGCCATCAACACATCGTCCCTATCATTGCCCTGGGTCTACTTCTCCCCCTCATGGTCCTTACCAAGACCACGGCGGTCTTCCTCTTTCCCGCCATCGGGTGGCTCCTCTGGGCTCGCGCCGAATATCGTCTCCGTCTTTTACTCCGTCTGAGTCTTCCTGTCGTTGCGCTGGCCGCCATTATCTGGCTCGGATACTACGGCTTCATCGTCCGCCCCCACTTCCTAAACGATTATCGCTACCTCTTCAGCGCTAATGCCTATACTGGTATCACGTCGGAGAACGCCTTCTTCGTCCTTCGTGACACCTTCGCCGATGGTCTCTGGATCGGCCACATCCTCTATCCACTGGCCCTCGTGACAACCGTAATCACTCTCCTCTTCGTGCCACGCATTCTCCGCAACCCGCTTATTCCAGCGCTACTCCTCTGGGTTGTCGGATACGCCGTCTTCCTTGCCTATCACAACAACCTGCAGCCCCGGTATTACCTAGTCGTCTCCATTCCCCTTACTTTGCTTGTTCCTGTTATCTTCGAGAGCATCTGGCGCCATAGCCGAATCATCGCTCCTGGCCAACGTCTTGCCGCTGCCCTTGCGATTGCGGTCCTTGTAATCATCGCTCTCTCCGACGCACGTCAAACCCTTCACTACGTCCGCAATCCCGAGTACACCTTCGCCAGCGCTGCCTCGCAAATCCACGACATCGTCACTGCCGACCATACTCACAACCCGCTCATCCTCTCCATCAGTGGCTCCGATCTGTCACTGATGACCGGCTTGCCCTCCATCTGCGATGACTTCGGGACGATGGATCTCGCTGTCCGCGTCCGTGCTTACCAGCCCGGCTGGTATGTCACCTGGAACCAGGTGGACGACGACAAGATGGACGCCCTCACGCCCATGTATCAACTCCAGCGCGTCGCGGCCTTCCCGGCCATGGACGACCCTGAGCGCAACCTCCTCATCCTCTACCGCCTCGACTCGGCCTTGCCCGATACTCCGCATCGCCTACATCGACGCAAACCGATCCCCCGGCTCCTGCAGACCAGTCTGGGGCAACAGCCCAGCACTGCCCAGCTCGAACATTAGTGCCACGCTCCAACTCCGCAACAGCAAGAGTTCTCATCTCACAGCCTAGTTACACGGGTCATGTCACAATACGCTAAGCAGAGGAAATTCGAGGGATACTTTGACCGGTAATCAGACACTTACCGCCCGAGCCGCTCTCGGTGTCGTGACTGGAATCGTCAGTGTTGCCGCTGTATCCAGCAGTCGCCTCCGCGCGCTTCCACGTCAGACCTTCGATCGTCTCATGGCGGTCACACTTATCGTCAGCCGCCTGGCGATGTACCTCGGCATCTTCTTCGTTCTCCGCCTCCAGCCCCGCGGCGATATTCCCGCTTACTATTGGGAGGAGGCCAACTACGTTCTTCGCGGCCATCTTCCCTATCGCGACTTCTACACCAGCTACGCTCCGCTGCATCCCTATCTGGATGCTTTCGCTATCCGCCTCTGGTTTACGCCGCTCGCCATCATTCTTCTCGCGATCTGCGTCGAGTGGCTGCTTCTTCCCATTTGGCTTCGTGTCGGCCGCAGCTTCCTCTCTGAGCAGGAACTCCGCACCGGAGCTCTTTTCTATCTCTGCAGTGCGGTAAGTCTCCAGTTCGTAGCCATCGATGGTCAGGACAACGTCATTATCGCCACCCTGCTCGCCTTCGCCGTGCTTCTGCTCTATAGGAACCGCTTCCTCGCCTCGGGAGCAGCCGTCGGCATGGGTGTGGCCACGATCAAATTCCTGCCCCTTCTCTATGTGCCGGCGTTCTTTGTCGCGGTCCCTCGCCGCTGGCGCTGGGTAGCGGGTATTGCTATCCCGATAGGCGTCGTCTACGGAGCGCTCTTGGCAACTCATGTCCCAATCCTCGGCGCACTTACGCATGAAGGGCACATGAAGACCGCCAACAACCTGCCCTACCTCATAGAGGCTATCGTCGGCATTACTCCCCCGCCTCTTTTCTGGGACAGTCTTGTGCTTGCCTCTGTGGCCATCCTCTTCGTCCTGATAGCCAACGCTGTACGCCGGGCCTCTCCTGCCCTTCGGCTCCGAACCCTCACCTTCGGAATGGCCGCCCTTACCCTGGCCCTGCTCCTCTTTTCAAAGAAGTCCTGGCCCCCCTATCTGATGCTTACCCTCTTTCCTATCTGCCTGCTTGTTCCGGCACAAAGCAGGCTGAAGTCCGCCGCCTTCGCCCTCTTTGGAGTCGTCGCCGTGGTAGGACCCAGCTACTGGGCTACCGTATACAAGCAGTTCTCGGCGCAGGCGTTCCATCAGGGGCTCCTCGCTCATCAGAAAGGCTGCTTCGTCTTCCTCGGGGTCCAGTGCCTGCTCGTCCTTGGCTATGCCTGGTTGCTCCTGGAAGCCATCCGCCTCATCATCGCGTCGCCCAACGCCGCCGCTCAGATCGAAGTATCCGCTCAAGCTGTATCGGTCCGCTCTGCATAGAGCTTCGTATTACCTGCCGGGAGGCGCTGGAGCCGAAAACTCTTGCTGGACCATTATCCCGACAGCTACGGGCTTACCATCTTTCATTCCAGGCTGAAAATGCCATTTCGCCATCGCCTCCACCGCACTCTCATCCAACTCGTAGCCCAACGGTCGAGTCAGGGCAATCCGGCGCGGAACTCCCTCTGGATCTACCACTATTCGCAACAGCACTGTTCCCTGTACTTTGTCCCTCTGTGCAAAGCTGGGGAACTTCGCCTCCGCCTGGCGATCTACCTTTGGCGGCGACACATCTTTAGCTTGGTTTGATCCCCCTGCGAGTGAATAGATCGTCTGGCCACTCAGCGAATCCTGCGGCCAAGGCAGCTTAGGGTCGAAGTAATGTCGCCAGAAGTCCGGCATCGCTCTCTGAAGCGCTGGATCGATCCCCATCGAGAAAATCGCGCGAATCGCTGCCTCGAAGCCTTGAAAGTCTTCTGAATCCGCCACCAAAATCTTTACTTTCTCGTCATTCAAGGGATGCCTCTGGAACTCATTCGCCTCGGGATTGTACCGAATTGCCGCCCGAACCCCATCCAGCTCAATCTCTTTGGGCCCCAGACGCTCAGCCTTCAATACGTTCACGGCGGCAACGGTCCAGGCACCCATCTTTGGCGCCCCAACGACTCGGCCTGCAGCGTCATATGCTAAATCGTTGTTGAGATAGAAACCTCTTAGAAACAATCCCTTACCGACAAGAGTCATTGCGAGCTGGAGCTGCAAATCTCCTGGCTCGTTCGTCTTTGCCGCTGGGTTCTGTGCGATCGCCGACCTTTCAAGGCAAAGGAAGAGCAATATGATCACCGCCACCAGCCCTATGGCAGGTTTCGCCTTATAACCCATGCTTGCCTCCCTGAACATCAACAGTATCAACCCTCTTAAGCGGAGAGGTTTCGATATTCCCTGGCAATTTCGTTGACTCAGTCTCCAGTCTCAGCTATTCTTGAATCTCGCGCAGTCTCGCGTCTGTACACCTGGTGTATCAGCACCTTTCGGGTGGGTTGGACAATCGGGACATCGTGGTGGATCCATCGGGGTAGCAAAGCTTTACCGCCATCCTCAAAGCACCCACTCCTCAAGCCCATGTATCAGGCCTTGTGCGCAATCCAAGCGGGTCAGCTTCCTCGCGGGTGAGAGATTTTCTCCTTCGCTCAGCTATCCGCCCGGCAATCATTTTGACCTTTCGCGGACCGGTCGCAATACGGTCTGCAATATGCAGTAACGAAACCAGCAGTTCGCAGCAAAAATCTGTTCCATCTTTCTTCATGCATCACGCCGAACACTGAAGACGGCAGAACCAGGGAGTAGACCAACGATGTCCACAACGATTCCGAGCGGCAAAGATATCAAGCGTAAGTGGTACGTGCTCGATGCTAGCGGCAAGACCCTCGGCCGCCTCGCCACCCACGCCGCCTCTGTCCTCGCCGGCAAGCTCAACCCCCTCTACACTCCTTACATCGATATGGGCGATCATGTCGTGATCGTCAATGCCGAGAAGATCGTGCTCACAGGGTTGAAGGCTGACCAGAAGCTCTATCGTCGCTACACCGGCTTCCCCGGCGGTCTCCGCGAAGAGTCCTTCGTCAAGTTGCTCGCTCGTCGTCCGGAAGCGATCGTCGAGCAGGCCGTCAAGGGCATGCTTCCCAAGTCCAAGCTCGGCCGCCAGATGGCAACCAAGCTCAAGGTCTATAAGGGCGGACAGCACCCGCATCTCGCCCAGCAGCCTCAGCCGATGGAAATCGTCGGCTAACTCAGGTTTGAGCGGGCTTCAGCTCGCGGAAAAGTTCAAGGAGCATCATGGCAGATCTCGTCCAGTACTATGGCACCGGCCGTCGCAAGTCCTCGATCGCACGCGTCTTCCTGCGTCCGGGCAGCGGCAAATTCACCGTCAACAAGAAGGAAGTTGACGTCTACTTCGTTACCGCTCAGCAGCGCGCAGCTGCCAAGCGGTCCCTCGGCATCGCCGATATCGGCGAGACCTTCGATGTCTTCACCACCGTTAAGGGTGGTGGCGTCATGGGCCAGGCCGATGCAGTCAAGCTCGGCATCGCCCGCGCCCTCATGGAGTTCAACCCTGAGCTGCGCAAGGCGCTCAAGTCGGAAGGCCTCGTTACCCGCGACTCGCGTGGTAAGGAGCGCAAGAAGTACGGTCAGAAGGGCGCCCGCGCTCGCTTCCAGTTCTCCAAGCGCTAGTCGCTGGAGCACTTCAAGCTGTCGCAGCCTTCGGATCACGGGCTCTCTCAGTTTTAGTGGGTGCCGGACTTTGTCCGGCACCCACGCGCATCACCCTCCTGCGTTCCATTGCATGAGGTAAGGAGTAAAATCTCCCGTTCGCGGGATTAATCCAGGTACCCGGCGTTCACTCCCGGCTGCCTCAACCAAGGAGCTCAATTTGGCTAACATCACAATGAAAGAACTGCTCGAAGCTGGCGTTCACTTCGGGCATCAGACCAAGCGCTGGAACCCCAAGATGAAGGAGTACATCTTCGGCGAGCGCAACGGCATTTACATCATCGATCTTCAGAAGACCCTGAAGATGTTCAAGGAAGCGTCGAAGTTCGTCACCGACCTGACCTCCACCGGCAAGCTCATTCTCTTCGTCGGTACCAAGCGCCAGGCGCAGGATGCCGTTGCCGAAGAGGCGAACCGCGCGGGAATGCCCTACATCAACAGCCGCTGGCTCGGCGGTCTCCTGACTAACTGGGTCACCGTGCAGAAGTCGGTCAAGCGCCTTCAGGAACTGGACGACATGTCCACCGATGGCCGCTACGAGCTTCTCACCAAGAAGGAAGTCATCAAGCTCGAGCGCGAGCGCAAGCACCTGTCGACCAACCTCTCCGGTATCAAGAGCATGAAGCGCCTTCCCGACGCACTCTTCGTCATTGACTCCAATAACGAAGCGATCGCTGTCGCCGAAGCGCGCAAGCTTGGCATCCCGGTCGTCGCCGTCGTCGATACCAACTGCGACCCGACCGTTGTCGACTATGTCATCCCCGGTAACGACGACGCCCTCCGCGCCATCCGCCTCTTCACCACGAAGATCGCTGATTCGGCTGCTGAAGGTGTTCAGATGGTCTCCGAGCGCGCCTTCGCCACCGAAGTCGCCGATGTCGACCAGACCGAAGTCGCTCCCGAGCATATCGGCGAGGATGGCGAGGCAACCGAGATTCAGGCCTCCATCTCCGCAGCCGATAGCGACGAAGACGACAACGTCGACCTCGAAGCAGTCCTCGGCGGCAACATCCGCAAGGCTCCGGCTGCTGCATCGGTCGATGAGCCCGAGGCTGCAATCGCCGAGACTGGCGCCTAGGCCCCATTGGCCGGTCGCGTTGATGGCATGGCGTTAGCCGTGCCGTAACAGCCATCTGGTTATATTAGGGGGCGCGGGCATAGCCTGCGCCCCCTTTGCCTGATCCACGCTCCACACAGAACAGAAGGGAATCACAATGTCTGACACCGCCGTAAAGATCGACGCAAAACTCGTCAAGGAACTCCGCGAAAAGTCCGGCGCCCCGATGGGCGATTGCCTCAAGGCTCTCCAGGAGAGCAAGGGCGAGATGGAAGAGGCCTTCGTCGTCCTCCGCAAGCGCGGCATGGCCTCGGCTGCCAAGAAGTCCTCGCGCACCACCAATGAGGGTGCGGTTGGAACGTACATCCACGCCGGCGGAAAGATCGGCGTCCTCGTCGAGCTCAACTGCGAGTCCGACTTCGTCGCCCGCACCCCTGACTTCCAGGAGCTGCTCCGCGACATCGCTATGCACATCGCCGCCGTCGACCCCCGTTACGTCCGCAAGGAGGACGTCACCGAGGCCGATCTCGAGCGCGAGAAGGATGTCTATCGCGCTCAGGCAGCGGCAACCGGCAAGCCCGCCAACATTATCGAAAAGATGCTGGAAGGCAAGCTCAGCAAGTTCTACGAAGAGGTCTGCCTCCTCGAGCAGCCCTTCATCAAGGATCAGACCCAGACCATCGCCCAGATCATCGCCACCAAGGTAGCGAAGCTCGGTGAGAACATCAGCGTGCGCCGCTTCGCCCGCTTCAAGGTAGGCGATCCGAACTGGACCGTAGCGCAGACCGCTCAGATCGCTACCGAAGAGGCATAAAAACAACCTTGAACCATGCGTAGAAGCATGGATCGACAAGAGCCCGGACAATAGTCCGGGCTTCTTCTTTTTGCTCCTAATGTGCCATTGCCTTTCAGTAGAAGAACATCCTTCCGCTGTCATCTCATGCCCATGCGATACTTAGTCCTGACATGTACAAAAGAGTCCTCCTTAAGCTCTCCGGAGAAGCCCTGGCCGCAGGCCGTGGCTTCGGCATCGACGCCGTCTTCATTCACAAAATAGCCGAAGAGATTGCAGCCGTTCATGCGCTGGGCTGCCAGATCGGCATCGTCGTCGGCGGCGGCAACTTCTTTCGCGGCGTGGCCCAGCAGGCGATCGATATGGATCGCGTCGCCGCCGATCACATGGGCATGCTCTCCACTGTGATCAACTCGATCGCCTTGCAGGACGCCATCGAGAAGCGCGGTCTCTTCTGCCGCGTCATGTCAGCCATCGAGATGCATCAGGTGGCGGAACCCTACATCCGCCGTCGTGCCATGCGACACCTTGAGAAGGGCCGTATCGTCATATTCGCCGCCGGCACCGGCAACCCTTTCTTTTCAACGGATACTGCGGCCAGCCTGCGTGCGATGGAGATCAAAGCGGATATTTTGTTGAAGGCTACCTCCGTCGATGGCATCTACTCCGCCGACCCGAAGAAGGACCCTGAAGCTATCCGGTTCGAACAGATTACCTACAGCGATATCCTGCGCCTTAATCTGGGCGTCATGGATACGACCGCTGTTTCGCTCTGCAAAGACAACAACATGCCCATGATGGTCTTCAGTATGCGCGAGCAGGGCAATATCGTCCGCGTCGTCAGCGGCGAGAAGCTAGGCTCCCTCGTCACGGCCTGATGTCAGCTGGTGCTCCTTCCAAGGCTGATATCGTTTACCCGTCTCGTTGCAACACCGCATCAAAACCTTTGAAGATGCGTTAGATATATTGCGGTTCTAACGCATCTAAGCATCTGGGATCGCAGGCAGAACGATCCCGTCGTCGATGGACGTATTCAGGAACAGGACACTCAGCATTTGCCCGCAAATCCCGCCACCCAGTCCACACGTAAGCCACCCCTGCCTGCCCTTACCGGCATCCGTACGCTTCTGGCGTTCAACATCGTCCTGTTCCACTTCACGCCGTCACATCTTGGGCCTCTTCGCCCCTTCGTTGAAAACGGGTTCGTCTTCGTCAATGTTTTCTTCCTGATCTCCGGTTACATCCTCACCTACAACTACTCAGATCGCGCAGCGACGCTGGTCAAACGCGACTTCTGGATTGCCCGCTTCTCGCGCCTCTACCCTGTCTATCTTCTCGTCCTCGTCATCTCCGTCAAGATGCTTCAGGCGGAGTGGAATGCCCGCCCTCACGCGGACTTCTGGATGGGCCTGGTCCTCACACCGCTGTTGCTTCAGGGCTGGAGCCCGACACTCGCTACCTTCTGGAATACGGTCGCCTGGACGCTCTCCTGCGAGGTTGCATTCTATGCGGTGTTTCCCTGGCTCATCCGTGCACCCTGGCCACGCAAGCCCTCTGGTCTGATCCTTCTGCTCGTTGTTCTCTGGTGCCTGGACCTCATTCCCACACACCTTTATATGCTCCTCAACCCCGATCATCTTACCGCCCCGGTCACCCGCTACACCTCTACTACTCTGATCCGCTTCCTCAAGTACACCCCGATCCCCTACGCATGCACCTTTCTGTCAGGGGTTGCGCTGGCCCGGCTCCAACTCACCCTCTTGATCACACCACGTCAGCGCCTCGCGATTGCTGCCGCTGCTCTTGTCGCCCTGGGCTTCTTCTTTTACATCGTCTCCCCCCACGTCCCCTACCTCGTGATGCACGGAGGTATTCTTCTCCCGCTCTTCGCCAGCCTGGTGTTTGGTCTCAGCGGTCCGCATTTCATCTCGTCCATCTTTGCCTGGCGCCCGCTCCTGCTGGTCGGCGAAAGCAGTTACTGCCTTTACCTGCTGCACTTCAACGTCTTTATTCTCCTTCACCTCTACCGCATCCCCGAGCGGCTCCACCTGGCGGCCTTCGATCCCTGGATCTCTTATGCGTTTCTGATCCTCTTCTCGCTGGCGGTTTACCGCTTCGTCGAAAATCCAGCGCGCAAGGCTATCCTGCGGCGGTTCTCGCAGAGAACTACCAGGGGAGCGCCCGCTGTATCGTGAAGGTCCTGGGATGGAGAGAACTAGGCGGTTGTTGGAACCTTGATCTCATCTACGTTGGCTTTGTACTTCCCGGAGACTACTTCGGCCAATGCTTCTATCAACAGGGCAGAGTCGTTCAGACTTTCGGCTCGCCAGAGGGCCAAGCCTAGCTCCCGGGCCGTTTGCCTGAAGGCTATGTCGATGTCGTACAGGATCTCGACGTGATCGCAGAGGAAGCCTACCGGTTGCATGACTACGCCGGAGTGGCCCTCTTCTTTGAGCGCTTTCAACGTGTCCTCAACCGTCGGGCCGATCCATGGGCCACCGCTGATACCCTGGCTCTGGAAGGCGAAGAACCAGTCTCCGTCGCTGAAGCCAATTGGGGCGAGGCAATCGGCTACGAGCTGCGCGGTTCGCTTCGCCTCTACAGGATAGGGATCGGGTGATTGCTGCACCGGTGTTCCCGGCCTTGCGCCCGCGATGGAAGCTTCGCCCGTCATGATGGTGCGGCAGGGAACGCTGTGCGCGGTGAAGAGAACGGGAACCCTGCGACCAGATTCGGCACAGGCTTTCGTCCATACGGGCTGTAGCTTCTCTGCGAAGGCCTGGGCTAGCAGAGGATGCTCTGCCCATCCAGCGACGAACTCCACCTGTAGTCCCGTTGCAGCTTCCATAACCGCACGGCGGTAGAGACCGACGCTGGTTCGCGAGTTTTGCGGAGCAAGGCAGAGTGCCTTAATACAGGTCACGCCGTCGGCCCGCATCTGTGCGACGACATCGGCAATGTAGGGATGCCAGTTGCGCATTCCCACGTAGACCCTTGTCTCAGGTGTGGTGAGGTTCAGGATCTGTTGCAGGAGATAGCCCTGCGTGATCGTCCACTTAGTCAGGGGTGGAGGCTCTGCTCCAGGGGTCTTCGCGAGGCCGATCTGGGCGTAGCGATGTTGCAGCTCCTCAACCACCTCGTGCGGGAGGGCGCGTCCTCCGGTAACCTTGCTGAGATATTCAGCCATCTCCCCCAACACATCAGGCGTTCCGTGCGCGAGCAACAGGACAGCGTTGTGGCCAGTGTCGCTCATTGGGCTCCGTACTCCTTCACCCACTCCACCACCTTGATGACGTTTTCAACCGGGGTTCCAGGCACGATGCCGTGGCCAAGGTTGAAGATGTGTCCGGGGCGTCCTGCGGCGGCTGTGAGGATCTCGCGTACGCGCGCCTTGAGAACATCGTCGGGAGCGAACAATGCAATAGGATCGAGATTGCCTTGCACACCGCAGCCTTCGCCAATCGCCTTCCACCCGGCATCGAGGGGGATACGCCAGTCGAGGCCGATAACATCGGCACCAGTTTCGCGCATGGTTGGTAGCAGTGAGGCTGTATCCACGCCGAAGTAGATGACGGGAACGCCGAGAGCCTGGACGCGGCGTACGAGTTCAGTGGTGGGCGCGAGGCAGTATTGGCAGTAGTCGGTGACACTGAGGGCCCCGGCCCAGCTGTCGAATATCTGAATGACATCGGCACCGGCCTCCACCTGTTGCTGGGCGAAGCCGACGAGGACGGTGACCAGCTTCTCCATGAGGAGGGGCCAGGCAACGGTGTCGCTGTACATGAGTTTTTTTGTCTCGATGTAGTTGCGCGAGGAGCCGCCCTCGATCATGTAGCTGGCGAGGGTGAAGGGAGCGCCGCAGAAGCCGATGATGCCAAGTTGATCGCCGTCCGCGCGCGGGGCAGAGAAGTGCGAGGCGACCTTCTCGATGGAACGGGCCACGTAGCTTAGCTCGTCGATGCGATCGGTGCGGAGGGCGTGTATCTGCTCCGCTGTGCGAATTGGGGAGTGGACAACAGGTCCTTCACCGGCGAGGAACTCGAAGTCGAGGCCCATAGGTGTGAAGGGCAGGAGGAGATCGGCGAAGATGATGGCGGCGTCGACGCCGAGGCGCTCGGCTGCCGTGATGGTGACTTCGGCAGCGATCTCGGGCGTACGGCAGATATCGAGCAGGGAGTGGTGCTTGCGCACTGCCATGTACTCGGGCATGTAGCGGCCTGCCTGGCGCAACAGCCAGATGGGGGTGCGGTCTACCGGGCGCCGCAGGCAGGCGCGAACGAAGCGGCTGCCCGTGGCGGTTGATGCAACGTGATTTGTTCTTGCAGATTCTGTGGAAGCGTTACTCAAAGGGTTATCCATCCTGACCTTTCGAGCGTAGCATCTGTCGATCGTATTTCGCGAGTGCTCTAGAGGCTGTTATGAACTGTGCGAACTGGCCTGCGCCTCAACCATTGTGCCTCTGCTGTTGGGCAATAGTTGTTCTACGCCCTGAGCCCTGCTCCCTGTTTTTCCTGTCAATCCCCGCAGCAGGAACGAATACCCAACTCCGCACGCAAACCAAACAAAAACAGAGCCTTAGCCTCCGAAAATAATCTTCCGCAAAGTGGCATAGTAGTTTCACCCAATCGGCTATAGTTAATACAGAGTCAGAAGGGCCCCGGCCAACCACCGGGGCTCTTCTCTTTAACTCAATAAACCTTTTAGAAAGAAGAATTTAGCCGCAACCTATTTAGAATGAGGAATTTGCAGTGAGCTATAAGTCTGAGTTATTGATTTAAAGTATCTTGCGGACAAGTACCCCCCCCGGGGGGGTACCCCCAAGGGAAGCAGCGATCGTAGTTCATAACAGGCTCTAGTGCCGTTGAAAGGAGCGAAAGGGGATGCGGTATACGACGCCAAAACTCAGGACGCGTGGCGTGAGGGTCTGATTGGTTCCCAGACTCCAGTGTTCAAATTGATAGTCGGCACGCGCTGCCCATTGCCGGGTGACATCGTAGTCAACGCCTATACCGGTCGAGTAGACAATGGAATTGTCCGATTTGTAGAGCTTGCCTCTAACATCGATGTGGGGAAACTGAAAGTCGATGGTTCCTGCACTGATAAGGAAATCGGCATAAGGGTGGAAGTTTTTGAACTGGCGTTCGGCCCGTATGCCACCTCCGAAGGTCTTTTCGTCGACGGTTGTTCCCGGTGCAATTTTAGCTCGGAATTCGAGGGATGGATTGACGAACCAGTGCATGTAGCGGGTGTAATTAGCGCCGAAGGTGTAGCCATTATTGGTCTGTGGGCCGTAGTCGGGAGACACTCTGGAGTATGTACCAAAGGCGGAGATGTCCGCTGTTTTTGAAGCTGCTGGGTTAGCCTGTGCTTGAAGGTTTCCGGGCAACGCGAGAGATAACATTGCGTAAAAAAAAGCGACTGGAATTCTGACTGCAAGTGGCCCTGACTGCATTCGTTGTCCTCCCACAAGGCACCCATTTGGAGTTCGGGGAGGGACACCTTGAGTCGTTTGGCGGAGTGCATGGTTAGCCCTCCGCATCCCAGGAGTGGGATGCGTGGTTGGATGCGACACTGCTGCCTCCGTTTGCTCCAGGTCAGGAACAATTCAGAGATGGAGCATGTAAGCCATTTGTTTTCAGTCTTCCAGGCGGAAGGTAAACTGTTCGATTACCGGGTTGGTGAGGACTTCGGACGCGATCCGCTCCACCTCTGACTGTGCGGTGTTTTTATCAAGACCATCTTCCAGGGTCAACAGGAAGTACTTTCCCTGTCTCACATCGGTAACACCGCGGTATTCCATTCGGCGTAATGCATCTGCAACTGTCTGCCCCTGGGCATCCAGCACCGTTCGTTTCAACGTGACATAGACATGAGCCTTCATCGTGTTTGATTATAGACATGATGCAGATTTTCCTCCCTAATGAGGCACCGAGTGCGGTTGGCAAAGCAAGCGGTCAACGCGAACGAGCATCTGATCTGTCCAGTCCACTAAATTTTTTTCGAATGAGAAGAGACAACCATACTTATGACGAATTACCTTGAGCTACCCGTCGGGGCCAAATCCCCCGAGGTGATCAATGCAGTGATTGAGATTCCCAGTGAGGGAATCAACAAATATGAGTATGACAAAGAGCTGCACGTATTTCGGCTGGACCGCAATCTCTACTCGCCGGTTCACTATCCCGGCGATTACGGCTTTATCCCGAGCACGCTTGGCGAAGACGGCGACCCGCTGGATGCACTAGTGCTAGTCGATGCGCCGAGCTTCCCGGGCTGCGTGATGGAGGTTCGACCGATCGGGTTGCTGGAGATGACGGACCAGGGACTTGGCGACGAGAAGGTGCTTTGCGTTGGAAAGGGCAATCCTCGTTACAAGGACGTCTGGAACTTCTCCGAGATCTACCCGCACATGCTGAAGGAGATTACCCACTTCTTTGCGATCTATAAGGACCTCGAAGGCAAACGCGTCGAAGTCAAAGGGTGGCGCGATGCCTCTTTCGCTCGTAACAAGGTGCTCGAGGCGCAGCAACGGTTTATTGACAACAAGACAAATCCATTACCGAAACCTGTGCCACATAACTAGGCTTCTTCATGCAATGGGCGATAAGAGGGCCGCGATAGTGCGGCCCTCTTTCACGCTGCTGTGGGGCGACCGCTTCTTCGAGCGAAGATATAGACGATAGGACCCATTGCAGCGACGATTGCGGCGAATGCAAGGGCGGGCAACCCGGCGACGTGCTCGTCTCTCGCAGCCCATAGCGAGAATGCAATCAAGAAAGCTGGACCCATCCCCAAGATGACTGCGGTCGGGAGGCCGCCCGGGATTTTGAAAGGACGGCGGAGTTCGGGTTGCCGTACCCGGAGCACGACTAAAGCTACGAACTCCAGCAGCAGAGCTGCACCGTACAGCACAAGGTCAATAGAGATGAGGCGTTCGAAGGTGAATCCCAGTGCGAGGGCCCACCCCAGGCTGCAGGCCAGTACGCTTACCCATGGCACGCCATTTGACCATCGCTTCGTCAGTAGGCGGGGCAGAAGGCCGTCTTCGGCCATAGCGTAGGGTAGGCGGGTGAGCGACAGAGTGAGGGCGTTGAATGTGCCAAGACCGTCGAGCGAACCGGCCAGAACGACTGCTACCGCTAGTACTGGGCCGCCGAGCAGCATCGCGGCATCCACCCAGGCTCCAGTGGAGAAGCGCTCGGCCGGGATGCCGGCTATCCAGACGGCAGCGAGCGGAAGCGTGTAGACGCACATGACGACTACGGCTGAACTCAACATTGCTCGGGGATAGGTTCGTTGGGGATTCTCCACCTCTTGCGCAATGGTCGAGGCGTTATCCCAGCCCATATAGTTCCAGAGAGCAACCAGAACAGCTCCACCAAGATCCATTTCGATGGGTGGACCGACCGTTGCGGGCGCTACCCCATGTTTTAAGCCGTGCCAGATTGCGAGGGAGATTAGAACGACGAAGGGAGAGAGGGAGATGACCATCATTCGCTGCGAACCTCGTCCTACGGCGACTGCTCCGCGAAGATTCCAGACGGCGGAGATGCCGACGATTCCGAGCTTGAGCAGGAGGCCTCTATATCCCGCGGTGAGCATGGGGGCCACGCGCGAGAGATACAGGACGAAGGTGGTGGGATAGATCGCCATGTCGAAGACGCTTGCGGCGAGCGAGAGCCAGGCCTCCTGGAATCCCCAGAAGGGACCCATTGCTTGACGAACCCAGTGGTAGAAGCCACCCTCGCAGGGCATGGTGGAGGCGAGTTCGCCTACCATAAGGGCCGTGGGTAGGCTCCATAAGAGTGGCACCAGGAGCAGCAGGAGGAGTGCTCGGCCGTAGCCGGCCTTGCCGATGATGTCTTCCAGGCCATAGGGACCGCCGGAGACCATGAAGTATGTAGCAGCAATCAGCGGCAAAAGCCGCATCCTACTTGCGTGTCCCTGACCTCGCGTCAACTCCGATCCTCGTTTCGACAGATGTAGAGACAAATCTACCCGAGCCGGCCCAGATTCCCCAATCGCAAGTTATAATCACGAAAGCCGTAGCAAATAGGTGCGGAGAGTTGGCCGAGTGGCTGAAGGCGGCGGTTTGCTAAACCGTTATAGGGTCAAAAACTCTATCGGGGGTTCGAATCCCCCACTCTCCGCCACAAGCTCATTTCAGACCGTCCTAAGACATCCAAGGAAATAAAATAAACCCCAGAAAATGCTGGGGTTTTCGTCTTTTATCGTCCAATGACGTACGATGGAAGCCGACGCTCGCTGGGGGTACTTGTGGGGGTATCTCTCTTTTTCGGTGGGGGTATTTTTGAAAATGGGGTGTTCCGGGAACCATGGCATTGACGGATACGGAGATTCGGCGTGCGAAGAGCATGGACAAGGCCTACAACCTGAGCGATGGTGGAGGGTTGTATCTTGAGGTCACGCCGGCCGGAGGGAAGTTGTGGCGTTGGAAGTATCGGCATGAGGGCAAGGAAAAGCTGATGGCCCTCGGGAAGTATCCCGAAGTGTCCCTGGCGCTGGCGAGAGAGCGCCATGGTGACGGCCGTAAGCTGCTGGCAACCGGCGTGGACCCGATGGCTCAGCGAAAGGCGGTAAGAACCGCCCAGGAGGCCTCCACCGCGAACTCGTTCGGTAGCATATCCGCGCAGTGGTTTGAGCACTGGCGAGAGGGAAAGAGTCCCCGCCATGCGGATTCTGTGAAGCGGCGCATGGCTGCCGATATTCTGCCCTGTCTAGCTGCGCGCCCTATCGCGGAGATCGAAGCACCAGAACTGGTGGCCATGGTGAAAACCATCGAGCAGCGCGGTGCACGAGACATAGCAAAACGGGCCCTTGAGACCACGGGCCAAGTCTTTCGTTATGCCATCGCCCATGGGCATGCGCGACGTAACCCAGCCAGTGAGTTTCGAGCCAGCGACGTGCTGAAATCTTCTCGTAGGACCAATTACGCTCGGGTCGATGCGAGGGAACTGCCCGACTTACTCAAGCGGATTGAGGTCTATCAGGGAACCCACGTCACGAGGCTAGCAATGAAGCTGATGGCGCTGACCTTCGTTCGCACGAGCGAACTGATTCAGGCAAAGTGGTCAGAGTTCGACTTGGAAGCCGCTCGTTGGGACATTCCCGCCGAACGCATGAAGATGCGAACTCCACACACTGTGCCGCTGTCAAAACAGGCGCTGGAGGTTCTCGACATGCTGCGTGAACTCACAGGCAATGATGGATGGGTTTTCCCTGGGGATCGCAACAACCGCAAGCCAATGAGCAACAACACCATCCTCAAAGGTTTGGAACGGATGGGCTACAAAGGCAGCATGACGGGTCATGGCTTCCGCGGGTTAGCATCCACGATCTTGCACGAACAGGGCTACATGCATGAACACATTGAGTTGCAACTTGCGCACGCTCCGCGAAATGCTGTGAGCGCTGCATACAATCACGCCTTATACCTTGAACCTCGCGCCAGAATGATGCAGGACTGGGCGGACTTCTTGGAACTCAGTCAGCGTGGGGGCAAGGTATTATCATTCCCCAAGAACGTGGCTTAGGGAATGGAGGGGATCGATGAAAGGGCTGAGCCTGCACTCAAATCTACTTTCTCCAATCCTTGGCGTATAAGACGTGCTCATTGTCCAACTGGATGACGCTGTGCTGGCGCAGCAGATCGGTGTGACCTCGACGATCATCGGAGCCCGCACATGAAGCAACTTGACTCGAACCTTGCTGCCTTGGACCTACTTCTCTAGACAGGCACATAGAGCGCCTCGACAAGTTATCCGAACCCAAGCTCAACGTTCCTGCTCAGTACCTGAAGATTGCTCCCAACTTCCCGAATGCGGGGGCAGTGGTGAACGGGGGTAGGATCAACACTCTTGCCGTTTGCTCCAAAGGACCTCGAAGACCACTACTAACTGCGGCTAATGGTCGCAGCTTTTAGCGCGTTTGGTGGATGAACCTGGGTTATCCGGAGTGATTTTCGCTGTCGCTATAACATCGCGTAACCGGAATACTAAATTTTTTGGCACAGCAGGGAGGAGCATGAACTCGCCAGAAGCAACCCCTTGACAATCAGAAAATTGATGATGGTCCTATCGGTCGCTACAAGCGCGTTTCTCAGCCCTAATAGACCCTTTTGGTCGGATGATTTACTGGTGTACTTCGGGATTATTTTCCATTGAAAGGTTAGACCGAGTTGGCCTCTTTGATCTGGCGCCTTACGTGCTCAATCATCAGGTTATGGAACTTCAGTATCTCGATACGGTTATTAGAGCAGAAGGCAGCCTGCTCGACCTTGTTGTCAATACCACCGTTCTTGTTACGGATGTCTCCAACTTCTCTTAGGTCAAATAGCAGCGGAGGTCTGTCGAGTCAGTCTTGATCAAATTCGCCGTCTCTTTTATTCCCATAGGTAATGTGTGCAATAGTGTTTCGACCACAAACATCTCGGAGACTTCATCAACGCGTCGACTTGACGTAACACCGTCCTCATACCTCAAGCGGGAAACGCTTTGCAGAGAGTCTCTGCAATATAGCTGTCCTACCACCATCGTTCTTGCAGGCCCCGGACCCGTTTCAAACTCGGAGATCTTTCCACGGTGAGACCCTGCCCCAATAAGCCCTCCTTATTGCAAACAAGATCTGTAATTATTGCTGGAGCTTAATAGTGACGACGACTACGTTCCCGTTGTAAAGTGTTGCGTGATCTTGTGGCGGAACAATTGGCGTACTACGATCGGAGGATCAATAGGGGTACTACGGGGCGTTCTGGAGCACCGATAGTAGTTCGGACTAAACATGATGTGACTCCTGGGTTGCGCGCCCGGTATTCTTAATGCCTCGAGACATTGCTTGCCCATATTCCTGGCCTTAGGATCGCGATCTCTGTAACACCGCAGGATGCCTACAATTTGTTGCGCGCTTTGACTGCTCCTTCGATCCCTATGTTGTATTTGAAGTCAGGGCTTTGTATCAAACAACTGGTGAGGTTAATTTTTCCGATGCGATTGAATCGGTCGACAAGTCTTACCTTCACTTGCCGGGACGGGACGCTGTGATTGTTATGTGGGGGACAATGGTGCGCTTTGCTTTGGAAGCAGCCAGACTGTTGGCGGTAAAGCGGTTTGATATAGGTGTGCTTGACCTCCGCTGGCCCTACCCTTTGGATGAGGCATTGCGCACTGCCGTTAAGAATGCATCTAGGAGAATTGTTGTATCGTACGAGGCGAATAAAACGGGTGGCTTTGGTGCGGAAGTTGTCACGCAGCTCCACGAGTTTTTCGACAACAATACTGTACTCAATGTGGTCCGGGTTGCTACCCCTGACATGCGCATTCCTGCTGCACCAATTCTGCAAGACACCTTTCTACCGACGGCTGCAAAAGTCATTGACGAAGTGCGACGTCTGGTAGTGAGACAAGTGACAAGCGTACAGGCAGTTAGCGCGGAAAATTCATGATGGAGTTCTTTGTGTATATGACTGTCGGCCGCATTGGAACGGATCGAACGGGCAAGCAATTGCGGGAAGAGGAAGTTGGTGCGGAGTCGCGAGTTGGCGAAGAGTGGGACATTGCTGCGCTTGTGGCGAATACTGGGACAATGCACCAATTGGGATATGGATATATGGAAAGCCGACAATTGCGATCAATTCCACGAGGTTCTAGCTTCCCATTTTTATTTCTAACAATTACTGGCCACCCACTGGCAACCCAGAACAACGACCCAGAGAGAGAAACTAAGTCGAGTAGTCAGATTTTTTGCGAACAGGGTTAACTGTGAAGTAAGTCATTCGTATTTCGCAGTGTTGCGACTCCCTGTATTGACTTCAAAGCCACAGGACATGAAAGGGAAAACGTAACTCAAATGGTATTCATCGATGAATTGTTTAGGCTAAATAGCAAAGTCGTCATCGCTGACCACGATGCTGTACGCAACGCCGCCTGCGCAGAATCTCCCAGCACCAAAGGCCATGACCTAAGAATTAACAGCGCAGGAGCGCCGTCAGGGCCATCCGCCAGAGTCCGGAAGGAGTACGTATCATGAACAGTTCAAGAAGACAGTTTCTTGAGACTGGGGCGAAGTTCTGCGCAGCGGCCATCGTTCGGACTTCCAACGCCACGGCAGCGGACGTGTGCGTCCCCTTCCAAGGAGAGAAAACCACTTGGCACGAAGGGTTCGATCGCTATGATTTCATGATGGACGATGCTACTGGGGCGATCACGCCTATGACGGCCCCAGCGAGCGAGGTGACGAGTTTTGGAATCGACGTGAGTTTAAAGGACGGCAAACGCAGATGCGTCGTAGTCACCCCCAAAAAAGCGGCTCCCGGCAATCCGTGGTCATGGCGAGGCTGCTATTGGGACCACCAGCCTCAAACCGAAGTCGAACTACTGAGACGCGGTTTTCACATCGCCTATGTCGCGCCCGACCCCAACAGACAGGGCAAGGCGTGGGATGTGTGGTACAAGTTCCTGACGGAAAATCACTGCCTGGCGAAGAAGGCGGCTTTCATTGGGATGAGCAAGGGTGGAGTCAATGAGTTCAATTGGGGTGTCGTTAACCCCGACAAGGTGGCCTGTATCTATGCGGACAATCCGGCACTCTTTGACGAAGATTTCGCCAAGATCCCGGAGTTGGCCAAGCATGACATACCCCTGCTGCACGTCGTCGGCACCGAGGATTTTGTGCTTCGGCACACTATGACAGTGGAGAAGATTTATCACCAGTGGGGCGGCTCAATCACGGTGATCATGAAGGAAGGCGTTGCGCATCACCCGCACAGTCTCATTGACCCGACACCGATTGCGGACTGGATCGAGCAGCATATGCATCCGGTCGAGGCGAACCGCCCGGCGTTCGCCGATTCAACCTACACCAAGACGCACTACTACAGCCTCGAAAATTCTTACCTCTACCTGACGAAGGAGGATACCTACGCGACGGTGCGCGGACCGGGATACGTTCCCTCCTACGATCGCTATACGAGTCCGGGGACGGGTAACTTCCACGCGGATTACATGTCGATCGTGGTGCCGCAGAGGCCGGCACCGGGCAAGCCGTGGGTATTCCATCCGAGCTTTCTCGAGCGCGACTCAGCGGTGGCTATGGCGCTACTGGCGAAGGGCTACTACATCGTGTTGCCGCCAATCTCGGGATCGGGGGCCGTGCAAAAAGAGTGGGACGAGATCTATAACCGGATGGTCGACAACGGATTTGCGAAGAAGGTCGTGCTGGAGGGGACTGGGGCGAAGGCGGGCGAGTCGTACGCGTGGGCGATCGCGAACCCGGACAAGGTTTCGGTGATTTACGCTCGGAATCCGCTCATGCGCAGCCTGATGTCGAAGACTCCGCCGATCGACAACCTGGCGCCGCTGGCCAAGGCCGGCGTGCCTATTCTGCACGACTGCGGGAGTCTCGACCCGTGGCTGAAGGACCAGACACGGGTGGTGGAGAAGCGGTACAAGGAACTCGGTGGGAAGATCACGGTGTTGGTGGCCGAGGGTGAGGGGCACTTCCCATTGTCGCGCAAGGATCCGAAGCCGGTAGTGGATTTCATTCTGAGCCATCAGCGGTAGGTGCATAAGTTGTTTCACTAGCAAGTGAGGATCGTCAGTAGTCGTTCAAGCCGCAAGGATGCTGAAAGGACAAAGAGATGAGGAGGAGTGAGATGAGGAAGAGTATTGTTGTTGTCGCTCTGGCGATTGGCGTGGGAGTCACGATTGGTTCAATGTACGCACAGGCACCCCCGCGAGGCGGGCAGGTCTTGCCGCCGACCGTGTCGAAACGTAGTAATAAACAGATCGGTTCGTCGGCATTGAACCTCCTTGGTTTGAGGGTCGGGTTTTCCGCTGGCGCGTTCGGGCCGATCTCGTTCTCGGAGGCGGCGGCAAAAGCCGATGCGCTTGGCACGGGGTTTCTGGAAGCTTCGAGCTCACAGAAGGTGAGTCCCGAGATTCCCAAAAGTCTGGACTACAATCTATCGCCGGACGAAGTAACGGCAGTAAAGAACAGGCTGGCCGAGCTTCGCCTGCGATTAGTGTCCTACCGCACGGACACAGTTCCCGCCGACGAAAGCTCCCGCCGCCGGCTGTTTGCGTTCGCAAAGGCTTTGAATATCGAAATGATCGTGACGTCCGCCACACCTTCGGCTTTGCCCGGTCTCGACAAGCTTGCGGGTGAATTCGGAGTAAATGTGGCTCTCGAAGGCGCGAATCCAAAAGATCTCATGAGCTCGCTCGATGGTCTAAGCAGCCGGATCGGACTGAGCGTGGACACCGCTGCCTGGGCACAGGCAAGTATCAAGCCCACCGACGGACTGAGGCTGATCAACGATCGGCTGCTCAGCTTGGGCTTGCCTGATGCCGGCTCCGGAACGGAGCAGCTTCTCGTCGAGTTGGCCAAGCTAAATCCACCGCCGCCGCCTCCACCGATAACATGCGGCGACTGTGCCGGTCCGCGAGTTCCGGTCAAGCCCTTGCTTGTCACGATCGGCGCAAGCGCCGCCGCGGCCGAAGCTTTTGAAAAAGCGGCTCGACCCGCGGAAGGATATCAAGTCGTCCAAATATCCAAGAAGACACCGATCAGCGATGGGCGACCTGGATTGCCATCCGCGGGATCCCCAAACGTAGCCGATGGGGGAATTCCTACACTGGACCGGTGGATGATTCGGGATTCTTCTCCGCGCCACGCGCTCGTCCAACCGAAGAAGGCGAGAAAGCTGTTAATCATCGATCTCTGCCCGCAGGGAGGTTTTTACCACCGTTCCGCTCCGTACGCCAACTTTGCGCTGGAGTTGATGGCCAAGAACACCGGCGCCTTCGAACCAATCTTCGACAATGATCTGGACAATCTGAAATATCCCAAGGTCAAGGAGTACGACGCCGTTTTTCTGAACAACGTCGTCGGTCCGGTATTCAGCGACCCGGACGTGATCAACGGATTAATTCGCTTCGTCCGCGAGGGAGGTGGACTGGCTGCGATCCACGGCTCAACGTTTGCATCGACCGACGTCCCTGAATATGGAGAGCTACTGGGTGCAACCACCGCACCGCATCGCGCGTTTGAGGCGGCGATGCTTAAAATCGACGATCCAAACAGCCCGCTCACCAAACAGTTTGAAGGCCACGATATAGCCTACGTGGACGAGTTATACCATTTCCCTCCGAGCGGACCATATTCGCGGGAGAAGCTGCATGTGCTAATGAGCATCGACCTGGCGAAATCGGGAGCCCCGCCGTCGGAGATGGCAGTCCGACCCGACAACGATTATGGACTCGTCTGGATCAGAAGTTACGGCAAGGGGCGGGTCTTCAACTGCGCCTTGGGTCACACAGTGTTGTTGTTTGGCACTCCGCAGATGGCCCAGATGGTTTTTGCCGGAATCCAGTTTGTACTTGGCGATCTGGAAGCCGACACAACCCCTAGCGCGAAAAAATCGAGCAAACCATAAGCCTTCTATAACGAAAGAAGAAAGAGACCAGTGTCCACTAAAATGTCTACGAAATAGTCGCCTGCCTGCGAGGTTTGAACCTTCCATGCAATGTCTGCCGCGGATGGTTCCAAATCTGGATTCCAGAATCCCTTCGGCCCGCTTTCCACCCTGAATACGCTTCGCGGCTACATTGGCCTTCAGCACGCTCAAGTGCACGGATCGAGTTGGAGAGGATTGGTGCCGCTCTGCGCAATGGTTTTGGTCCGCCGTTGGATTGCTGCGCGTCAATGCGATAGTGCGCCCCGATGAGAAGCGCTTCGATGAGTGGGATTCTAGTTTGTGGCCTTGTCATATATATGGTCCTCCGGCTTACTCCAATGCAATGCTTACCGTGGACTGCTGCTGATAGCGCAGAATTGCGATGCTTGTGCGTGAACCATGGCCAGCCTCGCGCGTATATCTGAGGAGATCTTGCGTGTCTTTCACGGGCTTGTTGTTGAAGCCAAGGATCACGTCTCCGGCAGTAAGTCCGGCGGTGCCCGCTGGGCTCCCAGCGGGCACGTCCAGCACAATGACGCCCGATTCCCCCGGTGTTCCCGCAGCAGAAACCTCGCCAAGACCCACGATGTTTCGTACCTTCGTGCCTTGCCACACCACAATGGTCCGGCTGCGCGACGACTCGAGAGTGACCGCCTCGGGTCCTGTTGCAGGCGGCAACTCTGGTGTGCGAGCGATGGCTTTTAGCTCCGGCACCTGTACTCCGAAGTTCCGCATATCGAAGTTCACGAAGCCCAAAGTGATGGCGGGCGAGTCCAGCTTGACCCTATAATCGCCGGCCGCTGCATCGATAAAGCGCGCGTCGGCCACAAGGGAATGCGTATCATCCCCACTCGACTCCTGGAGCACCTTGGCGGGAATGGGCGTGCTCTGGCCGTGTTCGTTAAGCAGGTTAAAGTCGATCTGCTGTGTCCACTTTCGCATGCCGATGGGTCGATAAGGCGTGCACACGATGTTGCTGCGAAACACATCGTGGCTGTCGTTGAACCACACATGCGCATGCAACGAATTGTTTACGAGTACATTGTTTTCGCAAATGCGATAAAAACCCTCACGCAGCTTCAGTCCGCCATTCAGACAGAGATTGTTATGGATGCGATAGTTACTGCTGCCATCGTCAAGATCGATATCCCAGCCGTGATCGCAACGCCAGCGGGAGTTGGAGAGGATATTGGGCTCGATTGCGTCAAGTACCGGGAGATTCGCCTGTTCGCCTGGGAGCATCTTATCGAGATCGATGCCCTTTGTCCCCCACCAGCGATCGCGCCCCCAGGAATTGAATGAGCCGTGATCACCGGTCTCCTTCACGGTATCGAAGACATCGCAGTACTCGATCCGGTGGCCTCCCCAGCATCCGTCTCCGATGTTGATGCCCGCGCGCGGTACATCGTAAATAGATACGTGGCGCACTGTGATTGACATCGACATGGAAATCTCGACAGGTGCAGACTGCTTTTCGACGCGGCCCGTCTGGTAGATGAGAGAGTCCTCAACGAGACAGTCGGACGGATAGTTTCGCGTGAGCGGCCCAGACTTCATGTCGAGCTGGTTTACCACGAGCCGATCGTCGTAGTTATCCAGCGGGTTGCGGACAGAGGCGCGATCGCCGACAAAGCTGACACCATTGGCGCCAGCCTCGGCAATATGGCAGCGCGAGATGTGTGTGCGACGGTTGTAGTGGTTCACAAAAATACAATTCCCACCGAGTTGGTCGAAGAAGCAAGCATCGATGTGACAATCTTCGGTACCGTTCAGGAAGACGGCGCCACCTCGGTAGATCCGCCAGTCGCTACGCAGAAGTGGGTCGCGAGTTTCCATAAACGTACGCGCTGAATGCTGAAAAATGAAGCCCTTGAGGGTGATCCACTTTACGGGCTTGCTCTCGGAACCGTGAAACTCGACGAGGTGTTTGAGTCGGACGGTTTCGACAATGGCGTTGTTGAGGTCGATGCCCACCGGAGGATAGAAGTAGAGCGTGTTCTTCGTTTCGTCCAGGAACCACTCGCCGGGGGCGTCCAACTCTTCGAAGATATTCTCCACGAACCGATATTTCTCATGTATCGGTTTGGGCCGATTGTTTTGCCAGCCACCCTCATACGTGAGGTTACCTTGTACGTCCTTTCCCGTGATGTGGAAGTGCAAGCCACCCCAAAGGTATTGATGCAGCGCATGGATGTAGCCACCTTTTGGATTGGACCACGTGCTAACACGCTCGGAGCTGATGGCGTCGGATGCCCAGCCGTTGAGATACTTGGCTTGAGGGTCGTAGTTGGGGTAGCGGGCTAGAATCTGACGTCGACCATTCACGAAGAGTTGATCGGTCCTTGTGCCGGGCGGTACTTCACTTTGAAAGATGCCGTTGCGATACGGACGCCATCGCGGGTTCAGCCTGGTCCCTCCGCTGAACGTGACGCGTTCTCCCGGGTAAGATTCGTACAGCACCGGCGCCTGCTGCTCGCCGGAGTCCTCAGCGGTGAAGATGACAGTCTGGTCCAGGTAGTGAGTTCCTTGTCGGAGATATACGGTGATCGCGCCGGTGGAACCCTTGTGCAGAGCACGCACGGACGTCTGTGCCGCTTTGAGGGTACGGAGAGGCCGGTCGATTGTGCCGGGGTTGCTGTCGTCGCCTTCAAGGCTGACGAATAGATTTATCACTGGCCCGGCAGAAGCGGCCGGAGCGCTCCCGGCCAGCAAGTCGGCCCGTACACGGCTCAGAGGAGAGGCCATAAGTGTTGTTGTAGAGCCGTACAAAAACGAGCGCCTGTTCATGGTGAACTTGTTAGAGTTCGGAGGTTTGAGAGTATCCATACTATGGGGATCCTTGTCTGCGAGTTCCGCGGGTGTGACTTGTGGATGCCAGCGCTTTAAAGACGACTGGGCCTGCCGTCGGCAGAAAGCAATCCTTCAAAGCGGCTCGCGTGAGGTTGATCACTCGAAGACGGCTGGTGGCGACGGTTTAGACGGTACTCCCGAACTGCTGAGCGCGATGACCGTGTAGGCGTGTTTCGATTTCTTCTGTGGCGAAGAATCGACATGGATCATCTGCGACAACTGAGCAAATGGGGTATCGTGGAACGATAGTCCTTGGAACAGCGGTCGCCCAAATACGGCATCGGGCGCGTTGGAGGGTAGTCTTCCAATACCGTGCCCATCTCGCAGGACGATGAAGCCACCGAGTCCCAGAATGTAGTCCACTTCGGCGTCCCAGCTCACCCTGACGCTGCCATCAGGCTGTACCTTCGCGCGGACATCGACCGGCGCGGGCGGTGCGGCCGAGTAGCTCACCGTACCGGTTCGCACGTACTCCATCCAGATCTTTGCGATGGCCTCATTGGGCAGCCACGCGGCCTTGGCCGGATCACCTTTGAAGGACGCAGCAGCAACGGCTGTATCGTCGAACGGCGTAGCGAGCCATGATCCACTCTTCTCAACGGGTCTGAGACCCTGGCTCGATTCTTGGAGGCGCATTCGTAAGCACTCATCAAGAAAAGGGATGGCCAAGTAGCGCGAGTCGCCGCACTCGTGCGCTGTGCGGGGATCCGGAGCGAAGCCGATCGGCGCCCCTTGCGCGCCATACTCCTGAAATGTTGCGACAGAACCATCGTACGGCCGCTTGCCTTTCTCTCCCATGCCAAAGTTGACCATGGTCGGAATGCCGTACGTCGCTGGAGGAACCTCCGGCTGGATGAACTCGTGCATGGTGCGGAACATCGTAGCTGTACCAGAACGCAGGAAGACGGCCACTATGCGCTCCGGATGAAGCGTGCTCATGACGTTGGACCAAATTCCGCCTCCCGAATGTCCCCAGAGAACCCAGGGTGCGGTGGTGATCTCCGGATACCCTGACTGGATCGAGAGCTCCTTCAAAGCCCGCAGGAAGGTCGCATTGGAGCCCTTTCTGGGATCGAACCAGAGCTCCGCTCCGCCGGGCGTCAAGTCTATTGCGTCATTGAGTACGTGGTAGGAAGGTCCCAGTAGTGCACAGTCCCACTTCTTTGCTAAGGCTTGCCACTGCAGGTCATAAGCGCTGGTCGCTCCGGCTTGGGCCGCCGGGATCCCTGCCCCATGCTGGTGCACGATGACGGCCCGCACTCTCTGAATGTTCGCGGGCAGCCACATCCGGTATACGACAGCGATCTGCAACCCACCGGCACCTGGGGAAGCTGGATAGGCAAGCTCCAGGTACCGCCCAAAACTGCTCGAGGGGGTGAACGGACCCCATGCTCCGCCGACCGGCGGAACTTCGCCACCTGGCGCAGTGCTCTGGCTTTGAATCGCTCGTGCCGAGAGCGTCTCCGGCATGGATGTGATCATGGCCCCTAAGCCAACGATTCCCCTTACGAACGAGCGCCGATCCGGAAGCCACATTGCCGGGCTGCCCACCTCGTTACCATCGTTCTGCTTGTTTTCCTTCATTGTAGTCACCTGACGCCCCTCCTTTTAGAGCAACTTTGTCGGAATCAAGATCGAGCACCACTACGGCCGCCTCGTGCGCTGCGAAAATTTCGGCGATAGCCAGGCCAATGCCGCTGGCCGTGCCCGTGACCACAACGCGTTTTTCTTTCAGTTGAAACACCTCGTAACCTCCAGAGCGAGAGCCCCGCAATCGACCGAGTTTTACTTTGGCCGGAGCTATGTTGTCAAATATGAAAAATTATTATCATCAGTGATACGACGCGCAGAGTGTCTTTCCTGTGCCTGGTTTTTTCGTTGTGCGGTCCATGGCACTTTGTAAGTGCAAAATAGTTTTTATTGACGAAAATTAAAATGCATGACTACAATTCGTGCTGCGGGATCAGTGCGACGAGTCATTGAACCTCAACCCCCTGGATTTCCGGGACTTCGCCGAGGTCACTTTTGAAGCCCATTACGATCACCAACGTTAACGTCATCGATCTGCGATTTCCAACCTCGCGAGAGCACATAGGGTCCGACGCCGTGAATAAGGACCCGGACTACTCGGCTGCCTACTGCATTCTGGAAACGGATGCCGGTGTCGAAGGCCATGGTCTGACCTTCACGCTGGGACGAGGCACGGAACTCTGTGTCAGTGCGCTCCGTTATCTGGCGCAGGTGGTTAAGGGACGCACCTTGGAGTCGCTTACGTCCGACCTCAACGGGATGTATCTCCAACTCACAGGAGACACGCAGTTTCGCTGGCTGGGACCGGAAAAAGGCGTGATTCATCTAGCTTGCGGCGCCCTGATCAATGCGGCATGGGACCTGTATGCGAAAGTGGAAGGGAAGCCAGTCTGGCAACTGCTTGCCGAGATGACGCCGGAGCAGATTGTTGCAGCGATCGACTTTCGTTACATCACCGACGCTCTGTCGCCGGAGGAAGCGCTGGCAATCCTGCGCAAAGGCAAGGCAGGGCAGCGCGAACGGCTCGAGGAGTTGGAGGCGAAGGGGTATCCCGCGTATACGACTTCAGTCGGTTGGTTCGGGTTCAGTGACGAGAAGATTCGGAGGCTGTGTCGTGAAGGCATCACCGACGGTTGGACGCATTTCAAACTCAAGGTCGGCGGGGGTGCGGTTGACGATCTGCGGCGCGGAAAGATTGTGCGGGAAGAGATAGGTTGGCAGAACCGTATGATGGTCGATGCCAATCAGAAGTGGGGAGTCGACGAAGCGATCGAGCGTACGCTACAACTCGCGGAGTTGAAGCCCTGGTGGATAGAAGAACCCACAAGTCCGGACGACATCCTTGGGCATGCGAGCATACGCTGCGCGGTCGAGCCGATTCGCATCGCGACAGGTGAGCACTGCCACAACAGCGTGATGTTCAAGCAGTTGTTTCAGGCCGGTTCAATCGACGTCTGCCAGATCGATAGCTGCCGTGTTGCCGGCGTCAATGAGAACCTGGCCATCATCCTGATGGCCGCTAAATTCGGAGTTCCAGTTTGTCCGCACGCAGGTGGAGTCGGGCTCTGCGAATATGTGCAGCATCTCTCGATTTTCGACTTTCTCGGCGTATCCTGCAGTCTGGAAAACCGAGTGATCGAGTATGTCGACCATCTGCATGAGCACTTTCGTTACCCTGTGAAGATTCGGCGCGGCCATTACCTCGTGCCGACCGACCCAGGATATAGTTGCGAGATCCTGCCCGAATCGCTGGAAAAGTTCTGCTTCCCAGAGGGAGAGGTATGGAGAACAGGATGAACTTCGTTTCGTTCAAGCATAAGGACGGTGTGGTGAGTGGTGGCGTGCTGCAGGGTGATCGACCGCACCGACCTTATATCTTGACAGCTCATTCGGCACTTACTTTAAGCAGTCGTGTTCTGGACCAGTAGCGCTTCGAGCGTTCGCGATTTCCGTTTTGATCGGGTTGAGATCTTGGGGAAGGGAGAGATCGCATTGAGAAGTCTTCAAGGTTTTCGGTCGTATACATGGGGGGTCGGACTGGCTGCGTTACTAGTAGCGGGTTTTCCGATGAGGACTCGAGGAGGCTCCACTCCGAAAACGAAGGCGTATACAACTTGGCATGCGTTCGGAGGTACGCCGGACTCGATGCAATACTCCGCGTTCACACAGATCAATAAGACCAACGTGAGCCAGCTTGAGCAGATCTGGTTTTACCCCGTGATTGGCCGCGCCGAGTTAGCTTTCAGCCCGCTTATCGTCGGGAACGTCATGTATGTAGCCGGAAAGGGAAACCGCGTTGTGGTGGCACTGGATGCCGCCACGGGGAAGGAGATCTGGACACACCCGACTGAGGGAACCACAAACGGGCGTGGCTACACTTACTGGGAGAGCAAGGACGGATCGGACCGCAGGATCATCTTTTCGGCCAACGATCGGTTGCAGGAAGTTGACGCGGGCACCGGCGCTTCGATCAAGTCTTTTGGCAACGATGGATTTGTCGATCTCAGGGTCGGACTGGGCCGCGACCCAAACTCCATCAGGCGAATTCAGAGCCGAAGTCCGGGCCAGGTTTTCGAGAACCTGATTATTCAGGGCTCATTGACGGGCGAGGGATACGACGATCCACCAGGCTGGCTGCGCGCTTACGATGTACTGTCGGGGAAGCTGGTATGGACTTTTCACACAATCCCCCTGCCCGGCGAGTACGGGTATGATACTTGGCCTCCCGACGCTTACAAATTTACCGGAGGAACAAACACCTGGTCGAACTTCTCCATTGATGAGAAGCGAGGCATTGCCTACTTTCCGATCGGTTCGCCGACTAACGACTTCTACGGCGGCAGAAGGAAGGGGGCCAATTTATATGGCGACAGTATCCTTGCACTTGATGCGCGGACGGGGAAAAGACTTTGGCATTACCAAGTCGTTCACCACGATCTCTGGGATCTCGACCTGTGCACAGAACCGATGCTCTTGACGGTGCGTCATCAAGGGAAGATGGTCGATATCGTAGCGGTGGCCACCAAGTCGGGTCTCCTTTTTGTGTTCAATCGCGTTACCGGCGAGTCGCTGTGGCCCATCGAAGAAAGACCGGCAGGGAAGAGCGACGTGCCCGGCGAGGAGGCCTGGCCGACTCAACCGTTCCCGACTGTACTGCCGCCCATTTCGCGCCAGACCCTGAGCGAGAAGGACGTAAATCCTTATCTCGACCCGGCGGAAGCTGAGCGCGTTCGCAACGTCATTCGGGCTTCCCGCTATGAGGGGCCTTACACTCCAATGTCGCTCAATCAGGACCAGATCTCATTTCCGGGTGAGTACGGGGGAACGGATTGGGGTGCCAATGCCGGAGACCCGACCACCGGCATGGTTTATGTGCGCGCTGAGAATACCCCTGTAATGCATCGTCTGGTGGAGCGAGCTCCCCAGAGTGGCCTATCGAGAGGAACTCCCGAACAGCGGGGCCGTTTGTTCTGGACCCGCTTTTGTGAATCCTGTCATGGTGCCGGAGAATCCGGCGTAAATTCGCTCAAGAATCCTCCGCCTGAGCGCGTGCGAAGGCTTGTAAGGGGCGGAAACGGACCAATGCCCGCCGTTGGTCCCATGGATCTCGATGAACAAGGCATGACTTGGCTGCTCGCCTATATTGCAAATCCCGCCGCCGGAGCCGGAGCTACCGTAACTGATCCTGGCTTAGCTATGCCGGCGGGTAATCCAGGGCCGCTTCCGAATGGCGAGGCGCACCGCTATTATCTTGGCCCTACGAAAGGCGGCCGATTCGGCACCACGAAGGGCCTTGACGGCCTTCCTGCTATCTCTCCTCCTTGGTCGGAGTTGGTAGCCTACGATCTCAACGAAGGCATAGTTAAGTGGCGGGTGCCACTTGGTGTCGTTCCCGAATTGGCAGCCAAGGGCATCACAAATACCGGCAGCTATCACCCAGATCGAAACGGATTGGCCGTAACGGCAGGCGGGTTGGTCTTCATGGGCACCTTGGGCGATGCCACTCTCCGAGCCTTCGACAAGGACAAAGGGAGAATGCTTTGGGAAAAAAAGATGGACTCGAACCCGGAAGGCCTTCCATCCATATATGAAGTGGGAGGACGCGAGTATGTCGCCTTTTTCTTACATACCAACGGAGAGCCCGGCCTTGCGGGGCCCGGAAAGCCTGAGGCTCAGGGTTACTATGTTTTTGCTTTGCCGAAGAATAAGTAGGAACGATCGTGGGATCAGTGATGAAGTGCTACAAGATGCTCCTGAGTGTGATGCTTATCGCGATGAACCGCCGGCACGGCAGTATGTGCTCAGGTAGATCTCGAACACTCAATGAGTGAGTCCGGAGATCCTCTAGAACCTAGATTACAATTTGACACCTGCCGACTTGACCGTCGTGAAGAACCGCTGCGCAAGTTCCACGTACAGACGTGGCCTATCGCGTCGATATGCTTGGGCCCGATGATGCCACCCTCCGGAAGAGATGATTGTTTCCACAGCGGGGCCTACCTTGCTGCCGGCGATCGATAAGCTTGCAAATGAATTCGACATCAACTTCGCGATAGAGAGCCGAGGCGATCCAAAACGCACCCTCGCGGAGTTGCAAGGCCTGAGCAATCACATCGGCGTGTAAGTAGATGTTGGCCACTGCCTGCAGGACGGAATCGATCCCATCAAGCCATGACGCAGCTGAAAGACAGAGTAATGGCCCTGAGTCTGCACGATAGAAGTTCGTTCAAGGGCACGAGTCGCGAAATGCCTTGGACTGTGGTGTTGTGGGTACGAAACAACTTCTGCAGGAGCTGTACAAACTGGCGTGAAACCGTTGTTCTTCACACTCTGAATACGACCGGCGACGTGGCGTGTTCCGTCGATGGTTTGAACAGGTGCTTCTGTCATGATCCAGAGGTCCAACCTGTACGCCAAGGAATTTTGTAGCTTCAGGTAATGAAATACATGTGCCACATGTAAAAAATCATTGACAGCCTTTGTTTGTCTCACATACTTTCATCGCCGACACAAAAGGCAGAAATTTGTATGCGGCTACGGTATCCACGGATATTGCTGCAAAAGGATTGCCGCCTGGAGACACAAAGATGAAAACAATTCAGCGAATCATATGCTGGGACATTTCGATCAAGACAGTCGTTCTAAAAACACCACGGGATGCAGCATCACGCTGGCCCCAATGCAGAAGGCGGCACGCATCATTGCCGTGTACCTTCCCCTCTGTCTTACGCTCAGCACCGCAGCTTACGCGCAGGACATATGTGACCAAATTCAGGGAAAGGTTATCGATTCATCGGGAAGGTCCCCTAATCACGGCACTTGAAACTGCCACGAACGTCGCAAAAACTATTTCTTTCAATAGCGAAGGCGAGTTTGCGATACCATTCCTGACGGCTGGACACTATCCGGTCACCGTTGTGAAGGATGGCTTCAAAAGATACGAACAGGACAACATCCTGCTCCAGGTCTCGGACAGTATCTCCTTGAAGATGGCCCTGCAGATCGGCGAGGTCACCATTGGCACTACGGTCAACACCGTAGTGCAGGGAATCCGTACTGCCGACGCCAACTTGGGCACTGTCATCGACTCTGCCAGTTGGAAGATTTGCCTGGCATGCCGCCGCTTACTCAATCCGACTTGGCTCACGACACGGAGCCAACTTCACCTAGACCATATTTAATTACTTACTAAGCTTGGAGGTTGTGATGCTCAAGAAATTCTCTCTCCGGTTCTGTTTGGGACTAAGCCTACTAATTTTGTTGAACGCAAGTAGCCTTGCTCAACAGTCAACTGGCGCTATCAATGGCACAGTTCTAGATTCTACGGGAGCTGTCATATCAGGTGCCTCCATCGTTATCTCGAATGTCGCGACATCGATAGAGCGGGAGGTTACGAGCAATGCGAGCGGCGTCTACGTTTTTCCAAATATTCCGCCAGGGACATACACGATGTCAGCTCGCAAGAATAGTTTCGCAACGACCAATGAAACCGGCATTGTCCTTCAAGTAAATCAGACCATAACAATAGATTTCAGACTTAAGTCTGGCGCTCAAACGGAGACAGTCACAGTCGATGCGGCTGCGGCTCAATTGGAGACTTCCACTGCGGAGTTGGGCACTGTAATCGGTCATCAAACCGTGAGTGATTTGCCATTGAATGGACGTCAGTTTACCCAACTTTTAACCCTAACCCCGGGGGCAAGCCGTGCAAACACATCGCAGAATGCCAACGGGGGCCAAGCCTCAGCTCTCGGCGGTGCTTACTTTCCTGCAATGCACGGCGCTAGCAATCGGAGCAATTACTTTATGTTGGACGGAATCAACGACAACGAAGATGTCTTTAGCACCTTCGCAGTCTCTCCAATAGCTGATGATATCCAAGAATTTAAGGTCCAGTCTCATAACGATCAGGCCCAGTTCGGTGGCGTCACGGGAGGCATAATCAACGTAGTCACCAAGTCAGGAACGAACAGGTTACATGGTGCGATTTGGGAATTTAATAGAAATGCCGTTTTGGGTGCGGCTAATCCCATTACATTTTCTAAGCTCCCGCTTAATCAGAACCAGTATGGCCTCAATCTTGGAGGACCCGTTTTGATTCCGCATGTCTATAATGGGCGCGGCAAAACCTTCTTCTTCGGTAGTTATGAGGCTTTCCGGCTTACGACTAATTCTGCGTCATCTGTTAAATTAACCGGAACCCCAGCGGAGTTGGGGGGTGACTTTAGCGCGGTGAAAGCGCAGCTTTATGATCCATATTCTACGAGACCTGATCCTGCGAATCCACAAAGCTATATACGTAATCCCTTCCCTGGAAATCAAATACCGACTAGCCGGTTCGATCCAACAATGTTGGCTTATGCCAAGCTGTTGCTGCCTCAGCCTAATACTTCTGCGGCATCCGGAAATTTTATTGATACGACACCAATCAACAGACACCAGAATCAGTACAGTGCTCGTTTGGACGAGGTTATCAACCAAAGCAACTCAATGTTCTTTCGCTACACAGCGATGGCACAGCCGTCTACAACCTCGGGAGGGTTCCCTGGATTGCTAACCGAAAGGAAGGTTACAGCGAATAACTATGCTTTCAATTATCTGCATACCTTTAATTCGACCACCACGTTAGACGTTCAGTTCGGTCACAATTTCATCGGGAACAATCAATTGGCTCACTATACGCAAGGCAGCTCAACTGAACTCCTCGCTAAAGTGCCCTTTTCGCAGAGCTTTGCGTGTGGCTATGCCTCCTATGGAGCTAGCCCGGACTGCCTGGTGCCAGGAGTTTCCATAACTGGCTATACTTCAGGTGGAGAAAGTCTAAGCGATAACACTCCTCTTTCCAGCGTTTACCAGTGGAATGCAGATTTCTCGAAGGTCCTAGGGAAGCACTTGATCCAAGCGGGCGGTATTTTCCAGAGAGATTCATTCAGCCTTGTCAGCCTCGGCGCAACGGTGTCCTTCACCTCTTCTCAGACGGCGAGCCCCACCATAGCTAATACTGGCGACGCATATGCCTCCTTCCTGCTTGGAACTCCTGATAGTTCAAGCAAGAGAGCGACTGTTGCACCGGTCAATGGACAGAAAATGTTCGGTGCCTACATACAGGATCAATGGAAAGCGCTACCATCTCTGACAATCAATCTCGGCATGAGATATGACTTGATGTTCTGGCCTCGCTTTGGAAGCAGCCAGAATAACAGTGATGCTATTGGGGAAGTCGACTTCTCCAACGGAACCTATATTCTTCAGCGTGCAGTAGATTCATGCAGCCAATTAGGCAAAGCACCATGTATTCCCGGCGGGTTGAGTTCTGTTCCAAATGTGATTGTCTCCCCAGACGGCCACCTGTGGCGGAATTCATATGACAACTGGCAGCCCCGTATTGGCTTTGCGTATCAAGTTAATCAACGTAGCGTTGTCCGTGGAGCCGTTGGCCTATTCTTCGATGAGTGGGCAGGTATTCGTCAGACCGTACAGGGCATAGGGGGCGATTGGCCTTCCGTAGCGCAAAATTCAGCGCAAAATCAGACTCCCTTAACGGGGATACCCACAGTCACTGCTGAGAGTCCACTCAGTGGCGTCACGGCATTACCTGCGGCGAACCCTTTCACTCAGTCACAGTACTACAGAGATCCTAACGCCAAGAATCCATATTCAGAGCAATGGAATCTCGGGTTCCAACAGCAGCTAAATGCAAAGACGACTTTGGATATAGACTACGTAGGCTCACACAGCGTTCGGCTTCCAACGGGTGGTGGCCTCTACAACGTTGCCCTTACCCCGGGCCCTGGAAATGCAGCGACAGTTGCCGCCCGGCGACCATTTCCGTACATCACACCGACCCACTATGACCGCAGCAATGGCGGAGCTTCGTATAACGGACTCGAGGTGAGACTCAGCCAGGCACCTTCACATGGTCTTCAATACATCATCTCCTACACATGGTCGAAGACGATGGACCTTGCTTGTGACGGCTTCTTTGGCGTCGAAGGATGCTCAGAACAGGACCCGTACCATCTGCAAAGAGACTGGAGTGTGGCCGGTTACGACTTGCCGCAAAACCTGTCTATCAGTGCAACCTACGAGTTGCCGATTGGCAAAGGGCGCGCTCTCAATGTGAATAATAAAGTTTTGAACGCGGTCATCGCTGGATGGCAGGTCAACGGGATTTACGCGAATACGTCCGGCCTTCCCTACAATCTGACTATCTCGGGAGACATCGCAAATACTGGAAACTCCGGTTACAGATTGAATCGTGTGGGCAATCCACAGTTGACCCGACCAACTCGCAGTCAATGGTTCAATACATCGGCATTTACCGCTCCAGCGCAATATACATTCGGCACGGAGGGTCGTAATGATCTGCGAGCGGATGGCTTCCAAAACCTCGACGCATCCGTCTTCAAGAACTTTCCTTTGGAAAGGTTTGGACAGCTTCAGTTTAGGGCGGAGGCGTTCAATGCTCTCAACCACCTCACCTACGGAACGCCGGGCACAAACATAAGCACCACAAGTACCTTTGGAACGGTCAGCTCAGAAAGAAGCACTGAACGAATCATGCAACTGGCAGTGAAACTATTATTTTAGCGAATTGGACTTTGTTTTTATCCAATTTGTAGGGATGCATAAAGGCCTTATCCAACCTTTATGCATCATCTCCGTGACGATACTCGTAGAACAGTTTTCGGATCCAATTGCAATAGCGACCGAGTCATGCATTAGATCTGAACCACTACAAGACCAAAAGGAAATAGTTGCACACAACAATGTCAGCACCTTTAGAGCGCTGATACTCATCAACCGACTCTGTTGCAACTTCAAGATGACTCGTCAGGATTAACTACTTATGCGGGACTTAACCAAGATTACACGCCGCTCGTTTACTCGAAATCTGGCCGCATCTGGCTTGTATTTCTCCCTGCCTAAAGAATCCCAGTCACTCTATTCAGATTCGCCCACAATAGCTATTCAGCCCTCCGGTATTACATATCTGGTATCGTATGGCGCTCGGATCACTCCCGGGCTTCACGTCAAACGCGTACCAGGTCACCAGGGCGGAAAACACTTCTGGGTAGAAGGTTGGAACGATACCCAGCAGTTGTTTGAATGGAGCGTAGTTGCCAAACATGCCGGCGATTACGAAGTCACACTTATGATCAGTGCACCAGCTGGAAGCTTAATCAATCTTGAGGGTCCAAGGAATCGATTGCAATGCACCACTACGGAATCTGAGAAGGGTCACTACAATTGGGACCGCATCACTCTCGCGTCGCCTTTAAAGCTTCCTCAGGGTATTAGCACTATCCGCATCCGACTTGCCCACTCTATTGCGACACCAACGATAGGGGGCGCATTCAAGGCCCTTGAGTTGTTGAACATACATGAGCGTCCAGCCATGAATGCCCGTATTAAGGCCTTTCGGTCCGATGCTAGTTGGCTCAGTGGCGCGAAGTTCGGTTTCATGTGCCAGTGTGGAGAATGGGCTTATCCTCCAGAAGGTTCAAAAAAGACATGGCCACAGTTTGCAGACGACTTTGATGTAGAAAAATTCGCTGAGCTAGTGGAATCAACCGGCGCAGGGTATGCAATTTGGTCCGCAACGTGGGCAACGTATTATTTCCCGGCACCAATTCGAGCCATTGAAAGTCTTCTTCCGGGTCACACCTCAAGGCGAGATCTTATAGGAGAGATTGCAAATGCGCTCGCCAAGAGAAGGATCCCGCTCATTCTCTATTACCATCTTGGTGCCGAGGGACCGGTATCCAGTGTTACCACGCCATCCTTGAATCCACTAACTTTTGCCCAGCAATCCAATTTCTACGATAACTGGTGTTCCATCCTGCAAGAGGTGGGGGAACGCTATGGCGATCGGCTCGCCGGCTGGATGTTCGACGATGAACTCATTTATTATCCGGCTCCATATGAGAAGCTAGGCGAAGCCGCCAAGGCGGGCAACAAGTCTCGCATCATTTCGTACAATCCGTGGATGCAGGCACGCGGAACCGACTTTCAGGATTTCCAGTTCGGCGAGGGCTTCACCGGCAGTAGTGAACTTCCAGTGTCAGCCAAGGGTATTTGGCCAAGCGGTCCATTCAAGGATCTCCAGTCGCATGGCTGCTTTCAAATGGATGGACCGGATTGGGGGATTAATAATCCGGATACTCAGATCCAAGCCCCGCACTTTACCACTGAAAGAGCAGTCAAGCGTGCGTTGGATGCGGCAGAACGCGACGAAGCATTGAGCTGGAATCTTCTCATGTACGACGATGGAAGCGTATCCCCGAAATCCCTAGCGCTGTTGCGGGAAGTCGGACGCGCCATTCGCAAACAGTGAAGTGGGAGGACGCGAGTATGTCGCCTTCTTCTTACATGCCAACGGAGAGCCCGGCGCTGCGGGGCCCGGAAAGCCTGAGGCTCAGGGTTACTATGTTTTTGCTTTGCCGAAGAATAAGTAGGAAACGATCGTGGGATCAGTGATGAAGTGTTACAAGATGCTCCTGAGTGTGATGCTTATCGCGATGACCGCCGGCACGGCGGCATGCGCTCAGCCAGGTTCTCCAGCCCCTACTGTGGCTCAAGCCTCGGGCCCCCGGGGTCCGGTCCCAGTGGGCCGATCCCTGTGGCGCGTGCCCACCATCGTCGAACTTGGACAGTTCCTGAACTGGAAAGTGGGCGTGCCTTCCAGTGCTTTTCAGGGACTTACTTTGTCGGAGGCTGCGATCAGGATCGACGATTTGGAATTGGGATACGTGGAAGGCTCGAACACTCAATGGGTGAGCCCGGAGATCCGCAAGAACCTAGATTACAATTTGACACCTGCCGACTTGACCGTCGTGAAGAACCGACTGCGCAAGTTCCATGTACAGATGTTGGCCTATCGCGTCGATACGCTTGGGCCGGATGATGCCACCAGCCGGAAGGTTTTCGAGTTCGCGAAGGCCATGGGCGTCGAGATGATCGTTTCCACAGCGGTGCCCGCCTCCCTGCCGGCGATCGATAAGCTTGCAAATGAATTCGACATCAACTTCGCGATAGAGAGCCGAGGCGATCCAAAACGCACCCTCGCGGAGTTGCAAGGCCTGAGCAATCACGTCGGCGTGCAAGTGGACGTTGGCAACTGGCTGCAGGACGGGGTCGATCCCCAACGAGCCATGACGCAGCTGAAAGACAGAGTGATGGCCCTGAGTCTGCACGACAGAAGTTCGCTCAAGGGCACGAGTCGCGAAATGCCTTTGGGCTGCGGCGTTGTGGGTACGAAACAACTTCTGCAGGAGCTGTACAAACTCGGCGTGAAACCGTTGTTCTTCACTCTGAATACGACCGGCGACGTGGATACGACCGCCGACCTGGCGCGTTCCGTCGATGGTTTTGAACAGGCGGTTCTGCCGGTTCTCGGCGACTACATGATCCGGAGGTCCAAGCTATTGACCATTCGTGGAGCGGAGGAACTGGCGCCCGATATCAAGCATGCGATCGAAGCAGCCATCCCGCGAACGGCCCCCGCGAAGCCCATCAAACCGAGGAAGCTTTTGATAATGGATGGACACATGGGACATGCGCCCATTCCGAACGCTAACTATGCGCTGGAGCTCATGGGCAAGTCCACCGGGGCTTTTGAGGTGGTCTTCAGCAATGATCTCGACAATCTCAAGTACGACAAGATCCGGCAATTCGACGCAGTGATGCTGAACAGCATAGAGTCCGATATTTCGGCCGATCCCACCGTGCGAGCAGGGTTGCTTCGCTTCGTCCGTGAAGGCGGCGGATTGGGCGGGATTCACGCCGCGAGTTGGAGCGCCGCTTTCTGGCCCGAATTCATGGAGATGCTCGGCGCGTCACAAGGACCTCATCGCGTTCAATCGGCGACTGTGAAAATCGACGATCCGGACAGTCCTCTTACCAAAGCATTCGGCAGCCAGTCATTCACCTACACCGACGAATATTACCGTATGACAGACACAGGCCCCCAGGGCGCATACTACTCACGGGACAAGGTGCGTGTGCTCCTCAGCGTTGACATGGCAAAAACGCCGGACTTTAACGCAGGCCACGCTCCCTTCATTCGCCAGGACAATGATTACGCGGTCGCCTGGATCAAGGGTTATGGCAAAGGACGGGTATTCTTCTCCACCATGGGCCATACGCCGCAGATGTTCACGGACGCAAAGCTGAACGAGTTTCTCCTCGCGGCCATGCAGTTTATTATCGGCGACTTGCCCGCAGACACTACACCTAGTGCCGAACTCGGTGCGAAATCAGAGGATAGAAAGAACTAAGAAATATACTCTCGCCCTGTAACTCGCAGACCAGAAGTGCAGATCGGCCCGCTCGATCCCGCCGTCTCGCTTGCAATCCCATTCACCGGGGCATCGCCCGGCTTCACGATTGTCATCTACGCCTTCTGGCGGCGCTGCCCAGACTATTCGTGGATTGCGTATATATCCAATCCCGAAAACGCAAAACCTCCGGAGGCTCTTGCCTCGTACCTTTAGAGGGAACGCAGCGAGGTCATGAGAGGAGACGAGCTACTGATCTCAGCCAAAGGGCTTCACTGGCGAGGAGCCGAATTCAGGTTGCCCATCACGGCTCAAGGAGTGACTCGGCGATTTATCGCCAACTGAGATTTGTGGCGCGGGGATTACTTCCGACAAGCCAACGTTATCAACCATGGATAACCGATGATATGCCGCACTCACTCGCATCGCAAAGCCACAATCGGATTCACTTTGCTAGCAGATCTTGCTGGCAGTAGAGTCGCCATCAGCGCAATAAGGACCAGCAGCAACGTCACGATGGCAAACGTACCCGGATCGTGCGCGCTGATGCCGAACAGCTGGCTCGATAGAACGCGTGTCGCCGCCAGTGCGGCAATCAGACCAAGTACAGTTCCCGCCACAACCAATCTCAGACTCTGCCCCATCACCAGCCGCAGAATATCGCTTTTGTTCGCTCCCAATGCCGAGCGCACACCAATCTCCTGGGTGCGCTGTGTGACCAAGAAAGAGATCACTCCGTAAAGCCCTATGAGTGCCAGAACAAGGCCAGTCGCGGCGAAGAAGCCGACGAGGAGAGTCTGAAAGCGGGGTTGGTCGGCGAGTTTGCGGACTCTCTGGTGCAAGGTGGCAACGTCAATCGGCAGGGTCGGGTCGAGCGCGGCGACCTGCGAGCGAATCCAGCGTGAAGTCTGATCGGGTGGCAACGAGCTTCGGACTGCGATGACGGAGGTTTTGCGCCAAATACCACCCCAGTCCCAGTCGCCTGGAAGATTTCGGCGGAGCCGGTAAAACTCGGGCACCTCCTCCTTAGTGAGGCCACCGTTCTTTACGTTTGCTGCAATTCCGACGATGACACTCCAGGGCTCGGAGGCGGTGTGCTTCTCGAACCGCATCTGCTGGCCAATGGGATTTTCGTTCGGGAAGATCAGGTCAGCAAGGCGTTTGCTGAGGACGATGGTGTGTTGACTTGCGGTCATGTCTTCTTCACGGAAGCCCTCGCCCCGCAGCATGGGGATATCCAAAGCGTGGAAGTATTCAGGCGAGACCAGACGTGAAGCTACAACTCCGGTGACACTTGTGCTAGAAGGCGGTCTTCCGGCAACGACGATCTCGTCGAGACGGCCACCGAAGTGACCGGCACCAGGAGGAAGGGAGTCGCTGACGGAAACCAGAGAGATGCCGGGGCCGAACCGGAGTCGTGTGGTTAGTTGTTGAAAGAAGTTGAACCGGCTTGCGGGCGTGGAGTACGCGTGCTCTCCCAAGGTGATGCTGGCAGTGAAAGTGTTGTCGGTGCGCATGCCGAGATTCTGATCTTCGAGATTGCTGTAGCTGCGCAACAAGAGCATTGAACCAGCCAGCAAGACCATGCTCGCGGCAATCTGTGTGATGACCAGCCACTGTCGCACGATCGCATGGGAGACGGAGGTAAGAGAGCGTCCACTCAGCATTCCGCCGCGTGGCTTCTGCAGCGCCGGTGCGAGGCCGAAGAGCGTGCCGCAAAGAATGGAAAGAAGGACAGTGACGCAGACTATTCGGAAGTCGAGTTGAATTTCGTTAAGATACGGAATGTTTGCGGGGGCGATGGCGATGAAAAGTTGCAGCACGCCCTCTGCCAGAGTGCATCCCGTTATCGCTCCGGCGATTGATAGTAGAAGGGATTCGGTAAATGCCTGGCGGGCAAGCCTGGCGCGGCTGGCTCCGAGGGCGGAACGAACTGCGAGTTCGCGTTGCCGGATTGCACCACGTGCCATGAGGAGGCTCGCCACGTTGGCGCAGGCGATGAGCAGCACCGCGAGAACAGCGCCCAGAAGAACCCACGCTGTCATGCGTACTTCCTGCATCTGTCGGTCGCGTAGGGAGCGAACTCTGAGATGGAAGTCGTAACGAATATCCGACGGGATCTGCTTCAAAGCCTGTTGAAAGAGGGGCTGCAACTCCGCCTCGGCTTGCTGAATGCTTACTCCGGGTTTGAGTCGGGCAAAGGCCCGTCTTGGGCCTCCAAGACCACCGTTCGATGCGCGGTCGGCCGCCTCGTCAATAGTCTTTGGAAACAGTACGTCGGCGGTTTGAAGTCTGGGCATCTCAAAGTCTTTGGGTAACACGCCGACCACTCTCACTGGATTGCCGTCGATGTCAATCGTCTTGTTCAGGATGCCGCGATCCAAGTTGTAGTGATTAAGCCATAGGCCATAGGAGATGAGAGCTACCCTTGGCCCGTTGGGGAGATCTTCTTCCGGCAGAAAATTGCGTCCCAGGATAGGTGAGATGCCCAGGGTAGGCAGAAAATCCCCTTCCACGGACTCACAGCTGAGTTGCGCGGGATTTCTCTCGCTGAGGTCGCACTCGCCCGTGTTGGCATCCTCGGAGGTGAGCGCCTCAAAAGGCTTTTGATTCCGCTGCCAGTCGTAGTAAAAGTAGCCCAGCATGAACTCGGTTTCGAGCGAATGTACCAGACCTACCGAGACGAGACGGTCGGCATTTGAGTAAGGAAGTGGGCGAAATAGGATTCGATCTACCACGCTAAAGACTGCTGTGGTTGCTCCGATACCGAGCATGAGGGTTGCGACTATGGTGACAGTGAAGACCGGATTGCGACGGAAGCCGCGAAGACTGTAGCGGATGTCTTGAATAAGGGTCTCCAATAGATAGCTGGGATGTTGTTCGTGAGATTGATCGCGTGCGCGCTCCACTCCGCCGAAGGCAATCATGGCCTGCCTCCGTGCCTCCTGCGGAGTCATTCCGGCGGCAATATTTATCTCAGTCTGCTGTTCTAGATGGAATTGCAGTTCTTCATCGACTTCGCGATGTGTTCTGCGAACGAAAAGGAAGCGAAGCCGTGTCAGTAATTCCTTGAACATACGACCTCTCAGACTTGCTTGAGTACCAGCGCGATTGCGTTTGTCAGACGATCCCACTCTTCCATCTCGGTTGCCAACCGTTTCTGGCCCGTCTTTGTCAGAGAATAGAATTTTGCTTTGCGATTGTTCTCGGAAGCACCCCATTCGGCTTGAATCCAGCCTTTATATTCCAGTCGGTGGAGCGCAGGATAGAGAGAGCCTTGTCCAATCAACAGAGCATCTTTCGATACCTGCTGGATGCGTTGCGCAATACCCCACCCGTGTTGAGGCTCAAGAGCGAGTGTTTTCAAAATGAGTAGATCGAGCGTTCCTTGCAATAAATCTGTAGGCGGCATGTTCCCCTTGGCATTCAACAAGAGAATGAGACTTTTCCTGTCGAATGTCAACGGGACGGGCAGGAATGGAGGGACCGCACGTCAGCAACACCGTTGTAGAGAACAATTGCCTGGCCATGCACTCTCCATCATCAAGGCGCACCAGGCTCGAGTCGGAGGATAGTGAGCGGGTGACGGGCAATCCGGAAGTTGAGCTTCAGTTGGTGATAACGGGGCAATGTAGTCATTCAAGCTACTTTGGTGAACCGAATATAGATCGGTGGTCTCAACCTCGCGATGCTGAAAAGAACGCACGAAGCGACTGCGCCAATGTCCAAAATGTTTGCAGCGCAGATGCGACGGCGGATATGCAAGCGCTCCGCACCGGCCCGCACGCATTGCAAATGCCTATGGCAAGGATTTTTGGGGCGGTGATGAAGAAGAGTAGAAGGGCTCAATTGGTGCGTTCGCCGTTGGTTTAGGCCTCGCTCATCGATAGATGAACCCTCGATCGGCCCTCTTTGGTCTGAACCAGGAGGTGCCTTGATGGGTGACCAGTGTTTCAGTGTGTGTGTGGGGCAACGGCCAGCAATAGGAGGCGGCCAGCATATCTTGAAGCGAACGTCAAAGGCGTCCTCGGAGAGACTGCACTTACTGACAGATGAGGTGCTACTGGTCGTACTGAGCGTTGACATTGGTAACGAGAAAAGCAGTCTATGCGCGAAGTATTCAAAACGAATAGGTTCTCCTCTGCGATACTGTGGCTTCGAGCGGATGGCAAGCGAGACGAGGTAAGGCAATATCGGCAGGCGGAACCCGAGGTGAGATTACTCGTTGCTATTGAGGCCGTCCCAGCTCGTGTTATGAAGCCATCCCCGTACGCAACGCCACCAGTTCGCCACCCTTGCAAAAGTATTCATAAAGGTCCCCGAAGTGTTTGTAGCTCTCTTGTTGACATTGGACACTGCAGGTCTAGCGGATACTGCTGACAGGTGACAAGTCAATGGTCGGATAGCACCGGCAGTGTAGGCAGTTCTTTCTGTGTAGCCCTGATGGAACGGTTGCCTCGGCGTGGCGAACACTGCATAGCGGCAGCATTCATCGCTATCCCGAGGAGGACCGAATCATTCATTTTTCTGATCCTGCGAGACGGGGCGGTATAGAAAGACATGGAGGAGCACCCGGAAAGGCGACCGATTAGCTAACGACCCCTAAGCCCATATGTTGACAAGGGCAACACGGGATTGAAGCAGCTCTAGTGATCGTTATCAATATGCGAACTTCAAAGGAACGATTTAAGAGGTTGCGACGGGAAAGCGAGCCCGTTCTGAAGGCGTTGGAGAGTGCTGGAGCATAGACATCCAATAGCTGCAAAATGTTACTGCTCAGAGTTCAAGCTGAGGCACTGCCCGAACCCTGATCGATGGTTCTCCACTTCGTGGGCGCGATTATGTCGTATTCCATCTTTCGTCCATACTGCTTGTTGGTAGATATCTGAAACATAAAAAATGCGAGCGAAAAAATCCGACACAAGAAAATTTTCTGTGTCGGGGATCAGATAGGCGCATCCGGTCTGTCTCCCACCCCCTTGCCTATGGGATGGGGGGCGGAGTTAGAGGCCTTCAAAGAATTGAGATAGCTTCACATCGAGGGCGCTGGAAATGCGCTTCAGTGCGCGTACGCCTATCTCTTTATTCCCGTTTTCTAGCTCGGACAGGTGTTCTCGCGTCAGTTCTGCATGATCGGCAGCATCGCCTGAGTCCAGCCCTTTTGGGTGCGAAGAATCCGGATACGCCGCCCAATCGCTATGCAGATGTCTGTTGCCATTGGCAACAGAATGACCGTATGCTAAGGCTTACACGTAAGCTATGGCTTACATCGGAAGGGGAGCCGATGTTTGGGAGGATTTTCTTTGATCTGGGTGCTGCGTTCACCCTGATGACCGTGGTCGTTCACATCCGGTTATATCGCAAGTATAGTAGCGGTAAGAGAATTCCAGCCAGCAGCAAAGAGGCATACGAATTTGTTGAGCATTCGTGCTTTTCACTTTGGTTATCACTCGGAGTCATTCTGATTCCAATGATTGACCTAAGTCCATGGTGGCTCATCGCATGGTTTCTTCTTGGGGGCTTGGCGACCTTCATTGTGGAACGTCTTGTAGTGATAGGTGGTCTTGGTGCATTCATCACTGCTGGCGAGCATTTTCTTCAACCAACTGCCGAAGCTCGCGCTGCTGAAATGGATTTCATCAATGAGGTGATCAACGAAGTTCCTGATTATCCACCAAACCCGCCCGGTGTAGAGCGGTTTTTCTAGTTGATGATTACCGTTGCGCGTTTTCTGTAACCGCAAGGCAACCCACTTAAAGTAAAAAATCCAGACGGCAAGCTGGGTTCCGGTGCGACGCATCCATGCGAATCATTGCACGGAGTGTGTCCCGGATGCAAGACCAAGGTCAACCATAGATACAGTACTCATTGGTAGAGAGGGTGGCCTTGTCCAGTACCTTTTCGGGCACCATGCCGAAGACCGGAGCCTTATCGCCTAGAGACCGCCTGGCCCCGCCACGTTTGCCCAGCCGCTTGTTCTTAGCCTTGCCACCAACGTAGGTCTCGTCCATCTCGATCTTCTTGCCTGTCAGTGGAGCGTCGTTACCCATGAGCTTTCTGATCTGGTTGAACATACGCCATGCGGTCTTGTACGTAACCCTGGTCTCTCGCTGAATCTGTTTGGCGGAGATGCGCAACAGGTAGAGCCCATCAAGTACATCGCGTAGAACCACAGCCGAAGGTATGTGGTGGACTTCTGGAAGATCGTTCCGGCCAGTGGATAGATGTGGTTGCCGCAGTGGTCACAGGCATAGGCAGTACGGCCAGATACCCGATGATACCTCCGCTCCACGTTGTCGCACTTCTTGCTGTCGCAGACCGTGATGCCACCTGGCCACCGTAACTTCATGATGTGTGTCAGATAAGCATCGTCCGTATGAAACTCCATATTGAAGTCCGCTATCGTTACTTCTGGGGACCAGGGATAGAATTGGTTTGCTTACACTTCACCATGATGGAATGGATATAAGCTATAGCTTACTTGTAATCAAGGGATAATTACCGTCCATGAAGCCGGATCAACCTGTCCTACGGCTCAAGGTTTGACTCCTTTGCGGGCAGCATCTTTAGCGGTGGGTGCCGCAAGAAGTGATTTCTTTCGCTTGCTTCCCCAGTGCCAAGGAGACCCTCGTTGCAGGCTTCGCGATGCGTGCCGGTCGAAGCGGAACGCCTGCGTGGCCACCATTCCATCCTCGACGCCAACACCTTGGGCACTGTCTGGGCACTGCCTCGGTTCGAGCTTGCCACTCAAAGGAACAGTCCCGATAGTCGCAGCGCCAGTAGCTCACTGGCTTCGTAAAGCAACTCACCGGCCCCCCTTTACTGCGGTTTGTGCGGTTGACGTTGGACACGGTTACAGCTGGCTTTACTGCGGACCTGCCACAAATTTATGGTGGGGCAGCATCCGGCATTTGACAACACCTATTTCACTTTGGAGGAAGGATTTTCTGCACTCAAGCACCCATCCATGAGTATCTCTCTCCGCATGGCCGCTATGTTGTGGAGAACGCTGTTATAGTCCGTGCCCCTCAGAGGAGTTGCGTAGAGGCATTCGCGTTGACTTCATGGCTCCCAGGACTCCGGATAAATGGCTTCTGCAGATGCGCACTTTGAAACTTTCCTCCATTCTTCGTTGCAGTTCTGCGACGGTCATTGTGGGCTGCACTTCAACCCATTCACGCAAGCTATTTCTAAGCGCCGCAGTGAGCTTGCGGGGGCCGCGATGCTGCGGTATCCGCTCCATCTTGCCAGTGTGGATCAGTTGCTGACGTATCTTCTTAACGACACTAAGACTGACACCAAACTTCGCTGCGAGCGCTGCGAGGGTGCCCTCTCCCCGCCCGTAGGCGGAGAGTAGATTGCGCCGCATTTCGTCGGAAAGACACTCTCGACGACCACCACACTTGCTTGTCGACTGCGGTCTATGCCTGAGATCGACATCTCCCTGAAGATCATGTCGAAGTGATGGTGCAATTCTCGCAGGGTGAAGCTTCTCAGCATTGCGTGAGCCGGGCACATACAGGATGCCGTAATCCGTACCCGGTCTGAAACTCTTGAAAACGTAGGACACACCACGTTTAGCCGGATCGAAGCGTTGCACCTTCCTGAATCCGCAGCCCCATAGAGCCGCGATCGATGAACCAGAAGGTGCAATATCTTGGGCTAACTCCTGTCTAGTCATTAAGAAGTGGGCGTGGGCACGACCATCGCCACCAAGCTCTTCTACCCAAATGCAGAGACCCATTGCGTGCCGGTCCTGCAGATGCTTGAAGTAGGCGTTTAGCGCACTGTGGCGCGAAGGCGCTGACCCTAGTTCCCTGAAGGTGAGGGTCCCTATGTAGTCCCAGGGAATCGGTGAGAGCCATTTCACCATCTCGTATCGGAGACGGTATCTTGCGTCGTCAGGATAAGGCTGTCCACTCCCCTCAGAAGACTGTTTCATGACGCACCTCGAACATACAAGAGTCCATGCTCCTGGGTTGTTATTGCTGAAGATGTAGGGATGAACGTAGTTTTTACATCCCGGTTTTCTGCGGGTCGACAACGACCCGGCAGAGTACATGGATCTAGCCCGTCCGCTCCCTCCGCGCAGACGCCACGGCGATGAAACGTGCAATCTCGTCAGGGCTGAAGAGCAGTCGACGACAGACCCGCGTCGGCCCCAAGCGTCCCTGCTTGACCCAACTGCGAACCGTGTGCGGGCTGACGCTAAGTGCCCGCGCGACCTCTATCAGGGGGATGAGTTGTGCCAAGGTGGTCTGCATCACCCCTTCCTCTTGGCACACTCTGCGTGTATCGCTTCGGCAGACACAAGGAGCCTAGCGGTCGTGCTACTCGGCGGCGTTCCAAGCCACGGCGGCCTGTAGATGTCGTCAACGCCGGCACCTAACTGCCGGGCAGGTTCTTTGGGGGGAATAGCGATGTGAGTGGTCACCTATTTACTCCCCAAGCGGCTCTCCGCAACCCGGCTGGCGATCCAAGCGTCGACTTCCGAGTCAACCCACCCTACAGAACGACCTCCCAGCGAGATCGGACGCGGGAAGGATCCGGCAGCGATCCGAAGGTAAAGCGTGCTACGCGAGAAGCCCGTGCGCTCAAGCACCTTACGCAGCCGCAAAATTGAAACGCGAATGTCCATTGATCCTCTTTCTGAGCAAAAGAAAAGGCCCCTCGCGATCCCAAACGGGATTCACGAGGGGCCAACCATCTGTAACCGGCTCAGCCGGACGTCAGGTTCTTGCCTTATTGGAAGTAGATTGCAACAAACTCATTTTTTCGTCAACCCTATTTTAAATCCCGGCGGATGCCCTAAGGCGATAAGAGAAGAAGAGGCCGTCGAGAGCATCCTTTTCTTGAGGCGTGCACTGTGGCCGGAATGAGAATGGATTAGACCTTGCCCAATGCGAGTTTCTAGGGGGTATATTTGGGGGTATTTTATGGGTATAAGTTTTCAAATTATTCAATAAAATTGACTTATAGTTGGATATGAGTCCCCCACTCCTCGATCTACGGCCATCAAACTCAAAATAAGCCACATACGAGTAAACTTTGCTTCGCGTACAACGCGTAGCACGCGTCGCAGTCTGCTGAATACAGCTGTTTTACCTCGGTAAGCCACGGTAACCTCGCTAAGCTGATTGCCACCCTTCGCGGCCCCACAACTGGGACAGGCCAGAATCGTCCTCTTTCGTCAGCATGAATGGCCAACGGAATCTGCCGGAGTAGCACAAGGCTATGTTTCCGATCTAGCGGTTTGCTGTGGTGATACCTCGCGCGTTGAGTGCGTTGCATTCTTGACGGTATGAAATAGAAACGGACGTGCGGATAGCCATCAAAAAGATGGGGTTATGGCGTATGGCTGAGGCTTAGGAACGCCTCTTGCGGGCAGAAGGAAGAGCAGTTGTGCTAAAGTTAGTTCCTACCAATGCAAATGTAAGAGACCACATCTGTTCCTGGCCCATTCACTGTGAGAACCGTTGTCGTCGTAGAAACTTGTACCGCAGCTATGGCCGTCGTGTCCGATGCAACACACACGGGCGGATTTGAATAGGTGCCTGTGAAAGTGTAAGTCTGCGTCCCACCAGCTAAGGTTAAGCGTCCCGCAAGGTCTGTATTGGAGGCATTGCCGGTTGCCATCAATGGAGCCGTTACCTTCGGAGCCGTTATGGGTTCGCTGGAGGCTATTGTGGTTCCGTTGTCGGTAACATGCGAGCTTCTTATCACTTTCGCTCCACCGAAGAGCGGGATGCTTCCGGTGGAACCGATGCCAGTAATAGGGGAAGCAGCTGTGATAGCGGCCTTGACGAATGCGGTGGTAGCGACGGTCGTATCGTTGGTCGCTGTAGAAGGTGTGACCATCTTTATAGGGCAGTTGGGATAAGTGAACTCGGTAAAGGTGATGACGTAGGAGCAGAAGACGCCAAAGTTAGCGTTGGTAACTGTTAATTTATGCGCCACTGCATCGTAGAATTCTGTGAAACCAAATTTCCCATTCTGCTGTGCAGCAGCGCGGAGATAATAGCCACCATAGGTCGCTCCCGAACCTATGACAGAGTTCGCGTTGATGAAATCATGCACTCCATTGGGTAGAGGAGCATCGGCGGAGAATGTTGTGCTAAAAGGCCCACTGACTGCGAAGGCGGTCGCGCCGACTAGCTGCCCTGTGCCGCCGCCTCCCCTGTACATGGTAAAAGGATTGGCGTTGAGCATTTGTGTTCCCCGGAACTCAGGGTTGCTCACTCCAGATCCCATCATCGCTACACTAAACACACTCTGCAGACCACTCGTAGGGGGGGTTGTGTAGGTTCCGATTGCCGCGAGCATACTGGTCTTGTTGGCCGGGTCGTCAGGACCGACGATTTGATCGCCGAAGGTCACGGGCATATTATTCGGCTCAAGATTCAGAGTGCCGTTGTAGGCCAGATTGGTAACTCCATCCACCGTGGTTTTAGTAGTGCCGACAGACCGTATGCGAGCCATCGGCCATATGTAATAAGCGCCACTCCCGCTCATTCCTCCGACAGCTCCACCTGTCGCAATAGTGCCGCTCACCCCAGCCGTATCGTTCCCTGTCTGAGTCCATGTGATTGCTTGACTCGTGTTGAGGGCGCTCGCAGCGAAGGTGCCGTTGAAGCGGGCGTCAGATGCTCCGCTAATCGCGATAATCTGGCCGCTGAAACTGGTTCCAATGCCGTTTGCAGTGACAGTCCCCCCCGCTCTCGATAGAGTGGTGTTCTGCGTTGTGCCGAAGTTATGGAACTGGGGAGGAATGAAAGGAGATTGCCCTCCTGCCTGATAGAAACGATAGGAAAGATGGGTTGGATCTGTGGCCCCGGCAATGATATAAGCAGTTCTAAAATTAGGCCGGCCAGAGTAATTCTGCCGATCAGCAACGAGGTCGATCAATCCCTGCGGTCCACCTTGGAATACAGGGCAGCGGGTATTGTGTGAAAACTGAAAGAGACCGGTGATGGTTTGGTTACCTGATCCATCCTTGGCTGAGATAGCCGTTGGGTGCACGAAATCAGGGAAGTCGTCGCAGGCGAAGAAGATCAGATTATTCTGTGGATTCACAGAGTCGAGGGAGAATCCTGCCCCATTCGACCCTCCCGCAACATGCACCGTAACCGTACCGGAAATACCGTTGGGAACGTTCGGGGCGTGATTGATGACGGTCGTTGTATTCCCCCAGGCCGCAGAGATGGCGTGGGAGTCAGTTGTGGTAAATTGTCCGGGAATGTTGGTAGTTGCTTGTGTATATGCCGTAATCTGACCAGAGGCAAGGGGAGTACCAGATACGTTCTCAATATAGCCGCCGACCAGAGGGTTGCCGTCTCCTGTGTTGTTGTTGCCGAGACTGATAGAGGAGAGGCCGGTTCCGGTCTGCTGTGCTGTTCCCGCAAACACGGCAAGCATGTTGCCGCCATTAGAACGGACGCAAGTGTGACCCTCGCCTCCGTTATCAACCCATCCACCTTTGTTGTAACAGTAGGCATAAATATCAGCATCATCCCCAATCTTGTTCCACTGGCCGTCAATCGATAGGACCTGAGCGATGCCGGGAGTGTAGTTGGTCTGCATGATTTGATGCGTCTTGCTTACGCTCCACCCGGCGTTCCCCCCAAAGCCGGAGCCAGTGTTCCACCCTGGAGCGAAGTAGCCGTCGAAGGTGTAAGAGCAGGCGTGTTGCCCAGGGCCGGTGCCGAGTACTCCACCCGGACTGATGACCGCATCCGTACTGCATCGAGTCATATTCCCCATCAGGTTGTAGTTCTGATTGTTAATGGGAGGGGGGATCAGGGAGCTTACGTTGTAAGCGCTGGTAACGAGGGAATTGCCGGGGAAAAAAGTCTTCGCACTGTCATTTCCCCATGGCTCAATGCGATTTATATTATTTATAGTGCCACTGAACATTCCCATATGGCCGTGATTCTTGGCGCGGAATGTGCCTTCGCAAATGACGTAGTGGTTGTCTATTGTCTTCTGTTGCGTTGACCCCAGGTCCTGGGGCCGGTCAATCCAAATAGCGTCATTGGATATGCGGTTCAAGTAATCTTCTTTGTGGAGATAAAGAGCATTTCCTTCAAATTCGAGCCGTAAAAATCCGATGAGGCGTACCCTCCTGCCATCCCAAAGTTGCGGATTCGCGATCAGTTGAACCAGACTGACGTCCTGCGCTGTTTGATCGGCGTCTTTCGGATTGTAGTCGGACATCTGTGCTGTCGCCACAGTTAGAGACGCAGCGCTGAGGCTAACTATCAATATGAAGCGGAAACAGAATTGAATCGGCCTACCTCGTATTTGGGATGATGAAACAACGTTTTTTGGAAACAATAAGGTGGCGCTAGTCACCCATCTCCCCATCGAATCCGTTGACCTGCTCAAGTCTATAGGGTCCGGGAAACTCTAAGGCTTTCGCCTCTATGCAGCCCATTTTACGATGTCCTTGGCGAACCTCCGATGACACGTTCACTCACCACCACTTGAGCAATTCGATCTGCGAGACGGCGACGAATGTTACAGTGTCTCAAATATTCTTTGAAGTCACCATCAGGCAGAAAGGAGTGGAAAAGCAACGAGTTGTAGATGGCTCTAATAAGCCAATTAAGCCAATCATCGTGCTTTCCGAAGCCTTTCATACTGTCCAGCCGTGAGGTTGAAGTACAACCCTCCCGGGGCCAATCCGAATGCCGTGTTCAAATCCTTGCTGTCTGAAAGATCTTTGAAGCCCCACCCTCATTTTCCCCTTTCGGTTATTTACGCCAACACCAGCCGAACGGCGCAACTTCATACGATCGTATGAGTTGCGCATCGTTACGTGATTCGAGTCCGATCACGGTCTGGAGCTTCCAGATAGCGTAAAAAGGGATTGCTGCTGAGACCACTCCAAGGGTATGTGTCGCATACAAGAATCAAGCGACAGATGCGGAGGTTGTATTCCCTCTAGGATTGCTTCCGTTATGTATGGGGAGAGGAAGGCGAGAGAGATGATTTTGCTAACATAGCGTTCATTTAGCCCGAAGTGCTGAGCGAGTGCTCTCTGATTTTTCAATTCTCCTCGCGTGATTCGATCCATCCAGTCATGCGCGCGAGCGACGGCTCGGACCAAAGATGGAACAGACTTTGGCTTGCCCGGATGAGCGTCAGGGGACAGCAAAAAGCGGATCTCTCCACGACAGCGTTTGACCTGGGCTTCGGCCTCGATAGTGATTAAGTCATCTGCATCGTTAGATAGTGCGGTTGGCCGGTCATTGCATTCGGGACCGATGAACATATCCACGAGAGCGCTCTTGTTCAATTGGAGTTCCACTTTCTCCTGACGTACGTTTACTCGCACCAGAATTGACCGTAAGGCATTCTGAAGTTCGTGAGGTGTTGCTGTCACCCATTCCTGAGAAACTGTCATGATGGATTGTGATTCTATCGTTCCACGAGCCACATTCGCGAGGATATCCAGCAATCTCTGCGGTGATTGCAAGAACAATCTGAGCTGGGTGACGACTAACTGCTCGATCTCCTCCGCTGGAAGGCGCACTGGCCCGGACTGCTTCTTGACACCTCGAATCACAGCCTGAGAAACATAATAGCGATATCGCTTACCATTCTTTATGGCATGTGAGGGGGTGAAGCGATTGCCGTTTTGGTCGTATAGTATGCCCATAAGGAGGCTGCGTCTCGTGACTCGTAGTTTGCGACTGGGTGCTTGCAGATTTTCGAGGAACCTCGCTTGAACTTGATCCCACAGTTCTCGATCGAGAATGGCATCGTGCTGACCGGGAAAAGACGCTTCCTTATGAGTGATTTCGCCCAGGTAAATGCGATTCTGCAGCATGTCATATAGGGCACCACGTGAATAGACCACTCCTCCCGAAGTTCGGCCTGCTTGACTCGTCCGTACCTTGCTTCGAACCCCGGAGTTTTCTAGATGGGCCTGCAATTGTGAAACACATCCCAACTCAAGATAGAGGCGATATATCTCCCTGACTCGTTCAGCTTCAATCGGGTTGACAACAAGGTGCCGATCGCGAAGGTCGTAGCCAATGGGGACTACCCCACCCATCCACATACCTTTCCGTTTCGAGGCTGCGATCTTATCTCGAATGCGCTCTCCCGTCACCTCACGTTCAAACTGGGAAAAGGAGAGAAGTACGTTGAGCGTCAGCCTCCCCATGGAGGTGGTGGTATTGAACTGCTGCGTCACCGAAACGAAGCTAATACCTTGTTTGTCGAACTGCTCGACGATCTTGGCAAAGTCCGTGAGTAACCGCGTCAGCCGGTCAACTTTATAGACGACGACGGTGTCGATCTTCTTTGCCGCAACGTCTTCCAAAAGGCGGTTCAGCGCTGGTCGCTGCATACTGCCACCCGAGAATCCTCCATCATCATAAGCGGCGGACAGTAGTTGCCATCCTTCATGTTTTTGGCTAAGAATGTAGGCTTCGCAAGCCTCGCGTTGAGCGTGAAGGGAATTGAAAGATTGTTCCAGACCCTCCTCCGACGATTTGCGCGTATAAATGGCGCAGCGAACTCGAGAGATCGTTGTCATACCGACTTCTTACCAGCGCCAAAAAATAATGGACCAGACCATCGAGTCCCCGTAATCTTACAAGCGATCACAGATAGATTGTCGTACGCTTGGCCTCGGTATTCGTAATATTGGGCCGAGACGTTAACTTCATGAAGTTCGCCCTTCCAAACACGAATGAGACGCGTTCCAGTCTTCAGCCGGGGGGCAGTATCATTTCGAGATCCCTTTTCCAAACTGATAGCTTTAGCAAGCTCGCGCAACTTCATTCGTGCCGCATGGGAAAGGCCACCGAATTCTCTTTCCTGTATCCGATAACCGAGTATCGGAACCATCAACTCCTTACGAAGGTTTGGGGTAGGAAATTGAGTAAAATGTTGATTCCAAACAGAGAGTAGCTGGGCTTTGTTCATTTTATGCAATGCAGCGATTTGCCGATAGATAGACGAGTTAATGTATGCCTCCTAAATTTCTCTCCTCTGGAGAGAAGGGCGCACACACAGTGACGCTCTCTTTGGGCACACAGTCAAGTGTTTTGGTCGTTCGCGAAAGAGTCCTCGTCGATGTGCTCTATGTCCTTGCCATCACCGCCGGAAAAGTTCTGAACCGTTTTCTTCTGGGCACGGTGAATGGCTCATCTCGCATGGGGAATATCGAACGGTACTGGATGCGCCGAGACAGAGCAGCGCGTAACGGTAGGCGTTCCTGCAGAGCGGTCCACCGTAGGGTGTATGCCATTAGGGCGTAATTTGTAGTGCTAGAGCTTCCCTCGATCACAATTCCGAGTGTATTTCCAACTCAATTAGAGACAGTTGGATAAGTGCTTGGCAGAGGAAAAGCGGAACCCATATCCAACCAGAAGCTTAATTGCGTTAGGTTAACTGGAGAACATCAAACAGCCAGGCCCGCATGCTCACTTTCAGCAGGTTGCATGGGTGACCCATGAGAACGGCGAATATCACCACACCGATGAGGATAACTGCACGCAGACCAAGGCTTGAGTTTGACGTTCCTGTAAGGGAGAAGATGAATACGAGGATTGGGAAATGGAAGAGATATAAGGGGAAAGTACCTTCGGCGACGAAGTGAATGGCATTCGCTAATCTGGATTTGCCAGGAATCGATACCATGTCTGCGGAAAGCAGGAGGAACAGCATTAACATGAACGCGACAGAACCTGTTTCATAGAAGTGAATGGATGCACGTCCAAGCAGCTTATGATTTGGAAATATTTGGTCGATCGATGCCTGGAACGCTCGCAAGTGTGGGATAACCTCTCGATGAAACACGGTTAGAGACAGTCCCACTGCGGTGAACGTCGTTGCCATGCCAAGGACGATACTTTTCTGGCCGCGAAGTTGCTGGTAAAGCGAATACAAAAGGCATCCGCCAAGCCAAAGCGGGAAAAGTGCCAAAATTCCTGGCCCCACCAGTAGGGAGACGAAAACAAGAAGGACAATTCGTTTAATGCCAGTCAAGTAGAAGGCAAGGCCGTATAAAACGTAATAGACGCATTCGAAACTCAAGGACCAGAACGGGCTGTTTGATAGTAGGTAAATCTTCTGCGTCCATATCTCGCTCGTAAAGGTTAAATTTGCCAGAATGCGCAAGGGGAGATGGTCGCAATTTCCGATCCAGTTTTCGTACAACGTCCGGTTGAGCGCATGTGAGATAGGGTCGAGGATCAGCGTCAGCAATATGGCGGGGATCGCCACTGAATAAACTCTGGATGCCCGATCCACATAATAGTGGACAGAGGGAATCGGCTTTCGCACAGTTACATAACGAATGACAAACCCGGAGAGGAGAAAGAAGACGACGACCGCTGCGGTAGCCGCTTTGGTTAGGTCTCTCCTGCCCGGCGAAAAACTTGGCTGGGAAAGATGGCCAACCAGCACAACGACGGCAGATCCGGATCGGATTATGTCCAGCAACAACGAACTTGATGGCGATATGGGGCGGTGAAGGGTACCGGCTTTTTCGTTCATGCCAAGTGTCCGCCGTTAGTGATAACCATGGCGCTGACACCAGTCAGTGAGCTCATAGAGCCGCGGTACGTGTAGGTCGAGGTGACGGTGGTGGTTCTGTTGGGAAGGAGGCGGAGAGGTCGTCGTAGGAGCTTACAGTGGTTATCAGGGCTATGGAAAGAATCATCGCTCCCACCTGCGCGGAAGAGCGCCCTGAGGTTGCAGACCAAAATGCTAGACACAATATAGTTATCGTCCTTACCAGTGACCATGGAATTCGTGAGTCGGACAACAGAGATGCAGGTATAGCCGCTAAGGTCCGCCACGTATAGACGGTTGCTGGCTCCTGCAACAGCGTGCTGTCTATTGAGAATCTTGAACTTGAGTTTGTCAATCACAACCGGAACTGTAAGGCCGGTACTGTCGAGGACGAGACAGCCGGCAGGTAACAATGAGGAAACCAAGAGAAGAGAGGCGCTGATTAGCAGAGAAGTGAAACCCGGCAAAGACATGAGCCCTCTATGTCGAGTGGTATTACTTTGCTACCAATACTCGACAAGTCACAATGCCAAAATGATAGCAGAAGGTGAGGATAGAGCCGGATATTCTCGTTCATTCTTTGCGGATGCGCATACTCCATTTGTTCGCGCTATACCGGACGAAGTGAAAGTTATGTGTGAGTCTAGCATAACGGCGCTCCCACGTTCAGAGCATTTGTCAAAGGATCAATTTCGTGGGCCAACAGCCAAGACAGGTTCACCGAAACTCCTGTCTCTTGACGGGTGATCAGCGATTCGGAACTAATCTTGCCGCACACCAAGCTCTTGAACTTGCCATGTGGCCTTTCTCCAGAGGTTTTTTCTTATAGATTCCGGCGTGAATAGATTTGATTCCCTGATTACCCAATTGTTTTTCATGTTCGGAATCCAGAGTGTTATAGCCAAACGGAGCTAACCCGGGGCGAACAGTGCAGCCTGTCAGAATGCAAATCACATCGGCGAGGCAATACCTTTATTTTCACTGTTAGCAGGATTCAGCAGAAAGAGAGGTTCGCAACGGACTGCTTACACCGAAATCCTCGCAAAACCGAAACCAGCCTGGTGCTCAAAGGCGGCTAAAGAGCTCAGGCAAGGTTGTCTTCAGTCCCTTTGCGACCTTTTCAATATTCACCAAGGACAGGTTCCTGACACCACGCTCAATGCCGCTGTAGTACGTCCGGTGCAAACCGCAGCGATCTGCCGCTTCTTCCTGATTGATCTCCTGCTCCTCGCGAATCCTACGAATAGCGCGACCAAAACGTATGCGGACGTCGATGGGCATCGGCTGCAATCATCTGGTTATGCAGTCAATGAGTACACAGCCTATGAGTCACAATGTTCTTGACTCATTGTCTACATTCACGCCAAGCTTGAATCAAGCCAATGACTGCATGAGGACCGCGAATGACCAACAGAACGAGTGCAAATAGAACAGGAAAGCCGAAGTTTCGTCACCCGTTCTTCACGATTTTTATATTTTTATTCATCGCCGTATGCGTGTTCTGCAATCGCTCGCAGTCGAAGTACGAATACAAAAAGCTTGACTATTCAAAGCCGGTGTTCACTTCAGAGTTGGCGATTGTTTGTCCTAAGTCTTTACTTCTTGATGTGCGGGCAGATCACGGCCCTGGTGCAGTCTGGGATGCATTCATGTCATTTACGAGCAGAGGCGAGAAAGCGAGGGCACTGGGTTGTGAAGAGTGGATCGGCGGCATTCCCGTTCACGCTCACCGCATGACATCCCCTTTCGAAGATTTC
>JAOAPB010000108.1 GCA_025462645.1 Edaphobacter sp. | reverse complement strand
TGGTCGGGGCGGAGGGATTCGAACCCCCGACCCTCTGCTCCCAAAGCAGATGCGCTACCAGACTGCGCTACGCCCCGACTCTTTTAGTTTATCGCATCGGCTGCGCTTCAGCTTCACAGCCAGGTATGGAAATGAAGGTCCATGCCAAACATTGATCGCCCCACGTATGCGAGCATCCACGTAATGAAGAGCATCGGTAGCACAACCAGCGCAGCCAGCACGATGCAGAGGCCAGCCAGAAACAGCCAGCTCTGAATCGTATGCTTGCGCGGCTCGTAGATGCTACCCGTCAACAGAGCGTAGTTGCGCCGGTTCGCGCGCCATGCGATGTCGAACATGTCCCCCAAGACTGGGATACTGCCAACCACGACCTCGATTCCGACATTCGCGACCATCCGCAACACCGTTCCATACGAGACGCCGCGAATCCAAGCCGCAACGATGATGATGCAGGATGCGATCCCTCCAATGACATCGCCGATGCCGGGAATCACCCCGACGATGCCATCAAGACCAAAGCGAATGGATGTACCAGGAACCTTGATGAAGTCGTCCAGAACGTGGGACAACAGATCCAGGTTCTCGTCGTCGAACACCTTCTTACCACGCTTCATCCGTGGCGACAGAACCTCGGGCTTCGCTGTAAACGGCATCCGACCCTCACTGTCTAACTCCATAAGATTGCTCTACGGAGTTCCGGTGCTATAATTCTGAGTATACGGCGGCTATAGTTCAGTGGCAGAACGCCGCTCTGTGGCAGCGGATGTCGTGGGTTCGAAACCCACTAGCCGCCCCAAAATCTCTCAAACTCATCAACCTGCGGTCAACCCTTGCCCCGCATACTCCAAGCACCACCGCCGCTTTCCGAGATTGCAAGGTCCGCCGCATCTGCGCGGATCTTCGCCGGAACCTCCGGCTGGGCTTATCCCACATGGAAGCCTGACTTCTATCCAGCGGGTACCCCTGCGAAGCGCTTCCTTGAGTTCTACGCCTCGCAGCTCACCTCCGTCGAGGTCAACTACACCTTCCGGGCCTTGCCTACCGCGAACATGCTCGAGGGCTGGCTCGCTGCAACACCGGCGCACTTCCGTTTCAGCTTCAAGGCTCCGCAGCGCATCACGCACTTCAAGCGGCTCACCGCGTGCCATGACGACGTAGCCCAGTTCGTCGCCACGCTCGAACCCGTTCGCCAGGCCGGCAAGCTTGGGCTTCTGCTCTTCCAGCTTCCGCCGAACTTCAAGGCTCAGGCCGAACTCCTCGCCACCTTCCTCGCTGCGCCTGCGTTGCGAGCCTCCGGTGCGCCAGCCATCGCATTCGAGTTCCGCCACGAGTCCTGGTTCGCAGAGGAGATCTACACGATCCTGCGCGAACACAACGCTGCGCTCTGCATCGCCGAGAGCGATGATCTCGCTACGCCTGAGGTCCACACCGCGGCGACCCATACCAGCTTCCGCCTTCGCCGCACCGGAACCTATTCGCCTGCGGAGATCGATGTGTTTGCACGGCACTTCACCGCGCTCGCACAACAGCGCGATGTCTATATCTACTTCAAACATGAGGACGAACCGAGCGGGGCGCTGAACGCCGTCTCGTTTCTGGCCAGAGCGGTCGATCAGACAGGACAGCGCTGATGGCGGCGACGCTCGAGACCATCGTGGGCCATGCTGCGGAGTTCATCCCGCGGCGTTTCCTCAGCAACGGCCATGTCCAGACCATCGCGGGTAACTTCCTGCCTCGCGTCGACACTCTTCCACCCGCAGAGTCCCGGCTCGTCGAGGTTTCACCCGCGACTGACGGCCAGATCTCCAGCCAGGTGCGCTGCGATTGTCACTGGCAGCCGGAGAGCGTCCGCGCGGCGCGGCCGACTGCGATCATCGTGCATGGGCTCGAAGGCTCGTCCGACTCACAGTATGTGATCGGCAACGCCAACAAGCTGTGGCAGAGCGGCTGCAATATTGTCCGCATGAACATGCGCAACTGCGGAGGCACCGAGGCGCTGACTCCGACGCTCTACCACTCCGGGCTCTCCGGCGATGTGCTCGCTGTCATGCGCTTCTTCGCCGACCGCGAGCAGCTTCAGTCCATCTCGCTCATCGGCTACTCCATGGGCGGCAACCTGGCGCTGAAGCTGGCAGGCGAGCTGGGCTCATCCGTTCCAGCAGAGCTGCGTTCGGTCATCGGCGTCTCGCCTGCCGTCGATCTCGGGCCTTCGGCGGACGCGCTCCATCTGCCGGTGAACCGGCTGTATGAGATGAAGTTCCTGCGTGCTCTGCTCCGTCGCTTCCGTCGCAAGACAGCGCTGTTTCCACGTGCCTACGATGCGAACCGGGCGGATGGCATTCGCTCGCTGCGCGAGTTCGACGACCGCATCACCGCGCTCTACTCCGGGTTCACGGGGGCTGACGACTACTACTACCGGGCTGCCGCGGCACGCGTGCTCGATCGCATCGCCGTTCCGACGCTGATCCTGCATGCGTCCGACGATCCCTTCCTGCGGATTCTTCCCGAGAGCCGAAGCAAGATCCAGACGAATTCTCACGTTACCTTTATCGAGACTCGACATGGCGGACACTGCGCCTTCCTCTCCCAAGCCGACGCGGTCAGCGGCTACGACGGCTACTGGGCCGAGCACACGCTGCTGCGCTTTCTCCTCGCCAACGCCTAGCTGCGCTCGCAGCAGATAAGATTGATGGATGCTCTCCGAGTGGTCTGTTGCATGCTCCGCCGACGATCCCGTCCTCGTCGTTCCGTGGTCAGATCCATCAGATCCCACAGGCAATCGCCATTTTATCGACCTGCGCGAGAATCCCTACGACCTCGATCACCTTGCTGAGGTCGAACAATATCCTCCGCTGATGCATGCGTTGCGGGCACTCAATGCTCCGCGTTCCCCGGTCTTTACCGCGAAGTGCGATGCGTGGCCGCTCGATCAGGATGAGCTCGAGGACCTTCGCCTGAATCTGGATGTCCTCGTCGAGGAGGCTCCGGATGGCTTCGCGAGCTACATCGATATTCTGTGGCGAGAGCGCTCCATCTTTGGTTCCTTCCACCAGCAGGAGCAGCTGCTCCATCGACTTACTCGCAGGGCTGAGGCGATCGACCAACCCTACGCCATGCTCGATTGCGTGCTCCGGCCTGCGCTTGTCGATCTTACCGGCCCTCAGGAGGGCTTCTCGCTGAGCCTCTACGTCAAAGCTCTCGGACATGATAGGCAGAGGGCGGAGGAGAACTGGGCCTCTGCGCTTGAGGCGGTCGTCGCGTTGCTCCGCAGCAGAGATCCGGCGTTCGCTTAACTGCTTCCCGAGGGGGTACCCCCCCCGGGAGATACCCTTGGGTAAGTCTCATTGTTACAATGACATACAGAAAGTGGCCCCTCTAAAGTCGTGCAATAAAAAGAGTTATAGCTAAATTCGTCTTTCTAAGAGAGATACGGGAATACCAGATGGCGGTCAATAACCTCTTTTTGCTTTTTATCCGTTGTTTCTCTACTACTTCAATTGTAGAGAGTTGAGCATAACTCCCATGCCAAATTTCCGAGATTTTATTTTGGCTTGTAAATTATTTATTCTTATACAGTTAGGCAACAAATAGAACGGTTGGGCATGCTTTGGCCCCTTGACAGCATTGGAGTCACCCCCTCTTCCTCGGTTAGCGCAAGAGGGAGCCGATGGGACAGTTCTGGCGGTCGATAGGGCCGCCTAGCTTGCCCAGGCGTAGGCTGTAGGTGCAGTAACGGTTGGAGTTACCAGTGGTGATGCCCTGATAGACATAGATGGTGCCGTCAGCAGGATTGTAGACGGAGAGAGAGGTACCCGGGCCTTCGCCGCTGAACTGGTAGTAGACAGCCGGTGGCTCGGCGGCGTGAACTGGACGGCTATCGTGCGCCAACCAACCGATGGCGAGTGCGGCGAGGGCTATGAGGACTTCGCGGTAGGGACGGTTGGGCATGGTGGCTCTCCTTGGGGGTGTCTCTGTCTCAATCTCTATGATGAGATGTGTTGGGGCTCCCGGGTGGGTCGCTAGAGAAGATTTCGGTTGTTGGGAAGCAGGTTTCTCCGCTGCGGCGGCAAAGTGCGCCGCCTTCGGTCGAAATGACGTGTTGTTGGGTGAGTCGACAGTTGTTTTGAGGCTGTGGCGAAGCTTGAAGTGTTGTTAGGTGAGTGAGAAGAACAGGCAAGGCTGAAACGACAGTTGTTTGAGGTGCGGGAAGGCTGCGGCAAAGCTTGAACAAAACAAGAGGCGAGACACATGGCCTCGCCTCTTTCGAGATGCAGCGGTGAGTTTGGTTAGAACGTTACCTTGGCTGCGAGTTGAATCACGCGGCCTGCGTAAGAGGTTCCGCCCGAGCTGTTGCTGAAGGTCCTTGGGATCTGGAACGCCGTGATGTTGGTTGGGCCGCTATTGGGGATGAGAACCGAGGATCCGGCAACGGTTCCGACGCTGTACTGGTTGGTGAAGACGCCGGTTACGTTGCTGTGGTTAAGGATGTTGAATGCCTCGGCGATCAGCTTCAGATTAACGCGATCCCCTGCACCGATGATCTTGGTGATGCGCGGATCGAGCGAGTAGAAGTTGGGCAGACGGTACTGGTTGCGAGACGTTCCAGGAACGCGCTGGCTGGCGGTGTTCTGGCTGCCGTTCAGCGCGCTGTTGAGCGTTGCCGAGTAGGGCTGGCCCGACTGCGCGGTGCCGATGGCGCTGACCTGCCATCCTCCGGCGACCTGGCGGACGATGCCGTGGAGGCCACGGGCATACGTGTCCAGATCCCAGACGGTGCTGGCGACGAAGCGGTTGCGAACGTCGTCGTTGCCGGGGGCGAGATCGATGCGCGGACGGAGCGGATCGTAGTTCAACTTGGCGTCGTCGCTGCCGAGCACGACGGCGGTGGCGTCGGGGGCGTCGTCGATGACCTTGCTGAAGGTGTAGGCGACGCTGAACTGAAGGCCGCTGGCGAAGCGCTGATCGAGCTGGGCGGTGAGGCCGTGATAGGTGGAGTGGGCCGAATCCTCAAAGAGGAAGACGCGGTTGAAGTTGGGGTTGACCAGGGTCGACGGTGCGCTGCTGATGAGCTGGTAGTTGAGGACGGTGTTGGTGCCCTGGATGGCGATGGAGGCCGGGGTCTCGGTGGTGAAGTTGTTGTCGCGGGTGCGGGTGAGGCGAAGTCCGCGAACACCGAGGTAGCCGAGGGTGAAGGAGGAGTCTTTGGTGAGCTGCTGCTGCACCTGCATGTTGTACTGGATGACCTCGGGCTGGTGATACTTCGAGGAGAAGGCGTAGATGTTGGACTTGACCGCGCTGAAGCCGGAGGGCGGAGCGCAGCGTGGGGTGTCCTGCGGGGCTCCGCAGGTGTTGTTGGGGTAGGAGATATTGCCGGGGAAGAACGGTCTTGCAGCGGTGGGCTGGAAGGTAAACGTCTGGAGGTTGATGCCGTTGTTGGAGCTGGCGGTGCCAAGCAGGATGGACGGCGTGTTGCCGTAGAAGATACCGGCGCCGCCGCGGATGACCGTGCCGGAGTTGGCATAGGGCTGGAAGGCGAAGCCGATGCGAGGGCCAAAGTTCAGGTCGTCGACGGGAGCCACGGCTGTGTTGAAGCCGGTAGCCAGCGCGAGGGGGTTCTGGACGCCGGGCTGGTGAAAGCTCTGCCGGTCCCAACGAACGCCGAAGGTGACGTCGAGACGGCGGGAGACGTGCCAGTCATCCTGGGCGAAGCCAGCGAGCTGGAGGTTGTCGGGATGGGTGGTGGGTCCGCTGGTGCCTGCGCCAGCGTAGGCCTCGGTGAGCTGGAGCGAGGAGCTGCCGGCAGCACTGGCGAGCAGAGGCTGTCCGAGGAGGCTGCGACCGAAGTTCTCCGTGCTATCGAAGACATAGGCGCCGGAGAAGTTGCCGGGGAAGTAGTTGAGGATGGTGTCCTTGAGGAAGTCGGCTCCGAACTTCATGGTGTGAGCACCCAGGACGAAGGAGACGTTGTCCGCGTACTGCTGGCGGGTGGCCTTGGTCTGGCGCGGGCTGAAGTTGTTGCGGCCAACGGTGAGCAGAGTGGCTCCCCCATTGCGGACCTGGGCCTCGGGGTTCTGCGAGTTGGCGAGGCCGGGCTCGTCGTCCGTCTGGTAGCTGACGCGAAGGGTGTTGGTGAGGCGTGGGCTGAGAATGGCGTTCCACTCGCCTGCGTAGGTGTCCGTATTTACGTTGGACGAGCCGGTGTGTTCGGCGGCGCTGGTGGTTCCGCTGTTCTCGAGGTTAGTTCCCTTGAAGCGCTGGCCGTTGTAGCGGACGCTGACGTTGTTGCTCGCGTTGATGCGCCAGTCGACCTTGCCCAGGTAGACGTCCTGGTTGAAGCCGGTGAGGTAGGTTCCACTGCGGGCGAGCAGGTACTGGTTGGCGGCTGTCTGCGCGGCAGTGGTTGCGACGGGAAGGCTGAGGCTGACGGGGATGCCGACGTTGTTGCGTTGGCCGTCGTAGTCGAAGAAGAAGAAGAGCTTGTCCTTGATGATGGGGCCGCCTACGTTGCCGCCGAACTGGTTGTAGTGATAGGCGGGCTTGAACGGAGCAGTGGAACGAAGGCCTTTCTGGAAGAAGGCGAGCTGCTGGCTGTAGACCTCGTCGTTGGCGTTGAGGCCGCGATCGCGGAAGAACTCGAATACGGTTCCGTGGAACTGGTTTGTACCGGATTTGGTGACGACATTGATGACGGCACCTCCGGCCCGGCCAAACTCAGGCGCGTAGCTGCTGGTGTTGACCTGGAACTCCTGCACGGCGTCCTGGCTGAACTGGTAGGGGGCGCGGCCCGAGCCGCTGCGGCCGAGGGACTGGCCGAAGAAGGTGTTGTTGTTGTCGGTACCGTCGATGGTGAGGGAGTTGAGGGTGCCGCGCTGGCCGCCGAAGCTGAGATCGCCACCACGGACGTCGCGTACGACGCCGGGGGTGAGCAGGGTGAAGTCGAGGAAGTTGCGGCCGTTGACGGGGAGCTCGGCGACGGCGCGGGCGTTGACGGTCTCGGCGACCGTGGTGCGGGCGGTATCGACGACGGGGATCTCGGTGTTGACATCAACCTGCTGGTTCGCGGAGGCGACGGTGAGCTGGACGGTGAGGCTGATCTTCGCACCGACGGTGACGATGACGTTCTTGGCCTCGCTGGTGGCGAAGCCCTGCTGCTCGATCTTCAAGGTGTAGATGCCCGAGGGAACTACGGGAAATATGAAGCGTCCGGCCTTGTCGGTCTCCGAGGTGAGCAGGGTGCCTTTGGCGGCATCGCTGAGGGTGGCTGTCGCGGCGGTGATGGCCGCTCCTGAGGCATCGGTCACGAAGCCCTCGACGACGCCCTGGTTACCACCCTGCGATAGACCGGGCAGAACGCCGAGACCGATGAAGCAGATTAAGATCCAAAATCGAAATGCAAGATTGCGCATGATTCTCCAATGACGTCCGGCGCCATAGACCAAGCGCGGACGTGAACGTGGCTGAACGAATTAGTTGGGTAGATGGGATTTCATGAGGTTACTGGCTCCCGCAAAAGACACCGACAGCAAGGGACGGTGTGCGAACGAAGTTTCCAGCCGTTGATTTGAAGTCTTTTCGCGTTCGCGGAAAACTGCGAACACATTGAAATACGGCCGGAAAATGATTTTGTTCAATGGCTCTAGGGTCAAGCTTCGAGCAGGAGATGTCAAGAGAGCTATGTCAATGTTTGACAAAGCGAAAGGCTGCGGGGCCTGGACAGGTCTCATTAGCCGGCGTGCGATGCCAATCGCGTGATCGGGCTTAGTGGAGCTGGTCGGGGATGACGGCGTATTTGATGAGGAGCTCGAAAGGGACGATCTTGAGGGTGGCCTCGTGGGTGGCTTCGAGGATGACGGGGCAGGCGGCGTCGGCCTGTTGGACCTGGAGCCAGCGGGCAGCACAGACACACCAGCGGTCGCCGGGCTTGAGGCCGGGGAAGCCGAACTGGGGCATGGGGGTGCTGAGGTCGTTGCCGAGAGCCTTCGAGGCGGCGAGGAAGGGGGCGTCGACGACGCAGCAGATGGTGTGGACGCCGAGGTCGTCGGGGCCGGTTTCGCAGCAGCCGCTGCGGTAGAAGCCGGTCATGGGCTCGCAGCCGCAGGTTTGGAGAGGCTGACCGAGAACGTTTTTACCGTGGGCTTTGATGGGTTCGATCGTAGGCATGAGCGTGATTTAAGTATCCCACCTTTGTGAAAGGTTGCGAGGGTGGGGCTGTGAGATAGTAGGCTCGAACTCAGACTATTCAGGGATGACAGATTTGAAGAAGCTGCGGATTGGGATTGTTGGGTGCGGGAAGATCGCCGATGGGCATGCCGAGGTGGTGCAGCATCTTGAGGGTGCGGAGCTGGTGGCGGTATGCGACCGGGAGCCTCTGCTGGCGGAACAACTGGCGGTGCGGTATGGAGTTCCGGGGTGGTATGGGGATCTCGGGCAGATGCTGGAGCGGGAGCGGCTGGATGTCGTGCATATCACCACGCCTCCCGGGGTTCATCTTCCGTTGACGCGTCAGTGCGTGGCGGCGGGAGCGCATGTGTTTCTGGAGAAGCCGCTGGCTTTGACGGCTCCGGAGTCTCAGGCGCTGATCGATGCGGTTGTGAGTGGCGGGCGGCAGATGTCGATCAACTATTGGCCGAACTTCGATCCGCCGGCGATGGAGTTCAAGGCGATGCTGGCTCAGGGAGTGATCGGAGAGCCGGTACATGTGGAGGCTTTCATCGGATATGACCTGTCGGGGGCGTATGGGCAGGCGTTGATGGGGGATGCAGGGCACTGGGTCCACCGGCTGCCGGGGAAGCTGTTTCAGAACATGATGGACCATATCTTCAACCGGATCGTGCCGCTGTTTCCGGATGTGGAGCCGGAGGTGAATGCGTTTGCGTTCAAACGGCGCGAGGCGGTGCGGGGCGATGGGACCGATGCGATGCTGGATGAGTTGCGGGTGGTTTTGAAGGCGGGTGGGGTTTCGGCGTTTGGGAGCCTTTGCAGCCACGCGAGGCCGGTGGCGAATACGCTGAAGGTCTATGGGACGAAGGATACGGTTGAGGTGGACTTCAATAACAGGACGGTGGTGCTGGCGGCCTCGCAGCGGTATCCGAGTGCGGTGGGGCGGCTGATGCCTCCGTTCCAGATGGCCTCGCGGTATCTGAAACAAGGGTCGAGGAATGTTGGGGCCTTTCGACGGAGTGAGTTTCACTTCTTCGCTGGTATGTCGAAGTTGCTGGAGTTGTTCTATGGGGCGATTCGAACTGGCGGGTTGCCGCCTATTTCGTATGCGGAGATCCTGCGGGTGGCCAGGGTGATGGATCGGGTGATCGAACAGGTCTATCCGGCGGCGGGTTCGCTGGAGGGTGGACGATGAAGATTCTGGTGACTGGAGCAGGTGGGTTTCTCGGGAAACTGATTGTGGAGCGGTTGCTGGCGCATGGGCAGACGGAGATCCGCTGCATGTTGCGGGACACCTCGAAGGCGAGGGGGCTGGAGGAGATTGCAAGGCGGTTTCCTGAGGCCCGGCTGGAGATGGTCGCGGTAAATCTGCGGAATCCGGTGGAGATTGGATCGGCGGTGGCGGGCTGCGAGATGGTGATCCACGCGGCGGCGGCGCTGAAAGGGAGTCCGGCGGAGATGTTCATGGACTCGGTGGTGGCTTCGCGGAATCTGCTGGATGCTGTTGCTCCTCTCTCCAAGCAGGTGAAGCCGATGCGGGTGGTGTTGGTGAGTTCGTTTGGGGCCATGGGAGTGTCTCAGTTAGGACGGGGGGCTATGGTCGATGAGGCTACCCCGATGGAGACGCATCCGGAGTGGAGGGATGTCTACTCCTACTCGAAGCTGCGGCAGGAGCAGTTGTTCTGGGAGTATCGGGAGAGGTTTGGATTTGAGCTGGTCGTGCTGCGGCCTGGCGTGATCTATGGACCGGGCGGCGGGCATTTTTCGAATCGCGTCGGGTTGAGTTTGTTTGGGATGTTTGTCCATCTTGGTGGAAGTAATTTGCTGCCGCTGACGTACGTGGAGAACTGTGCGGAGGCGATTGTTGTTGCAGCGCTGCATCAGGAGGGGGATGGACAGATCTATAACGTCGTCGATGACGATCTGGTCACCTCGGCGCAGTATCTCGCTTTGTACAAGAAGAACGTGAGACCGATGCGGTCGGTGCCAGTTCCCTACTTCGCGTTGATGTGGGCTTCGAAGGCCGTGGAGGGGTATAGTCGGCGGTCGAAGGGGCAGTTGCCGGCGATCTTTACGCCTTATAAGACTCGGGCTATGTGGGGTGGGAATCGGTTCAGCAACGCGAAGCTGAAGAGCATTGGATGGAGGCCGGTGGTGAGTACGCAGGAAGGCTTGGGACGGGCTTTCGCTGCATTCCGGGTTGAGCCGGTGAAGGCGAAGTAACGGCCTCTCCCAGCTCAGGCTAATCAACGGTGTAAGGTACCGATATGAAAGATCAGTTCGGTATTGTCGCGGTGATCTGGCTGTCCCTTGGATTGACGGGATACACTCAAACGCATTCAACAGTCACAGGTTCAGCGCAGAGAGGACCGGCAATGGTGAGCGATGCGAGTGGTGCGTTTGAGGTGAAGATTACCCCTCAGAAGCCGGACAACAGAGAAGCCGAGGCTGCGGGTCTTGGAAGGATGTCGATCGACAAGCAGTTCCATGGAGATTTGGAAGCAATCAGCAAAGGCGAGATGCTTGCGGCGGGTACTGACGTGAAGGGCTCGGCGGGCTATGTCGCGATGGAGCGCGTGACAGGGACGTTGATGGGGCGGAGGGGAAGTTTTGTGTTGCAGCACTCCGCCACGATGAATCGCGGGACGCCGACGCTTAGCGTGACTGTGGTTCCGGATTCGGGGACGGGCGAGCTGGTGGGACTGACTGGCAAGATGAATATCGTCGTCGCGGACGGGAAGCACTCGTACGAGTTTGCGTACATGCTTCCTGCGTCGCGCTAGAGCAAATTGGGAGCTGGTATGGAAAGCAAGAACAAGCAACAGCAAAGGCGAAGATACGGGGGTTCTTCGCTGCGCTCAGAATGACAGATATTTTTCGTATCCTTATAGCATCTGTAAACATGCCTCAGGTTCTGCGCTAAACATGCCCTATGCTCTGCGCTTACAAGCGCTCGAGGACTGCCTTGATGCGGTCGGAGGCCCAGAGCAGGTCGTCCTGGCCGATGGTGAGCGGAGGAGCGAAGCGGATTACGTTCTCGTGGGTCTCCTTGCAGAGGATTCCCTCCGCCATGAGAGCTTCGCAGTAGGGGCGGGCCGGGGAGTTCAGCTCGATTGCGATCCATAGGCCGCGACCGCGTATCTCGCGGATGCTGGGGCTGGAGATCTGCCGGAGCCGATCGAGGAAGAGCGCGCCCAGTTTGGCGGAGTTCTCCGCGAGGCGTTCGTCGACGATGACGCGAAGGGCGGCACGAGCTACCGCGCAGGCAAGAGGGTTACCGCCGAAGGTGCTTCCGTGATCTCCGGGGTGGATGACGCCCAATATTTCGCGCGAGGCAAGGACGGCGGAGACGGGGTAGAAGCCGCCGGCGAGGGCCTTGCCTACGATGAGGACGTCGGGGGTGATGCCCTCGTGCATGTAGGCGAAGAGCTTGCCGGTACGGCCGAGGCCGGACTGGATCTCGTCGGCCATGAAGAGGACGTTATTTTCTTTGCAGATCGCGGAGGCTTCTGCGAGGAAGCCATCGGGTGGGATGAGGATTCCGGCTTCGCCCTGGATGGGCTCGACGAGGAAGGCGCAGGTGTTGGGCGTGATGGCGGCGCGGAGGGCGGCAGCGTCGCCGAAGGGGATGACCTTGAAGCCGGAGAGGAAGGGGCCGAAGCCGTCGCGGTACTGCTCGTCGGTGGAGAAGCTGACGATGGAGATGGTGCGGCCGTGGAAGTTGTTGGCGCAGACGATGATCTCGGCCTGGTTGGCGGGGATGCCTTTGACCTGGTAGCCCCACTTGCGGGCTATTTTGAGGGCGGACTCGACGGCCTCGGTGCCGGAGTTCATGGGCAGGGTCATCTCAAAGCCGGTGAGCTTGTGCAGCTCCTCGTAGAAGAGCGGGAGCTGGTCGTTGCGGAAGGCGCGCGAGGTGAGGGTGACCTTTTGGGCCTGTTCGAGCATGGCGTTCAGAATTTTGGGGTGGCAGTGGCCCTGATTGACGGCGGAGTAGGCGGCGAGGCAGTCGAGATAACGCTTGCCCTCGACGTCGTTGACCCAGACGCCGCTGGCGCGTTCGACGACTACGTCGAGGGGCTTATAGTTCTTTGCGCCGTACTGCTCCTCAAGCTTGATGTACTCCGAGGTATGCATGGATTCCG
>JAOAPB010000014.1 GCA_025462645.1 Edaphobacter sp. | reverse complement strand
ACCTGAGCAATTGGCATATTCGACCCGATAGAGACTATGGCCTGGTCTGGATCAAGAGCTACGGTCACGGTCGGGTGTTCAACTGCGCGATAGGACATACCCCGACACTGTTCGAGACGCCAGCCCTATCGCAGATGATGCTGAACGCGATCCAGTTCGTACTCGGCGACCTGCCGGCGGATACAACACCCAGCGCCATGATGGCCAAAAAATAGTACACCAGTGTTACAGCGGCCGATACTGTTGAGAGCTGAAGGTATCGTGGTGTGGTTAGAACTAGTCATCGACAATGCATCCAGAAAGATCCCTCCACTATGGCCAAGAATTTTTGGACAGCAGTGGAGGGAATTATTTCAGGAGCGCTTTGGCTAACAAGGCTAATTGAGTGTGGTGTCCTTCGATATCCGGCGACGGACTATGCCTGCAAGACCAAGCACTCCACTTCCCAGCAAAGCGAGAGTAGAGGGCTCAGGAATTGGACTCGCCAGAGCAGAGGCGGAGAACGTCGTAGATGTCTGACTGCCCACTAATTGAGAAGTAAACGTGAAACTGCCAGGGCTTGAGGTATAGTCCACAACACCCGTTGCCGTAAAGAAGCCATTGCCCGTGACATCCAGGCATGTGCCTGGGGTGCATCCTGTCACATTAGTGATGTAGGAGGCGTTATAGTCTGTCATGAAAAAAGCGAAATTTTCGCCATTCTCCGAAGTCGTGAAAAGCTGGACGGGCGAGATAGCAGGGGGAACCGTATTTTGCCCGTTCGAATAGGGTAAGGTGCCGCTAAGAAAGTTAATGGGATTATTGTCAGTCAGATACAGGCCAAACGTGCCGGTATTTGCTCCTGGTCCTCCTGAGACAAATCCACTGTGGAATGTGATGGATGAGGCGGTAAAAGAATCAGTGCCGGCTGCAGAGATGGTGCCGTTAATGGAATCTGCGTGAAGGGCGACGGGGCCGCCGATTGCAGCAAGGATAACGAGGACAGATAGGAATTTACGCACAGTGAACCTCCGGGGGAGTGAAGGCAGTGGTCTTTCGACTGCGTGCACTCGTTTAGAGTGCATTTCACTGGCCAAAACATCCACTTACGGTAAGGCACGGCGCCCCTTATTCTTTCAGATGTTTAGCGCCACGATCTGTAATTAACGCCACTAACGATATGGGTAAATATGCAAAATATTGCACTCAAAAGTAGGGCAATAAGAAAAGTTCTACTCCATCAGGGTCCCAACCGCGTACTATTTTCCCCTTGTCGACTCTGTTGCTAAATCTTCGAATACTCAGCTAAACAACTCACGTTCTTCGGGTTGCGATATGTATGGAATTGCTAACCTGCGCCAGCCTACCACTGAAGCAGAAGAAGCTCGGAGCAGAAGGCTGGTCCCATGGCACCGATCATGCTGTAGCAACCAGGACTTCCCGGGCGGTTGAGCAAATAGTCCTGCATGACCGTAAGAACAGACGCGGATGATAGATTTCCGCGGAGACGTAAGCTGTTCCAGGACGCGCACAGAGCGTTGGGAGGAAGATTAAGGCTATTCTCCATAGCTTTGAGAACCTTAGGTCCGCCGCTGTGAAAGATGAAACTGCAAATCTGTCCCATACTCAGGTCGTTGTCAGCGAGAAAGCCTTCGACGGTGCTACGGAGTTCCGTATTGACAAGTTCAGGAACTTCGGCGGAGAGAACAATATTGAAGCCGCTCTCATTGATATTCCATCCCATCAGGTGTTCCGTGTCCGGGTAGAACGTTGAACGGGTAGCAAGCACGCGTGGGCAAGGATCCTCAACGCTCGTGGGTTTTCGGGCGAGTGGCGTCTCCTCCCCGGCAAGGACGACGGCTGCCGCACCGTCTCCAAAGAGTCCGCATGCGACCAGATTAGCCATGGAATAGTCATTCTCCTGCCATGTAAGGGAGCAGAGTTCGACAGAGAGCAGAAGTGCGTACTGTTTTGGGAAGGCGCGGACGTAGTCGGTCGCTCGGGATATCCCCGCAGCTCCGGCGACACAGCCGAGGCCGAAGATGGGAGTGCGCTTAACCTGGTGGGGGAACCCCATCAGATTGACGAGTCGGGCATCGATACTCGGGCACGCGATGCCGGTGACCGACGTAAAGAAGATGGCCGAAATATCGGACGGAGTGAGTCCAACGTGATCGAGTGCCTTCTGAATAGCCTCTTGACCAAGTTCGAGAGCTCCCTTGATCCAGGCGTCGTTGCTTGGGCCGAAGCCGGACAGCGTTCCCAGGGTGTCGAGCGGGAACATGATGTGGCGGAAGTCTACTCCACAATTCTCGTGGAGGCGGTTCATGATGCCAGGAATCTCCAGTTTGTCTTGCATACGCTCTTTGAGAGCTTCGGTAATGACTGCTTGTGGATAGCGATGGGGAGGAAATGCTGTACCTACAGATGCAATACGCATGGGCTTTATAACCTCTTAAGAAGTTGGGTAGTGACTGTGCCGACAATGGATCATCAGCTAGCTAAATTTGGCAGGAGTTCCACAAGCCTGTGATGAGGGGCTGGCAAAGAAGAAAGCGTCCAGCGCACAGGTAAAAGCCTATTGGCGATAGCTCCAGTATAAAGGAATAAAAAGGTTGCCTGTAACAGCACGAGAAAATCTTGTTCAAAAAACCATTATTTGGTCCATTTTTCAGGAGATTCGATCACAACCTTACAAGCCCAGGAAAAGTATCAATTTCGGGAGCAAGGGATCCGATGCCTCCGCCCGAACCATTCCCTTATCTTCCCATGCTACTTAGCTGCCAGGGTCTGGGCTGCGGCGCGTGCATCGCGCACCAGGTCGGGAATGCCCACCCCCCGGTATCCATTGCCCAGCAGCCACAATCCATCCAGAGCGCGGACTCTCTCGTCGAGCTCCGCCATGCGTTCCAGGTGGCCTACGCCATACTGGGGCAGGCTTCGTGGCCATCGACGTACCACGGTGACCTGAGGCTCGGGCAGGGGACCGAGAATCCGCGCCAGCTCGAGCCTTGCTACCGCTGCCGTCTCGTCGTTACCGCAACGCATCAGCCGTTCGGCAGCCGCGCCTCCGAAGAAGGCGCGTACCAGACGGCCGCGTTCCGGAACGCGATCGGCGAACTTCTGGTCCATGAAGGTAGCGGCGAGCAGCAGGCTGCCTGATCCCTGCGGGACGAGGAAGCCGAAGCCGGGAGGGACGGTGAAGCCGGCTGCATCGGCGAAGCCGAAGCCGACGACGACGGCTGAGCTCGCGTCCATCTCCATCAACTTAGCGACTCGCGCATCCACTGGCTCCAGCAGCGAACGGGCCACGTCGACAGGCGCTGCCATCATCACGGCGTCGAATCGCTCTACCTCTCTCGCTGTCCCCAGCAGCCAGCCTTCGTCTCCGTTGGAGAGGAACTTCACCGTGTCTCCAAGGCGAATCCACGCCGGAGGAATGGTGGCGATCATGCGATCGACGAGGGTTCCCAGACCGCTGCGCAGCGTGGTGAAGATTGCCGCCCTGCTCGCCTCCGCGGTGCGGGATTGCAGGGCGGTGATGAGGCTGCCGTGCTCTCGCTCCATTGCCACGAAGGTGGCCATGACGGCGCGTACGCTCAGCCTCGTGACATCGCCGCCGAAGACTCCGCTCAGCAGGGGTGCTCCGATCTTTTCGAGGACTTCGTCTCCGAAGTGGCGGCGGACGAAGTCGGCTACGCTCTCATCGTGCCGGGGTGCCGTGGCCTTGAGGTCTTCGGCGTGGCCTACTTCGTTGCGATACGCCTGCTTCGCCTCTGCGCTGAAGAGATCCGAGGCATCGAGGGCGGCCAGATCCACCGGAACCATCATCCGCATTCCGTCAGGCATGGCCTTGAGTTGGCCGTCGATCAGGACATAGGTCTTTCGGTCTGCGTCGTTCGAGGGGATGAGCTCGTCGCCGAGGCCGAGGTTTTCAGCCAGAGCCTTCGCCCAGGGCTTTTCGGTGACCCAGCCGTCTGGTCCGCACTCGATGACGAAGCCTCCCTCGCGGACGGTTTCGACGATTCCACCCAGATGCGTCGTCGCCTCGAAGAGCACGACCTCGACCTCTGCGCCATGGCGGGCCAGTTGGGCCAACTCGTAGGCCGCCGTCAATCCAGCTATCCCGCCACCTACGATCGCTATCCGTTTCACGTGCTCTCCCCTCGTGTCAGCCTAGTGCATTTGGATGGGCCTGTCTTCTTGAGTTGAGGGACTTTCGAGGGTACCCCCTCCCCCCCGGGGTACCTCGAACGCAAGACCCTTGTTTTCATGGATATAGACATATAACTGCCGCTAAATTCGTCCAAATAAAGTGGTTACGGCCAAAGTCGTCTTTCTAAAAGGGTTATCTAAATAAAAAGGGAGGCCCCCGGTAAATCTGGGGCCTCCCTTGATTCTGTTTTTAGTTTAGCAAATGGAAGGAAACTAATATGCCACGCGGATGTCTTTTATTTATATGGAGTTAGCTGATTATGGGGCTTGACAGGTTTTTTGAGAACCGTGCGCGGACAAGGAGATCTCCCGCAAGCAAAGAGCCCCGCGATCGCGGGGCTCTTTGTTGAGACAGGGTAACAGCGACTCAGGGTTGAACGATCTGTGTCGCGTGCGAACCGTTAGCCACAACCGTCACGCTGGTTGGCAGTCCGTTGGCAGGGAATGGCGAGTTCTGAATCGCCGTCAGTGTACCGTTATGCGGGTCAAGCTTCATACCAGTGATCGTTCCATCGAGATTGTTCGCTGAATAGAGATAGATGCCCAGCGCCGGATCGATCCCCAGAGCTGTAGGAGTCGTTCCTACAGGGGTTGAGGCCGAACCGACCGCCCCTACAGGGGAGCCGCTTGCCTGGTCGATGGCATACGCCCCTACCGTATTGGCGTTGTAGTTGGCCGTGTACAGGTACTTGCCGCGCGGATCGACGGTGACAGCGACCGGGAACAGGCCTGTGCTGAATGGTCCACTGACCATTGGGACCAGCACTCCACTGGTCTGGACGACATAGCCGATCAGCTGATTGGCGGCTTGGTCGGTAATGTAGACGAAGTGGCCTTTGGGGTCTTCGGCAATCGCACTTGGCGCAACGCCGGCGGGGAGACCCTTTGCCACAGTTGGTCCGCCTGGAACCGCAGGCCCAACCGTCGTTCCCGGAATCGGGGTGAGAGCACCCGTGGTCGCGTCACGCGAGAAGCCGAGTACGGTGGCGTTGGGCGATAGCTCCTGGTCCACCACGTAGAGGAAGTTGTTGAAGTTATTCGTGACGACCCCAACAGGATGATTGCCCACGTTCTGGTTCAACGCCGTTCCCAGGCTGTTATCCGCGTTGATCGGGAAGATGGTGATGCCGCCGGGGCCGGGAGTAGCCGCCGTGTAGCCAGGCTGGTAGAGGTAGGTTACGTAGAGGAACTTGCCCGCGGCGTCGATCGTCGCCGCCGTGGGGAAGCTGCCGGTGATCTTGTAGACGTTCTTGGAGCTGAGCGCGCCATTGCTGCCGACCGCAAACTCCTGCACGGTCGAGTCGTCGCGGTTCAGCACGTAGACGAAGAGCCCATTGGGAGCTGCCACGATCGTGGTTGGATTGTTACCCGCTGCGATAGGGGACCCGGTGACGGCCACCAGAGCGCCGGACTGGAAATCGACCGCATACTCGGAGACGCCACCGCCCTGGCCGTTCTTTGGAGCATTCGTCATGTAAACGTACGCCACCGTATAGTCACGGGTGCAGGCTGTGAGGCCCAGACCCATCGCCAGAGACATCATTGCAGCCATTGTTCCGCGGCCCACTTTGGTCAAACTCATGTGCTTCCTTCATCCCGGGAGCTCTCGCCGCCCGCTGGTTTCTGTTTAAACTATCCTGAACTTCATCATTTCCGCCTCCCGCTCAACGCGGGGGTATAGCTCCCACGGACACCAGACAGGTCGGCAGAGCGCTTGCGGTGAAGGGTGTCTTCTGAATCTGCCTCAAGCTGCCGTCTGCTGGATTTAGCTGCATTCCGGAGACGGTGTTGCTGATCTCGTTTGAAGTATAGAGATAGACGGCATGGATTGGGTTATCGAAGGGTGCTCCAAGGACCGTCACGCAGGTGGCGCCTGTGCCTGCTTGTACGCTCCCTGCCACAGTCGACGGAACCGGCTCGCCATTCGGGCCTAGCGTGTACCCGCTGATGCTGCCGCCAGTGAAGTTCGCCACGTAGAGATATTTCCCGGTAAGGTCGAAGCTCATCCCCATCGGGGCGGCGTCGGTCCTGGCCGTTCCGTTTGCCAGCAGGCTGGGAGTGCCGTTGGCCGCTACGGAGTAAGCCGTTACGGTGTTCGCCGTCTGATCGGTCACATAAAGATGGGTCGAGGTGGAGTCTTCGATAATCCCGCTCGGGGTGGCTCCGCTGGGGAAGCCCGTTGAAGGCACATTGCCCGGATTGATCGTGACGCCTGGGAGAGGGGTCAAAGCGCCGCTCGTCGCATTTTCCGAGAACCCGAGGAGATTGGCTGCGGTCGCCGCGTCCTGCTCGATCACGTAGACATTCTGATTCGACTTGCTGGCAACGATGCCTACCGGGTTGCGGCCTACATTGACCGTCATCGGTGTTCCCAGCGAGCCATCGGTCGCGATGGGGAAGATGGAGATCCCTCCCGGGCCAGGATTGGCTGGGGTATAGAGCTGATCACCCGCCTTGCAGGCAAGGGAACCCACAGGGCAGTTCTGATAGGTGAATGTAACGTAGAGGAACTTGCCCGCAGCATCCAGGGCCGCTGCCGTGGGAAAGCTTCCAGTCACGTTGTAGGTGTGCTGAGCGTAGAGCTTGCCGTCCGTGCCGATGGCAAAGAAGACGACGGAGGAGTCATCGCGATGCACGACGTACAGAGTCCTGCCGCCTGGTGCTGCCACGATCGCCACTGGGTTCTTGCCGCCCGATGGTATGGGGGAGTCAGCCAGAAGACTCAGGTTTCCGGACTGGTAGTCGACCTTGTACCCGCTGATCAAGCCGGGATTGGCCTGCGTGGTCGTTGCGTAGACGTACGCTACCGTGTAGTCGTTGCCGCAGGCTGTCAGGCCAAGCCCCATCGCCACAGACAAGATCGAGGCTATTGAGGCTGTTACCGCACGGCGGCCCATCGTATTCAACGTCATGCGCTTCCTTACTCCGATGCAAACGTACTGCTCTTGTTACTGATATCGAGTCCTCAGGACGCCAATCGCTCGTCCTGAGGACTCCGTTGCCGTGGTTTTCCAGCTACTGCACGTTGGGGCTGAGAGCGAGGCATGTCGCCTGGTTCACTGCCGGGAAGTTCGAGACACCACGTGGCAGATCCGAGAGCTGGCCGGTTTGCTGATTGATCCTCTTGCCCGTCACCGAACCGGCGATGTTGTTCGAGGTGTATAGCCACTGCTTGGTGGGGTCTTCCACGATGCATGTCGGACCGGCTCCAACGGCATATGGATTATTCGGATCCTGAATCGGCAGTGGCTGTAGTCTGCCTGTCTGCTGAATAATGTTGAACGCCGAGATGGAGCTGGTTGCATTCTGGCTGTTCGTCGTCGTCTTGTTCAGGACGTACAGATAGTTGCCCGTGGCATCGGTCATGGTGTTGACCGGGTTTGATGTCCCTGGCAGGTTCGGCACAGCTCCGCCGGTCACCGAGTTCAACGAGCAGCCTGTGCCGCTGGTGTAGGGAAGAATAAAGCCACCGGGGCTATCCGCTGTCGGCGCGGCATCCGTGAGGTACACGTACTTGGCGCTGGCGCTGATGGAGTTCAGTTGCGTGGCGCCCGTCGTAATCGTCGAATTGGTGGTCAAGACCAGCTGACCGCTTGTGCCCACGGAGTAAGGGAAGACCGTGTTGTCGCCCGTGTTGATGGTGTAGAGGCAGCCGGTGCCGGAGAGCTGCATCATCGTCGGCTTCGGACCTACGGGGAAGTAGGTGAGCTGAGTGCCCTGGGCGTTCTTGACCTGCTGGTTCGGTACCAACTGCAGACGCCCGGTGGTGGTGTCGATCGCAAACACCGTGATCGATCCGTTACCGGAGCCATCGGGTGCAAACTGATCGAGCACATAGAGGAAGCTGCCGGCGGAGTCAGCGGTTGCCCAGACGGGGGTCGTGCCCTGGCTCGAATACGTCTGTTGCGCAGTCAGGACACCCTCGCCGCCGACGCTGAACGCGGTGATGTTGCCAGCGACTGCCGGCGCTGTCGTAGTGGCCGGCGCGCCCTGATTGACGACGTACACAAAGCGTCCGCCTGCCCGCACGACGATCGACACAGGATTCGTGCCACCCGAGGGAAACGGCGACTTGGGGATCTGCGTCAGATTGCCGCTGAAGTTATCCACCTTGAAGCCGGCAATCTGGTTATACTGCGTGCCCAGAACCCACATGAAACCGACGGTGCCACCACCGCACGCCGTCATGCCTAAACCCATCGCCACGGAGACTACAAAGGCCATCGAAACCCGGCCGAACCTGCTCAACTTCATGCGCTTCCTTCATCCTCGCCAGTGATCTGCCTGCGATCACCTTTTGCTGCGAGCAACTCTTTAGGGATACGAAACCTCCGCTAATTGTAGAAGCTGTCGCGACTTTGTGCCACTTTCAGAGCATGGAATCGACAAACGACGTGCGAGCGCGATGGGTCCGGGTAGCAATGAGATCGAGCAAAAGATAAAAGCCCAGGTCGAGCCTGGGCCTTCCTTGCTGTATAGCAGATCTACCAGACGCGGCAGGCGTTGGACGGCATCATCGGTTGGCCCACCTTGCAGCCGAAGGCCTTGCCGAACTCGTCGAAGTTCTGCACGCTGCCGTTCACCCGCCACATGCCGGAGGAGTGCGGGTCGGTCCTGGCCCGCAGCCGAGCCGCCTCTTCACGGGTGTTCTCGCACCAGACCTGCCCGAAGCCAATGAAGTAGCGCTGTGCCGCCGTGTATCCATCGGACTTCGCCGCCGGGTCCATTCCTTCTTTGGCCAGGGTCGACATCAGCGCGGCGTAGGCGATGTGCAGGCCGCCGTTGTCCGCCGTATTTTCGCCCAGCGTCAGCTTGCCGTTCAGCTTCTGGCCGGGGGCTACTTCAAAGTCGCCATACTCCTTGACCTCGCAGTCGGTCCGCTCTTTGAACTTCTTCTTGTCCTCGGCGGTCCACCACATCCGCACATTGCCCTGCGGGTCGAACTGGCTGCCCCGGTCGTCGAAGCCATGCGTCATCTCATGGCCGATCACCACGCCGATGCCTCCGAAGTTCACCGCTGGATCGATCTTGAAGTCGTAGAACGGAGGCTGCAGGATTCCGGCGGGGAAGTTGATGTCGTTCTGTGCGGGGTTGTAGTAGGCGTTGACCGTGGGAGGCGTCATGACCCAATCTTTTTCGTCGACCGGCCTGCCGATCTTATCGAGCTCGCGGCGGTCGTCGAAGAGGGCGATGCGCTGAACGTTGCCCACGGCGTCATCACGCTTGACCATCACCGAGGAGTAGTCGCGCCACTTCTCCGGATAGCCGATCTTGTCGCGGAAGGCGTCCAGCTTCTTCTTCGCCTCGGCTTTGGTCTCATCGCTCATCCAGTCCAGGTGCTTGATGTCCTCATCGAGCGCGGCCTCGAGGGCATGGACCAGCTTCTCCATGTTGTCCTTGGCGGCGGGAGGGAAGTTCTTGGCGACCCAATCCTGTCCTACGGCCTCGCCGAGGGCGCGGTCGGTTGCGGCGGTGCAGCGCTTCCAGCGGGGAGCCAGCTCTTTCTGTCCAGCCAGGGTTGCGGCGTAGAAGTTGAAGTTCTCCTGGACGAAGGCGTTGCTGAGATTCGGAGCGAAACGGTGGACGGTATGCCAACGCAGATAGCTCTTCAGCGCCTTGATGTCCGTTGTGTCGATCTGCTGATTCATCGTCTTGAAGAACTCGGGCGAGGTGACGTTCAGCGACTTCAGGCCGCCTTGGTTGTTCGCTGCCAGGAAGACCTTCCAGTCGAAGCCGGGCGTCATCGTCTGCAGCTCGGCGATCGTCCTGATGTGATACACGTTCGCCGGGGTGCGTCTGTCCACACGCGACATGGAACCCTGCGCCAGCGCAGTCTCCAGCGTCATCACGCTCCTGGCCTCGTCTGCGGCCTGCTCCGGAGTATCGCCCAGCAGCGTGAACATCTTCGTCACGTGCTCCACATACTGTGCGCGCAGGGCCTTCGATCGCTCGTCGGTATTCAGGTAGTAGTCGCGATCCGGCAAACCGAGGCCCTCCTGGTCGACTTCGCCGATCTGTTGTGTCGAATCCTTCTGGTCCTGGGTGGACGAGAAGCCGAAGAAGTAGTTCTGCCCATACTTATGCTCCATCACACCCAGCAGCGTCGCTATCGTCTTCTTGTCGTTCCATGCGGCGATCGTATTAAGGGGAGACTCAATCGGCTTTGCCCCCAGCTTATCGGCCAGATCGATATTCATGCATGCGGCAAAGTAATCCCCATACTTCTTTTGCAGGGGAGTCGTGGGCGCATCGGCGGCTGCCTTCAGATCCGCATAGAGAAGATAGTTGTTCCGCTCCGCCAGCTCGTTGAATCGTCCCCACCGCGTCTGGTCCGACGGGATCGGATTGTTCTTCTTCCAGTTTCCACAGGCATAGGCGTAGAAGTCCGTGCAGGGATCCGCGGTCTTATCGATAGCCGAAAGGTCGAAGCTGACAGGCGTCTTCGGCACCGATGTCGGGCCGCCGGGCAAATCCACGGCGACAGAGGATTGCCCGAGGCAGATACCGCTGGACAGGACGAGCAATGAAGCAACAGATTTAAAGATCATGGTTCTCCTCGTAAAACCAGGGTCGCAATGGAAGGGAAGCCTCTGAAACAAGATAAACGTACACTTGCCCCTCGGAAACGCAAGGTTTTTTTGCTGCGCGGCAAGCGGTAGATGCCCCTCGATTAAACCTTAACCACTTCCAACCATAAAAAGAGGGTCCAGGCGACCGCCCGGACCCTCTCGTCACATTTTTTCTACTTTTCGTGCAGGATCAAAAGATCTTCAGGTGAATGGTCAGATACTTCTTTGGATCCTTACGAATCGTCGTCACCAGGTTCGTGCTCTCGGTCAGCAGATTGTTGAGATTCGTGTAGGCGGCATCGTCGGTGGCCAGCTTACCCAGCGTGCCCCGGCCGTCGTTCAAACCAGAGACCAGCGTATTTACCTGGGTCAGCGTATCGCTCAGGTCCTTGCGGAACTTCGGATCCTTCAGCATCAATCCCAGCCCGCCCTTACCCGCATCCGCGTCGGCCATGATGCTGTTGGCGTGCACCAGCGTCGAGTTCAGATTGTTGTACAACGTCTCGTCCTTCAGCAGCTTGCCCGCCGTCCCCTTGCCGCTGTCCAAAGCAGTGGCTATGTTCTCGAGCTTTCCGGCGGCGCTGTTCAGACGGTTGTACATCGTATCGTCGGTCATCAGCTTGCCGATGGAGCCACGTCCATTGTTCAGGTTCTTCTCGAGCTTCAGCAGCTCGTCGACCGTATTATTCGCCTTGTTGTAGAGGTCGGGATTGTTGATCAACTGCCCGACCGAGCCCTTGCCCGACTGCAGGTTGTCGACGATCACGTTCATCTTCGCGAGAATCACGTTCAGGCTCTCGATGGTCCCCTGGCTCGCCTTCACCACATCGGTCAGGCTCGGCGTCTCGGTTGTCTTCAGCTCATCCTCATCCTGCAGCGGAGGTCCCACGGCGAACTGGCTGTTGATGTCCACCACCGTGTCGCCCAGTACCCCTACCGTCGCTAGCGAGGCTTTGGAGTCTTTCTTCAGCTCCGGCTGAAACTTTTCGTTGAGTTTCATGACGACCTTTACCGGCGTCAGCTTGCGATCCGGCGCGTTCACCACCGTTACGCTCTTCACCGTCCCGATGGTCACGCCCTGCAGGTTCACCGCGGCGCCTACCTTCAGGCCCGCCGAGTTCTCAAAATAGGTCGTAACTGTAAGTTTATGCGACAGGATCCCCAACCCCGACGAGCTCGTCATCAGGAATAGCAGAGTCACCAGGATGATGCTTGCAATCAGTACAATTACGCCCACCTTCAACTGCGACCATCTGACCTCCTGCTGGCTGGGCATAGCTCTCCTTCAAAATCTCTCGTTCAGGGATACAACACAGCATGGCAAAATGAGCCTGCCTATGCCTGCCTTCGACGTAAACGCGGCAGGATGTCCGGTAACAGGAGGATACATCAGCCTATCCGTCATTCCGTACCGGTATTGCAAATGCCGCGACAGTATAAAAGTGCTTTGTCTTCAATGGATGCCTAAACCATACCATTGGTTTCAATACCGTAGTGCCCGGGTCAGCCCTCTACGATCACCATCGCCATCGCCACCTCCCGGCTATGGGTCAGGCTTAACTGCACATTCCGCACGCCCATCTCCTGTGCCCGCTCCTCCGCCCGGCCGCTGAAGTGTAGTGTGGGCCGCTCCCCATGCTCCCGCCTTACCTCTATCTCCTTCCAGCTCACCCCGCGGCTGATCCCCGTCCCGAGAGCCTTGGCCCCCGCCTCTTTGGCGGCAAACCGAGCCGCGAAGCTCTCTGCGGAGTGTTTTTTCTTGCGCTGGCAGAAGGCGATCTCGCCCTCGGTAAACACCCGATGCAGAAACCGCTCGCCATACTGGTCGATACTCTGTTGCACCCGCTCAATCTCGATCAGGTCCGTCCCTAGCCCAAGCACCATCCTGCACCTCGCATCTACCATCCTCCTATACAACTTAGACTTATTCAGAACGCCGGCGAAAAACCAACGTCACGGCGATAGTACCCATCGGGTACCCCCATCCGTCACATGACCACCGTACCAGCCGACCCATCACGGTTCCGGCTCCTGCCTCCGATGAAGGAGCTATCGGCAGATGCTTCCAGCCGCGGCGGCTAGACCACGCAATGCAACCCCTAGACATTCAGGGCTTCAGCTACGAAGAGCGTCAGGGGCTGCTCCCTACCCTGACCGATGCCTTCGCCGACTGCGGCGGATGGATCCTCGATCGCAAGACTCTATCGCCCACGACGATGGAGTTCCACATCGAGATCCAGCTCCGTGCCATCATCGATCTCTATGCCTCCATCGTCTCCTCGGGCCTGGAACTCACCCGCTCCGGTCACCTCGCGCTCACCGACGTCTGTATGTGCCGCAAGCACCATACCACCGCGGCCGACCTGGGCGAGATCATCTCTGTCCGGCTCGAGATCAGCTTCCTCGAAGAGATAACCCTCTACTCCCTGCTGATGGGCGGTACTCCGGCCTGAACCGCCACGAGTGCAAACTCCCACCGCGAAGGTGATGCAATCCCGCGCAACCCGTGTCAGCATCTAACCCTCATGTTTCGCGACCGCAAACACGCGGGCGAACTCCTCGCCGAGCAGCTCACACAGTATCTAGGCCAGCCGCAGACACTCCTCCTTGCGCTTCCGCGTGGGGGTGTGCCCGTGGCTGCTGCCCTGGCTCGTGCCCTCGCCCTCCCGCTCGACATCTTCCTTGTCCACAAGCTCTCCGCCCCCGGCGAACCCGAGTTAGCCATGGGAGCCGTCGCCGCAGGTGGCCTCGTCGTTCTGCATCAGGAGATTATCGACTCGGGCAAGATCACTCAGGCTGCTATCGACTCCGCCATCGCCTGCGAGCAGGAGGAGCTTCTGCGCCGCGAGCGCGCCTATCGCGGTACCCGCCCGCCGCTCCTGGTTACGGGAAAGACCATCATCCTCGTCGACGACGGCCTTGCCACCGGCTACACCATGCTGGCCGCTGTCCGCAGCGCCCATCAGCAACAGCCCGCACGCATCGTCGTCGCTGTCCCGGTCGCCTCCCAGGAGGCGCTCGACATGCTCCGCCCCGAAGCGGACGAGCTCGTCTGCGCCTACATGCCGCGTAAGCTCGCTGCAATCGGTCAGTTCTACGATGACTTCAGCCAGACCACGGACGACGAGGTATGCCAAGCCCTGCGGCAGTTTGAGCCGTCCGACGCTACGCCTCCGGCCTGATCGTCTGGCTCTCTTCAATCGTCGGCTATCTTGTCTCACTAGATAGGTGGCTTGCCTTCGGGTGCCAGAGCGACGTGCGGAAGGGGAAGCCGACGGAGAACTGAAGGTTAGGTGTATCCGGAGTCAGGCCTACGCCAAAGCTCAGGTCCACCGTTCGTCCCGGAGCATAGAGATAGGTGGTGCCGAGCCGCAGACTGCCCTCCACCAGATACGACGCCGGTACGGTAACTCCGTTCAACGTCGTGGCGCGGGTGAAGCGCTGATCCCAGCCGACCGTCATCGAGGTCTCGGGGTTCAGCGCGAGGATGGAGCCTATCTGGAAGCCCGCCGAATCTCCCGGCTTGAAGTGCCCGGGAACCATCAGGTCCGGATTCTCCGGATCGTTGGCGGAGACCGAGTGGGTCCCCCTGAGGTTCGCGGTGTACGACAGGTTGCCGAAGAAGACCACCGGATCGCTCGACTTGGCCATCGTCAGATTTCCCTGGAGCCCATAGAATCCGGAGCCCAGCGCCGTCTGGCTGCTGCCCAGATTGAAGGGGTCTTTTCCGGTGGTCGTCTTGAAGCGCATGTTGGCGAGCATATCGGGGAGGCGTCGATGCTCCGAGGCCAACTGGCGCGAGAGGCCGAACTCTATATCGCCGAGGCCGAAGCTGCTGCTGGAGGTCTCCACGTTGTTCGCGTCGACGGTGCGAAACAGCTCGTAGCCATAGGGAACCCTGAAGTCGAACTGGAACTTGTGCGGCAGGCCGAGCCGTGTCGTGAGCGACGGCATGACGATGTCTTTGCGAACACGCTGCGAGGTGATGTCGCCCACCACAAGGATGGGGAGCAACGCGAAACCGTTGATGCTGACATGGTCGGAGGAGGCGCTGAAGTACGAGGTCGTGTTGTCGATCTCCAGCATTCCCGGAGGCAGCAGCAGGCCGCCACGCACCATCAGGGCCTGGTCGAGCGCCTCCGTCGCCTGACGCTCTTCGTTATCGTAGGTCGAGTTCGACACGACGGAGTTGACCACAGAGGAGGAGAGACGTCTCGCCGATTCGGAGGCAGGGTTCGTCACGATCAAGTCTTTGGGAGAGGTGGTAAACCCACCATTGACCCGCCACTCCAGCTCTGCAACCCGTTCCAGCAGATTGCGGATGATCGCATCGCGCTCCCGCAACGCGTCCTGCAGCTTCAGGTCGACAGGATCTCTTGCTGGCGGGGGTGGAGTGCCGGGACGCGCAGCGGGAGCCGTCTGTGCAGCGAGGGAACCGGCAAGAGATAGAAGAAGGAAGCATCGAAGCAGTCTTTGCAGCGACATCTGGCACCCTTTCCAATCAGTACAGAGCGTTACTTGGAGCACCGATTCCAATCTTGCGAGAGATGATGGTCTCGTCCGGCACCATGCGCGAGGCGATCGTCGTCTTCCTTTCGCCGATCATCCTCTCGTCCGGAGGATGAACGATAAAGACGATGCCGTTCTTCCACAGCTCCTGGAATCGTGAGACCTTCATCGTCAGATTGCCGAAGCCCGGATCGGCAAGAATCACATGGCCGTTCGCTATACCCTTTACCACGACGAAGTGATCGAAGCCCTTCATCCGGATGGGCGTGATGACGGAGGTCTTCTGTGTCGCAAGCTCCTCGATCGACATGCCGCTGAAGCCTTCAGCGTGGTATCCGCGCGCCTGAGCGAAGCGTTTCAGGTCGAGCAGCGAGAAGCCTCCTCGTGCCCGCACGCGAACGGGGTCGACACGATGCAGGATCCACACGACGATAGCGGTCTCGGGAGTGTAGTCCTTGAAGTCGTAGGTCAGCAGGGTGCTGAGTGCGGCTGCGCCACAGCTCATATCCCAGCGCTGGCGTACGACGCCCTCTCCCCGGATCTCCTTCAGGGTGCGGATGTTCTTGGTCCCCTGTTGCACCTCCGCGTCTCGAACGCTCTGAGCGCGCATAGGGGCAACAGTGAGACCAAGACTTATCACCACAAGTCCGGCAATGGACCGCGGTTGATTCATCAGTGCTTCCCATTCAGGTTCGACTGCAGCACCGTTCCTACAGTCGAGTTGACGTTAACGTTCAGGTTCAGCAGCACATTGATCTTGGAGTTGACGGCGTTGATATTGACCAGCGAACTCAGATTTTGCTGGGCGTTGCCGTCCAACGAGAGGGTGCTCATGGTGGTCCCGGTGAGCGGACCGGTCTGTATCGCCATGCTGCCTGCGCTGGAGACCAAGCCGTTCCTGGTCGGAACCTGTCCCTGAAACTTCACCACTCCGTCCGATATCCCTGCGCTGACTCCCGCCGCTGTCACTCCATCCAGCGCGGCGTCAGTCAGTGGTGCGCTCGCGGATCTGCTCGCGGGCTTGCTCCCGGTTTGGGCCATGCTCACCTGCGTGAGCAGAGCCAGACTCGCTATCACTAAGATGCGACGCATAAAACCTCCTTGAAGCAAAGAAAGGCGCAAATAGAGCAGCCATCGTGCGGATGGCTGCTCTACCGCCGCGTTTTAGTGAATCTGCGAGATGTTGTTGACCTGGGTCAGGGTTGGGGTTGAGTTCATGTTCGTCGTACGGGCGATGTTGACGCCATTCGCAACCATGCTGCCGGCTGCGTTGACGAGGTTGATCCCCTTGGCGTTCTGCTCGGCGGTGCCGGCCAGCGTAACGCTGTAGGTGTTGGTTGTCGTCACAGTCGAGCCATCCACGGCGATGTTGTTCGCATCGGCCGAGTCGAAGCTGACCGCGCCCTGGATATTGTGGATGATGTGGCGGTTGTTGACGGCATGACTGGACTCGGTGTCGGCTTTCCTTGTCGACAGGCTCGCCGTCGTGGTGGTCGATTCGCTGGTCGATTCGCTCGTATTGTGAGTGGACGAGTTGCTCCTGGCGGTGTTCTCTGCGTTCGTGCTCGAACTGTTGGAGCTCGAAGCACTCTGCTGGGCCTTGTTTGCGCTCTCCGACTCTGCGTGCTGCGCGGCGTTGGAGGAAGCGGAGTTTGTGGTTGCATTCGCCGTCTTGGCTGAGTTCGAAGACGAACTCTTGTTTGAGGCGGAGTTATTGGCTGCTGCAGACTGACTGGCGCTGTTGGAGGTGTCCGCATCGCCGCTTGCTGCATTCTTGGCGGAGTTGCTGGCCGACGCGCTATTGGACGCGCTGGCGCTGTTCGCCGCTGCCGACTTGTTCGATCCGTCGTTCTCGGTTGGGCCCTGCCCATTGTCCCAGGTCGACGCTGCGCTCTGGCTGGCCGCATTCGCGGTCCTGGCGGCGTTCGCCGTGGCGCTGTTTGTGGAGCTCGAGGTCGACGTATCGTTGCTCGTGCTGGCCTTGTTCGCCGAGGCCGTCTGGTTGGCCGCAGCCGACTTCACGTCACTGGCCTGCGCCGCATTGTTGGACGTCGAGGCATTTGTCGTGGAGTTCGACCTGCTCGCGTTGTTCGAAGCAGAAGAGGTCTCAGAGGAGGCAGAGGTCTTGCTGGCGCTTGCCTGCTGAGCTGCGGTCTTCGAGGAGGTCAAGCTGTGCGTTGCGCTGCTGCTCTTCGACCTGTTGTCCGTCTCTGTCTCGGTCTGGCTCGCCGTGTGGTTGAAGGCGGCATCGAGACTCGAGGAGCTGCTGCTGCTCTTCGTCACATCCGACGTCTGGGTGTCGTCCAGCTGGCTGTTGGCTCCACGGGAGTATCCGCTGAGAGATGCCGACGTCGCCTGAGACTGGTCGACATTGTTGAGCTGGTTGACAGCGGCTCCGCTGTTGGAGCCCTGGGTCGTCAGACTTCCGTTATAGACATTCACGCCGTTCGCAACCGCGCTGTCGGCTGAATTGACGATGTTGATCCCGGCAGCTCCGCTCAGCGTACTGCCCGAGAGATTGACGGTTCCGTCGGTGGTTGTCGTTACCCTCGAGTTGTTCGCGGCAATCGACCCGGCGCTTGAAGAGGTTTCAGTCTGTCCCGCAGTGACGTTGTCCATCTGCTTGTCACTGATCGCCTGGGGCTTGCTCTGTTTTGGGGATGCCTTATGGTTCGCCTGGCTAAAAGCTACGCCTCCAGAGAGAACCGAAGCTGTCATAAGGGTGCAAATAAGTTTGTTCACTGCTGCCTCCATTGGCATGGTTAGACGAGCACGACCGCATGCGCAGATCCACATGGACTGCGTAGTGGCCATCAGACGCGGCTCCTTGCGCCTCCAGGGACGAGGCTCAAAAATGGAGCGCGCACAAGTTGTGCGAGGGCTTCAACTCAAGCTGAGTAAAAATCAGCGAACTTCAAAAGGAGACATGCGAAAAGACTGGTCTTACGAGTCAGTCGCGTTCTAAAAAAGTCGTTCTAAAATCCAAGGCATACGTGGGAGCCCTTCAAAGTACTTACGATCCTCTCTACTTCGGATAGGTAAAAAATTCAGTAGATAGAGCCCGTGACCCAAGGGGAGAGTACTTCACCAACGACGGAGACCGTACGTGCAATTAGGTTTCCAATCTCCCGGGCAACAATTCAAAGGAAATCGGCTCTTTGGCATTTGGGCAATGCAGCACTTTGCATGATTTGAGGAAAACCATGTTCTTTCGTTGATGTTTGTTTGCTTCCATTTAGGTCTCTTGCCAGATCTGCGTTTCATCGGAATCATCCGGAATTCGACCGAGCGAGACCGGCGATGATTGAATTGCCTTAGTCCGCTCCTATCGTAGCCGGCTCCCATCATCGTCCCAGCGGCACCACCGTCCTCTTGTGCCACAAACTATCCGGAGCCCCCATCATCAATATCCCCGGCTGCTTCCATCCGTGCGTAAAAATCAGTTCAAGCCCAGACGCGTCCTTTGCCACCTTGAACACCGGCTCGCTCACAACGGAAGAACCCGCCGTTACCCTGGCCGTCAGTCGCACTCCGGAGATGCCGGGCGACTCCTCCCATCTTCGCCCCTGGGCGTCCACCAGGTAGGCCTGTATCAATCCCTCGCTCTGTGTCCTTCCGCGTCCACGGTTGGATATCCGCACCGACACCCGTAGCAGCCGGCTGCCATCGTGAATCAGGAACCCCGGAACCTCCTCGGCTCCTGTCACCGCAAAGCACATATCGTCGAAGCACTGCTCCTGCCCCATCGCCACAACTCTCTGCGGCTGCAGTAGCGAGGTCCCGGCCAGAGCCGCAAGATAGACAACCCAGACCCCGACGATCCAGGCCAGATGCCGCCATACCTTCGTCCGCTGCCCCTGACGCATCGATAGAGCTACGCCCAGAGCTCCCACGCCCGTCCACCCCACCAGCGCCAAAAGAAGAAGCTCCCAAAAACTCATGCCAAAACCCCACTCACGATAAACTCGAAGTAACTCATGTCATCCATCATTCTCGCGCAGGACCTCGGCAAAACCTACCGCTCTGGCAAACTCGAAGTCCCTGCCCTCCGCAAGGTCAGCTTTGCGATCGAGCCCGGCGAGTTCGTCGCCATCGTCGGCCCCTCCGGCTCCGGCAAATCGACCCTCTTCTATATCCTCGGCGGCCTCACGCATGCCAGCAGCGGCTCCGTCACGATCGACGGCGTCGACTTCGCCAAGCTCACCGACGGCGAACGCACCAAGATGCGCCGCGCCAAGATCGGCTTCGTCTTCCAGCGCTTCAACCTGCTCCCCACGCTCTCCGCGATGGGAAACATCGAGATCGCCCACGACATCGCCAACCTCGGAGCAGCCCAGAAGAAGGAGATCGACCAGCCTCTGCTGAACCACCTCACCCAGATGCTAGGCATAGAAGGCCGCCTCGAACACCGGCCCAGCGAGTTGTCAGGAGGCGAGCAGCAGCGTGTCGCCATCGCGCGCGCTCTCATCAACCGCCCCGCCATTGTGCTGGCCGACGAGCCCACCGGCAACCTCGACACCAAAAACTCCGATGCCGTCCTCAACATGCTTCATCAGTCCAGCCGCGAGCTCCACCAGACCGTCCTGATGATCACCCACAACCCCGAGGCCGCCCAGATCGCCGACCGCATCCTCCACATGCGCGACGGCGAGATGACGCACATCGAACAGGGACAGGGGCGCGGAACCCCTAGAGGCTAGCCTCTGCTACCATCGCGAGGCGTGGCGAACATCTTCCATCACGGGCCCGAACCCACCTTCGCCGATCTCTACCGCCCCATGTCCGAGCTTGAGCTGCGCGAGCTCGCCGCCGACTGGCACACGTTGATCGAAGAGGCGCGCTTCGCTCTTGAGGCTGAGTTCAGCAGGCGTGGCCTCGGGTTCACCGAACCGCCACCGCCTCTCGACGACACCCCACCCGAGTACCGCGACCTCGTAACCATCCGCCGCTATCGCGATCTCTCCGAAGCTATCGTGGCTCGTGCGGTTATCGAGTCTTCAGGCATCTTCTGCTTCCTCAAGGATGAAAACCTCGTCCGCCTCGACTGGCAGATGTCCAACCTCGTCGGTGGAATACGTCTTCAGGTTGCAGCGGCAGACGTTGAAGCGGCAGAGGCGATCCTTGCCCAGCCGATCCCCGACTCCATCGATATTCCAGACCAGCCCGGCTTCGAACAGCCCCATTGCCCCCGCTGCAACTCCACCGACATCGCGTGGGAGCGTCAGGGCCGCAAAGCCGCTCTCATCTCGCTATACCTGTTCTCGCTTCCGCTCTCACGCGGCTCCGAGTCCTGGCACTGCGGCAAATGCGGCCTGCGCTGGGTCGAAGAGGACGACCCAACACAGACCGCATCGGACGAAGACAGCACTCACGACTCGCAGCCCTGACAACTCGTCAGGCCGCGGGCATCTTTACTCAGCCGACTTCGAGTTATTGCTCCGGTCGTCATCCGGCAACACATGATCCGGATCGATCACCACCGAGCCGATCGGCTTCTTGTCCTCCGACGACCAGACATACTCGCCCTTGCTCAGCCAGGTCTCCACCGGCAGCTTCGTTCGAGTCGAGGTGCCGTCCTTGAACTTCACCTCCACCGTCGCGGGCAGTAGCAATTGACCTTTGTTCGCAATCGTCAGGGTGGCGCCGTCGATCTTCTGTACAGCCAGATCAAACTTCCAGTTATGCATGTACCACCCGCGCCAGAACCAGCCCAGGTCTTCGCCTCCTTCGCTCTGCATCGCGCGGAAGAAGTCCGACGGAGAAGGATGCTTGTACGCCCAGTCCCTGGTGTACTTCCGGAAGGCCCAGTCGAACCGCTCCGGCCCCAGGATCTGCTCGCGCAGCAGCACCATCCCGTACGCTCCCTTGAAGTAGCTCACCGGGTGCCCGAGCCGTCCCGTATAGCCATCGGCAGGGAAGAGAACCGGCGGTGCAGCCGGCTCGTCGATCACCTTCAGGATCATGTCCTGCGGCTCGCCCCCGGCCGAATACTCCGAGTCGCGCTTCGGCCCATACTTGCCCCCCGCGTACTCATCGGACTCGAAGATGTCGATGAATGTGTTGAACCCCTCGTCCATAAAGGCATTCCGCCGCTCGTTCGAGCCCACGATCATCGGGAACCAGTCATGCCCGATCTCATGCGCCGTCACCCAGAACAGGAAGCTGCCCTTGTCCGGAATACCGTCGAACACAATCCCCGGATACTCCATGCCCGTCGAGAACCCGGCCACGTTGATCGCCGCCGGATAAGGGTACGGATACCACCGCTTCGAGAAGTTCTCCACCGAGTTCTTCACATACTCGGTCGACCGGGTCCACGCATCCTCTCCCACGCTCTCCGGCGGATACACGCTCATCGCCAGCGACTTCTTCCTATCCGGCAGGTTGATCTTCGCCGCGTCCCAAACGAACACCGGCGACGCGCTCCAGGCCACATCGCGCGTATGGTCCATGTGGAAGTGCCAAGTCAGCGTCCCACCCTGCTTCGGTCTGCTCGCGGGATCGCCCACCTCCGCAGGAGTCCGGATGTACACCGTCTTGTCGCTGTTCCGCGCCTGCTCCAGCCGAGCTATCTGTGTTGCGGTCAACACGTCCTTCGGATTCACCAACTCGCCCGAGCCTGCGATGATCATCTCCGACGGAGCCGTCACGTAGTAGTCGAAGTGCCCATACTCCAGGTAGAACTCCGCGCCGAGATAGGGCAGCGTGTCCCACCCGCGCAGGTCGTCGTACACGCACATCCGCGGATACCACTGCGCCATATCGTAGATCTCGCCCTTCTCGCTCTTGCCCCACGACGTCCTTCCTCCCCACACGCCGGGAATCTGGTAGTGGTACTTGATGTGAATCTTCACCTGTCCGCCATGCCCCTTCAGAGGCTCTGCCAGCCGAATCTGCATGCGCGTATCGGCGATCACATACTCCGCCTTTACCGTCGTCTTGCCCGCCTCCACCTCCACCGAATCGAAGGTGTAGCCGTCAGAGGATGGTCGCGGCCCGGTCTCTTCAGCGCCGCGTCTCCCACGAGCAGCAGCCCCGCTCGCCAGCCTCGCCCGGGAGTCCTTCCGATAGATGTTCTGCTCCACATGCAGCCAAAGGCTGGGCAGCACATCCGGGCTGTTGTTCGTGTAGGTGATGATCTCGGTCGCCCTCAGCTGCCTGGCCGCTGTATCCAGCTCGGGGTGCAGCTCATAGTCGGCCTCGTTCTGCCAATAGCTCGGCCCCGGCGCTCCATTGCTCGAGCGGTACGCATTCACCGGATCGGGCAGCGTCAACGGGGCGAACGTCTTCGTCGGGTCATAGGCGGTCGCAGAGCTCTGCGCCAGGGCAGACGGCCCGGCAGACAGTTGAAGACTCAAAACAGCCAAAAGAAATGCAAATACACGTACACGGCACCTGCTATGCATCGGGTGAAGTCTCTCTTTCCAAAATAGGTGAGCTGTATCAGCAATAGACGTTTCAAATGCAACTCTGGACGCAATAAGACTTCCACCCGATAATCCGGATACTCAGCCGCAGCGTTGTCGTCGCTATTGCCGTTGCCGTCGCCGGTGTCCTTGCTGTTGCAGTTATCGTTGCTGTTGCCGTTGTTTGTTTCAGCCGTCATCCTGAGCGGAGCGAAGGATCCCGAAGGTCTTGATTCGCCATAACCGCCCGTACCTTCCAACAACCGATCCCCACCGTCTTTGCTGTTGCCTGTTCTTGCCCGGGCTGTTGTTCCTGCCGGGCCTGGTAGCACTCGCGGAAATAAATGGGGGTTAGCTAAGTATATTTCCATAAGCTATTGATTAAATAAGCTTACGTTCAAATGCCGAGGCGAGGTATCCCCTTCAAAGAAAGAAAGGGAGGACGTTACCATGATCGAGAAAGGGAGACCCATGCCGGACGCTGACCTCATCATCGCCCTCTCCAAACTCCTTGCGACCGTTCCCGGCGTAGCCGAGGAGAGGACTGAAGCCCACGCCACCTTCCTGACCAATAAAAAAATCTTCGCCTTCACCCGCAAGGGTGGCGGGGTTGCGTTGAAGCTTCCCAGGGAAAGAATTGACGATCTTTTGCAAAGAGAAGACGTCATCCCGCTCACTATGGGTAAGAGGACCATGAAGGAGTGGATCCTCCTCAATCACGCCAGGCCATCTGACTACAAGAAGGACCTGGCTCTCTTCCAAGAAGCGATTGCCTTCGTCTCCGCCGGAAAGAACAAATAAAGGACACCTATGCCCTGGTATCAACTCGAGGACGCGAACGATCCCAAGCTCGACGAACTGGCCAAGCAGTACAACCTCCATCCTCTCCACATCGAGGACGCCCGCAGCCCCGACGAGAGCGTCAAGGTGGACTCCGGCCCGAACTACACCTTCGCCGTCTTCAAGCCCATCTACCTCAAGCCCGACCCCGACGCACCGTCCGAGTCCATGCCCACCTTCAGCACCATCGACGTCTTCGCCGGCAAGGACTTCCTCATCACCGTGTCCGACCCCACCTGCCCCGCCACTCGCGAAGCCCTGCAGCGAGCCCGCCGCGACGGCGACGACGAGCACCCCGGCAGGCTCGTCTACCTCATCCTCGACACCGTCGTCGACCTCTACTTTCCCGCCATCGACCACTTCGACGACAGAATCGACAAGCTCGAGGACAAGGTCTTCGACTCGCCCTCGCCCGAGATTCTGCAACAGGTCTTCGCCATCAAGCGCGAGCTCATCGATCTCCGCCGCGTCCTGGTCAACACCCGCGACGCCGCGCTCCACCTCCAGCGCGACCCCAACTCCATCATCGACGCCGAGCACCAGCTCTATATCCGCGACACCTACGACCACGTCGCCCGCCTCCTCGACTCCGTCGAGACCCAACGCGACCTGCTCAACAACACGCTCGACATCTACCTCTCGAGCGTAGCCAACCGCACCAACGAGGTCATGAAGGTCCTCACCGTTCTGGGCACCATCGCGCTGCCCGCACTGGCCATCTCCGGAATCTACGGGATGAACCTCAAAGGAATGCCCTTCGAAGAGTCCCCCCACGGCGCACTCTACGTAGGAGGCATGACCATCCTCAGCACGGCGCTCCTTCTGTTCATTCTTCGCAGGCTGAAGTGGTTGTAAGCGGCCCCGAACAACAAAGTCCGCCCTGTCTCTACGCGCGACACAGAATCCGCTCGTGGACTCATAATCCCCCGCCGAGTACCGGGTTTCCGGCATCCTACCTCTATAAGTGCCCCAGGGGCCTAAGGAGATTGTTCATGACCGACTACCGCGTAACTCAGGGTGAAGCTCAGGAAGACCAGGTAACCGCAGCTATAGAAAAAGTGACATCGAAGGTGCCTTCAAGCGCCTATCTCGCAGCCGCTTTGACTTCCATGGCTGTCTCGCTAAGCTTCAAGATTGCCAAAAAGGATCATGCTGCTCTGTTCGTCGGACAGTGGGCTGCACCCTTCCTCATTCTTGGCATATACAACAAGCTGGTAAAGCTGCACGGCTCCGACGCAACCACGCAAGCAGAACAAGTTGAGGGTGTTCGCTGAAGTCCCAACCCTGTCTACCAGAGCACCCCGTGCACGGGCCTCTCCGGTTGCGGCAGCACGGTCTCCCCAAGCATCTGCCGCAGGTTCACCTCAATCGCCCTTGTAATCGAGGTCAGCGGAACGTCATAGATCGTGTTGTCGAACGGATCTTCAAGATCCCGTCCGATTTTATCCAGTGCCAGAAAAATAAACCCCACCAGCGTCGACCCCAGCGGCGTGAACCATCCCATATTCGTCACCAGTGCCAGCGGCAGCAGCACGCAGTAGATGTGGACAAACAGCTGCGGAAAGTAGTCATACTGCTTCGGCATCGGGGTGTTCTTGATCCGCTCGGCTCCCCCCTGTGCATCCGCCAGGTCGTTCAAGCTCTCATCCATCGCCCGCCACTGCCATCCATCCACCCATCCTCGGCACTTGCACTCCTGTAGCAGATCGCCCATCTGCCGCTGCAATGCCACTGGAATATTCTTCTCGTCCCGCAGTGCACTCAGCTCCGGCTCCTTCAGCAGGGGCATCAGCTCCTCCCAGGGCTCCAGCTGCCTCAGGTGCTGCCGCAGGGCGTGGACATACGCGATCTGGTGATAGACCAGACGCTGCTGCATCGTCTTCAGCTCGGCGGTCTCGCTCGAAGCGTCGGTCCGCAACGTCGTCACGACCTGCCGCCCCCAGCTTCGGGAGTTGTTCACGATCGCGCCCCACAGCGTCCTCGCCTCCCACCAGCGCGCATACGACGACTGGTTCCGGAACCCCAGGATCACACCGATCGC
>JAOAPB010000105.1 GCA_025462645.1 Edaphobacter sp. | reverse complement strand
CGAAGCTGCCTGAGGGAACCGAGATGGTGATGCCGGGCGACAACATCCAGCTGGAGATCACGCTGCACACCCCGGTGGCCATGGAGAAGGGCCTGCGCTTCGCCATCCGCGAGGGCGGAAGGACCGTAGGCGCTGGAACCATCTCCGAGATCATCAAGTAAACGGAACTCAAGGACGGGACAGATTTCTATCCCGTCCTTGGGTTTAGCTATTCAAAATAAAGGATTTTGGGGCGGGAGTATGGACGGCCTCGAAATCGGTTAGGATAAAGAGATGCGCGAAATTATTACACTGCAGTGCCCTGAGTGCAAAAACAGGAACTACTCGACGACGAAGAACAAGAAGACGACCACGGGCCGCCTTGAGTTCTCGAAGTTCTGCAATACCTGCCGCAAGCACACGGATCACAAAGAAACGAAGTAGTCTCCATCCGGATTGGGAGTGAGGGCTGCCTGCCTCATTCTGTCACACGGGGGAGTAAGCTCAACGGTTAAACTGTCGGTCTCCAAAACCGAACTTCTCGGTTCGAATCCGAGCTCCCCCGCCAGTTTGCCCGGCCCCTGAGTCCGGGAGACAATAGTGAAGCGGAACAGTTACTCAGCATATGAAGGCTTTGAGGCAGTACGATGGCGAAGACAATAGCAGTAGCGGAACAGCCCGGCACTGGGTTACAGCAGTTGAAGTCGCTGCCAGAGCGCCTCAGCAGTTTTTTGAAAGACGTCCGCAGCGAGATGCGCAAGGTCATCACGCCCTCGCGCGCAGAGGTTCAGTCGACGACAACGATCGTCATCGTAACGGTCTTCATCTTTGCAGCGTACTTCTGGCTCGTGGACAACATCATCGGCCGCGGGATTGAAGCGTTATTGCATCGCCTGACTAAGTAAGACTTACATAGAGTTCAGCAGCACCCGTAGAGAGAAGCAGACCGATGCGCGAAGAAGGCACAACGATGGCGGCAGAAGAGCAGAACCCGGAAGAGCAAAACACTGAGGCGATTAACGCCGGCGGCGAGCCGTCCACCGAGCAGCCGACAGATCAGCTCGCCCCGCCTGTCAACGAGAACTTCAAGTGGTACATCATCCACGCCTACTCCGGCTTCGAGCGCAAGGTTCGTGAATCGCTCGAGAGCCGCATCACCGCCTTCGGCCTGCAGAATCGCATCGGTCGCATCATGATCCCGACTGAGCCCGTCACCGAGCTGCGCAACGGCAAGAAGTACACCATCGAGCGCGTCTTCCTGCCAGGTTATGTCCTTGTGGAGATGGAGCTCGACAACGATCTCTGGCACGTCATCAAGAACACGCCTCGGGTCACCGGCTTCCTTGGGACTGGCGATAATCCCGTTGCGCTCTCCGAGCAGGAGGTCAGCTCCATCCTCTTCCGGTCCGATGCGTCGAAGGACAAGCCGTCGATGAAGATCAAATTCGACAAGGGCGAGCAGGTTCGCATCAACGAGGGCCCATTCGCCAACTTCACCGGCACGGTGGACGACGTCAACGAAGACCGCCAGACGTTGAAGGTCATGGTCAGCATCTTTGGCCGCTCCACTCCAGTCGAGATCGAGTTCTCGAAGGTGGACAAGGTCGAGGAGTAAACCTCCCTGCGAGAGCAGGAGGACAGAGTTTTGTATCACCCATTCAGCAGCGGGCCGAGCCTGCCGCTAGAAGCATAAAGAGGATTTACCGCAATGGCACCGAAGAAGATCACTGGATACGTCAAGCTTCAGATCATGGCCGGCAAGGCCACCCCTGCACCTCCCGTCGGCCCCGCCCTCGGTCAGGCCCAGGTCAACATCATGGAGTTCTGCAAGCAGTTCAACGAACGCACCAAGGCACCTGACCTGGCCGGTCTTACCATCCCGGTCGTGATCAGCGTTTACGCGGATCGCACCTTCAGCTTCATCACCAAGACGCCTCCGGCCCCTGTGCTTCTGCTCAAGGCTGCCGGCATCGCCAAGGGCTCAGGAACTCCTAACAAGGAGAAGCTGGGCAAGGTGACCGAGAAGCAGATCCGCGAGATCGCTACCCAGAAGATGCCGGACATGAACGCGGCATCGGTCGAGGCGGCATCGAAGACCATCCGCGGCACTGCCCGCTCCATGGGCATCGAAGTCGTCGCCTAGTCGATTTGTCGCCTAGCCGATTCGAAGGCTGTCTCAAACGAAGAGAATACCCGGACGCACGCTGACGGTCACTGTCAACGCGCTCCGGGTATTCTCCGTTTCTGACTCTGTCGACAAGCTCCTTCAGGCGATTACTGCGCCTCCATCGACGACGATGATCTGGCCAGTGCTGAAGTCTGACTTCATCAGATAGAGGTATGCCTCCGCGATGTCGTCGGCCTCTCCGACTCGGCCCAGTGGCAGGGTGCCTGCCAGCTGTGCGTACATGGCATCACGAGCCGCCTCGTCCATCCCACTCCACAGGGCAGTCCTCACCACACCGGCGCATACGGCGTTGACGCGAATCGGCGCCATGTCCAGGGCGAGACCACGAGTCAGCGCTTCCACGGCTCCTGCTACGGCCGAGCCGGTGCTCCACCCCTTCCATGGACGCTGCGCGAGGACTCCATTTGTAAGCGTGACCGATCCTCCGGTAGGAATGTAGGGGAACGCAGCCTTGGCGGCCATGTAGGTTCCCCAGAACCTAACCTCGAAGAAGCTGCGGGCTTCGGCTGTCGTGGAGACGGACGCTGGCAGAGCATCACCGGCGCGTAGATCAGGTGATCGAGTCCATTCAGTCCGGCGAAAAATTGCTGCAGCGCACCCTCGTCAGTGACGTCCAGCGCTGCACCCTCGGCGTTGGACGGCAGTTCCAGGAGTGCCTTGTCAACATTTGCACGGTGACGCGAGCAAACCACGACGTGCGCACCTTCAGCGGCCGCTGCCTTCGCCGCAGCTAGTCCGAGTCCCGACGTCCCGCCGAGTACCACAACCTTTTTCCCTTTAAGCTTTTCAACTTTCATTTCGTGACTCCTTTGCGATATATCGCATGCAGTAGAGATGGTTGGAATATCTATGCGAATCATGCATAAAATGAATAGCCAACATGCGCTGGAAGCAACTTCGACAAGCTGATCTTAACCTTTTTGATTGCCTTCACCGTCTTCGCGGAGGAGTTGAACATCTCTGCGGCTGCGAAGCGGCTTCTCCTCAGCCAGCCGTACCCTCCAGCGACTGAGAGTGCTCTTCAACGACGATCTGCTGGTTCGTAGTCGGAGGCTATCAACTAACGCCAGCCGGAGCGCGGCTGCAGGCCGATCTGAACCGTCTCCTCCCCCAGCTTGACGGCTTGCTTGGCCGTCCCGCGTTCAACGCAGCCACCGAACAAGCCAGTTTTCGCCTTACCGGGCCGGACAATGTCTGTTCGGTGCTATGCCCGCTTTTGTGTACTCAGGTACTACCCTCTGCGCCGGGCATCGCGTTCAACTTCGTTCCATGGAGCGATGCCGCACTTGCCGATCTAGACCGGGGCCGACTCGATCTCGTGCTCTCAAATGACGAGGTGCTGGTGCCGGCGCACCTGGAGTCGCAGACGCTTACCGCGAAGGATGGTGCTGCATCGTCTCGCGTAAGAGCAAGCTGTCAAAGCTGCTCTCGCTGGAACGCTACCTCGCGGCAGAGCACGTTATCGTGCCGGTGCTCGACGGGGTGCAGACCATTCCCGACAAGCGCCTGGCCGCGCTGGGTCACACGCGCCGCTCGTCTATCCGCGTGCCTTACTTTGGCGCTGCGCTCGAGTGCATTCCGCAGACGGAGCTCGTGCTGACTGCAACCTCCAGCATCGCGCGCATCGCGGCAACACACCCTGGCCTTCGCATCATCGAAGCACCGCCGGAGATAACGGCTTTTCGTTTCAGGCCATCTGGCATCCCCGACTGGACACGGACCCGGCCCACTTCTGGCTCCGACAGGAGCTCCTGAAGATTTCGCAAGATCTAAGCCCTAAGCAGTAATGAGCGCTTAGGGCGATAATCGAGGCATCATTCTGCAGGAGGAGCCGCCATGCAAGCTGAACCCGGCTGCACGCTCGTCATCGTTGCCTATAAGCCCAAGCCCGATAAGGAAGCCGATCTGGTGCAGTTAACCCGTGAACATGTCCCTCTGCTACGCGCGGAGGGCCTGGCTACAGATCATCCGGTGACCGTGTGCCAAGCGAAGGACGGCACCATCGTCGAGGTGTTTGAGTGGGCTGCCGGAGGGATGGAGCGTGCGCACAAGAATCCCGCGGTCTTGCATCTATGGGAGCGCTACGCCGCCGCCTGCGACTTCGTCCCGCTGGTCTCTCTACCAGAATCGTCCACCATGTTCGCATCCTTCACCCCTTTGGTTCTCTAAACAAATAGCTTCTGTTGAGCCATAGCGCCTTCTCCGGCTAATGGCCTTCGCTCTACAACGCCGGTTCGTGGCAGCAAGGCGTCTTTGGAGCGTCGTCCCAGGCCGTATTTGCGGCAGGCACGGTCCACCATGACGGCCATCTGCTGGCTATAAGCAGGAGCGGCAAAGTCGGCGTTGCCGAATCGTTTTGCGTAGTCCTGTTGCAGGGCGGGGAAGTGCTCACGAACGAAGCTCAGGTAGGTAGGACGTGAACACGGCTTGAGGAAGAGCGGGCTGGCGGCAAAGAAGCTGGCGCCTGCCTCCGCGGCTCGGCGGGCCATCCCGTCGAGCGCCTCCTCCGAATCGGTAATTCCCGGCAACAGCGGCGAGCAGAGGATACCTGTCCTGATGCCTGCCTCTCGTAGCCGCTTGACCGCCTGAAAGCGAAGATCGGGGCGGGGAGCACGCGGCTCCAGCAGCCTGGCCAGGTTCGCATCCGGGGTTGTGATCGTAATATGCACGACCAGCGTATTGCGCTTCGAGATCTCGGCCAGCAGATCGACATCGCGCTCGATCAGCCTCGACTTCGTCACGATCCCAAGTCGATAGCCTGTCTTCCGCGAGAACACCTCCAGCAGGCTGCGCGTAATGCGCGCCCTTCGCTCGATCGGCTGGTAGGGATCGGTTGCCGTGCCCAGCGCAATCTCCAGGGCTGGGTCGATCCGCCGCAGCTCCTGCTCCAGCAGCCATGCGGCATTCTGCTTCAGGAAGATCAGCCGCTCGAAGGACTCCGGGTCGCGCAGGTCGACTGCTGTCGCGGAAGCAGGCACGACAGCAGTCGCAGGCGCAGCCCCCACCGGATCGCCCCCTGCGCTTGCCGGAGCTTTGGGCGCCATGAACTCATGCGTGTATCGCGCATAGCAGTAGCGGCACCCAAACTCACATCCTCGGTATGGATTGATGCTGTAGGCCATCCAGAGCTGCCGTTTCGAGACGGACTTGTTCAGGATGCTGCGAACCTCCAGCGCTTTGAACTCGACGAGGTGACCATCATCGGCGTGCTCGGCCTCAGCCGCCATGCGCGCAATGCCGGTGGGCTGTTGCGGAAGAATCGGAAAGAGAGATGGGTAGTTCATATTCGCTTTTTGTTCGCCTTTCTGGATTGAGCCTAGACCTCGCTCTACGGCTCGTCAAGGCCTTTGGTAGAGTGATCTGCAAGTGCTTGAAAGCAGCGGAAATGGCTTTGGCCGGAGATTTGTTTTCCCACGGCGGAGCTTTCGGAGTGCCTTCAGGTTGAAGCAGGAGGAGAGAATCCATTCATGGCACGCATAGCCATCATCGGAGTTGGAGCCATCGGTAGCGTGATCGCCGCGTTGTTGCAGCAGTCTGGTCGTCACGAGGTCATCCTGTGTACGCGGAGGCCCCTGCCGGAGCTGTTGGTCGAGACACCCGGAGGCCCTGTTTACATTCATGCCGCCGTCTTCACCGACCCCGAGACGGCTCCCCCGGTCGACTGGGTTCTGATAGCGACCAAAGCCTACGATGTTGCCGGAGCCTCCCGCTGGCTGGAGAGGCTTCGAGCGCATGGTGCGCCGGTAGCAGTACTACAGAACGGCGTCGAACATCGCGAGCGCTTCGCACCGTATGTGCCGATGCAATTGATTGTTCCCGTCATCGTCGACTGCCCGGCAGAGCGCAGATCGCCGGAGAGGGTGATCCAGCGTGGCCCTATGTCCCTGAAGGCCCCTGCAGACGATCAGGGACAGGCCTTCGTCGAGCTCTTCTCGGGGAGCCCGGCCAATGCCGCTGTGGTGCCGGACTTCGTGACGGTGGCGTGGAGAAAGCTCTGCCACAACGCCGTAGGCGTGCTGCCAGCGTTGCTGCTGCAACCCTCCGGCGCACTGCGCGGCGAAGCCCTGGGAGACGTAGCGCGACAGCTGGTCCGCGAGTGCATCGCGGTGGGAAGGGCAGAGGGTGCTCAGCTTGGCGACGACGTTCCCGAGGCTGTGCTGCAGGCCTATCGTGCCTCACCTGCCGACTCCATCAACTCGCTGCACGCCGACCGGCTTGCAGGGCGTCCCATGGAGCTTGACGCTCGCAATGGTGTGATTGTACGGCTGGGGAAGAAGCACGGGATTCCC
>JAOAPB010000136.1 GCA_025462645.1 Edaphobacter sp. | reverse complement strand
CATAGGAATGATCACGACCATGAGCATGATCACAGCCATGAGCCAAGTCACAGCCACGATCACCCCCATACTCACGGTCGCTCCCTCTCCGTCATCCGCACCCTCATCCAGTCCACCCGCCTCCCCGCTCCCGTCAAACAGCTAGCCATCCATACCTTCGAGCTCCTGGGCGCCAGCGAAGCAAAGATCCACAACGTAGACATAGAGAAAATTCACTTCCACGAGGTAGGCGCAGTCGACGCCATCGTCGACATCGTAGCCGCGAGCTCCGTCATCCACACCCTCAACACCCAGGCCCATGCCGAGACCGGCCATCCCCTCCAATGGTTCTGCTCACCCCTCAACATAGGCGGTGGCATGGTCGACTGCGCCCACGGCCGCTTCCCCGTCCCCGCTCCAGCCACAGCAGACCTCCTCCGCGGTCTCCCCACCTACTCCGCCAATATCGAAAAAGAGCTGGTCACGCCCACAGGAGCAGCCCTCATCCGTGCCCTCGCCCCAACCTTCGGACCCCAGCCCGCCATGCGCGTCAACCAGATCGGCTATGGAGCTGGAACCCGCAACCCAAAGGACTTCCCCAACGTTCTCCGTCTCAACATCGGCAACTCCGACGAAGTTCCTAAAGGCACCGACACCGTAACCATCCTCGAAACCGCGCTCGACGACCTCAGCCCGCAGATCCTCGCCCACGTCACTGAAGCCGCACTCGCGCAAGGTGCGCTCGACGTCATGTGCACCCCTGTCCAGATGAAGAAAGGACGCCTCGGCACCCTCATCACCATCCTCGCCGACGACGCCCACGCCCCCGCGCTCGAGCGTCTCCTTCTCCGCGAGACCAGCACCCTCGGCGTCCGCATCCACCAGGAGCGCCGCTCCTGCCTCGACCGCACCCACACCACCCTGGCCACCCCCTACGGCGATATTCGCATCAAGATAGGCTCCCGCAGCGGCGAAGTATTCAACGCCGCCCCGGAGTTCGAGGACTGCCGTACCGCCGCAACAAAGCATAACGTCCCCGTCAAAGCGGTCATCCAGGCCGCCATCGCCGCATACCAGACCAGCAAGGCCTCATGAACAAGTCCTCCCTCCTCGATCTCCTCGCCGAAGTCCAGCGCGGCACGCTCTCTCCCGCCGCAGCATCGGAGCGTCTCGCCAATCTCCCCTTCGAAGATCTCGGCCACGCCCGCATCGACCATCACCGCGCCCTTCGAACCGGCCTCCCCGAGGTCATCTACGCCGCGGGCAAATCTCCCGCCCAGACCACCGAGATCTTCACTCGCATGGCCGCCACCGGCGCCGATGTCCTCGCCACCCGAGCCGACGGAGCCACTGCCGCCGCAGTCCGCACGGCCCTTCCCGCAGCCGAATACAACCCCCAGGCCCGCACCCTGACGCTGCGTCAATCCACTCCGCCCGAATCGAAGGGCCACATCGCCGTCCTCTGCGCCGGCACCAGCGATCTCCCCATCGCCGAAGAGGCCGCCATCACCGCCGAGCTCTTCAACACCCGCGTCACCCGCCTCTACGACATCGGTGTCGCCGGCCTCCACCGCCTCCTCGCCGTCCGCGATCAGCTGACCAGCGTAGACGCAGTCATCGTCTGCGCCGGCATGGAAGGCGCTCTCCCCTCGGTCGTCGGAGGCCTCGTCGGCGTCCCGGTCATCGCCGTCCCCACCTCCGTCGGCTACGGAGCCTCCTTCGCCGGAGCAGCCGCCCTCCTCGGCATGCTCAACTCCTGCTCTCCCAACGTCACCGTCGTCAACATCGACAACGGCTTCGGCGCAGCCTACACCGCCACCCTCATCGCCCGCGCCTCCCACCCTTCCTAGCAAGGGGTCCATCTCCAACCCTCTCACCGCGCATCTCATCCAATAGCATCCTGCCAGGAGAGAACCTATGGAACGCAGAGACTTCCTCAAGACAGCAGCCGTCGCCGGAGTCACCGCAGCAAGCGGCGCCAGCTTCGCCCAGTCAGCCTCGCCCGCCAAACCCACCCCTCGCACCGAATCCCCCGACATGCTCTACCGCGAGCTCGGCAAGACCGGCGAACGCGTCTCCGCCATCGGGCTCGGCGGCTACCACCTCGGCAAGCAGCCCGACGCCAACGAGAGCATCCACCTCATCCGTCAGGCCATCGACCATGGCATCACCTTCATGGACAACTGCTGGGACTACAACGACGGTATCAGCGAAGTCCGCATGGGCCAGGCCCTGCACGATGGCTACCGCAGCAAGGTCTTCCTGATGACCAAGATGGATGGACGCACCAGAGACTCCTACAACAAGCAGCTGGAGCAGTCCCTCGGCCGCCTCCAGACCGACATGATCGACCTCGTCCAGTTCCACGAGATCATCCGGTTTGAAGACCCCGACCGCATCTTCGCCCCTGGCGGTGCTCTCGAAGCAGCCGTCGCCGCAAGACAGGCCGGCAAGATCCGCTACATCGGCTTCACCGGCCACAAGGATCCCGCCGTCCACCTCCGCATGTTCGAGACCGCCCGCAAGCACAACTTCCACTTCGACACCGTCCAGATGCCGATCAACGTCATGGACGCGCACTTCCGCTCCTTCGCAAAAGAGGTCATGCCCGTCGCCCTGCAGCAGGGCACCGCAGTCCTCGCCATGAAGACCTTCGGCGATCATCACATCCTCGAGAGCAAGACCGTCGAGCCCATCGAGGCCCTCCACTACTCCCTCACGCAGCCCGTCTCCGTCGTCATCACCGGAATCGATTCACCTACAATCCTCGATCAAGCCCTTCAAGCGGCGAAGACCTTCAAGCCCCTCACCCAAACGCAGGCAGCCAGCCTGCTCGACCGAACCCGCGAAGCCGCCGGCGAGGGACGATTCGAGCTATTCAAAACCACCAGCCAGTTCGACGGAACCGCCGCCAACCCAAAGTGGCTCGGCTGACCAAAGAAGAAGGCAGAGCCGGAGCCCTGCCTTTTTCACATCCACGCTCTAAAGAGCCTACTGATTCACACCGCTGGCCAGAAATCCCCCATCCACCACGAGGATCTCCCCGGTCACAAACGCCGAAGCATCGCTGGCCAGGTAGATAGCCGCCCCCACCAGCTCCTCCGTCTTGCCAAACCGTCCCATCGGAGTCCGCATCAGCAGCTCCTTACCGCGCTCGCTCTCATCCAGCAGCTTCTGGTTCAGCGCCGTCCGGAAGACCCCCGGAGCGATTCCATTCACCGTCACGCCCTTCGAGCTCCACTCCACCGCCAGCGACTTCGTCAGCGCCCCCACGGCCGCCTTGCTCGCCGCATAAGCCGTAACCTCCTTCAGCGAAACGAACGTATTCAGCGAGGCGATATTGATGATCCTCCCATAGCCACGGACAAGCATGTGCTTGCCGAATATCTGGCAGGCGCGCAGCGTCCCGGTCACGTTCGTATCCATAATGTCGTCCCACGTCTCCTCCGACACCGTCAGCGTCGGCTCGCGCTTGATCTTCCCAGCGCAGTTGATCAGGATATCGACCTTGCCGAACTCCTTCACCGTACCGGCCAGCAAGGCCTCCAGCGTAGCTCGATCGCTTACATCCGAAGTCAGCCGCAGCGACCTGCGCCCCTTCGACTCGATCGCCTTCGCCGCCTCATCCACCTGCTCGGCACGCCGCGAGCTCGCCACGACATCCGCGCCCGCCTCCGCCAGCCCAAGGGCCATCGCCAGTCCGATACCGGACGTTCCACCAACCACTACCGCGGACTTGCCGCTCAGATCGAACAACGGATGACCCATCGAACTCCCTCTCTCTTACTTTGAACTCTTCTGCCCTTCGCCAATGTCTTGCGCCAACGAGACATGCTCCAGAATCTGGCTCACAACCTCTTCAGGCGTCCGATCATTCACTATACGCAAAGCATCCGCCGGAGGCTCCAGCGTCTCCAGTTGACTCTCCAGCAGCTTGGGATTCATGAACTCATGATGCCGCTCCGACAACCGCTCCGCAAGCAACTCGGGCGGTCCATCGAGCCATACAAAGGTTACAGCTCCCTTTGGCATTCCGGCCACCAGCGTAGCCCTGTACTTCTCCTTCAGCGCGGAACAGGCCAGCACCCCGGATCGCCCCGCATGAAACCATCCCTGCATCAGCCGGTTCAACTCCTCCAGCCACGGCTGCCGATCGTCATCGTTCAGCGCATGTCCCGCCGCCATCTTCTCTTTATTGGCCAGGGGATGATAGTCGTCCGCATCGGCAAACACTGCCCCGGCACGCTCTGCCAGCAGCCTGCCGATGGTCGTCTTACCCGATCCCGTCACGCCCATCAACACAACAATCATGCAGCAATATCCTCTCACCTACGCACAGCAGAGCAAAGGCGCAAAGCCCCAGCTCCGAGCCCGTCTTTTACAGTCCCAGAAACACCGGCTTGATGTGCCGCTCGAACAGGTTCGTCGTCACATTCCGCGCCACGACCTCCTCATTCGCCTCCAGAGCCTTCAGGTAGCGATCCCCCATCTTCGCCGCGACCTTGAACCCCACATGCAGCAGCTGCCGGAAGCTCTGGTTATAGGCCTTATTGCTCTGCTCATGCCGCAACGCCGACGTGAACTGAGCGCTGGTCCAGCCATTCACCTCTTCCGGCTTCGGCAGCTTCGTCGGGTCGATGTCGATCACGGCCGCATACGGGGCGCACAGCTCTTCAGCGTGCGCGAACGCCTCCGCATAAACCTCCTTCGCGATCTCCAACCCGCTCCCGCCAGCCTCTGCCAGCCCGATCAACTCCTCCAGCCACGTCGTCCCCGCCGTCTTCAAATGCACGCCAGCGCCGAACCGCTTCACCGCATCGTGAATCGCCTTGTAGATCGAGAACTTATCTGATCCCGAGTGAACGCTCAGCTTCAGATTCGCCGGCAGACCATACGTCTTGATCGCAAATGCAATCGCCGCCAGGTCCTCGTTGAACTCCTTCGTGAACTGGGCCACATCCCCCACATAGTCCACACCCTTGTTGAACCGTCCCGTGAACTTCGGCGCAACCGTCTGGATCGGAATCTTCTCGTCGGCAATCGCCGCCAGAATGATCAGCAGCTCCACCGGGGTCTGCGGCGAATCCGTCTCATCCATCGAGACCTCAGGCACAAACCGCCCTGCGCCCTTCTTCTCCACCAGAAAGCGATAGATGCGGCCCGCATCCTGCACCGCAGCCAGAAACTTGTTTGCCACACCCGTCACAAACGCCGCATCCGTCTTGAACGGTTCGTCGATATGAGGAATCGTGACCGTGCCCACCAGTTCCGGATGCCGTGCCACGAACGCCGCAACGTCCTTCGCATCCGCCGGCTGCCCAATCAAGTCGGCAACATCCAGCGTGAAGAAATCACAAGGCTCGAGATAACGCGCCACCGTCTTCAGGTTGATGTGGTCGGCATCCAGGAAGTAAGGCTTCGTCCACCCCAGCTCCTTCACCGCCGCATCTGCCGCAGTCCGTGTCTGGCTCGGCTCCGAACCGATAATCATGTGCTCCCGGTTGGACTTATTCCACACCGGCACCACCTCGACTCCCGCATCGGCAGCCAGCACACAAGCCGCAAGCTGCGCCTTGGCCTGATGCGCAAATCTGTCACCCACACCCACGGAAAACCTGGGAAGCTTCAACCCTTCACTCATTGCCGACACCCTCTCGAACTTCAAACCATATTGGTCTAACCACTCTAGCCGTCCCAGCATACCGATTTGCAAGGTCAACCCGCAAATCGCAATCCGATCTCCTGATCTTGCCGTTGCCCTTGATCTTGCAGTTACCCTTGCTTTTGCTGTTGCTCTTGCTTTTGCTGTTGCTCTTGCTCTTGCTTTTGCTGTTGCTCTTGCTTTTGCTGTTGCTCTTGCTTTTGCTGTTGCTCTTGCTTTTGCCCTTGCTGTTGCTGTTGCTGTTGCTGTTGCTGTTGCTGTTGCTGTTGCTGTTAAGTTTTTGCTGTCATCCTGAGCGTAGCGAAGGATCCCGAGGGTCTACGTTCATCCCACCCGTTCGACCTTTTTCAACGACAAACCCTACCCGCCGTTGCTGTTGCTGTCCTGATTGTCATCCCGAAGGGATCTACTTTTGTCGTTGCTTGTCCCAGCCCTAGCCGTTGCTTGTTTGTTCCTCATCTCCGCTTCAAATGCACGGGTGCCCCATCCATCGCAGCCTCACCGCGATGGGTGGGATGTAAAACTCTCCCAGCCAGCCTTTGCCTTTCGCCCCTGTCGTCGCATCGATCCAGAGACACACCCTAGTCCTTGAATCGTCCCTTATAGGCCCAGAGTCCAAGCCCGGGATTGGAGATGTAGAAGATCTCCTCTCCATCCACCACATTCCACCCATCCTGCAGCCTATCCGGGTTGTACTTCGCCGTGTACTCCTTCAGATCCCCATACGCGAAGTGCACCCCTTCGATCTCCTCGCGAGTCAGATGGCCCGGGCAGTAGCGGATCGTAAATCTCCCCTCGCTCGACCCATGAATCAGGTGAGCCGCCGCGCTCAGGTTTCCCGCCAGCGCCGCATCCTCTCTCACCAGCTCCAGCGTCCTCGGCGTCCCGCAGTATCCGTATTTGCGAATCAGCACATCGATGGCAGCGTCCTCGCCGAACTCGTGAACTCCGGGCCCCAGCACAATCAGCTCGGCATTGTCTGCCAGCGCCATGCGCGTCCGATAGACACTCTTGTTGCCGAGCCATGTGCTGCGAAACTCATGCGGATCGAGAAAGACCACGGCCTTCTTGATCTCGCGGTCCAGCATCTTAAAGTTAACCTTCAGGCTTAGCGCCGCAGCCAGCTCAAAACACTCGACATCGTCGCCGATGTACAGCCCGCGAACCACCAGCTTCCCTGCATCGTTCTTGCCGACCACCGTCTGCACATAGACGATCGGCAGGTTCGTCGCGAAGTGGTCGCTGGCATAGTTCAGCACCCGGCGAACCGGGGTATCGGCGCGCCCCATCATCCGCTCCATGCCATACACCGCCCCGAGGAAGTGGCTGCGATGTATCCCGATGGAGCCGCCCGTCCCGACGAAGATGTTCTTGTTGTAGTTCGCAAACCCCACGACCTCATGCGGAACGACCTGCCCAATCGACAGGATTAGATCATGGCCGCCGTCACGAAGCAGTTTGTTCACCTGCGCGGGCCACGAGTAGTCAACCTTGCCTTCGCTGACCTCATACAGAAACTCTCCCGGCACATCTCCCAGCGTCACGACGTCGTTGCGCCAGTCATGCACGCGGAACAGGCTACGCGGAGTCGCTCCGTACATCGTGGCGATCTCCTCGTCTGTCATGGCCTTATGCGTCCCCAGTGCAGGGAGAACATCAACTAATCTGTCGCCGTAATATTGCCAGGCGAACTCCGTCAGCAGGCCGCTCTGGGAGTGCATCCGGGTGAAATCAGGGGGAACGGCGACCACCTTCTTACGTGCGCCAAGCTTGTCCAGCGCAGAGAACAAACTCGCCTTGACCTCGGCGGGAGAGATCTCAGCAGTCGGACTTCCAGCAGCAAAAAAAAGACTCATAGACCTCTAATCTTACGCTGCAGTTCCCTGCACCATTTCCACTGACCGCTGTCTTCGCAATTGTTTCCAAATGCAGTTGCAGTTCTCTTCGCGCAGAGTTGCAATTGTCGCTGTTACTGCAATTGTCGCTGCTGTTGCTGTTGTCGCTGCTGTTGCTGTTGTCGCCGCTGTTGCTGTTGTCGCCGCTGTTGGTGTTGGTGCTGGCGTCCTTTTGTCCTCCCGCAGGAATATGCTTTTATTGCCGTGGCCACTACCGTTACCACGACCACTGCCATTGCCTCCCCAAAAGCCTGTCATTCTGAGCGCAGCGAAGAACCCCCGCATTTACGAGGGGAGCGAAGCGACCCGATTGCCTTATTCATTCTTCATGAAGAACCAAAAAACATGTCAAGCCCCCAAACGCCCTAACTCCAACCCCATCAAAGACATCCAAGTGGCATACTAGTTTCCCCAACCCGATATAATGGAAACAGAGTCAAGAAAGCCCCGGCCGAACCGGGGCTTTTCTTATTTAACCTCATAACCCCTTCAGAAAGACGACTTTACCCGTAACCCTTTTATATGGACGACTTTAGCCGGACCAACCCACCTATCTCATTGAAAACAGCAAACTTACGTCCAAAGTAGGGGGAGGGGGGGGTACCCCCCTCCTAGAGCTTGTAAGCCTTCCTGACCAGATTGACTGTAAGGTCCTGGACGACCTCAAAGGCTTCTTCCTCATCCAGACGATGCTCCGCCACCATCCGACCCAGGAAGGCACAATCGATCCTTCGAGCCACGTCGTGCCGAGCCGGGATCGAGAGGAAGGCTCGGGTATCGTCGTTGAAGCCGACGGTATTGTAGAAGCCGGCCGTCTCGGTAGCCTGTTCGCGGAAGCGCATCATGCCCTCGGGAGAGTCGTTGAACCACCACGGCGGCCCAAGCCGCAGCGCAGGATAGTGTCCGGCCAGTGGTGCCAACTCCCGCGTATAGGAGGTCTCGTCGAGCGTGAACAGAATGAACGTCAGGCGCGGGTCGTTGCCGTACTTGCTGAGCAGCGGACGCAGGTTGCGAGTGTACTCGGTAGCCGACGGGATATCGGCTCCCTTGTCGCGTCCGAACCTCTCGAAGAGCTTGCGGTTGTGGTTGCGGATGCTGCCGGGGTGAAGCTGCATGGTCAGGCCATCTTCGACGCTCATGCCCGCCATCTCGGTCAGCATCTGGGCCTGGAAGATCTCCTGCTCCTGCGGCACGGAGCGACCAGAGAGGATGCGCCCATACAGCGACTCCGCGGTCGATGGATCGAGGTCCGCCGTCATCGCAGTAAGATGGCCGTGGTCCGTGGCGGTGGCCCCCATCGACTTGAAGAACTCGCGTCGGTTGCGCAGCGCGTTGAGGTAGCCCTTGAAGGTGCCGATGTTCTCGCCGGTGATCGCTCCCAGCCTCTCGATGTTCTCGAGGAAGCCGACGTACTCGGCATCGATGACCGAGTCGGGACGGAAGGTGGGCAGCACCCTTCCCTTCCATCCCGAGGCCTTGATCGCCTTGTGATACTCCAGCGTATCGAGCGGAGAGTCGGTGGTCGAGAGAACCTCGATCTTGAACTGCTCGAAAAGGGCTCGCGGACGGAACTCAGGCGTCTCCAGCTTCTCCGCGATGATGTCGTAGTAAGCATCGGCATTGCCTGGGCTCAGCCTTCCGGTAAGGCCGAACTGATTCTGAAAGGCGTAGTCGAGCCAGAGACGCGTAGGAGTTCCACGGAAGAGATAGTAGTTCTTCGCGAAGATGCGCCAGACCTCTCGAGGATCGGCGTTCTGGCTTCCGTCGGCCTCGGGGATTCCCAGCGACTCGAGCGAGACTCCCTGGGAGTACAGCATCCGGAAGATGTAATGGTCAGGCTGGATCAGAAGCGCGGTTGGGTTGGGAAACGCTTCATTCTCCGCAAACCAGCGAGGGTCCGTATGACCATGCGGCGAGATGATCGGCAGATCGCGTACTGTCGCATACAGCTTCGCAGCCACCGAGCGAGCCGCACTATCCGCAGGAAAAAGTCTGTTTTCATCCAGCATCGTCTTCATCACCTCTTCAAGTGCAATCGCGTCGTGAGACGCCAGCCCTTGAAGCCTATCAAAAATTGGTCACACCACGAACTAAGTGCCCACTTTTTGCAAGAAAATGAGGCGCCCCGAAGGACGCCTCAAACTGCCGGAAGATTGAACTGCGCGGTTTAGGGAATGTAGTAACGCATCCCGGTGAAGACCATGTTGTTGGTCGCCTTTGGAGCGCCGCCCACGCCAGTCCACGCGGAGCGCGTGAGATAGCTGTACTGCACCTGGTACTGCAGACGCCCGAACCTGGGGTTGCTGTACACCCGATAGGTGAAGCCTGCAGTGCCCTGGATGACGACACGCGTCGCTCCGAGGCAGTTTGCCGGTACACCAGGCAGATAGCCGCTGTTTCCGGTGGGAATTGTCTCGGTGTTGCAACCCGCATTGGAGGATGTTGGCGGTGCATAGCCGATCAGCTTGCCGGCAGAGCCGGCGAGCGTGCTCAGATAGACCGTGCGCTGCGCGTACTCCGCACCAGCGTAGCCGAAGAGATCCACCTTGGGTGTGGGGTGGAACTCCATGGAGTAGAGACCCTGATAGTTCTTGATAGGAGCGAGCGTTCCATCGGGGTGGACCGTGGTGTCAGGAAGAGTGGAAGTACCATAACGGCCCACACCCGTACCGACCATGGTGTGAACGCCGAAGTCCACAAACTTCGTTACAGGAAAGCGAGCGTTGGCGAAGAAGCCGCCAGCCGTCTTGGTGTCGTTGGCAGCGCCGGTAGTGATCACAGTTCCAGCGCTGGTAACGTTGGGGTAGTAACGGTCACGGAAGAAACGAGCGACACCGCCGAGCTCATAGTGACCATACTTCGAGTCATAGGTACCCTTGACGATGACGTCAGGCGCTACGTTGTTGGAGTAGTTTGCAGTCGCGTTGAGCAGACCGCCGCCAACACCAGCGCTACCGAAGAAGAAGTTCGAGTTTTGATTGGTCGCGGAGAAGATGTTCTGCGCCTCTTCGAGCGAGCCGGCCACCGTGAACCCATTACCGAACCTCTGCTGGAAGCGAAGAGCCGCCTGCCGAGCCCAGCTGAAGCCCACATGGTACTGAGCGTCGACTGTCATGGGCAGGTTCTCCGTCCGGTTGTCGGTGCTCTTCTTGGTCTCCGTCACGAGTGACCACATCTGACCACCGGTAACGGCGAAGCCGCTCTTGGTAGCAGCCTGACCCCATATCTGGCGCTGGCGCAGAGTGTAGCTGTTGCTCTGGTTCTCATTGCTGGTAATCCCGGCGGAGAGGAAGTCGGCTTCGACGTAACCGGAGAGCTTGAACGGCCCGGTGTTGCCTTCGAAGAGGCCACCGACGCGACTCTGACGACCAGAGAAGTTGAGTTCGCTGGTATGGGCTTCAGCCGCTCCAGGATACGGTGTCGTGTTGAAGGGCGTATTTACGTCCGAGTTCATGGCGCGTGAGCGATAGACAGTCTCAAGCGCAAAGAACGCTACGGGAGTAATGGTCACCCCCTTGTAATGAATCGCCAGAGGCGACTCGATAGCCGAAGTGATGTCCTTCTTCGTGTCGCTGATGGTCTGGGCGAGGCCAACGTTGGAATTCTTCAGATCAGTGACGGTGCTATTAAGGGTCGTAACAGCCTCTGCATTGGCGGTCACACTCGAACTGACACTCTCCGCCTTGGCGTTGGCCGTAGCCGCCGATGCCTCAGCACCTTGTGCAGACTGTTGCACGGTAACCAGCCTGGCATCCTTGTCCGCCAGTTGCGTCTTCAACTCATTGATTTGATTCTGTTGACTCAGCATCTGCTCACGCAGTTCGCGAAGCTCCCGCTGAGTCTGGGTCTCGGCAGGTGCCTTCTTTTTTACAACCTTTTTAGCTGTTGTCTTCGCAGAAGTTGCTGCCCTGCTCGTCTGCGCCTGCATCGATACTGTACTGACTACCAGCATCGTAGCTATCGCCGCCCTTAAATACTTCATCATGGATCCTCGCAAGTGTTTGAAAAAGGCATTCGGGACGTTCGACAAAGCCACTTCGACCGTGCTCAACTCTTCCCTTCGCTCTTTCTGTCATGGTCACAAACCCGTGTGAATATAGAAATAATTTATTGATCTTTTGCCCAAAAAATGAGGTTTTCATCACACTGAAACAATCATTTGTTGCTTTTTTTCGTGCGCTAGCCATCCTGGATTCTCCCCACAACAGCATTAAGTCATTTACCGTTATCAACATGCAATCGTTCCGCTTAATTGCGCTTCTGCTCGTCTCTTTCGCATCCATCTCTGTCGTCGCGCAATCTTCCGGTGCGCAGTCGCTCAACCTGATTCCGATTCCCCGTGAAGCACGGCCAGCGGCTATCCAACCTCTCACCAATGGAGTTCAGATCAACTGCTCGGCTCCCTGCCCGACTGAAGACCTTTTTGCCATTGACGATCTGAAGTCCTATCTTGCTTCGCAGGACATCCAGGTAAATAGCACTTCGCCAGTGAACATCCTCATCACACGCTACGGCTCCTCTATTTCGAAATCCATCTATGCCGACGCCTCACCCAAGGGCACCGCAACCTCTGACTTTTCCCCAGAGATGAAGTCAGAAGGCTATGCCATCGTTCCTGACGGCAAAGGTCTCGCCATAACCGCAGTGAGTGATGTCGGCATCTTCTACGCGCTGCAAACTGTCAAGCAGCTTGTCATCGGTACGGGAACCAATGCTTTGTTTCACACAGCCACAATTCGAGACTGGCCCGCTATGAAATACCGAGGGCTGGACGACGACCTCTCGCGCGGACCAGTACCCACGCTGGAGTTTCAGAAGAAGCAGATTCGGACGATTGCTGCCTATAAATTGAACATCTACTCTCCCTACTTCGAACACACGATGCAGTACACTGGCCATCCCTTGATGGCACCTCCAGGTGGGACGATTACCCAGGATCAGGCACGGGAACTCGTGGCCTATGCGACGAAATATCATGTGACGATTATTCCGGAGCAGGAGGCGTTCGGACACCTGCACTATTTGCTGAATTGGGAGCAGTACACTCCGTTGGCCGAGACGCCGCATGGCCATGTGCTTGCTCCGGCGCAGCCTGACGCTCAGAACTTAACCCACGATATGTTCGTCGAGCTAGCTAGCGTTTTTCCTGGACCGTTTCTCCACTTGGGAGCAGACGAAACTGCTGAACTAGGCAAGGGACAGACCAAACCACAGGTTGACGCGCAAGGGCTGGGAGCCGTGTATCTGGGCTTTATGCAGCGGATCGTTGCCGATCTGAAGCCGCTGAATCGCAAGCTATTGTTCTGGGGCGATATTGCGATGCACGACCCCGATCTGGTAAAGCAGCTTCCTGCCGACTTTAAACAGGCCACCATTGCCGTAGCATGGGAGTACAACCCCCAGCCTAAGGGCTTTGCCCGATTTATTACCCCTTTTACCAATGCAGGGATGGAGACGTGGGTTGCACCGGGAGTAAATAACTGGTCCCGGGTCTATCCCAACTACAACAACATGTTTTCCAATGTGCAACAGTTCACGGCACAGGGGCAGCGGTTGGGCGCTACCGGGCAACTCAATACCGTCTGGAATGATGATGGCGAGGCTTTATTCAATGCTAACTGGTACGGAGTTCTCTTTGGCGCGGAGGCAGCATGGCATAAGGGAGATGCGTCTATTCCTCAGTTTCAGGCCAGCTATGGCGCGAACTTCCATGGAGATTTGACGGGAGCCATCAATCAGGCACAGCAGGAGATGATGACGGCGCACCAAATTTTGAAAGACTCTCCGCTGAAGGTTGATGGGTCTGATCTCGTGTTCTGGGTGGATCCGTGGTCTCCGGATGGGCAGCGACAGGCGGTGATGTTGCGGCCAATTCTGTCGGAGGTGCGGCTCCATGCTGAACGAGCGATTACGCTGGTAGCACAGGCTCGGCATGCCAATCCGAATCTTCGAGAGGCGGACGCGCTGGATGCGCTGGAGTTGGGCGCTCGGCGCATGGACCTGCTTGGACTTAAGTTCCAGATTACAGACGAGATCGCGACGAGCTATGCCAATGCCTATGCGCTGCAGAGTTCGAAAAGGATAGAGGATCGGGAGGATGTCGGGCGCAGCCTGGGCGACATCAATGCTGTTAACGGGAAGTTGCAGGATCTGCGGAATAACTACTCTTTGCTGCGCGATCTCTATGAGGCGGCTTGGCTTAAGAGCTATCGGCCTTACTTTTTGCGCAATAATCTTGAGCGCTACGACCTGACGATCCAGATGTGGCTGCAGCGCATCGACAGGGTACGATCAGCGCAGCGGCAGTGGGCTAGTACACAGACGATTCCCTCAGCCACGGAGCTTGGTATTCCTCCTCCGCCTCCTCCTGTGATTCACTGATTTTTTTTCGGCGGTGACGAAGGGTAGACATTGTGCCCTTTTGCTAGGTTTTTTGAGAAAAATGAGCGGTAGTTGTAGTGTTTTTGGGGTCGCACTGTGGTGAAATGCGTGGCAAAGATGGTTCGCGGATTCTCACTTTTGCGCAGCGAAAAACATGCCACGGATTTGAACCTTTTTTGACGCGGGCGTGGACAATAGCTGCCGCTCCAGCCGGGCAGCTGTTCGCTGCACTACACTATCCCGGATGCCTCAGACACTGACCGCCCGACGCCTCCTGACACCGCAAGGTACGATAAACCACCCCGTCATCACCGTTGAAGATGGCCTGATTCAGTCGATAGAGTCCGCCGCCAGCAGCAGCGAAGACACTACGCTGACCTCCACCTTTATGGACATTCACACCCATGGGGCTGCCAACCATGACGTAATGGAGGGCACACAGGAGGCGCTAGCTGCGGTGGGCCGCTTCCTGGGAACGCGGGGGGTGGGGCAGTATCTCCCCACAACGGTGACGGCTCCTATCGACAAGACGCTGCGGTCGCTTGAGGGAATAGCGGATGCCATCGAATCGCCGGTCAGCGGCGTGGCTACTCCTATCGGGGTTCACCTTGAAGGACCGTTTATCTCTCATGCCAAGCGAGGGGTCCATCCACCGGCGGATATTCTGCCTCCTTCGATCGAACTGTTCGACCGGTTCCAGCAGGCTGCACGGGGGCATATCCGGCTGATGACCCTTGCCCCGGAGATCCCGGGGGCGGTGGAGTTGATCGAACATGCGGCGCGGCAGGGCGTGAGGCTTAGCCTGGGACACTCGAACGCCACCACCCCGGAGGCGCTGGCTGGCATCGCCGCCGGGGCTACCAGTGCGACCCACACCTACAACGCCATGCGTCCGCTGGACCACCGTGACCCCGGCATTCTGGCTACCGTGCTCGACGACGACCGGTTGTTCGCCGAGTTGATCTGCGACGGGGTTCACGTGGCTCCTGAGCTGGTTCGGCTGTGGCTCAAGGCTAAGGGGGTTGATCGGGCCATCCTGATTACGGACAGCATGGGAGCGGCAGGGATGCCCGACGGAGTCTACATGCTAGGCACCTTTCCCGTAACGGTGGCCAATGGCCGCGCGATCTCAGAGGGCCATCTTGCAGGGTCGGTGTTGACCATGGACCGTGCCGTGGCTAATGTGCAGACGTTCACCGGTATCAACCTTGAGACGGCTGTCCGCCTGGCTACGGTCAATCCGGCTCGGTTGATTGGGGCGGACCTCTCGCTGGCTCCGGGGCGGCCTGCCAGCTTCAATGTCTTCGATGCGGCGGGAAAGCTGCAATCGACGATCCTGTGTGGTCAGCAGGTTTAGTTGAACGTGGACACGGATTGCAGTCCCGAGCAGCTAAGAAGGCCATATTCCAGGGGAGCCAGGAAGAGTCTCACGAATCATTTGGCGCATGGGAGCAGCGAAGGAAAAGGCATACCCCAGGGGCTAAAGCCCCAATTAATCACAAGAGTTAGAGGGCCAAGGCTAAAGCCTTGGCGTACCTAGAAGCAAAGGCAAGGATTCCTTAGCCGCTACAACGGCTAAGCAGGGTCTACGCTGCTTCAGTCAAGATGGCGATGTATGGCGATGTTTTGTGTGACTTGAGATGTTTTGTGTGGCTTGAGAAGAGAAACAGGCAACAGCAAGGATTTTTTCGGCACCCCTCTGAAGCCTTGCGCTTTCACCCGCACGCAATGTATGTCTTGATGCGCAGTCCGAAAATTATTTCAATATATGAAAGATATCTTTCCCTCTGGAAACGAACGATGCCGAAAGGATGCTGCCTGTTTGCAGCATCCCTTCCAGTATCTAAAGCAGATCTGTAGCCAGCGTGCAGTTTAGAATTGTTCTTCTGAACCATGGTCTCCCCACACTCTACCCGCCCCGCAATCGGCATCGACTTTGGCACGACGAACAGCTCCATCGCACGGACTCTACCGGATGGCGGGATTGAACTTGTCTCCTTCCCGACGACAACGGCGACGACGGAGTCATTTCGCTCCATTCTGTACCTGGAGCAACACAAGCAGGCTGGGCGCAACCAGGTGAAGAGCTTCACCGGGCCTGCCGGTATCGATCACTATCTCGAGGCTGAGCACAAGGGCCGCCTGATCCAGTCGCTCAAGTCGTACCTCTCGAGCCGGAACCTTACCGGAACAGAGGTCTTCGGGAGGCGTTACGCCATGGAAGACCTGATCTCGCGCATCCTGACCGACCTGCGGCTTCATGCGGAGAGACAGTTTGGCCAGCCTGTTCGACATGCCACGGTGGGCCGTCCTGTGCGCTTCGTGGGCTCGGACAACACCGATAACGACGACTTTGCCCTGGACCGGCTGCGCCAGGCCTTCCTCCACTCAGGCTTTGAATCGGTCGACTTCGAGATGGAGCCTATCGCCGCTGCGTACTCCTATGAATCGACGCTGGATCATGACGAGCTGATCCTGATCGGCGACTTTGGGGGCGGTACCAGCGACTTTTCCCTGCTGCATGTTGGCCCGGGTGTTCGAGCTCGCGGGCGCACGGCGAAGGATCTGCTGGGCAACAGCGGTCTGGGACTCGCAGGCGATACCTTCGATGCGCGTATCGTTCGCAAGCTGGTCTCACCGGCATTGGGAGCCGACTCGCTGGCGCGCTCGCTGAATAAGCTGCTACCTGCTGTTCCTGCGTGGATCTACGCGAATCTTGAGCGGTGGCACTATCTCTCGTTTCTGAAGACGCGCAATGTGAGCCAGATACTGAAGAGCGCGCACGCCAATGCGCTGGAGCCAGAGAAGATTGAGGCGCTGATCAACCTGATCGATGAGGACCTGGGCTATCAGCTTCACCAGGCGGTGCAACGGCTGAAGGTCGAGCTCTCGCACCATGAGAGCGCCCGGTTTTACTTCCGGGATGGCAGTATGAATATTCAATCGGTGGTGACGCGGGAGGAGTTTGAGTCGTGGATCGGCGAAGACCTCGAATCGATTGAGCAATGTGTCGATGATCTGCTGACGACCAGCGGGGTTGCAGCGCAGACAATCGACCGGGTCTTCCTGACCGGGGGGACGAGTTTTGTTCCGTCGGTTCGACGCATCTTCGAGAGCCGGTTTACTGCGTCACGGGTTCGCACGGGAGATGAGTTCACCTCGGTGGCTCGGGGGCTGGCTCTACGGGACCAGGAAGCCTGGTTGAAGCGCAGTTAATCTGCGGCCGAACTTCAAATTGAGTTTGTGCGAATCTGCGCTACGGAGGATTTTGCACCGTTGCGGGCTCGCCAAAGCGCCCCCTGCAACGAATCTGCCGGGCCTTCCATCACCTTTGTTTGAGGGGTCGAGGTCTTAAGGGCTTCTACCATGGACTGCCGCACGATTTCGATATGCTCGAGTACGCCGCCCACGTAGGCCACCCCAACTTCGCCGACTTCTCCCGATTCCGCCATCTTGAGTGCGACTAGAGCCACCTGCTCGGCGAGCTCTGCTCCGGCACGCTCAAGAACCGCCTGGGCAAGCTCATCTCCGGCCTCGGCGCACTTGACTACGACGGGAGTAAGGGCTGCGAAGTCAGGGCCTGGACGTTCGTTCGCCTTCTCGACGATCTCCCCCAGGGAGTTCGTGCCCCAGAACTCACCGGCCTTCATCAACAAAGTAGTGGGGATGTTGCGATCTTTGGCCCAGAATCCGGCGCGCAAGGCCTCCTGACCGATCCAGAAGCCTGAGCCCTCGTCTCCCAGGGCGGGACCCCAACCGCCGGCGCTGTACATGGTGCCATCGCTTGCTCGGCCGATAAAGTTAGATCCAGTACCAGCGACTATCAGGATTCCGGGGCCGCCCTGGAAGGCACCATCGAGAGCAATCTCCTCGTCACCGCAGAGCAGCAGGTCTCCACCAACGACCTCGCCAATTTCACGTTCGGCCCACTCGCGCACAGCTTCAATGGAGAGGCCGGCCAGCCCGATGCAGGTGCGCGTGACCTCGCCAAGATCTACGCCCGCGGCCGCCGAGACCTCGGTCAGCATTGTCCTTAACCTGGTTGAGGCTTCGGCCTCGCTTACACGCATCAACTTTACGCTGCCGGTGCTCGCCCGACCTAGTACATGTTTTTCATCCGCCAGCAAGCACGTCGTCTTCGTCCCACCTGCATCGATCGCCAGAAACAAACCCATAGCCTGCATGATAAGGCAACTTCTCTCTTCAGGCTTCCTATTGTTCGATCTCGTCGTACATGTCGTAAAACTCCACTCCTCCAATCCGGCCCCACCGCTATACACTCGCATTCATGCTTGCCGTTGCTCTTCCTACGCACCTCCACGCCTTCGACCTTGCCCTGATCGTCGCCTATCTCATCGGCATCACGCTGTTTGGCCTCCGTTTTCGCGGTGGGAAAGATCCGAATACGCGCTCGCTGCGCAGCTACTTTCTCGCCGATCAGACGATCCCCTGGTGGGCGATTGCACTTTCGATCGTCTCGGCCGAGACAAGTACGCTGACGATCATCAGCATCCCTGGCGTGGCGTTCTCGGGTGACTTTGGGTTCCTTCAAGTAGTCATCGGATACATGCTGGGCCGCATCGTTGTTGCGGCGCTGTTTCTACCCAAGTATTTCAAGGGCCAGATGCTGACCGCTTATCAACTGATCGATCAGCGATTCGGACGGACGCTGCACAAGGTGACTGCTGGGTTGTTCTTACTTACAAGGGCTGCTGCTGAAGGCGTCCGTGTCTTTGCCGTGAGCATTGTCGTGGGCATCGCCATCGGCACGAACGACGTGTTGTCGATTGGAATCATCTCGGCGCTTACGCTGCTCTATACGTTTGAGGGAGGGATGGCCGCCGTTATCTGGACCGATGTAGTGCAGATGATCATTTACATCGGTGGAACCATCGTTGCCATCTCCACGTTGGGGAGCCATGTGCCCGGTGGCTGGGCGCAGATTCATGAGGTAGCTGCGGCGGCAGGCAAGTTCCACCTCTTCAACTTCGCGCTAAATCTGACCCAGACCTACACTTTCTGGGCGGGAGTGCTGGGCGGGACCTTCCTGACGATGGCCTCGCATGGAACCGATCAATTAATGGTGCAGCGGATGCTGGCCGCGCGCAATCTGCGCGAGTCGCGTCTGGCGCTGCTGTCGAGCGGTGCTGTCATCTTTATGCAGTTCGTGCTCTTTCTGCTGATCGGGGCTGGACTATATGTCTTCTACGGGCTACATCCCGCCACCTTCCGCACAAACGACTACATCTTCCCCAGCTTCATCGTGAGTGAGATGCCAATAGGGATAGCCGGACTGCTGATCGCGGCTATCCTTGCCGCCGCCATGTCCAACCTGAGTGCCGCGCTCAATTCTCTTTCGTCTACTACGGTCGTAGACTTCTACATGCACTATCGCCCGGAGGCCGATGATCGCGAACGTATGATGATCTCCCGTTCCAGCACAGTTCTCTGGGCTTTGGTGCTGTTCTCCGTGGCAGTCTACAGCGTTCACACTGGGGGCAAAGGCCATGTTGTCGAAGTTGGGCTCTCTATCGCGTCTGTCGCTTACGGAGCTCTGTTGGGAGTCTTCCTACTGGGAACTCTTACGCGTTATGCCACACAGACCGGAGCAATCTTAGGCATGATTACCGGCTTCGCCCTCAATGTTGCCCTCTGGCTTCAGGCCGGCCCGATCCATCTGACCAGTCTCCCACTGCTGGGGGATATGACGCTTCCGCACGTTGCATGGACCTGGTACGTGTTCATCGGCGCAATCGTGACATTCGCTGTGGGTACCATCGCCAGCCTGCTCCTCCCTGCCAGATCCCGCCCCAAAGCGGTGGCCGCAGCCATGGTTCTCCTGCTTGCTGCGACACAGCTGGCCGTTCCGGCCGGGGCGGTGGCAGAGGTAAGAGCCTCTAATACTTCGAACGAGACGCTGCAGAGCTCGACCACCAACGTCCCTGACTTCTCGGCCGTCAGCACTCTCATCAATCAGTCCATCGCCGCGAAGAAGCTGCCGGGTGCTGTGGTCCTGATCAATCACAACGGCAGGAAGGTCTTCGAGCAAGCCTATGGGAACCGGGCGCTTGAACCCACAGTGGAGCCCATGACCGAAGACACAATCTTCGACATGGCATCGCTGACCAAGTGCCTTGCGACGGCCACAGCTGTAATGCAGCTCTACGAGGCGGGAAAGTTCCAGTTTGACGATCCCGTCGCCAAATATCTTCCAGAGTTTGCGGCCAACGGCAAAGAGAGTGTGACTATCCGTGAACTATTGACGCACTACTCTGGATTGCCGCCCGATGTGGACTTGAAGACGGCCTGGACCGGCAAGCAGACCGGCATCGATCTTGCTCTCAACTCCAAGCTCGAGACAGCGTCCGGTACTGCGTTCAAATACTCCGACATCAACTTCATCACTCTCGGAGCGCTGGTTGAGAAGCTAAGTGGCGAGTCGCTCGATCAATATGCCGCCAAACACATCTTCCAACCGCTGGGCATGACCCATACACGCTATCTGCCACCGGCCAGCTGGACCTCCAACATCGCGCCCACAGCACACAACGACGACGGTCCGCTGGCCGACGACAAGCTGCTGCGTGGTGCCGTTCATGATCCTACAACTCGTCGCATGGGCGGAGTGGCCGGTCACGCGGGTGTCTTCTCAACCGCTGGGGACGTCAATCTGTACGCGCAGGCGCTTCTCGACAAGCTGCTGCACGATACAGGGCCTTTTCCTCTGAAGCAGGCCACGCTGAGGTTGATGACGACGCCGGAACAGCCTTCGACAGCTCTGCCCGGCGCTACCATCTTCACTCCCGACGGCAAGCCCACCACCGGCATCGCAACGCGTGGCTTTGGATGGGACATTAATACCGCATTCTCTCGCCCGCGCGGCGAGATCTTCCCCATCGGGAGCTTCGGCCACACTGGATTTACGGGTACGACTTTGTGGATGGATCCCGGATCCGATACGTTTGTCATTCTGCTGTCCAATGCCGTTCACCCTCGCGGAAATCCCCCCATCTCCGCTCTCCGAGGACAGGTAGCCACTGCTGCCGCGCAGGCGCTCAATCTCTATCCCTCTTCCATCAGCAGCAGTGCCGCCAGCCCTGCAGAACCCACGCTTACGGGTATCGATGTTCTTGAATCTACCCACTTTGCCGCCCTGCTCGAGGTCTCACACCGCCACAAGGACCACCTTCGCCTGGGCCTGATGACGAACCAGACTGGTTTGGACAGCAAAGGCAACCGCACCATCGACATACTCAACAAATCAATTCCGGAGGTGGAGCTGAAGACGCTCTTCTCCCCCGAGCACGGCATTCTGGGTGTCAAGGACTCTACCGATGTAGGCAACGATACCGATCCCATCACGCACCTGCCGGTCATCAGCCTGTACGGTGCTAAGGATTCCGACAAACGGCCAAGCCACGAGTCTCTCAAAGATCTCGACGCCGTCGTCATCGATCTGCAGGATGCTGGAGTTCGGTTCTATACCTACGAGGCTGTGGTGGGTTATTTCCTGGAAGCAGCCGCACAGGAAAAGGCCGTGGGGCATGAGCTCGAAGTCGTCGTGCTGGACCGCCCCAATCCCATCGCGGGCGTTGCGGTTCAGGGTCCGGTCTCCGACCCCGGACGGGACTCCTACACAAACTACATGCCGCTACCCATTCGTCATGGCCTTACGTTGGGCGAGTTGGCCCGCTACATCAACGGAGAGCGGCGTCTGCCGAGTCCGGTCTCGCCTAACGTTCAAGTTCCCCTCAATGCCAAGCTGACGGTAGTCGCCATGCAAAACTGGGAGCGCAGACAGTATTTCGATGAGACGCACCTTCCCTGGACGAACCCAAGCCCCAACCTCCGCAATCTGACCGCTGCAACGCTCTACCCCGGCCTTGGCCTGCTAGATGCAACCAACGTCTCAGTAGGCCGTGGAACGGAGAGGCCGTTCGAGCAGATTGGTGCTCCCTACATCGACTCCCCTGCTCTGGCCGCATATCTCACCAAGCGCAAGATCGCCGGCGTGACCTTCGCTCCCATCAGCTTTCCGGTGGCCGAAGACGGCAACCACTATCCCTCGCATGGCAAGACGATCCCCGGCATTGCCCTGACTTTGACCGACCGCAATGCACTCGACGCTCCCGAGTTGGGGATCGAGGTAATTAGCGCCCTATACCGGCTATATCGCGCACAGTTCAACCTCGCGAAGGCCGACCATCTGATCGCCAGCGTCAATACGATGCTCGCGCTACAAAACAATGAAGATCCGCGGGCCATGGCGGCAGCATGGAATGCAGAGCTGGAGGCCTTCAAGCAGCGGCGACAAGCCTATTTGCTCTATCGCTAGGTTCCTTGCAGAGCCTACTCCTGCAAAAAGGTACCAATCTAACAACCCATCGCTTACAAATTCATCTTCCGGTTCCCTTCTGTGCATCACAATAGAGAGAGCTCTATCTAAAAAGGGACTCCCCATGCCCCGGATCAACTTCCAGCAACAACTCGTCGCCTTGAAGGACAAACTTCTCGCCATGGCCGCTCTGTCGCAGCAGGCACTCTCGCTCTCGCTTGAGGCCTATCTGACAGGAGATATGAGCTTGTGCGATCACGTCAAAGAGATCGAAGCGGCCATCAATACCGCGGAGCGCGATGTCGACGAGATGGCTTACGATCTTCTCGCCAAAGAACAGCCGATGGCAATCGACCTGCGCTTCATCCTCTCGGTCATCAAGATCAACGGCGATCTGGAACGAATTGGCGACCAGGCTACCAACATCGCGGAGCGGGCGCGCTCACAGAAGGACTTTCCACAGATCTCACTACCCATCGATATTCCCGACATGGGAGAAAAAGTCGGGGTGATGATCCGCTGCGCTATCCAATCCCTCCTGGAGGCTGATGCCAAGCTCGCCGAGCATGTACTCGTCATGGACGATGAGATCGACGATATGAATCGCGCTGTCCAGGCAGAGCTGATCGAGGTGATGATGCAGCACCCGATGGTGAGCACGCAGGCTCTGAACGCCATCATCATCTCCCGTAACCTGGAGCGTACCGCCGATCACGCCACGAACATCGCGGAAGACGTGATCTTCTGGGTGCGCGGATCCGATGTGCGCCATAAGTTTTCGCTAGCCCAGGCTGAATAGGCTTCAGATTTCTGCCCCCTCTAGCGTGTGCCAGGCTTCCCGATTGATGGAAGTAGTCTTATGACGCTTTCAGCAACCTGCTTGCCTTGAACTTCGCTGCCCTCGGTATTGAAGTGAACATCGTCCGAGTGCAGATCCTGATGCTGCGACATCAACGCATGCTGGTCGTCCATGGGAATCTGCTGTTTTGTAAGAAATTCCAAGGCGATGGCATTGCGGGCAACGATACGACTGTTGGAAGCTCCGCCGTCCTTATCCTTCCTTACCGGCGTCGTTGACGCCCACACTAATTTTGCCGCCGGGGCTCCCATGCGAACTGCCGCCAGCATCTCAGGGAGGTACTGCCGGTACTCCTGCTCTGTATAGCCCCATCCATGCATGCCGTTGTTGAAGTGCACAACGTCCCAGCGTACATGCATCATCGCAAAGTACTCGGCGAGCTGAGGCGGCAGACGCTCATCTCCGATGGAAGCGGAGGTCGCGAAGTAGTAGCAGTTCGCCTTCCCCTCCAGATCCTCCGCCACGGCCTGGTAGTACGCGCGTGTGATGGAATCGCCGATCAGTAGAACGTTCGGCAGGGCCGGGTCGGGTTTCTCCGTCTTATCCGAGTAGGTCCACTCTATCTTTTCGCTGACACTTCGGCGTTGCTGCGCCGCACCGACCAAAGCACTGGTTACCAACATCAGACAGATGACGAAACGTCTATTCACAATAACTTCCTCCAGATATTTACCCAATGTAACGTCATTGGGGCTGTGATGACTCGTCAATATCTCCGCCACGACCAGTGGGTCAACTTTGGCAATTGAAGGTTTAGGCGGGCGTTACGATTCATTTTTGCTCTTTTCAAGTTTTAATTGACAATGCGAGACACTGTCTCCATTGTTCTATTGCAGGTGAAAATCGTTGATTTCCGAGTTTCTGCACTCGACAGAAGCAGCTTGAATGATTAAGAAGAACCATCTCGTTACGTTGAGAAAGGTATCTCGTGATCCTCACAACAGTTTTTCTTTTTTGCTTTCTGATCGGATGCATAGCCGGACTGCGTTCGCTGACCGCTCCAGCGGCTGTATGCTGGGGAGCGCATCTTGGCTGGCTGCACTTTGCCGGGACTAGTCTCAGTTTCCTCGGGCATCCGGTGACGCTGGGTCTCTTCACCCTGTTGGCTCTCGTTGAACTTGTGACGGATAAGCTGCCGAAGACTCCGGCGCGAACCTCTAGCCCCGGCTTAATTGCCCGCATCGTTCTCGGTGGATTCAGTGGAGGAGCACTGGCGGTTAGTACAGGCGGCGGTTTCGTTATGGGTGCAGTAGTCGGCATCGTAGGGGCGCTGGTTGGAACCTTTGCCGGATATCACGTTCGCCATGCCCTCGTGACAAAAGCCAATCTACCAGACCTCGCTGTAGCACTGGTCGAAGACGTCACCGCGATCTGCGGAGGCCTTTTCATCGTCTCTCACATGTAGGATTGTCCTGGCTGCCGGACTCAGCTGCGGTCCGGCACAGGGAGATTTCATGCCGGAAACAACACACTATGACGCAATCATTATAGGCTCGGGGCAAGGGGGAAATCCTCTTGCGGTTGCCTTGTCTGAGAGGGGTAAGCGGACAGCCATGATTGAGCGCGCGGCTGTGGGCGGAACCTGTGTGAACTACGGCTGCACCCCGACAAAGACCATGATTGCTAGCGCGGAGGTTGCGTATCTGGCCCGTCGCGCGAAGGACTATGGGGTACGTATCGGTGAGCTGTCCGTCGATATGCCAGCGGTGCGGGAGCGCAAGCGCAACATGGTGAACACCTGGCGAGAGGGCAGCGAGAGACGCCTGAAGGAGGCGACGCTCGTCGAGCTCATTCGAGGCGAAGGATCGTTCACCGGACCGAAACAGGTGCGCGTGCAGTTGAGTGGAGGAGGCGAGCGCAGTTTGAGCGCCGACATCATTGTTATCAATACGGGGTTGTCCGTCAGCACTCCACTATTGAAAGGGCTGGAGAGTGTCCCCTGGCTGGATAACGTCAGCGTGATGGAACTCGATGTGGTCCCGGAGCATCTGCTGGTGCTGGGTGGCGGTTACATTGGACTGGAGTTCGCACAGATGTTCCGGCGCTTCGGCAGCCGTGTGACGGTAATTCAACGTGGCAAGCAGTTGTTGCCTACGGAAGATGCCGATATCGCCGATGAGATTGCGAAGATCCTTCGAGAGGATGGTGTAGAGATTCTGCTTGAGGCAGAGGCAGAGTCTGTAGCCTCTTCCGATAAGACCGTCCTATTGACCGTCAGCCAAGATGGGGAGCGCAAAGCGGTGGAGGGCACGCATCTGTTGATCGCTACCGGCAGGCATCCCAATACCGAGATGTTGAATCTTGCCGCAGCGGGGATTGCCATGGATGAACATGGATATGTCTCTGTGAATGACAGACTAGAGACGAACGTAGACGGGGTGTATGCATTAGGTGATGTGAAGGGCGGACCGGCCTTTACGCATGTCTCTTACGACGATTACCGCATTCTGAAGGCAAATCTTCTCGATGGAGGCGACGGCACAATTGCCGGGCGGGTCTTTCCGTCCTGCGTGTTTATCGATCCGCAGTTGGGTCGTATTGGCCTCAGCGAGAGAGAAGCGGCCAAACTTGGCAAGAAAGTTCGTATAGCCAAGCTGCCTATGACGTCGGTCGCAAGGGCCATGGAGACGAGCCGTTCCCGCGGGTTCATGAAGGCGCTGGTCGATCCGGAGACGGAGCAGATCCTGGGGGCGGCGGTGCTGGGCGAAGGCGGTGGTGAGATCATGTCGATGATTCAGATCGCGATGATGGGCAAGTTGAAGTACACCGTGCTCCGGGATGCCGATCTGGCGCATCCCACACTGGCCGAGTCGCTCAATAATCTTTTCAGCAACTTCCAGAGCGATTAGTACTCACATTGTTGTAATAGAGCCCTTGACGTGATTCCTAATGCCAGTTAACCTTAAGAGGATGGCGATTAACCGCACGCACCTCTCCACCGCTTGTCGCATGTGTATTTGTTGTTGCGACTCCGTGCGCCGTCGCCTTTGCCCGATTCGCAGGCTTACCCTCTAAGTCCCGAACATCCCAGCAAAGTCACACAGCGCCCACTGACCCAGTGGGCTTTCTTATTTCTGCTCCAGTCAAAAGGATTTCCACCATGTCTACACTCCCGGTACCCCCAGTCAAAGAAACGAAGGCCCAGAAGTCCGAGCGTCTGAAGCTCGCAAAAAATCCGTGGGATGCCTGGGATGAGGTTCGCGAGTTCGCCAGGCAGGGGCGCGACTCCGTTCTGCCGGAGTGGACTGGGCTCTATTTCAAGTGGTGGGGTGTCTATACGCAGGGGGATGGCCTTGGTGTCACCGGCGGAGCCAACGGGGAGGGTAAGGCGACCGAGTATTTCATGATGCGCATCGGTCTCCCCAATGGCATCCTGACCAGCGCACAGCTTCGGGTAATTGCCGACATCACCAAGAAGCACGCTCGGAACCTGGCGGATATCACGACGCGGCAGAATATTCAGCTGCATTGGCTCACGCTCTCTTCGCTGGTTGAAGTTGTGGATGCTCTCACCGCGGTTGGCCTCTCTCCCAAGGGAGCCTGCGGCGACGTGGTGCGCAATGTCACCGGCTGCCCACTCGCTGGGCTTGATGGACATGAGTTGATTGATGCCTCTCCGCTAGCGGTCGAGATCGCCCACAAACTGACAGCCAACCCTGAGTTCTACAACCTGCCGCGCAAGTTCAAGATCTCCGTCACAGGCTGCCCGCTGTGGTGCACCTACCCCGAGATCAACGACGTGGCACTGACCGCCATCAAACGGACCGTCAATGGGGCGGATGAGATCGGCTACACATTGCGCGTCGGCGGGGGACTCTCCACGGAGCCTCATATCGCCGTCCGCATTCCCGCGTTCATCCGTCAGGACCAGGCCTACGCCGTCGTCCACGCCACGACTGAGATCTTTCGCGAGCAGACGGAGTTGCGCGAGAACCGTACCCGCGCCCGCATCAAGTATCTGTTCATGCGGCACGGATGGACCTCGGAGACCTTCCTTGAGGCGCTCGAGGCCAAGCTTGGCTACAAGCTCGATCCCAGTCCGGTCGATCAGGATGTCATCCCCGACGACGTCTATCGCGACCACATCGGGATTACACCCCAGGCGCAGCCCGGCCTGTCCGCGGTAGGGGCTTCGGTTCTGCGCGGCCGCCTCTCAGGCGATCAGCTGGAGAAGTTGGCTGACCTGGCCGAGCAGTACGGCAACGGCCAACTGCGGGCCACGATCATGCAGAACATCCTGATCGTCAACGTGCCCAATGCGTCGACCACGGCCCTGGTCGTCGAGCTCAACACGCTTGGCCTACAGGTGGACGTCTCCGCCTTCTGGCGCGGAGCCATCGCCTGCACCGGCACCGAATTTTGCAAGCTCGCCATTGCGGAGACAAAGGGCTTCTCCAAGTGGCTGGTCAGCGAGATGGAAGATCGCCTCCCGGGCTTCGACCAGCAGATCAAGCTGCATGTGACGGGCTGCACCAACAGCTGCGGTCAGCACTGGATCGCCGACATCGGACTCGAGGGCAAGAAGATCAAGAAGGATGGTGTTCTTGTCGATGCCTTCTACTTCTGCGTAGGCGGAGCCGTGGGCAAGTACGCCCGCACCGCCCGCCCACTGGGTTATCGAGCCGCTGCCGATGAGGTTCCGGCTGCCATTGAACGCCTGCTGCGCGCCTATCTGGCAGACCGGCAGCCTGAAGAGGATCTCCGGGCCTATTTCGCCCGGACGGATGACGACAGCCTGCGCGCGCAACTGAATGGCACCTTCATCGATCCGGTGGAGCGGGATGCGCCACCGGTCGGTGCCGGCCGCCACGCCCCCAGCGAGTAGTAGTAGCTTTAGTACATGGATCTCTTCCCCATCTTCCTGAAGATCGCCTCCCGTCCCTGCATCGTCATCGGTGCGGGACATCTGGCCGAGTCCAAGATCGAGTCGCTGCAGGCGGCGCACGCGAAGGTGACGGTGATCGCGCCGGAGGCTACCGAACGGATTACTGACCTTGCAGCCGCCGGAGAGATTGAATGGCGTCAACGCGAGTACGCTGAAGGAGATCTGACGGGAAACTTCCTTGTCGTTGCCGCTACCAATGTTCCTGCCGTGAATCGCGCTGTCTTCCACGAAGCCCAGGAGAAGAACGTCATCTGCAATGCCGTCGACGACCCACCCTTCTGCGACTTCTACTTCCCTTCCGTTGTGCGGCGAGGAGATTTGCAGATCGCTATCTCCACGGCTGGAGCCAGCCCTGCTTTGGCGCAGAAGATCCGCAAAGACATCAACGCACAGCTCCCTCTCGATGCAGGTGACTGGCTGACTGATCTTGGCAATCTGCGACGCGAGGTTGTAGCCGCCGAGCCACTCAACGAAGAGCGCAAGTGGCTCCTGCATCAGCTGGCTCAGCGCGAGGTCTGCGGCTACGACCAGTGTCCGTCACGCACCTTCGCACGTGAACACGCCCTCACGAATCCACTGCCAGAGAAAAAATCTTGAGCATCGAAGCCCAGGCCGGTATGGTCTACCTTGCAGGAGCGGGGCCCGGGGATCCGGATCTCCTCACTCTTCGAGCTGTGAAGCTCCTCCAGACCGCCGACGTCATCCTGCCCGACGATCTTGTCTCTGACGATGTCCTCGCTCTGGCCAGCCCTACGGCAGAGATCATCCCCGTCGGCAAACGCTGCGGTCAGCCACGCATCACGCAGGCCGAGATTCATGCTCTCATGCTGGAGCATGCGACAGCCGGTCGGTCCGTCCTTCGACTCAAATCCGGCGACCCTCTCATCTTCGGTCGCGCCGGGGAAGAGATTGCCGCGCTCCGCGAGGCGAATATCCCCTTCGAGATCGTTCCCGGCATCACCACGGCCTTTGCCGTCGCTGCAAGCCTGCAGACACCGCTGACCGACCGCTCCGCTGCCTCCAAGCTCATTCTCGCCACCGCACACCACGCTGCGGGCAAGTTGGAGCTGACGCCAAAGTGGACCGGGACCTTTCCCGAAGATGCGACGTTGGTCATCTACATGCCCGGCCGTCACTTCCGCTCCCTGGCCGACGACCTGATCGCCTCAGGCATCGCTTCCGGTACTCCTTGCGTCGCTGTGAGCAAGGCCACCACCGCAGAAGAACATGTCTATGCCACGACGCTCGACCAGATCGACGATGAAGCAGTTGGAGCAGCGCCAGTGATCCTACTCATTGGACGCGCCATCCAACCTCGCTAACTCTATGGGACACTCCAGAAGACTACTGAGGACATGCATTACCCTTGATTCGTGAGCATCTTCGCCCTCATCAGCATCGTCGTTACCTTCACGGCGATCTTTGCCCTGATCAGCTATCGCTGGTTGCGCCTGCCCACAACTATCGGCACGATGGCTCTTTCGCTCGTCTTGAGCACGATTCTCAGCCTGCTTGGAAGGAATATCCCCGGGCTACAACACCTTGCCGCCGATATCCTTTCGCGGCTCGACTTCAACGCAATCGTCCTCCACGGCATGCTCGCCTTCCTGCTCTTTGCCGCAGCGCTGCATCTCGATCTCGCCCAACTCAAGCGGCAGCGCCTCCCAATACTCGTCCTCTCGACTTTTGGAACGCTCCTGTCGGCTTCGTTCATTGCGGGTCTGCTATGGCTCGTCCTGATCGCCTGCCAGATGCGCATCAGCTTCCTCAACTGCCTCATCTTCGGCGCGCTCATCTCGCCGACCGATCCGGTCGCCGTCCTGGAGATGCTGCGCCGCGCCGGATGTCCGCCACACCTTCAGTCACTGCTTGGGGGAGAGTCCCTCTTCAACGACGGAGTAGGTGCCGTCCTGTTCCTTGCGCTGATCGGATCCTCGGGTACGAACGCGATCTCCTCCATCAACTCCTTCGCTATCCTCTTTCTGCTGGAGGCAGGTGGGGGCATCGCGCTGGGGCTTGTGCTGGGCTACATCGCCTATCGTCTGCTGCTGCTGACTAACAGTTATTCGGTAGAGATCTTGCTCACGCTCTCGCTTGCTATGGGTGGATATGCACTCGCCGACTCCCTCCACATCTCCGCACCGCTGGAAGTAGTGGCAGCCGGAATTGTCGTCAACAGCCGAGGGCACAGACGGGAGATGCCCGCTATTACACATGAGGACGTGGACAAGTTCTGGCATCTGCTCGATGACATTCTCAATGTCGTCCTCTTCTTGCTACTGGGTTTCTCCCTCGTGCTGGTCCCGTTCTCTGCTCGTCTCGTGATCGCAGGTCTGCTCGCTATTCCCGTAGTCCTGATAGCACGAGGAGTCTCGGTCGCAATCCTTCTCTATCCCTTCCAAAGACCCAAGTCGCAGTTCTTTAGCACATGGGCGGTCCTCACCTGGGGAGGTCTGCGCGGTGCGCTCTCCGTGGCGCTGGTTCTCGTCCTCGTAGGACACCCTGGCTCTAGACGGCTTCTCTCGATTACCTATACCGTCGTCGTCTTCTCCGTCCTGGTGCAGGGGCTGACGATGGTGCCGCTGCTGCGCCGCCTCGGCCTGTTCACATCGGATTCAGCCAGCCTCCACAACCCTTAGGCTGTTATGCACTTTGCGAACTGGCCTGCGTCTCAACCATTGAGCCTTTTGCTGTTGACGCCAGTTGTTGTCCTATGCCCCTCCGCTCCCTGTTTTTCCTGTCAAGCCCCTGCAGCAGAAACTAATACGCATCTCCACACGCAAACCAAACAAAAACAAGACCTTAGCCTCCGAAAATGATTCTCCGCAAAGTGGCATATTAGTTTACTCAATCGGCTATAATTAATACAGAGTCAGAAAAAGCCCCGGCCAACCACCGGGGCTTTTCTCTTTAACCCAATAAACCTTTTAGAAAGACGACTTTATCCGTAACCCATTTAGAATGACGAATTTGCAGCGATAGATTCGTTTAAGTCGCTGAATTCAGACGACTTGCAGTCAAAGTACCCCCCCGGGGGGGAGGGGGTCCTAAGGGAAGCAGTGATCCTAGTTCATAACAGATTTTAGATCTTAAGCCCTATCAGCCGCATAAGCTCGAGGCCGTTGCTCTTGGTCACTACTCCGTCCCGTAACGTGAAATCGAACTTCATCCTGCCGTTTTCGATCTCATCCTGCAGGTGAACATTGCGCAGTCTATCTCCTGCTCCGTGAAGATCGGTCAACGCCAGATCGTGAGTGCTGATGAAGCCGATGGCTCCGCGATCGAACAGCGCCTGCACCACGCCTTCGGCCCCAGCGAGGCGATCCTTCGAGTTGGTTCCCTGTAGCAGTTCGTCCAGCAGAAACAGCACCGGCAAACCCTCCTCCGTGAGGTCGCAGATATGGCGAAGACGCGTAATCTCGGCGTAGAAGCGCGAGCTCCCCTCCTGCAGCGAGTCATTGATCAGGATGCTCGCTCCGACCTGCAGCGGGGTAAGCCGCAGACGCTGTGCGCGTACCGGCGCGCCTGCCATGGCCAACACCGCATTGAGCCCCACGGCTCGCAGAAGGGTGCTCTTGCCGGACATATTCGAACCGCTGACGAGCAGCACCCGAGTCTTGCCGCAGACGCTTACCCCGTTGCGGACACAGTTCTCCGCCGGAATGAGCGGGTGGCCAAGCTGCTCCGCCTCGAAACAGGGCGCGCCCTCCAGCAACTCAGGGAAGGGATCGGCCGGGTGCTCGTAGCTATAGGCCGCCAGCGACAGCAATGCCTCCATCTCTCCTACGCTCTCCAGCCAAAGGTGGACAGCCTTGCCGTGGGCGCTTCGCCAAGCCTCGGCTGCGTAGGCCAGCTGGACCGAGTAGAGCAATGGGATGTCGAGGGCGCGGACGATCGGATTGTCGAGGGAGTAGATGTACTCCACGATCGTTGCGAGCTTTGCGATGGCTTTGGAGCCTGCGACGTGATGGGACGAGAGGGCACTCTGGATGGTCTGAAGGCGCGGGCTGTCGAACCGCTCCCGTTCAAGGCGGGCAAGTAGAGATGAGAGCAGTTGCAGGTCTTCGAGGGCTCGCGCTGTTCCGTGCAGGACCTCGTTCACGCCTTTGCGGTGCGCGAGAAAGAGGATGCCCTCTACGATCAGCACGGCAAAGAATGGGCCATTGAGGCCAGTTGATCCCCAGAAGATTGCGGCTGCCACCGCTGCCAGGCAGAGGAGCAGGGCTATCCAGCGGATCACTGGCTGCTTCAATTTGTTTGGAGACTCGGCCCATTGGAGGAGCGCCTCGGCGTGGACGGATGCCTTCACGTCGTCACCCAGGACGGCTACGTCTTCGCGAAGGTCGAGGCGGGGGCGGAGGTCGGGGATGGCTGCGTGGCGTTGGTGGATGGTCTCGATCGATGCGGGGGCGAGGAGCCAGCCTGCTAGAGTGTCTTCGCCCATACGGGTGCGGGCTTGCGAGAGCAGCTCGAAGAGGCTTCCGCGGCCGAAGAGGTCGAGATCGGTTGCGTAGAGGCTCGCGGAGGCGTCGAAGCGCTCGCCTTGCTGACCTGTGCCTGGCCAACGGTCTTCGATGCGGGCGAGGCCTCTGCGGTAGAAGTCTACGGCGCGTTCTGCGCAGACCTTGTTGCGAAGAACTTTGGAGTGATAGACCACCAGCGCCAGAAGTAGTGCAAGGCCAACCAGCAGCCACCAGGGTGATAGAGCATCGCGCTTGAGGCTGAACCAGGCGACTGTCAGCGTGGCAAGCACGATGAGGAGCCGGAGGTTGCCGATCCTGATGTGCTGCCTGTCGAATTCGGTTACGCGTTGTTCACGGGCTTGCAGGCGTTGCTTGTACTCTTCTGCCGGGGACGGATTCACAGAGCCATTATCGCTTAGGCTCGTTACTATCCCAGACGGCCTTCGGCCTGCTTCGTCGCCTCGTAGATCTGATCGAAGGACTCGACTGCGTAGAGTACGGGCTGCATCGCGCCGGTGTCGAACTTCTGGTCGAGGACTGCGTCGAGGTCGAAGTCTTTAATCTCGCAGCCACCGGCGAGGACGCGGGTGCACTCGCCGTGCGAGGAGATCAACCCGCTACCGTAGACCTTGATCTGGCCGTCCTGCCGGATCAGGCCGAACTCCACGGTGAACCAGAAGAGGCGACCCATGCGTTCGAGAGCCACGGGGTCGGCCATGAGGCCTGCGCAGATCTTGCCGTAGTGCTCCAGGAAGTTGCCGAAGACGGGATGCGCATGCATCGGCACATGGCCGAAGACATCGTGGAAGATATCCGGTTCGGGGGTGTACTCCATGGAGTCGCGCGAGCGGAGCCAGGTGGTGGTGGGGAACATCCGCGCAGCGAGCATCTCGAAGAAGGCGTCGGGGGGCAGAAAGCCGCTGACCGGAGTGGACTGCCATCCGGTTCGCGGAAGCAGACGCGCGCTGACAGCCTTCAGGTCGGGTAGACGGTCCTCGCGGAGGCCGATCTGCTCGAAGCCATCGAGATACTCCCGGCAGGCGTGCTCGCGGAGCTGGGGCATCCTGCGGCTGACGAGCTCCGCCCAGACGGCGTGTTGCTCGACGGTGTAGGCGTTGCAATCCTGCTCGATGAGAAACGGGGCCGCAACGCCGAGGCGGCTCTGCGCCAGACTCAAGGTTGAATCCGCAATTCCCATAAAGTTCCTACTGTCCCCGTACTTTCCAGCAGAAGGATACATCCTTGCGCTGCTTTCAGTCCTTATCCCCTGCCTCCCCTCCGTGAACCCTTTGAGGGAGTACCCCCCACCCCCGGGGGGTACTTTGGGTGCAAGTCCGCTGGATTTAATAACTTAGACAAGCTTATCCCTGCAAATTCGTCATACTAAATGGGTTACAGCTAAAGTCGTCTTTCTAAAAGGTTTAGAGCTCTTAAACGAGAAAGCCCCGGCGGTGGCCGGGGCTTTCTCTTACTCTGTTTTAACTATAGCGGATTGAGTGAAACTAATCGGCCACTTTCGGAAGATTATTTTTCTGGCGGTAAGCCATTGTTTTTGTTTAACTTGAGGGTCGATTTGGTTTTCTTTTTCTCGGATAGGGGCTTGACAACAAAAAGACGGGCTTGAATCGTTCCACTTATTTTGAAGAACATAAAAACAGAGGCAATGGCAACAGCCAAAGACGAAATGCGGATCTCTTCGCTGCGTGGCGCGATGAGACCGCGCGGCTCGGTCGAGATGACGATTCTCTGGGGGAACGAAGATCTTTTGGGAGCGAAGAGATATCCTCAGGCCTCGGTCCACTCCTCACCCTTCTTTTCCTTTCCGATGGCGGTTACTGCCGCGACCAGAAGGGCCCCCACGATGGCAGCGCCAGACATGGCCCAGTGGAGGGCTCCTCCGTTGAAGCGCGATGCTATAGCAGCCTGGAAGACGCTGTTGCGTGACGAGCAGAGATTGCCCAACTGATAGGTGACGCCTGGGAAGATCGCCCGCACCGGACCGGGCGAGAGCTCGTTGAGGTGAGCCGGGATAACGCCGAACGCCCCCTGCACCGCGAACTGCATCAGGAAACCACCCAACGCCAGAGCCGGAACGGAGTGCGACCACGCCCAGAGGGGGATCATCGGCAGGGCGCAGAGGGCCGAGGTGACGATCATTCGCTTACGACCTAGTTTCTCCGACAAGGCTCCGCAGCAGATGCCTCCGAGCAGAGCTCCTATGTTGCTGATCACAACGATGAAGCCGACGTGCCTTGGGTCCAGAAGGTGATCTTTCTCCAAGAACGTCGGATAGAGATCCTGCGTTCCATGGCTGAAGGAGTTGAACGCCGTCATGAGCAGCACGAGAAACAGAAACGTCGGCAGGTAGGTGCGGAACTGCTTGAGGGTCAAGACAGGCTTGCGTGCTCCTCCCTCTGCAAGGCGCCGCTTTCTGTCGGCCTCCCATACGGGAGATTCGGCCACCTTGAACTGCATGTAGAAGGCCAGGAGTGCGGGAAGCGCCCCGATCATGAACATGACGCGCCAGTTGGTGAGCATCCCGGTACCGTGGAGGTGCGGGAAGAGCAGACCATACAGGGCAGCGGCCAGCAGGTTGCCGACGACATAGCCCTCCTGGAGGACGCCGGAGAAGAAGCCCCTTCTGGAGGCGGGAAGGCTTTCGAGTGCGAGCGCGGCTCCGACCCCCCACTCGCCGCCCATGGCGATGCCGAAGAGCGCCCTGCATATCAGGAAGCTGGTCAGCGTAGGGGCAAAGGCCGAGGCGAGCTCGAAGATGGAGAAGGCCACAATGTTCAGCATGAGCGTGGGTCGCCTGCCAAACCGTTCCGCAAGCAGACCGAAGATCAGGGCTCCCAAGGGCCGCATGACCAAGGTCCAGAAGATCGCCTCCGCAATCTGCTTGATGGCGACATGAAAGTCCGCCGCAATTGCCTTGAGGCAGACGGTCAGAAGGAAAAAGTCGAACGCGTCGAGGGTCCAACCAAGGAAGCAGGCAGTAAAAGTGCTTCTCTGGATCGCAGTCAGCGATCGAAGTTCACGCAAAAGGGCCATATCGTGGTGATGCTAGCATCCCATTTGGACGCGTTCGAGTAGATTATGAACAACCGAATACAATCAGCACACCCGGATATAACTTCCGTGTATGTTGATTCTGACCTCATTATCATTTGACAGCATTGTTCATCCTGGCCAAAGCATCAGATTTTGATTGCAACTCTCTCCATAGAAAGTACGAGGAACTATCTGCCATGCAAAATAAATTTCTTCTGGCTTTGACCCTATCTGCGCTATCGCTGGCCGGCGTAAGTACCCAGGCACAAACTTCAAGCTGGGCGATCGATCCCGCACATTCGAGCGCCGGTTTCGAGATTCGACACTTGAGCGTCAGTAACGTTCGCGGATCGATCAACGGAGTGAAAGGCACAGTCACGCTGAACGAGAAGGATCTGACGAAGTCCTCTGTCGAGGCTACGCTTGACGCGACTACCGTATCGACGGGCAATGAGAAGCGTGACACGGACCTGAAGTCTCCCCGCTTCTTCGATGTCGCAAAGAACCCACAGATTGCCTTCAAATCGACCTCTCTCGCGAAGGTAGGGGACAAACTTCAGCTCACCGGCGACCTTACCCTGGGCGGCGTGACCAAAAGCGTCACCCTCGATGTCGATGGCCCGGCGCCTCCGCAGACGGACAAGAATGGGAAGGTTCGTAGCGGCTTCTCGGCAACCGGTATGCTGAAGCGGTCTGAGTTCAACTTTGCACCGACCTTCGCTCCTCCGGTGTTGGGCGATCAGGTGAAGTTCACCATCGACCTCGAGATCGACAAACAATAATGGACAAGCAGTAAAAGATAGAGCGGATCCGAGGGCCGGATCCGCTCTATCTTCATATGGCTTACTTTAAAAAAACTTACATCTTGGCTCGAAGCGGCTGAGATGGTTCCGTCTGTGCCCCTACGGCATGCTCCGGGTCCTGGGGATACTTCTTCAACAACTCGTGATGCAGGCAGTACAACGCCAACTCCAGGCGGTCGGAGACGCCCAGTTTGTCGTAGATCTTGCGCAGGTAGTTTTTGATGACCTGCTCGGTCGTGCCGACCTGATAGGCAATCTCTTTATTGCGCATTCCTCGCGTGATGCAGCTGATGATCGCGAGCTCCTTCTTCGAGAGCTTGGGCTGGCCCCTTGGATCGGTGAGGCTTGTTGCCTGCGTCCTATAGGCCTCGATGACCCAGCTGATGGATTGGTTGTCGATCCAGGTCTCGCCTTCGGCGATCTTCCGTACGCACTTGACCAGGAGATCCGGAGAGATCGATCGCGGCACCACTCCACGAACGCCGCGCCGGTAGAGCTCCACCGTGTTCGACTCGTCTGCCTCGGTTACCTGTACGATCAACTTTGCGTATGGAGCCTGTCGCACCAGCTCCGGGATGGCATCGATGGTTCCGGCGATCAGCTGTCCCTCGAGAACGACGACATCGGTGGGATAGCGCTGCAGGGCCGTATACAGATTGGTCAGGGTCTCCACCTGAGCGACGACACGGATATCGTCCTCAAGAGCGAAGACTTTTTTCATCCCCACGCGGTAGATGGCCTGTGAATCGGCAAGAATAACTCGAATTCCTGCCGAAGTCGCGGTTGCGTCTGGGGCTTCGTCGCTCCGAGTTTGGTCAAAATGAACTACCATCATAAGTCAGGCCTTTAGAAAATACTCATCAATCACCACAGCTGCCTTCTTTTCGTCACCTTGTATAGAGTGACGGACAACTCGGCCGATGCAATGGATGGTAACGTCGGTCGCCGAGCCCATGACAGCCGAAGGCATTGCTATGGTGAATTCAATTCTGCTGTCGAGCGCCGGAAGACGGTCGCTTACGAACAGCAAGCCGTTTGCGGAGATGTTTTCAGTGACTGCTTCCAGCTCACCTTGTTCCGTCTGCACGCGTAAGGCTAATTTCATTGGAAAACGTACTGCTGTGCGAACCGGGTTTTCCCCACTCGGCTTGTGCCACTGCCCCACACGTCCTCCTTCTCACCGCCCTGCGTTGCGCCTTCGTTGGGTCGATTGGTAACACACTGGAGTGTATCTGTAGATAGTAACCAGTTCCAGATAATTTTCGATTGAACCAGCCAGCCCCATTAAATTCAGGAAAATAGTGGATGCAGCGGCGCCATGAGTCAATGTTCCTCGGCCACTCCATCAGACGCTGGGCAGTCAGGCGACGGATGGAGTAGTCAACCAGATTGGCGTACTCTATCTGGATTTTAATCAGTCTTCCTGATCGTCTTCTTTGCAGTCTTTTTCGCTGCTGTCCGCGTGGGAGTCTTCTGTGGCCTGCTGGCAGGCTGCCCGGATAGCAGCGCTCCCCAGTTCATCTGTGACTGGAGACTGTCATCGGACTTCGCCTTCTTTACCGCCAGTCTGGCCACCGCATCGACGATCCACCAGAAGCTCTCTTCTCCGACCGAGTGCAGATCGGCATCGGGAGCTGGATTCATAAAGTCGATTGCATAGGGGATACCGTTGTCTACGGCAAATTCCACTGTGTTGAGGTCGTAACCCAGAGCTCGGCAGAGCGTGAGAGCATCCTTTTCGATTCGCTTGAGGAGCTTCTTGCCGTAGGCAGGCGGGTCGACGACGTAACGGTGCTCATGCGGCCGGCGCGGATCGTAGGACATGATGCGGACCTCGGACCGTCCAACGACGTAACAGCGGAAGTACTCCTGGAACGGCACAGCCGCCTGAAGGATCATGCATAAGTCGCGTGTCTGATCGTAGGCGGCGAAGAACTCTTCCCTGCTGTGGACATGAGAGACGTCGCACCACCCGCCACCATTATGCGGCTTTAAAAACGCCGGAAAGCCCACGTACTCGAAGATGCTGTCCCAGTCCAGGGGATACTCCAGATTGCGCACGGAGCGGTCTGTGACCTTAGGCGGAAACTGCTTGTGAGGCAACAATACTGTCGGAGGCACAGCGACACCGAGCTTCGCGGCAAGGGCGTAGTTGAAGAACTTGTCGTCCGCCGACCACCAGAACGGATTATTGATGACCTGCGTGCCGGTAAGTGCAGCGTTCTTGAGACAGGAGCGATAGAAGGGCATGTCGTGCGAGATGCGGTCGACAATGACGGCATAGCCGGATGGCTCGGCCATGCGAACGGCTCCGACATGAACGAACTCGGCGCGGATTCCTTCAATCTCCAGCGAATTGATCCTGTCGACTAGAGCTCCGGGAAAGGTATTCTCCGCCCCGAACAGGACGCCAATCTTTTTCACTTACACCTCCGTCCAATCATTTGCCCGCTATAGATAGGTCTGAATCATTTTTTGCCACGATGACCAGTCGTGACCCGCATCGTCTTCCCATATATCGAGACGGCATGGAATCTGCTTGTCCCGCAGGATTTGCGCCATGCGCTCGTTCTCGTTCCGACACATATCGTGAACCCCCGCCGCAAGAACGTAGGTGTTGCGCCTGTAGTGGTCGAGATACCAGGGATCGTGCATGTTAGGCAGATAGTGCATCGGCAGATGGAAGTAACAGTCCTCATCGTAATAACCGGATAAGAAGCTCGATAGCTCGAAGGCACCGCCCATCGAGAGAAATGCATTGAAGATATCGGGATGCCTAAGCGCAATATCGATAGCGTGGTAACCACCGAAGCTGCAACCGATTGCCGCGACGTTTGCGCCTCGATTCCCATGACGGATAGCCGGCAATACCTCCTGCATCAGATACTGCTCATATTGCAGGTGGCGCGCGATTCTCTGGCGTGGTGCAACTCCGTGGTTGTACCAACTCTCGGCATCGACCGAGTCCACGCAGAACAGTTGCAGGTGGCCCTGTTCGAGTTTGTCACGAACGGCGTCCACCATGCCTCGATCTTCAAACTCGAAGAATCGGCCGCAGGATGTGGGAAAGACGAGCGTAGGCATCCCCGCGTGCCCGAAGGCAAGCATCTCCATGTCCCGCTCGAGCGACGGGGAAAACCACTTGTGATATTCGCGTTTCATGAGCACGCCTCTGCTACTCTGATGCAATCGTAGCGCGGTCGTCGCGCTTGGACCAGGTATTACGCTTTCTCTTCTCGCCGCAGTGCATTCCTCCCCCTTTCGCGGAATGCATTGCGAAAACCAGTGATTTCCGCCATACTTAGGTGTTGGGTTCTGTATGTCCGTCGCCTGTCCAAAAAGATGAAGCCCGGGACGGTATCGTGATATCACCCAAAAATAAATGTTCTGAAAGGCATTCCCAGTGTTGATGATCCGTTTGGCGCGTGTAGGAGCGCGCAAGCAACCCCACTATCGCATCGTTGTTATCGAGAAGGATCGTGCGCGCAATGGCCGTTCGATTGAAGTAGTGGGCACCTATAATCCGCGCACCAACCCCGCAACCGTCGACCTCAAGCGTGACCGCATCGACTACTGGACCGGCAACGGCGCACAGTTGTCCGAGCGAGTCGGCAAGCTCGTTGCAGCCGCTCCGGCACAAGCGGAAGCCGCGCCTGCCGCTTAGGTCACTCGTTTACTGCAATCTTTGGGAACACGCAGGTGGTTCCCAAAGATTTGGTTACGTAGTGGGTTCCCGTAGCGCATCACGCATTCTCCTCACGTAAACTTCTCCTATTGCACCGTCGAAGGCTATGCGACCGGTAGATGCCTGGATTAATCCTCCTTGTCTATGCATGACCTTTGTTCGCTCGTCTTAGCGCATTCCCGGAAGATCTCGCATTAGATGAGGCGAAGGGTTGAGCATGAGCGTCGCAATTAGACTCCCAGGAGGTGTGTTGTGATGGCCCATGCCATGCAAATAGCAGAGGATGAAGACCCTGCGAAGCATATGACGGATCTTGTCGCCCAGATTGCTCGTGCTTTAGTCGACAGCCCGGAGAGTGTCTCTGTCGAGCCAATCGAGGACGGTGAGGTAACCGTTATCCGTTTACGCGTTGCCCAAAGCGATGTCGGCAAAGTTATTGGGAAACAAGGGCGTACCGCGCGGTCCTTGCGCACGATTCTAAGTGCAGCCAGCATGAAGCAAAAGCACCGTTTTTCTCTCGATATCCTGGAAGAAGGTAAAGTGCTTCCGCAGCTATGACCTCCAAGACAACGACTTGCCTGCGTTCCCAATCGAAAGTAACGTTACCTTATGGACAACAGCTCTCCCTCCTGGATTGTGCTGGCGCACCTCCTTCGACCACAGGGCCGCAAGGGTGAGCTGCTGGCAGAGCTGCTAACTGACTTTCCTGAGCGCTTTGAGGGCGGTAGACGAGTGTTTCTGGCTCCCCCAAACTTCGCCGGCAGCGAGGCTGAGACGCGCCCGGCTGAGGTTTTGGCCTTTTGGCTCCCCACGGGTAAAAATGAAGGCCGAATCGTCCTGCACTTTGCCGGAGTTGACACAATTTCGGACGCGGAGCTGCTTGCGGGGGTGGACGTGATCGTCCCCTATGAAGAGCGGGTTCCTTTGGATGACGAATCGACCTACATCAGTGATCTGATCGGCTGCACGGTGTACAACGGTTCCACTGCGGTGGGTGTCATCGCCGATGTCCAGTTCCCTGCTACGCCGGACGGGGGCAGACGACTTGAAGAGGCTGCTCCGTTGCTTGCGGTCACATCCCCTGATGGCGAAGAGATTCTTATTCCCTTCGCGAAGGCGTTCCTTATCGCTGTCAATACAGCAGCGAAGCGTGTCGATATGGTTCTTCCGTCTGGACTGGTTGAGGTCAATCGATCGGCCGGCAACCATCGGGATCAAGACTGATGGCGGTTTGACAACCTGATCCAAAACGGAACAAACGGATTAACCTATGCGCTTCGACATCATCACAATCTTTCCTGGCCTCTTCGCTGGTCCGCTCGACTATGGCATCCTGAAGCGCGCTCGTACGGCCGGGCTCGTCGATGTCCATACCCACGACCTGCGCAACTTTACCCACGACCGTCATCGCACAGTGGATGACCGTCCCTTTGGCGGCGGCGAGGGCATGGTCCTGAAGCCGGAGCCGATCTACGACGCCATTGCGTCGCTGAACATTGCATCCAAGTCGGAGCGTCTCCCCCAGAAAGAGACCGTGATCCTCCTGTCGGCCCAGGGGAGGCCGTTCACCCAGCCTCTCGCGCAGGAGCTTGCGGAGACGGAGCGGGTTGTCATTATCTGCGGTCGCTACGAGGGTGTGGATGAACGCGTCAACGAGCTGCTCTGCGATCGCGAGATCTCGATCGGCGACTATGTTCTCTCGGGTGGCGAACTGGCCGCTGCGGTCATCGTGGATGCTGTCGTGCGGCTGCTTCCGGGAGCTCTGGGAAACCCGGACTCTTCCCGCTTCGAGAGCTTCGGAGCGGACGATGTGCCGGATGAATCTGCTGAAGATGGGCCTCCCCGCTCGACCTACGGCTCAGGAGGGTTGCTGGACTACCCACACTTCACACGGCCGGCCGAGTTCCGGGGAACCTCGATTCCGGAGGCGCTGCTGGGGGGAAACCATGAGGTTATCCGGCAATGGAGGCGGCGAATGGCGCTCAAGAAGACGCTCGAGAACCGGCCTGACTTGCTCGACCGGATCGCCCTGAGCGACGAAGATCGGGAGATTTTGGACGAACTCAGGTTTTTACGGGAGAATCCTGGGCCTTAAGGCGTGTTTCCAGCAGGATAGAGCCTCAAAGTGCGCGATTTCGTGTACACTGGAGGTCGAGTCCAAAACAGGAAAGTAGTTGTCATGTCCATTCATCCGATTATGCAGAAACTGGCCGCGAAGTTAGAGCGGACCGATCTACCCGCGTTCGCCCCCGGCGACACCGTTCGCGTTCAAGTGAAGATTCGTGAGGGCGAGAAAGAGCGCCTGCAGGCGTTTGAAGGCATGGTCATCGCCTGCCGCAAGGGAGCCCAGGGCTCCTTCACGGTTCGCAAGATGAGCTTCGGCCAGGGCGTCGAGCGCATCTTCCCCTACAACTCCAAGGTCGTCGACAAGGTCGAGAAGATTCGCTCCTACGAGGTTCGCCGTTCGAAGCTGTTCTACCTGCGCGGTCTGCGCGGCAAGGCTGCTCGTCTGCGCGAGGTCGAGCGCGCCAAGTAAGCCTCCTTTTTCATTTTCACAGAGCCACGACTTCGGTCGTGGCTTTGTTCTGTGCACTGGTTATAAACTCGTCTTTGAGTATGGCCTCTGTCACATCGATTCGCGTCTCCAAGACAGTTACCGCGGCGACTGCCAAGCAGCGGATGTTGAAGCAGCTTGTGTGCAGCGATGCCCCGGAGCAGGCGCTCCGATACCACGGCTTTCGCATCATCGCCGGAGTGGATGAGGTCGGTCGAGGAGCACTCTTTGGACCGGTCGTGGCGGCTGCCGTGATCCTGCCGGAGCGTTTGAGTGGGTTGGCGCGGGCTGGGTTGAAGGACTCCAAGCAACTGACCCGTGAAGAGCGGGAGAGGCTGGACCGGAGGATTCGGCGCATGGCGCTGGCGATCAGCGTGGCTGAGGTCGATGCCGAGACGATCGACCGTGTGAACATCTATCAGGCGACTCGCATGGCGATGCTGGCTGCGGTGCAGGGCCTGTCGATGGAGCCCGATCATCTTCTGATCGATGCCATGCGGCTCGATCACCCCTGCCGGCAGACGAAGCTTATCTATGGGGACTCGCTCAGTCTTTCCATCGCGGCGGCCTCTGTTATCGCGAAGGTGCATCGCGATGCGATGATGCGCGCCTTCGACCTGGTGCATCCGGGGTATGGACTGGCTTCGCACAAGGGGTATGGGACACCGGCGCATCGGCGAGCCCTGGTGGCGCAGGGGCCTTGCGCGCTGCATCGGCGGACGTTTGCCCCTGTGCGGGCGGTAGATCCGGACGCTGTGCTCGAAGAGCAGGTTTTGAGCGATTTCTTGTTTGAGGATGCGGATCTGGAAGAGGGGGCAGCGTGGGATTGAAGTTGATGTGCGTGGTGGCGCATCCGGATGATGAGTGTTTCGCCTTTGGGGGCGCGCTGGCGCTGGCGGCCGACCGTGGGATTGAGACATACGTGATCTGCCTGACGGATGGACAGGCGGCTACGAACCGGGGCGATGCGGCCTCAGGCCAGGACCTGGGGAAGATGCGGCGAGAGGAGTTCGCTTCTTCGTGCAAGGTGCTGGGCGTGACCCACTATGAGCTGATGGACTTCCATGATGGGCGGCTTGAGTTCGTCGATTTTTCGCGTGCGGCAGAACAGCTGATAGAGCGGATGAGGCGATTCAAGCCAAATGTCGTGGTTAGCTTCGGCATGGATGGCGGGTTGAATACCCATGCGGATCACATGATGGTCTCGGCCTTGTCCACGGCGGCGTTTCATTGGTGCGGGCAGACGAAACGCTATCCGCACCTCGCTACGGTGCATCAACCTGACCGGCTCTTTTACGTGACGACGAACTTCTTCCTTGAGGCACGGCAGGCTCCCAAACCCATGCCCTGGACGGTTACGTTGGATATCCGCAGCGTGCAGGAGCGGAAGCACGAGGCGTTTCGGCAACATGGCTCACAGGCTCCCCTGATGGAGCAGACCAGGAAACTGTTTGAAAAGTATGGGGCTGAGGAGTTTTATGCGCTGGCGGCGGCCTCGGAGCCACAGCCCGCCCGGCAGATGACGGACCTCTTCGAGGGATTGGCTTCGTAGTCTCTACCAACCCGGAACCGGCAACCCGTAGAATCGATGCATGGCATTCTCTCTCGTCGAGGGCACCTTTTCCGCACTTATCTTCGACTGTGACGGTACGTTGGTCGACAGCGCCGCTGCGCATCTTTACTCGCTACAGGAGGCGCTGAAGCCTCTGGGTCTTACGGTGACACCCGAGTGGTACCACACCAGACACGGCCTGACGGATGGCGCTTTCATCGATGAGTATGAAGCAGAGTTCAAATGCCCACGGATCGATCGCGCAGCTCTGGTCGACCGGTGCAATGCAGCCTATCAGTCCGGCATCCCCCTGATCGAGGAGATCACCTTCGTTGCCGATGTCGCTCGTGCCTGGTATGGCAAAGTGCCCATGTCGGTCGCATCGAATGGCAACCGAGAAAACGTTGAAGCGACCCTGATCAGCAAAAAGCTGAGGCCGTTGTTCGACCACATCGTCACTATCGAGGATGTGAGACACGGCAAGCCGGCCCCCGATATCTACCTCGAAGCTGCTCGACGGATGCATGTCGATCCGGCCGACTGCATCGTCTTTGAAGACTTCGATGCGGGGCTGGAAGCAGCCCATAGAGCAGGAATGCGAGGGATCGATATCCGCAAGGAAGCCGCTGCCCTGGTTACATCTTCTGCAGGTATCCGATGATCTCGGGGCTGGTCCAGACCTGCGCGCCGATGAACTTCCGTCGCAGGATGCCCTGTTTGTCGATGATGTACGTCTCCGGGATCTGCACTGTTCCGTACAGCGCGTTGACCTTCATCTCAGCGTCTCGCAACGTAAGGACATCGACATGATGATCGGCCAGGAACTTCCGATAGATATCGGGGTCCTGGTCCATGCTGACTGCGACAACAGCTACGTCCGGCATCTTCTTCTGCATCTCCAGCAGACTCGGCAGCTCTTCGATGCAAGGCGCGCACCATGTCGCCCACAGGTTGAGCACCACCACGCGTCCACGCAGCTTGCTCAGGTCCACTGTCCGGGTTCCGTCACTCATGACAAACTGCGGCGCTGCCTTGCCGATGCGCCCAGGATGATCCCCCCGGTTGCACCCCGCCAACAACATCACTCCGAATACCGCACTCGTCCAGAATCTGCGCACAATACGCTCCACTTCCTATAATACGAAGTCGTGGACGTAATCAGCCAGAATCTCGACACAAGTTCCGATCTTGAGCTTTCGATCATCCTTCCAGCGCGCAACGAGGAGCAGGCGCTGCCTGCCTGTCTCGCCTCGCTCATCGATCAGTCCGAGCCCGGCTTCTTCGCCCTCGGCGAGCAATGGGAGATCATCATCGTCAACGATGACTCCACCGACCGCACCCGCGAGATAGCCGTCGATGCCGCAGCCAGCCATCCCGGCATCACCGTGCTCGACGCCCCACCGCTCGACCTGAGTGACCGTGGAGGCTTCACGGGCAAGAACAACGCCTGCTGGGCAGGAGCGCAGATCGCTCGCGGTAAACGCCTCCTCTTCACCGACGCCGACACCATCCACGAGCCTCGCGATCTCTCCCATGCCCTGCACGAAGCCGAAAAGCACAAGGCCGCGCTGCTCTCCTACTCCCCCCGCCAGATCGTGACCGGCTTCTGGCAGCACGCCGTAATGCCGCTCATCTTCTCGGAGTTGGCCAGCGTGTATCCATCCAAGCAGATCAACGATCCTGACCGCAGACTGGCAGCGGCAAACGGCCAGTTCCTCATGGTGGAGCGCGACGCCTACTTCTCTGTCGGTGGCCATCGGGCTGTTGGAACGAAGGTTTTGGAAGATGTGGCACTGGCCCACAACATCAAGCGCGGGCCCCGCATCATCCGCTTCCGCTACGCCCCCGAAGCGCTCTCCACCCGCATGTACCGGACCACAGAGGAGATGGTGGAGGGCTGGACCAAGAACCTCGCCTTGCTCTTCCCCAGTCCCGTCGCCCTGGCCTTGTGGCGCGTTCTCGACGTGCTCCTCTTCTTCGGCCTGCCCGCTTTAGCCCTGGGACTGCCCTGGCTGGTGAGTTGGCAGCGCTATGTCATTCTCCTGCTCTGGGCCCGCACGCTCTGGAGGTTCTACTCGCGGGTGGCGCGCTCGAACTTTCCGGTTCGGGATATCCTCATCTCGATCCTGGGTATACCTTTATTTGTCTACCTGTTGTTTCGCAGCGTTCATCACCATCGCATCAAAAAAGCCGTAGCCTGGAAGGGGCGCAGCTACAACACGACCCGCTAGTGTCTACGTCGAAAAGCATCCGCGGTATCCCCTGCCACGTCTAACCTAAGAGAACAAAGATGATATTTCTTACCCGCAAAGCCGAATTTTCCTCAGCTCATTACTACTGGAACGATGCCTGGTCTCCGGAGGAGAACCAGCGTGTCTTCGGAAAGTGCGCGAATCGTAACGGGCATGGTCACAATTACACGCTGGAGGTCACCGTCTCAGGCAATGTAGATCCTACCTCCGGCTTCGTGGTGGACCTGAAGCAGCTGAAGGATATCCTCGACCGGGAGGTCGTCAGCGTCTATGACCACCGCCACCTTAACCTGGAGGTTCCGGAGTTTGCCAAAGCGATTCCTACGACGGAGAACATCGCCATTGCGGTGTGGAATCGCCTGGACAACAAGATTCCAAACGCGAAGCTGCACCGCGTCCGAATCTACGAGATGGCCGATCTCTTTGCCGACTATTATGGTGAGCTATGAAGGCGTACCTCTCCCGCCGATATCACTTTTCGGCCTCGCACCGGCTGAACAGCGAGGCCTATGACGCCGCGCAGAACTACGCTGTCTTCGGCAAATGCAATAATCCTCATGGACACGGCCACAACTACACCGTCCAGGTAACGCTGAGCGGCCAGGTGGATCCCACGACTGGGATGGTCTGCAACCTGGGTGACCTTGACGCGTTCGCGCTGACGAATCTTATCGAGCGCTTCGACCACACCAATCTGAACACGCTCGATTGTTTCCAGAACGAAGTCTCTACGACGGAGAATCTAAGCATCGAGATCCATCGCATCTTTCAGAGCTTTACTGCCGCTCATCTCGAGCGGGTTCACATCGAGGAGACCAGCAACAACTCGTTTGACTACGCGGGCGATACCGTACCCGCATCCCGCACCATCTAAGAAAGGCCTACGCATGGCAAGCACGCACGCCACTATCGAACACGCTGTCGAACCAGTATCAGAGACACTGAGCAGCGTATCAACGCAGGAACTCTACCGCGAGCTGCTTACTCGCATCGGCGAAGACCCCACCCGCGACGGCCTTCTCCGCACCCCGGAGCGCATGGAGAAGTCCATGGCCTTCCTGACTCGGGGCTACGCGATGGATGTCACGACCGTCCTCCACGACGCGCTCTTCGACGTGGACTACGACGAGATGGTCATCGTCAAGGACATCGAGTTCTTCTCCATGTGCGAGCACCATCTTTTGCCGTTCTTCGGCAAGGCGCACATAGCCTATGTTCCCAATGGGAAGGTGATCGGATTGAGCAAGATCCCCCGTTTGGTCGACGTCTTCTCCCGTCGGCTGCAGGTGCAGGAGCGTCTTACCCGCCAGGTGGGCGATGCGATCACAGAGGCGATCAACCCACAGGGCGTAGCCGTCATCCTGGAGGCGCAGCACCTCTGCATGATGATGCGTGGGGTCGAGAAGCAGCACTCAAGCACGGTAACCTCGGCGATGCTCGGAGTCTTCAAGACCCAGCTCCAGACGCGCAATGAGTTCCTCTCGTTGGTACGCCGTCAGGGGAACGGCTTCTAACGAATAGACTGGTTACTGATGAACGGTCTTCTGGTACTCGATAAACCCTCCGGCCTTACCTCTCATGACGTTGTTGCCATCGTTCGCCGAGCCACCGGCGAACGGTCCATCGGCCATCTCGGCACGCTCGACCCCATGGCTACGGGAGTGCTTCCGCTGTTGCTGGGCAAGTACACTCGTCTTGCCCAGTTCTTCGGTCACGCCGAGAAGCACTACGAGGGTCACATCCGCTTCGGCTTCGCCACCGATACCTTCGATGCGGAAGGCACTCCCGCGACGAATCCAGAGTCATTGCGGCAATCGCTCGATGAGCTGCGAGAGCTGGCCAAGGTCTTCCATGGAGAGGTGAACCAGGTTCCTCCTATCTACTCGGCGAAGAAGATCAACGGTGTTCCTGCCCACAAGCTGGCTCGCGCGGGGGCCGAGGTGCCGGTGAAACCGGCTCGTATCACGATCCATGGCTTTGAGTTGACCTCGCTTGCAGGCGATACAGCCGCGTTCAGAATGCACGTCTCCGCTGGCGGATACGTGCGTTCCGTCGCCCATGAACTGGGGCAGCTGGCTGGCTGCGGAGCGCACCTCTCGAGCCTGCGCCGCACGTGCGCCGGAGCCTTCACACTGGATCAGGCCATTACTGTCGACCGCTTGAAACACGCTGCTGCACCCTCCGAGATCGAGGCTCTTCTGCCACATCCGCGGACGCTGTTGCCGGAGATGCCCTGCGTCACCGTGGACGATCAGATGGCCGGTCGACTGCGCAACGGCATGCAGGTAAACCTTCCCGATTTCTCGCAGGCTCCGCTGGTTAAGGTCTTCACCACGCCGACCGATCTGATCGCTATAGTCAAACGCATCGCAGGCACGCTGATGCAGCCTATCGTAGTGATGGGTTGAGCTCGAGTCCACGGGCAGGAGAGAGACTTACTTCTCTCCGCTGGTATGATCAATCCATGACACAGCTTGATGTTTTGTATCGATATGGGCTTCCCCCGACGGAGGCAATCACCCTCGCGTTAGCGAAGGTCCGCGAGGTATACGGCGTGCGCCGGGTGGACTTCAACGAAGCGGAGAAGACCGTACGAGTCGAGTACGACGCCACCCGTCTAAGCGAGCCGGTGATTCACCAGCTGCTCCGCCGTGCCGGGCTGGACATTGTGGAAGCATTGCCGATGTTCGCCGCTCCGGCTCCCGCTCCCGCCGAAGCGCCAGCAGTCGTAAAATAAATTTGCTTTGGCCTGCATTCTTCGATAGTTTGGTCTAACAATAGATTCAGGGAATCAAGCTTTGGTTCACTTCCCTGTTATCCGCGCCCGTAGCTCAGCTGGATAGAGCATCTGGCTTCGAACCAGAGGGTCGGAGGTTCGAATCCTTCCGGGCGCACCATAAAATCAGACATTTACCTTACTTCATCTTGAGGACCTTCGATAGTTTGCAATTTGCTACGAGTCTCATTATTCCTACTGTTGGGTAATTACATAACTTACAAATATCGTGGTCCAGATTTGGCTTTGGGTGGCCACACTGGCTTTCGTACCGGCAACGATTGACGGTATATAGAGGCAGGTTTCAACGCGGCCTTGATACGCAGTGAACTACTAATGCAACTGCCGCTTGTACATGAGAGATTTGACCTGACGGATATCTTGGGGAATCCGCCAGGCCTCAATGGCTATTCTGTGCTCGTGTTAGAACAGCACCTTGACTGCGAGCTGGATGCTGCGATTGTCAGCCGAGGTGGCCGATATCTTGCCCACTGTGTTAGGGGTCGAGATATTCGCCGCGGGTTGTGAGAATATACCGTGGTTGATTATGTTGTAAGCCTCTGCACGGAACTGCGCTCGGACCCGCTCAACGATCTGGAAGGTCTTGATCGCGGAGATGTCAACCTGAGCCGTGCCCGGTCCACGGAGTGTGTTGCGGGTCACGTTGCCCTGTACGGTAGGACCGGGATCCACAAACGCTGTCGGATCGAACCAACTGGAGATTGAAGGACTGCTCTTGAACGCGCTCTGCAGGGTACGTCCAGGCGCCAAGTTCACGCGGCCCGGCGTGTAGGTGCCGAAGGTAACACCCGAACGAGAGGGTGAGAACGGATATCCCGTGCGGAGCTGAATGGCAGGCTGGAGCGACCACCCACCCGCCACTAAGTTTCCGATGCCGTGCTGCAGCATGTTGTGGCCCTTACCGAATGGAAGCTCGTATCCGCCGCTGATGACGGCACGGTGACGGACGTCGAAACGAGCATAGGAGCGATCAAAGGCGAAGTTGGTTGAGTAGGAAGTGTCGTTCGCTTCCACCTCGCCCGAGTTGTTGTCCATGTTCTTGGACCACTGGTAGCTGGCTAGCACAAAGAGACCATCGTTCTTGGCACGCTTCTCCACCTTGACCGAGCCGCCATTGAAGCCAGCGGAGGCTGCGGTAGCGGTCGTCAGGACACCATGCTGGTAGGCAGGAAAAGGACGAACGCCAACATTGGCCGTGTTACTGCCGCCTGAAGAGTTCAGACCCGGAACCAGCAGGTCCATGTTCTGGTCGAACCGTTTCCAGAGCTTGCGTGAAGCGCTGGCCGTGTACGCCAACTCAAGAATGAGGCCATGGCTAAGATCCTGTTGCAGACTGACATTCCATTCAATGGTGTATGGCGTGGAGTTGTTGGGTCGGACGGAGAAGGGCGCGGGCAGGCCGGCAGATCCGAGCGCTGGATCCGGGAAGAGGTTCTGCACGAACTGCTTGGTGAGCGACTGCTGGTAGTACAACGGCGCAGCATAACGGGTGAACTGAAGCTCGTTGGTGTTGATGTTGTCGAAGTAAATACCGCCGCCGGCACGGAAGACCGTTCCAGGGTGAGCCTCGTACGCGATTCCGAGGCGAGGACCGAAACCCTTTTTGTTCGGCTTCACGATGCCCGGGCTATAGGTAGAATCGGTGACAACGTATGGCAGGAATGCGGTGGGGATGAACGCTGGAACCTTGCTGTACTTGATCTTTCCGGTGGTTGGGTCGAGCGTGCCCTCCAGGCCATTCTGCTCTACGAAGGGTGCGTTATATTCCCAGCGCAAGCCTGCGTTGATTGTCACGTCGCGACTCACCTGCCACACGTCGCTGACGAACGCGCCGTAGGTGTTGTCGCGGTAGTGACCCACGGTGGTGCCGAAATTTCCGTTACAGCTGGAGGTGCAATAGCCACGCTGATAGTTCTCCAACGCAGTGTAGAAGACACCCGTCGCAGGGTTGATCTGGTTCGCGGAGTCGCAAGCGGTAGCACTGCAAGGGCCAAAGGTAAAAGAGCCAGTAGCGTTGTTGTCGGCTTTCAGGATTACGCGGCGGTTCTGGAACTGGAAGCCCGTCTTGAGCGTGTGCTTGCCTTTAACGAGGCTGAGCGAATCTCCGATGCTGATGATGTTCTCGTTGCCACCCTGGCTGGTGACGTTATCGAAGACATTGGTGAAACCGGTAATGGTGACATTCGCGCGACCGTACTGAGTGGGATCGGTGAGACCCGTGACAAACTTGAGGCCCTCCTGCGAGGCATAGTTGGTGCCGGGCTGATAGCCGACTCCGAGCTCAAAGTTGTAGTACTGGTTATAGCCAACGCGCACCTCATTCACGATGTTCGACGTGATCAGGAAGGTGTGCCCGATGACCCCGTTGCGGCCGATGAGCTTGTTGTTGATTCCACCCTGAACGGATGGGAGGAATTGAAGGGAGTTGAAGTCGACGTACCGCTCAAAGAGCGAATTGCGTGAGGACAACGTCTGGTCTGCACGAATCGTGTACTCGTCGTAGTTATCCGTCGTCGTCTGGTTCGCGACGTAGTTGTTGCCGCCGGGATAGATGGCCGCAGTCGTAGTCACAACCGGCATGGTGGGGTTCATCACCCGCGCCAGTGTGTTGGTCGCAGCCGGGGTTCCAAGCTGCGCCTGTGTCGGATAAAAGCCATAGAGTGGTGTTCCACGACTTGTTCGAAGACCCTCGTAGCCGCCGAAGGCAAACAATTTGTCCTTTTTGATAGGAAAGCCAACCGTGCCGCCAAACTGATGACGGCTGAAATCCGGCTTAGCTCCTGTTGTCGCAAAATAATTGCGGGCGTCGAACACGCTGTTACGGGCGAACTCATAAGCGGTACCGTGGATCGAGTTCGATCCCGACTTTGTGATCATCGAGACAACCGCTTGCCCCTGGCCGTACTCGGTGGAGAAGGAGTTGCGCAGCAGGTTGAACTCCTGCAGTGTGTCTACGTTTGGCTGAAGTGACATGTTATTGAAGCGAACCGAACGAACATAGGTCCCGTCCAGCACATAGTTGGTTGAGCTGCCGCGACCGCCGTCGACGGTAATGAACAGGCTGCGGGTGCCGAAGCGCCCTGGGTTGCCAGTCTGTCCGGTCTGCGGCGGGGAGACACCCGGTGCAAGCGTCGCAAGCTGAAGCACGTTACGACCGTTCAATGGCAGATCGTTGATCTGCTTCTGATTGATGACCTGGCCAACAGTAGCCTCCTGAGTCTGCAACTGCGGAGGCAGCGTGCTCACTTCCACAGTCTCAGTCGCCTGGCCGATACTCAACGTCACAGAGCCATTTGCGGTTTTTCCGATCTCCACGTCCAGCGACTTGATCTCACTGACCTTGAACCCCGGCTTCTCTATCCGTACAAGGTAGTTCGCTGGCGGGATGTTTGGAATGGACCAGTCACCGCTGTCGTTGGTCGTGGCCGTACGTTCGGCACCCGTGGCGTTGTTTATCAGATGCACAACTGCGCCAGGAACCGTAGCGCCAGTCGAGTCTGTAACCTTACCCACCGCGTCAGAGCTGGAACTCGCCTGACCAAATGCTGACGGCCCCGTTAAGTTGAGCGCAACAATGGGCGTTGCCGCTATCAGCAGCGCGAGAGAGATGCGACGCAGAGTGCCTCGCACCGCCTCTCCATGATTCTCCCGTCTGGGAGCATGCTCAGGGTTAACGATGCGTTCATCCCGTACTTGTCTATCCCTGGTCGTTGAGATGTTCATTGGTGTAGCCTCCAAAATTTCCGAGTCAAGAGAACATCGGATGTCATCCTGATTCCCTAGGTATCCCGATAACGGAAATGAACGTGAACTATTCTGAGACGTCTCATTTCGGGAGGATAATATCCACGACATCTCAAGACTGTCAAGACACATTTTTACCTTAGTCGCCTTGCCCTGCGGTTCGGCACACCAATCGAGCCCTCCTTCGCATGAAGCCAGTAGGCCACAATAGACGGGTTGCCATGCGTCGACGGCGGTTAGAGAGTCCGCACAGAGTGTGACAATAACTTTCTGCCGACCACAGCCGTTCCACATAGCGAACGGTGAGCATCCAGAGTACGCAAGGGCAACCTCTCTCCGCAGCTTTGGCTGAAATGCTTACACCCTACGCAGACAGGATCGGTGCTCTTATCGCGACCGGCGGCGAGATCCCGCTCAGTACTACAGGCTTGGAGCCAACGCATAGGCACGGACCGTGACCGCACTACCGATTCGAGCGATCGACTGACATCGAATAGGGCCGCGAACTCCTTTGCGTCGCCCATGTTTTATTAGGCTCAGCGCTCATCACGAAGCGCAGCTCGCCGCCACGCACAATCTCCTCATGTCGCAGGAAACTCCGCTCAAGCGGCTTTCCATTCAGAAGCACCCTGCCGACATATCGCCTGTCGCCACTCATGCCCTCCGCCATTACGCGAAACTGCCTTCCATTCGGCAGAGCCAGCGTAGCCTGCTCTACGAACGGCCTCCCAATCACATACTCGTTCGACCCGGGAGCCACCGGGTAAAAGCCCAGCGATGTAAATACCAGCCACGCCGACATCTGCCCCAGATCATCATTGCCCACAAGCCCATCCGGAGTCGGCCGATACTGTGAGTCCACGATCTGCTTCAATCTTTCCTGCGTCCGCCAAGGCTCGCCAGCATAGTTGTAGAGATACGCCAGATGATGGCTAGGCTCATTGCCATGGATGTACTGGCCAATCATCCCGGCGATATCCTCAACATCCGCATACTGCTTCGGATCGACCTTCGCGTCGAACATCGCGTCCAGCTTCGCCACCAGCCTCTGATCGCCGCCAAGCAGCCCGATCAAACCAGCCTCATCCTGTGGCTGATACCACGAGTACTGCCACGAGTTCCCCTCCGTAAATCCGCTCTCCGCACCCGCACGAGCCGGATC
>JAOAPB010000124.1 GCA_025462645.1 Edaphobacter sp. | reverse complement strand
TCGATTTCTGGTTTGATGTTGTGGTACTGGGCTCTTAAGTCGAGAAGCGGGATTCTTATTCGTGCAGAATTCATAGCAGACCTGATTACGACTACACATTCTATCGCGCCCAGATACTGGACAGAGTCTGAACCAGCGTCATCCGAAACGATTGGAATTGACGGTCTGGCTACAACATCGTCGGAAGAAACAAACCGGATCGACCGTTTAACTGTGAGCGCTTCGCGAACCACAGGTTAGTTACTCGGTGGACGGACCGCTGAAGGTTGCGATTCGAGCCAGGTGACGGATCTTCCATTGGTCGGGCAGCCAATCGGATAACTCGCTCATTTTCGTCTGGGGCAGATTCATCAACAGCTGCGTGAGATACAACTGGGGATCCACCTCGTGCCGGCGACAGGTGCTGGTTAAGCTGGCCAGGATCGCCGCGGTTCGCCCTCCGCGAGGGTTGCCAACGAATAAGGAGTTCTTGCGGTTCAGTATGATGCGCTTCATCTCACGTTCGGAAACATTGTTGTCCATTGGTACCGCGCCGTCGCTACAAAAGACGGTCAGCTCAGCCCATTGATTCAGGGCGTAGTTGATCGCTTCCGCCATGGGATGCTTCGGCAGCAGCTGCTCTTTCCACTCCAGAAGCTTCTCCCGCAGCGTGGCTAATACCGGGGCCGATTTGTCTCGGCGCAAGGCGAGACGCTGCTCGACAGAAAAATCCTTGGCCTGCCTTTCCACTCGAAACAGATCGCCGATCAACCCCACGGCCTCCCGTGCAATCTCGGGCGCCACCTTCTCGGCATCAACGAGTTTCCGACGTGCATGAGACCAGCAGCCCGCGCGCGTAATCGCGTTGCCGGCCACCACGCCGTCGTATCCACCATAGCCATCGGCCAACAACACTTGCTCGTAATCTCTCAAGAAATATTTCGGTCCGTCGCGTCCTCGGTTCAAGGTGAAATCGAAAACGTTATATGCATGGGCCTGGTCCCCGACATACACCCACATGCGCGCCGATTTCGTCTTGCCCACGCTGAGCATCGGCATAATCGTGTCATCGGTGGCCACCACATGCGACTGCCGTACGCGCTCCGCCATCAACTCATACAAGGGCTCTACCAGATCCGCTACGTCGCCACACCAGATCGACTGTGTCGCCCGTGAGATCTCAAAACCCTGGCGTTCGAAGATGTCTTCCAGTCTGTATAACGGGAGGTAGTCCGAAAACTTGCTCGTTACGATGTAGGCCAACAGGCCCGGCCCCGCCATGCCTTTTTCAATCGCCGCGTCTGCTTTGGCGGCTACTTCCATTTGTGGGTTCTCGCCTACCCTCTCACATCCCGGGCAGGCATACTTCTTGCGCACGTGATGCAGGCGCTCAAAGCGCCCAGGAATGTATTCGATCTGCCAGCTCTCATCCGCGCCAATCTCCTTGCGCTCCACTCCGCAACAGGGGCACAGTCGCTGCTCGGCACTCAGTTCGTAGACCTGGGTCGTGACCGGAAGATTTTCGAAGTTGCCTAGGTTCCGTCGTCCCCGGCGTCGCTTCACCCGCCGCAGTTCGTACTCAGGCTCGGCCTTGGGGGGTACATCTTCGGGGTGGATCGGCTTTTTCTGCAGTTGCTCGCCGAACTCCAGCAGTGCCTGCGCCAGATCTGCACTCGTTGCTAGCCGATCGGCTCGCGGTCCGTAATACCACTTCTTATAGCGTTGCAGTTCCAGTTGCAGGCGCAGGTTTTCCAGGTAGAGTTCGTCCGCGCGTTTCCTTTGCCGCAGACTTTCCCCGTGCAGATCATTCGCCCGCTCACTCTCGTGCTCAACCCGTTGCCTCTGCTCCTCTCGTTCCAGAATCAGCGAACGGACCATCGCTGCCAGCGCTTCGCGGTCTTGAGGAAGGTCGTTCAACTTCGCACTCATAACGTGCGCTTACTATAATCACAAGGCCTGTGAGTTTCTCAGCTTAATATTTTTTCTTTGTTTCCCGAGCTGATTCTTGCGTAGCGCGGTACGCTCATAATATTGAAGTATGTGTGCCCTCACAGAAGACAAGCCCGCCGTTGTTATTGATCGTGAACACGATCAGGAGAAAGGCCTCGACCCTTCCGGCCCACGCATCCGCTGCCCGAAATGTGGTTGGTCGCCTCGCAGGGAAGACCGCTGGTGTTGCTCCTGCGTGCATATGTGGAACACGTTCGACACAGGCGGGGTGTGCCCGGCATGCCTTCACCGATGGACTTCAACCCAGTGCCTCAAGTGTGGCGGGTGGTCGCCGCACTCGGATTGGTACACGAAATGAATTGCTGATACCGCGGAAGCGGCGCTTAACTCTGAATCCGAGCCCGACCTTCGGCTTCACCTCGGCAGCAAACCCCATACTGCTGCCAAAGCCGGAACCAAGGGCTCTGCGCGAGCATTTCGTCGTGCCTTCGATTCGCCGCAGAGATGTCGCTTGCGCTGAGTAGCCTAATATCGGGCGCTTCGAACATTTCCTGAAGCTGCTCGATCTCGTCAATGATGCGTTCAACGTCCATGCGTCACAATATCCAACATGAGCATGGCAGTCGTCAACAAAGCGCATCTCTTATTTCCACGGCGGCCCGTTGGTGAACACCCGTGTTCCGACGTGGCGGACGAAAAGAATTATGGTCGTTCCTGCGGCGGCAAAAGCGTTCATCCCTCTGCTCGCAAGAATGCCTATACCAATGAGAGCGACTGCTTCAGGGA
>JAOAPB010000012.1 GCA_025462645.1 Edaphobacter sp. | reverse complement strand
GACAATGGCTGCAGCGTCGCTTTCGCACCGATGCAGCCATTTGCCTGTTTTTATCTTTGTGTTACGCGGGCTGGATGTTTGCAGCCTGCTTGCCCTTGGGGCCGGTCGTGATGTCGAAGGTCACGCGCTGGCCTTCCTGGAGGGACTTGAAGCCGCTGGAGTTGATTGCGCTGTAATGCGCGAAGAGGTCCTCGCCACCATCTTCCGGGGTGATGAAGCCAAAGCCTTTTGCGTCGTTAAACCATTTCACTGTGCCGGTTGCCATTTTGATGCTCCTGATTCAGACGAATATTTCGCCGAGAGAGGTAATGGTAGCAGGTGAACTATAAACGGTATAGAGGAATTTGGCTAAAGACATGGTTTGATGGAGGAATGAAGAAGATTTTATTGAGTTGGAGTGGGGGGAAAGACTCGGCGTGGGCGCTACATCTGTTGCGTTCTGGTGGTGAGTTTGTGGTAGGCGGGCTGGTAACCACGGTCAATGAACGGTTCCGGCGAGTGGCGATTCACGGATTTCGGGAGGAGCTGCTGGAACGGCAGGCGGAGATGGCGGGGATGCCGCTGTGGAAGGTGGACCTGCCGTTTCCCTGCTCGAATGCGGACTACGAAGAGCGAATGGCGGCGCTCTGCAAGCAGGCGGTGAAGGAGGGATTTGAGGGGATGGCGTTCGGGGATCTGTTTCTGGAGGAGATCAGAGCGTACCGGGTCGAGAGGCTCGCGGGGACTGGGCTGGAGCCGGTGTTTCCAGTTTGGGGAGTTCCCACTGACCGATTAGCTGCCCAGATGATGGCGGGTGGGCTGAGGGCGCGGCTGACGTGCGTCGATCCACGAAAGGTTGCGGCAGAGTTTGCGGGGCGGGAGTGGGATGAGGCTTTGTTGAGGGAGCTGCCGGTGGGTGTCGATCCTTGCGGGGAAAATGGGGAGTTCCACTCGTTCGCCTGGGCGGGGCCTATGTTTTCGGGTGAGATTCGGGTGGAGGTTGGGGAACGGGTGGAGCGGGATGGCTTTGCTTATGCAGATTTAGTGCCCACCCTGACGACGCCGCGACTGTCGTGAAGGTGGGCGCTCGGTTTATTGGTGGGTTCGGGGGTCGGTACTCAGGTCGGCGCGGTACCGCATGATGTAGGTGTCGCGGTGTTCGACTGTGTCGGCGATGGCCTTGCGGAGGAGGATGCGCTCCTGAGGGGAGAGTTTGGCTTCGATGGGATCGGGCTGGTCCAGCTCGACGAACTTATGGAGGCGGGTGACGATGAAGACGCGGTCGGGGCTTTCGCCTACGGTGGTGGTGAAGACCTCGAAGGCGATGAAGTTTGATTTGCGGGCGGCGGGGAGCATGAGGTCGTGGACGGCCTTGAGGAAGGCTGAGGAGGTGCCGGGGCGGAGGCGGTACTCGGTGAAGTGGTTGATGGGGAGCTCGGCGTTGGAGACGGTGGGGAGGATGGAGAGATCGGGGTGGAGGGCGATGGCGGACTCATGGTTTTGGGCAATGGGGGGGACGCGGCGGGCGCTGAGGGCTTTGGCCTCGGCGGGGGTGAGACCCTTCTCGGTGTACTTGCCCTGGTCGTAGTGGATGAAGGAGGCGAAGGGCAGGAGGGTGAGGTAGTGGTCGGATTGGCCGAAGGTGGAGGTGGAGAAGATGAGGCAGGCGGGCGCCCCACCCTTGACGACGGCGGCGCAGTAGTCCTTCTGGGCGGACTCGAACTGGCCGCCGGTGCCGGAGTGGATGGTGGTCTCCTCGAGGAGGGCGTTGAGGGGGGTGGTCTGGGAGGTGGTCTGGGCGGCGGCAGGAAGGATGCTTATGGCGAGTAGGGTCAGGGCGAGCTTGGGCATTCGGGTATGGTCGACGGTGGCGGGGGTTCGGGTCAAGGGGATGAAGCAGGATGATGCCAGGGAGGTGTATCGTTACTGGCCAACGGAGCATGTCTCCGGATGGAGGTTTCACGATGGCAAAGCAGATGCATATGGATGCAGCGAAGAAGGCCAAGCCGGCGTCGAAGCAGGATGCGGGTATGCAGGCGAAGGCGCATGGGTCTTCAACGACCGCTCAGAGCAAGCCAGCAATGAAGAGCGGGATGAACAAGAGCGAATCGACCAGCAAGATGAGCAAGTAATCGCGTTTGCATACGCAGGGCCGCGGCTATGCCGCGGCCCTTTTCTTTTGCCTGTGAAAACGAGGTGGAATGGGACGGAGGTAATTGTTTGCCGGGTTATGCAGTTTTTTCGTTGACGGGGGCTTGACAGAATTCTGTGGGGCAGCGACTGCGGCACCCGCCGCTACCTTGGAAGGCAAGTGGTCCGTTGTTTGATTTCGGTAGGTTCGGGCAGTCACCGACTCTTATCTCCATCGCTAGCTTCGCTGAAGCAGAAGGCGCATTTTTGTAAGGTCGGTGAAGTTCCAGCCCTCGAACAGCCTGGCATCGCGGAAGGTCACGAAGGATGAGCCAACGAGGGTGGCTTTCCTACCCGTGGCTGCGAAGCCGGGCGCATCTCCGGTGTGATCCATCGTGCAGGTCCAGCGGACGGCTACTCGATCCTCCTCGCCGATGAGGTCGTCGAGGGCGATATGGATGTTGGAGAAGGTGGCGATGAACTGGCGGTAGACGACTTTGAAGGCTTCAGGGCCGACGAGGAGAGAGTCGGGTTCGGGAAAGCCGTGGACTTTACCTTGCGGGTGGAAGAGCTCGTTGATGGCGGCTTCGCTGCGTTGGTTCCAGACCTCTTCAAACCAGCGCTTTACGAGGGCTTTATTAGCGTCTGCTGACATGACTGCCTCCTCGGTGACATGTTGGAAGATTTATACGCCGTCGTGGTTTGGTACGTCAGTGAGCCACCGCCCGCTAGGAGATATTTCCTGCACCGGGAGTGTACGAGGCGGATATGACCGAGTTGGCCATGACGGTGTCTGCCTCAATTGCTCCGCTGAACTTGGTCATGGCCGCATTGACGGTCACCATGCCTGCGCTGATCTCGACGTGGGAGGCCGATACGACGACCTTGGCCGAGGCCAGGATGGTGACTCCGGTGGAGTCGAGCCGGACGGTGTTTCCATTGGTGTCTTCGATGAGTACAGATCCTTGAGATTCTGGCGAGTCCTCGAGGGTGATGCGTTGACCGGCGGCGGTCTCGATGACCAACTGGGCTTTACCTTCGACGGTGGTGTGGCGGCAGCAAGGAAGAGTTGCACGTGGACTCATGAGTGGATGCTCCGGTTTTGCGCTACTTCGGTTGGTTGAGGGTGGTTTTGACGATGGAGGCCTTGTGCTCCTTCTGGTCGTCGCCGAGGATGATGAGCTTGCGGCCCTCGATGGCAAACTTCACCTCGGCACCGACGGTTACGCTGGCGGGCTTGGACCAGGGGAAGAGGAGCTTCTCGCGGGCGATGTAGGTCTTGTCCGCCGCCTGGATGGTGTAGACCTCGAAGGTGTCGATGTTATCGGTGGTGGTGGCGGTGGTGTTCTCGGAGTAGTCGGTCTTGCCGTTGTTCCTGTTTTTGGCTCGGCCGTCGGTGTTGTAGTGGGTGATACTTCCGTCTTTGACCTTCTCCTGCTCGGTATCGATCAGGTGGCCGGTCTGCCACTGGCGCGTAGCGGCGAGGGCTGTGGTGCCGGCTAGAAGAAGTGCGACTAATAATCTGGGTGCGTAACCGATTCGCCTCATGGCGACCCCTCCAGCGTTCAGATATGGAGTTCCTTTTGTGTGGATGGCCCGTGCGCCGGCGAGAGGAAGGAGTTGGCGCGTCTAGATGATGCTATCTGGGTGGGTGAGATGGCAAATGGTTTTTGGGCGTGGGGATCAGGAGTTCGAGCTTTGTTCGAATGGCCACCGAAGCTCGCCCACCAGCAAGCTGGCGTGAACTCCGATTAACGCGATGAAGCGCGTGAAGATGGGCACCTGGGGTTGTGGCTGGTTAGGTGTGGGGACCCAGCCTATTCGGAAGTATTCCACCACGGCTAGGAATCACATCCGTGCGATCGCGCACACAACTGCGCCACCTCCGCACACTTTTGATAACAAATCTCTTCCATCTAATCAGGAAGGCTTTTATGCACCGTTTCTTGGCATCTTTCGCTCTGAATCTCTTCTTCGCACTCCTCGCAGTTCAAACAGCAACCGCTCAGAAGTTTGCAATCACTGATCTCGGCACCCTGTCTGGCGGAATCTACAGCGGTGGAGCGTTAGCCAGTTACAGGTAACTCCCCTCGTAAAGGGGATAGACTAGGCGCTGAGCTTGTTCCAGCCGGTCTATTGAGCGGCCGTGGTCCCCATGAGACTTGCCTCACCAGTTAGAGCGCTACGATCGTACAAACGCCGCATTCGCCAGGCGCGGATGCTGGCAAGGGCGATCAAGTCGAGGCACCACCCGATTCTCGCCCACATTATCCCGATGCGGCGCTGCAATCTTTCCTGCTCCTATTGCAACGAGTTCGACAAAGTTTCCGATCCTGTGCCAACGGTGGAGATGCTTCGCCGCGTGGATCTTCTGGCTGCTCTTGGTACCGGCATCATCACCGTCAGTGGCGGTGAACCGCTGCTCCATCCAGAACTCGACGAGATCATCCGTGCCATCCGGAGTCACGGCGCTATCGCCACCATCATCACAAATGGCTACCTGCTGACTCCGGAGCGTATTCAGCGGCTGAACCGCGCCGGCCTCGAACACCTGCAGATCAGCATCGACAACGTGATGCCAGACGAGGTCTCGAAGAAGAGCCTCAAGGTACTCGATCGAAAGCTTGAGTGGCTGGCTGAGTTCGCGGAGTTCGATGTCAACATCAATTCGGTCCTCGGGGGCGGGATTCAAAACCCTGAAGATGCAGCAACCATCACGCGCAGGGCACTTGCATTGGGGTTCGAAACGACCGTCGGCATTATCCATGACCGCGGCGGGCAACTTCAGCCGTTGAAGAACACCGAACGCGCCGTGTATGAGCAGATATTGAAGGAGAGAAAACCGGCCCTCTGGGCATTCGCGTATGACAACCTCTTCCACAAGAACCTGACATTAGGGCAACCAAACGACTGGCAATGCCGGGCCGGAAGCCGCTATCTCTACGTCTGCGAAGATGGGCTGGTGCACTATTGCTCGCAACAGCGTGGATATCCCGCGATTCCATTGGAAAGATACACACGAGAGGATCTTGAGCGCGAATACTCGACGAAGAAGCCTTGCGCACCCTTTTGCACGGTCTCCTGCGTGCATCGCGTCGCTATGATCGATCTGGTTCGCGAAGAGCCACGTGAAGCCTTGACTCGTTTTTTTCCGCCAGCAATGCCGGGTGCTCCCCTGGAACTTCCATTCGGTATCAGAGTGTTAACGTCTATCTTCCTGCCACCAGAGAACGGCAGGCCTCAGGGCATGGCACACAAAATGATTGCGAGCGCGGCCATGAAAGTCCTGGGGATTAAGTGACAGGATACTAAGCGGGACGCTCAGAGAAAAGGATAGCTGGCCAGGAAGACGACCAGGGCAGTAGCCGCGCCCAGCAACACGTCGAGCGCATAGTGGTACCGGCCCACAACCGCGCCTACCGAAATCCATATGGAGACTGCCAGGAAGGCTAGCCCCGCAAGCGGAACAATCCGCAACAGGACGAGAGAGACGGCTATTGCTGACGCAACGTGAGCACTCGGGAATGAGATCGCGTGAATGCTGCCATGACTGAGAATCCAGCGGTTGAAGACGCGAGCCTTACCCTGCCGTGTGGAGGCGACCTGCCCGCCGACCAGGACACGAGGCGGCAAGGCCGGCACAAATGGCGTGATGGCGTAGCAAATATATGTCGACACCAGGACGACGAACCAGAAGTTGCTCACGCGACCGCGTAGCCCGGCAGCGTAGAGCGTCAACAGGCCGAGGGGTACCAGCGGGTAACAGAAGAGATAGGCGACTTCCATAGACCAGCCAAGGCGAGTACGAGCCGTCCCGGACGTTGCGGCTACACGCGGTAACAACCAGCGATCAAACGCCGCGAGCCTGTCTTGAATCTGGATATTCGGCCCTAGAAAGAACTGCCCCGTCTGCCAGTAAGGCACCAGCAGAAGAGCAACCGTGAGCCAGTCACGGATCATCGAGACGGAAGACGGCGGCAGGAAATGTGCCGTCGAGCGAACCAGAGCCACGGCTACGATCGCTACGATGGCAAGGACGGTTGTGATCCATCGATGCCGCATTGGGAGCGGCCGAATCCACGCGGCCACCGCAAGGATGATGGCAAACCCAACCTGAATCCATTCAGAGGCCCTCATCGACACCTCCGAGTTCTGAAAACCCATGAGGGCAACCTTATCGCATGAGTCTCTGCAATCCGCGCCTGGGCGAAGAGGCGGGTCCTCCTCTTATGTGTTAAACGCTACTATCGCCGATCCGACAAGCGGCGGATCGCCTGTCGGATTCTACGAATAGCCTACCCAAATCACAGTTTTTGCTACCGATTTCTCCCCCTTGAGGAAACCGACAGCTACTCTTACCTGTTCCTGGACCGGATCACAAATGCGACTCCGCGTTCCCGGTTCAGTTTCACGGTCGTTCCCAGATCAAGAGCTTCGATGGGAAAAGCTCCAGCCTTTCCGTCAGTGGTAAGGAATTGTATTGTCTGACCCGAGTCAAACCAGTAGTCTTTGGCTAACTGGGCGCTGCCGTCTTTCAAAATCAGCAAAGTGCCCTCACTTGCCGCCCGGTCCTGACCTTGCGTCGAGACTAGAGATACTCTTTGAGACACTGGAACAGCCGATGTGCGCGGCTGACCAGTTCGCGGTACAGAGATCTCCTGCATCGCCAGATCCAGGTTGGACCCCTTGCTAACCGGCGCTGGCCGAAAGGCTCCCGGTCTCAAAAACGGCGAGTACGGTTCGTTGCCCGCAACTCCCTGCGGAACCGAAACAGACTCCATTAACTTCACACTGATGTGGGCCTCCTGCTTCAGGGTCGGCCGGGGACCTCGCATGGGAAGAGTCAGAACCTTCTCCGGCCATAAGACCGGTATCGCCCATTCCACAACATCGCGGCGCGCGTGGCCCTTGCCGTGGATCCTTCCCTCGAGATCAACGTTCAAGTGCGGAACCGAAGTTACCCTTGTGGAGATGGGCAGCTCCGAGCCGGGCAGCAGGATGTGGTGAAATTCGAGTTGCAGCCAACCTTTGCCCCACAGATGTCCGGGTTCGCGGGCATCGGCAAAGCGGCCTTCGAGGTAGGCCCCGCGCGGAAAGACAGAAACTCCGAACTCGCGCAGACTTCCTGTATCGCAAAGAATTGGATCACCAGGAGCAGCGGTTTTTGAGGAGAGGTTTGCATCTTCCAACGTGCATTGCAAGATGGTCCCTGCCGGGACAACGACTTCTTGACCGCGCAGATTTCCTCGAGCCAACAGCAGGGTTGCGGAGAGCATCACAAGACTGAACCGACGTGCCATTTGCCACCTCCTAGAGGGATGTCACCTGCCGGATTAGCCGCAAGCAGAGTCGATGGAGAGACACACGCAGGTGACAGGTTGACGTTGACGATCGAGCCTGCCCACCAGCATCATGGACCTGTAAAATTCGCATGTCAATTCCAACTCTTGTCCAACGCAAGGATGATGCCGATAGGCTAACGAACGTCATTGCTCTTTGCCCAAATGATCATCGTAAAGCTCATTTCGGCGAAAGGTTCTCTCCAAGAAAGACCGCGGGAAAGTTATAGCGGCTCGGCTGATGGGATGCTCAGCTTATCCGATCGTAACGCTATCGGCGCTTCAAGAAGGAGTGAATGTTTTTGGAGGAGGAGATGCGATCGCGCGACGGCATAGTCGTGGTTCACACGAATATGCCGCCGCCGTCGAAGTACTCGCAGACCCGAGGAGCAGCACTAGAAGTAGATCTTGCCGGCAAGCTCAATCGAGCGGGCTGCATTGAGGGTTGAGGTGATCTGGCCGGCCGAGGATGAGTCGATGTTGGTGACCGGAGTAGCGAAGGTGGTGTGATTGAAGACGTTGAAGAACGCGCCGCGGAACTCAAGCGATCGCGTCTCGCTGAAGTGGAAGCTCTTGAGGATGGAGACATCGAACTGTACCAGGCCATCGTTGCGCATGGTGTTGGTTCCGCCGTTGCCATAGGTGAACTGCGCGGGGATGCTGAAGGCGTCCGTGCCTCCCGTGGGGCAGGAGGAGTTGCGCGAGTCGTAGAACCAGCAGTTGGGACGTCGCACCACTTGCGGCGTTCCGGTGATGTTCGGGCGTTGCGAGCCCAGGCCGGTGTTCGCCTGGTCGCTGCTGATGGTGAGCGTGTAGGGCAGGCCCGACTGCAGCGTGCCGACGCCGGAGAGTCCCCAGTTGCCTACCAGACCCTGCAGGAAGCCCGAGGCGCCGCTAGCGAACGTCTTGCCTCTTCCGAACGGAAGGTCATAAACACCGCTGGTGACGAAGTTATGGTGCAGGTCGTAGCTGCAGGGGCCGTAGTAGTAGTAGCCGCCGCTCTGCTCGCGGGTCAGGCCATTGAAGGTTCCATCGGTGAGGCAGCGTCCGTAGGTGTAGGAGACCAGAATGGTAGCGCCGGCAAGAGCCCTGGTTTCGAGCTTGGTCTGGAGCGCGTTGTAGTTACCGTTGCCCGCGTACCTGGAGAATCCAATGGTGCCCCACTGCGGCAGGGGGCGTCGGTTCTGAATTGTGCCCGGTCCGGGGAAAGGATCGTTGATCTGGAAGGGCTGCACGATGTGCAGTGAACGATTGCCGACGTACGCCACGTCAAGCGACAGCTTGGAGCCGAACTGATGCTGCACGGCCAGGTTGTACTCCTGCACGTAGGTGTTCTTGCTCTTCAGTTCCATGCTGCTGATGGTGGGCTGCGAGCATGACTTCGCAGCGAAACCAAAAGAGCAGACCGCGTTCGACGTGTTAGGCGAGACGATCGGCTGGCTGGAGTAAAAGTTGCCAAAGGTCAGCGTGGGTGTCGGCTTGGTGTTGTTCACGGTCTGCGACGCGACGAAGGGAACCACGTTCTGCGTATTGTTGATCGCGTTGTTGTCCGGGAAGAGATAGAAAATGCCGTACGCCGCGCGGAAGACGGTGTTCTTCACGCCGCTGTATGCGATTCCGAAGCGCGGCCCGAGGTTGGTGCCCGCCGTGGGACGGACGGTCGACGGCAGCCCCAGCGAGCTAGTGGACTGGATGCGATCGGAGAAGAGCGGATACAGCGTCGCCGTGCCCGGCTGCGCCTGCAGCGAAAAGTCATCGGGGATGACGATCTTGCCGTTGGCCTGGTTGAAGCCGGTGACCTGGCCTTTAACGCCGTGGTAGAAGGGATTGATCTCCCAGCGGAAGCCAGCGTTGATCGTCAGATTGGACCGTGCCTTGTAGTCGTCCTGCACATACATGGCCTGGTAGTTGCCGTAATCGCCCCACAGCGAACGGAAGTAGCTGCGCGAACCGCTCGCGGGATAGCCGAGGAGGAAGTCCGCGAAGTTGTCGCCGGAGTAGCTGTTGCTGAAGCCAAAGGTTCCCAGCGAATTGGAGCCCGAGATGTAGGTGTTCAGGTTATGGAAGTTTTCATAGCCAAAGCGAACCTCGTGCTTGCCGCTGCTGAACGTAACGCGCTCGACGTACTGCCACGAACGAATCTTGTTCTGCTTCGGGTAGGAGTTGCTTCCGCTCTGGCCGTTGAAGCCGGTGTAGTTCGAGATGGTGAGCGTGGGCAGACCGTAGTACTGCGGAGGAGACAGTCCTTCCACGCCCCGAATACCGGCGGCGGTGTTGATGTCCTGGCCCTGCAGCGAGCTGGTGAAGAAGAAGACGCTGCGGTAGTAGGAGAACTGCGACTCCGCCAGCCACTTGGACGAGAAGATGTGCGTCTCGCGCAGCACCACGTCCTGGCCGCGGCTGCGCAGAGGGAAGCCACCAAGCGTGGGAAAGGCATTGGGGTCGGTCTCGCGGTTATTGGAGATGGAATACCGACCCATCAGATGGTCTTTTGAGAAGAGCATCTGATCGATGCGGATATCGCCAAGGTCCAGCTGCTGCTTGAGTTTGTTGGTGAGCACAGCGTGCGAGACAGTGCCTCGGACCTGGTTCGCATCGGGTATGAATTTGACGAAGTATGCAGCCTGCGGTGAGATGCGGTTCGCGGGGATGGCGTTGTTCGCGAACGGCAGCCCAGTAAGTGGATCCTTGATGGTAATGCCGCTGCCCTGGTAGTTACCAGTTCGCATGGTGGCGCTCGGAACGATGTTATCGAAGTTCTGACCGAGGCTGTAGAGCGTCGACTGGACGTCAATGAAGAAGAAGGTATGATTCCGAAGGATCGGACCGCCGACGGCGAAGCCGAACTGGTTGCGATGTAACGGCTGGTTGCGGCGGGTGCTGCCGGACGGAGAGACATAGAAGTAGTTCTTCGCGTCGAAGGCGTTATTGCGCAGAAACTCATAGGCGGTGCCGTGGAAGGCGTTGGTACCGCTCTTCAATGTCGCGTTGACGATCGTCGGGCTGTGGCCGTAATCGGCAGGCATGTTGCTGGACTCGACCTTGAACTCCTGCAGCGCGTCGACGTTGGGCGAGATCAGCGTGCCGCCGAGCTGCGTCTCGGTGATATTCGAGCCGTCGAGATACCAGCCGGTCCAGGACGGAGACAGGCCGTTGACGTTCACGTTGACGGCGCTGGCGCGGATCGAGGTGCCGCCGGCAGCGATGTTCTGCCCTCCCTGAATGAAGCTGACGCCGGGCGTGAGCTGAGTCAGTTGCCAGAACGACCGGCCGTTCAGCGGCACGTTCTGAACCGTCTGCGTATCGATGACCTGTCCCACGGAAGAAGATGCTTCGTTCAGCAGAGGAACCTGCGAGGCGATGACCTCGATCTTGGCAGTGATCGCGCCCACGTGAAGTATGGGATTGATGGTCGCGCGTTGTGCCACCTGCAACTCAGTGTCGGCAATCTGGACCTTCGCGAAGCCCTCATGCGAGATATTGACGGAGTAGTGCCCGACCTGCAGGTTCGACACGTTGTAGACTCCGCTGCTGTCGGACTTGACGACGCGCTCCTGGCCGGTGCCGAGGTTGCGCACCGTGATGGTGGCGTCGGGAATGGCCGCGCCGGTGTCGTCCGCCACTGTGCCGAGAATGGTGCCCGAGGTGGACTGCGCATAAACACTGTGCGAAGCACATGCGGGCGTTAGCGCAACTGCGAGAAGGACCTGTCGGAAGAACCGTCGGTTAAACACGGGAGACGCTCCATGAAGAACGTGGATTGAGTGGATCATAGGGGCCGCAAACGAACAGACAACCGTTTCGCAAACGCTTCCGAAATTACGCACCGCCTGTAGCGTTGTCAAGTCATGTTTACGTTTTCGTACGTCTTTTTCCATCGAGGGGATTGCGCAATGAAACCCCGCCATTGACAGAGCATTCCTCCGGCAGCGATCATTTTCGGAATCGTTTCCAATTCCGCGCGCCTTGCGCTCTCGAAAGTGTGGTTTGAAGACTATGACAAGCAATCCAGCAAACGGCATCGCCCTTACCGGAAAGACAGCACTCGTCACAGGAGCCAGTAGCGGTATCGGCGCGGCCTCCGCGCTGGCACTGGGCCGGGCAGGAGCCTACGTCATCGCGCACTACAACTCGCAGGAGGCGGAGGCAAAACAGGTCCTGCGGGAACTGCGCACGGCCGGGGCGGATGGAGAGATCGTCCAGGCCGACCTGAGCACACGCAACGGCACGGACAGCCTGTGCGCCTTTGCCTCATCGCGGCCGATCGACATCCTGGTCAACAACGCCGGCTCCCTGGTGCAGCGCACGCGGGTGCTCGAGTTTACCCACGAGCTTTGGGAGAAGGTGATGATGCTGAACCTGACCAGCGCCTTCTTCCTGTCGCAGGCGGTGCTCGGCGGCATGGCTGCGCGCAAGAATGGCGTCATCATCAACATGTCGTCGGTGGCAGCGCGCTTCGGCGGAGGCCTGGGAGCGTCCGCTTACTCTTCGGCAAAGGCTGCGGTCTCAACCATGACGAAGGCGCTGACGAAGGAGTTTGCGCCGCAGGGGGTGCGCGTCAACTGCGTCTCGCCGGGCACAATCGACACGGGTTATCACCGCGCCTTCTCGACGGCCGAGGGCCTGGATGGCGCGCGCGCCGCGACGCCTATCGGCCGACTGGGGACGCCGGGGGAGATCGCCGACCTTGTGGTCTTCCTTGCAAGCGACACGTCAACCTTCATCCACGGACAGGTCATCGAGATCAACGGCGGCTTCCTGATGGCGTAAGAGAAGCACAGGCAGGTGCGGCGTCTTCGGGTGATCCCTGCGACGCCGCATCTGCGCTTGTCTTTACAGACCGTCAGGCCCTGGCTACTAGTGGATCGACCGTCTGCGCCCGCACGCGCGGTAGCGTCCAGATGAGAATTGCGGCGATGATGGGCAGGGTTCCAAAGAGCATAAAGACCGGCCGGAAGGAGTAGTGATCGACGAGCCATCCGGTGGCCAGGCTGAAGACCATTCCGCCGAAGCCGGAGCCCATGCTGGCAAGGCCCCATATGGACGCGACGGCGTTTTTGGGAAAGACGTCGCGCGGAAGGGCAAGGACGTTAGCCAGCGCTCCGCTATAGCCGAAGGTGGCGACTGAGATGAGCGCGATGCTGAGCGCCGCACTGCTGACCAACGCAGCGGGAAACGCGACCACCATGCATGCGGAGAAGACGAGCACGCTGATGCGGCGGGCCGTCTGGTCCGAGATGCCGGCGCGCAGGATCAGCATAGTGAGAAGGCCACCGGCAAGGTTGCCGATACCCGCGGTGGCAAAGGGGATCCAGCCGATCTTGCCGATCTGCGCGAGCGTGAAGCCGTGGCCTATCTTGAGGTACTGCGGAAACCAGAAGGTGTAGAAGTACCAGACCGGATCGGCGAAGACCTTGGAGAGCGTGAACTGCCAGACGAAGCGATCGCGCACCAGGTTCATGACCGGCGGCGGCGGAAGCTCGGGCTCCGCGGGATTCGGGGGCGGATTGCGGTAGACGAGCAGCCACACCACCATCCACACGAAGCCGCACAGGCCGACGATCACGAAGGAAGCCCGCCAGCCGAAGGTAATGGCCGACCACGCCAGCAACGGCGGCGCAAGCATGGCACCGATGGCCGCACCGCTGTTGAAGATGCCGGAGGCGAGCGAACGCTCCTTCGGGGGAAACCATTCGCCAATGACCTTCACGCCGGCGGGGTAGTTGCCGGCCTCGCCCATGCCAAGCAGGAAGCGATAGGCGCCGAGCGACCGAGCTCCGGTTGCGGCGGCAGTGAGCACCTCCGCCGCCGACCAGAAGGCGATCGTGAGCGAGTAGCCGATCCGGCTGCCGAGGCGATCAAGCAGCGGGCCGGAGATGCCGTTCATGATCGTGTAGGCCAGCATGAACGCAAAGATGATCTGGCTGTAGGTGCCGGCAGAGATGTGGAACTGGTCGAGCAGCAAGGGCGCCATCACGGATAGCGTCTGACGGTCGAGGTAGTTGATTACCGTGGCCAGAAAGGTCATCGCGAGTACGACCCATCTCACCCTTGTTCCTGTCGCCTTCTCCATCCCCTCACCCCTTCGCAGCACGTTTCAGGCAGCACCGATGCCGTACTAGATCAGACCCTGCTTTGCCATGTGCGCGCGAACCGCGTTCAGGTCTCGGCGCATGGCTTCGGCGACCTGCTCTCGCGGCAGCGTGAGCGTCTTTTTGCCGTTCTCCGCCCCGCCCAGGCCGGGATACTCAAAGTGCAGCTGCACGGGACCGGAGAAGCCGTTCGCCTTGATGATCTCGAAGAAGCCGTCGAAGTGGACCATGCCCTTATCGATCGCGCACCAGTGCGGGACATACACGCCTTCCGTGCTGAGGCTCTTGTCGTAGGGGTCGGCGTGCGTGGAGCTCATATCGTTGCGCTGCCACAGGAAGTCCTTCATCGCTACCCCGCGCATGTAGTCCTTCACCAGCTTCGAGGTGGCGATCCATCCGCCGTAGCCGCCCTCGACAGTGGCGTGACCGATGTCGTAGTTGATGCCCATCCACTGCGGATCGAGGTCGCGGAACATCAGCCAGAGATCCCAGATGCAGGCTCCGATCATGCCGGGACCGGAGTGCGTGTGATACATGCCGCAGACCTGTGTGCGGCGATTCAGTTCCGCAAGATCGCGCATCTTCGGGCGCATGGCTTCGACCTGCGCCGCGATGGGCGTCGTATTGTCGTACTTGAGCCCGCCCCAGCGATAGCGATGAATTCCCAGCTTAGACGCTGTCTTGAGAACAGCCTCTGCGGAGGCCATGGTGTCCGGCGTGATGTCGGTGGTGATCATCGAGATATCGAGGCCGGCCTTGCGAATCTGCTCGACGGCGATCGGCAGATCGGTGGTTGCCCGCTCCGGCAACACATGGCCCTCGGCCCGTACCGTGAGGTCGATGGCGTCGAAGCCGATCTGCTTGGCGAGCGCTGCGGCCTCGGGCACGCTGAGCCACTGCAAGTGCTTGGAGAAGATGGAGACCTTCAGCTTGCCGCCTGCCTCCGGCGCCGCGACGAAAGGCGCGCCTTCGGCGCGGGCGAATCCACCACGGAAGGCGTGCAGAGCGCCAGTCATGGCCGCGCCCATCAGCAGCGAGCGGCGCGACATTCCAGATTCCATCAACTCTCTTCGCATCTCAGTCCTCCCTCGTGTCATTTCGTTGTCCTGCTCGCTGCACTCGCCGGCTGCGCGGGCAGCGCGAAGGAAAGCAGCGTCGATCCTGCGGTGACGGCGACGTACTGCCTGCCATCCACCGCATAGGTCATCGGCGGGCCTTTCATGCCGACGTTCGTGTCGTAGTGCCACAGTATCTTTCCGGTCTTCTCATCTGCCGCCACGAAAGCTCCGTTGGGATCGGCGTAGAAGATAAGGCCGCTTGCCGTGCCCAGCACACCGGACCAGGTCTTCAGCACCAGCGGACCCGGCTGCGCGATCTCCCACTTGACGTCCCCCGTCTCGATGTCGACTGCCTTCAGGTATCGCTGGCCCGGCCCGTTCGCTTCCTTTGAGCCGAGCGGGGCCGCAGGATCGCCGCAATCCTCAATCGTCATGAAATAGTACAGCTTCGTCGTGGGGCTAAACGCCGTGGAGCTCCAGTTGGCAGCGTTGTCCGGACACTTGCGCTGGCGCGAAGCGACTGGGCCCCTGAACGTCGCAAGCTGCGGTCGACCGTCGGGACCGATTCCCGTGGCCCAGTTCAACTGCTTCAGGAAGCTCTTGGCCAGCAGCAGCTTTCCATTCGTCCGGTCGAAGACGTACAGGAAGCCGTTTCGATCGGCGTGCAGCAGCAGCTGCATCGGCTTGCCCCGATAGACCTCGTCCACGAGAACCGGCGGCTCGACGGCATCGCGATCGGCTGTGTCGTGCGGCGTGAACTGGAAGTACCACTTCATCTTGCCGGTGTGGGGATCGAGCGCAAGGATGCTGTTGGTGTAGAGGTTGTCACCGGGGCGGTCGCGGTCGTCGGAGTCAGGCCACGGATTGCCGGTGGGCCAGAAGAGCGTGTCGGTCTCAGGATCGTACGATCCGGTCAGCCAGGTGGAGCCTCCGGCGAGACGCGGCCACTCCTTGCCCCAGGTCTCGATGCCCGGCTCGCCCGGTCCGGGTAACGTCCAATGGCGCCACAGGAGCTTGCCCGTCGCGGTGTCGTAGCAGACGACAAAGCCGCGCATTCCCCAGTCGCCGCCGGAGACCCCGGCGATCACCGTGTCGTTCAGGATGAGCGGCGACACCGTGGAGCCATAGTGCTCCTTCTCCTCCGGCATCACCACCTCCCACATCACCTTGCCGGTGATGCGGTTCAGCGCCAGCAGATGAGCGTTGTCCGTGGTGACGAATATCTTGTCGCGGAAGATGGCCGCGCCACGGTTGGTGCCGACCGACGCATCTCCCACCAAGCCGGGCGTTGGCGGACGGAAGTAGCGCCAGATGATGCGTCCGGTCTTCGCATCCATTGCGTAAGCCTGGTTCTGGCCGGAGAAGTACATGATCCCGTCGACCACGATCGGAGTCGCCTCAAGCCCGAGCTGCGGCATCGGCGCAATCCACTTCAGCAGCAGGCGATCCACGTTTGTCCGGTCGATGCCGGTGAGCGGGCTGTAACGATTGGCGCTGAGGTTGCCGTTGTACGTGGGCCAGTTGCCCAGCCTGGGATGAAGGATGCCGTCGTACTCAATGGCGCTTGGCCCGGACGTTGGGTTTGCCGCAGGCAGCGCGCCGGGCTCTACGCCAGTCAGGCTTCCCAGGTATGCCGTCAGGTTCTGCATCGCCGGCTCCGGCAGATCGACGGGCTTCATCGCAGCATGCTTGTCCTTGGTGACGGATGCCACCTCACTCAACGGCAGCAGATGAAATCCGCCTTCCATGTCCTGCAGCTGGAGATCGTAGTTGGTCTGATTGCGGAGGTAGCCGCGCAGTGTCCTGCCCGCGGGCTTTGTCACCACCGTGGCCGCTTCGTATCCCGGCGTGATGTTCAGGTCCGGCGCCGTCAGAACATTGCGGATCGACGCCGCGCTCAATCGCGCCCCGATGTCGGAGAGATCGGGCCCCGTGGAGGAGCCCATGCCATGCACCATGTGGCACGTGCTGCACTTGCCGGCGTTCCAGAAGTACTGCTTACCCGCAGGCGCGTCGCCCAGGACGGTGGACTGTGACGCCGGGAGATTCAGCCAGTGAACGTAGGCCGAGAGGGCATCGAGGTCCTCGGCCGGCAGGCTTCCGAAGGGGGGCATGCCCGAGGCCGGAAATCCCGCAGCGATGGTACCGTGGATGCGGTCCTTCGGCCGTCCTCGCAGGTCGGGGTTATCGGCGAGCCGCGGTGCGTGTTCCGTCCCTACGCCATCCGCGCCATGGCAACCGACGCACAGACTGTCGTACCGCGCCTTGCCGTTCTTCACCTCGGGCGCCATCGCCGCATGGCCAGCCTGCACCTCCACCGTTCGCATCGACAACGCAACGGCGGCGAGCATCGTGATACGGAGCACGACCTGCCGCCGACTGGGCTTCCTTTCACCTCGGGGCCTTGAAACCATCACTTCTGATACTCCACGGCGTTGTCCAATATCTGCCGGTATGCGGCGTTGTCAAAGTCCTCTGCGCGATGTCCCATCATGAAGTAAAACACCACGCCTTTTCCCGCTGGCAGCATCCACCCCGCGGTGTCCTGCATGTAGACCTTGCCCGTCTTCGCGTCGGTGTACTTCATGCCCAGAAGCAGCACACGCTGCCCGGTGAGCACGTGATTCACGTACACCTCGGTGTCGGGAAACGACGTGGCCGACAGCGTGCTTTCGGCTCCATCGGAGGGATCGGTGAATGCCGCCTTCTGATCGAAGACGACGTGCTTCGTGGTGAGGTAGCTCTTCGGCGCAAGATTCACCACCTGGTAGGCCACCGGGTCGAAGTAAGCATAGCCGCCCTCGGCAAACGGCTTCGTGGGCAGCTCGATACGGAGAAAGTTGTACCAGTCCTTGTTCTCCCGCTTGCGCGAACTGATGGTGTGATGCAGCAGGATCAGGTCGCCGCCGTCGTTGGCGTACTGAATGAACTTGTGCTCCGCACCTGCCTGCAGCTCGCCGTGGAGGTAGACGAGGACAGCGCGATAAGACGCGAGCGAAGGCGGTATCTCCAGCTGGCCGACGATGCGCGTATGCACCTTCGTGTCCTGCTCAAGGTGTGCGGCGAGCACCTGCATCGCGTGAAACTCATCGGCGACGATAAGCACATCCTGCGCCCCGCACATCGGTGCTACCAGGCAACATGCAAGAGCCAGTATTAGATAGAGAGAGCGCATTGACAGTCCCCTTCCCCAACGAACGCTTTCTTGCTCGACGAAAAGGCCGCGGACCTCTTTACCGGACAAACGAGACCATTTGCCGCGCCTTGGAAGCGTTTCCGAAGAATCTTCAGGCAACGACCACATACCTGTCAACAAGAGCGTAGGCGGAGGCATCAAAGTATTCGTTCCTCATTGACATCGCAGCTTCGCGGGGCGATAGTCTGGAAATCATCGAACGTCATCCGTCAACGCAGCTTCACATGGAAAGGTCTATGGCCAACTCTCTCAACTCCCAGGTCGTCCTTATCGTCGGAGCCTCCAGCGGCATCGGCCGGGCAGCCACGATTATGGCTGCAAAGGCAGGAGCCACCGTGGTTGCGGCGGCGCGACGCGAAGAGCGCCTGCAGGCGATGCAGTCAAACCTCGCCTCCGAGGGCGTGACCATCGGCATCCGCAAGGCCGACGCCGGCAATCTCGACGAGATGATGGCACTGGTCGAAGGCGTTATCGCCGAGTACGGTCGCATAGACATCGCCGTGTATGCCTCAGGCACCAACACTGCCGACCGGGCGATGAAGGTGATGCCCCCGGCGACATGGAACAACGTCATCGAAACGAATCTGACCGGTGCGTTCTATCTTTCGCACGCCGTTCTGCCGCACATGCGCAAGACTGGCGCAGGTCACATCATCTACGTCTCGTCGACCGCGGGCGCCATCGCCGACATGTCCGGCGCGGCCTACCAGGCATCGAAGCGCGGCCTGCTGGGCTTGGCGCACGCCATTCGCCTGGAGGAGCGCGCAGCCGGCATACGCACCTGCTGCATCATGCCCGGGCTGACCAACACCGAACTGGTGGAGAAGCGGCCAGAGAAGCTCTCTGCCGAGGTGCTCGAGAAGGCACTCCAACCGGAAGACGTCGCGGCGACCATCCTTCACGTGATGCAGATGCCAGCTCACGTGACCGTTCCGGAGATCCTGATGGTTCCTTCGCTCGCGTAGAAACCGCGGTGCCGCGGTCATCGCGATATCTTTGCGACCGATGCACGCTCGACAAGCTGCACGTCGAGCACGCGGTGGCGCGGCGTCTCCGTGCCAGACTCCAGCAACTCCTTGACGATCTCGAGCGCCGCACGGCCCACGCTGTACTTCGGCTGGTGAATGGTCGTCAGAGGCGGAAAGCTCATCGCCGCGAGCTCGACGTCGTCGAAGCCGATGAGAGAGATGTCGCGCGGAATCCGGATGCCGGCTTCGATCGCGGCGCGCATCACGCCGAAGGCCATTACGTCGTTGCCGGTGAAGATGGCCGTGGCACCGTTCATCGAACGGAAGATCTCCTGCGCTGCGCCATAGCCGCCCTGCAGCGTGTGAATTGCATGCACGGTGCAAACTTTCGTTCCGCGCTGCGCCGACATCGCCTTGACAAAGGCCTGCGACCTGCGCGCCAGGTTGGCGTGGCTCTTCGGTCCCGTCAGGTGGATAACGTTGCGGTGGCCATTGCGCAGCAGGCACTCCGCCGCAAGCCGGCCGCCCTTTTCATTGTCGGCACATACGGTCGAGAAGGTGCCATCGCGTCCGGCTCGGTTGAGCAGAACGATCGGCACGCCGGCGGCGGCGATCTGCTGCTGATCGTCGCGAGAGAGCGCCGCGACTGAGTTCATGATGATCGCCTCCGCCCGCTTGTCGAGAAGCGACACGATGGATTTCATCTGCCGCGCGGAGTTCATGTCGCTATTGCATAGCATGACGTCGCGCCCGGCCTCGAGGGCGGCATCCTCCACGCCCCGCGCGACTTCTGCGAAGTAGGAGTTGCGGACATCGCTGACGATGAGCCCGATCATGTCGGATCGGCCAGTCACCAGACCACGCGCAAAACGGTTGGGCGTGTAGTTGAGCTTTTTGGCAACCTGCAGAACGCGCGCCCGCGTGGCTGGATGAACACCGTAGGCATCGTTCAGGGAGCGGGAGGCAGTTGCAATAGTAACGCCTGCCGCTCGTGCGACCGCCTGCAGTGTGACTCCGCCTGACAACAGATGTGACTTTTTCACGCTCATGACTATAAACGTCCTACAAAGAGATCAGGAAACAAATCCGCTGCGCAACGGCGCGGACACAGCTGCTGTAAATCGTCTCCAGCTACCGCAATCTACGTTATTCGGCAGTGGAAGTCAGTTACTAATAGCGAAAACAATCTTATCTTCCGCAATCACCGCCTCTTTGCCTCGACATGAACTCCACCCTGATCCAGGGCGAGGTCATCGACGAACTCGCAAGGATAGCAGGGGTCACCGACGAGGTCGTCGCCATCACCGAATCAGCCATGCGCGGCGAGATCGAATTTCAAGAGAGCTTCCGGCGCCACGTGGGCTTCCGAAGATAGTGGCAGGAACGGCAAAAATGGATTGTCCATAAAAGAATGGTGCAACACTTCACATACTACGTGTAGTAGCCATCCGATGCCGATGTAACGATAATCCTGTAGCCCACGAAATGCCAACCAGCGCAGAGAGCGAGTTCCCCACCAGCCAAAGCCGGCTCCGAAGTAAACTGCGCCGGCGTTGACATAAACAGCGGCCTGCTCTCCAGCAGCGACGACGGTTTGATCGCCTCCCAGATCGCGAAACCAGCGGCCTCCCGGCCAGGCTTCCAACTTCATCGGCATCGGCCGCTCCGGCGTGGAGTCTCCTGCCCTAGCGGCCCCCGCTATGTGAGCTCTCGGACAGACGGACATGACAGGCTCACTTCATAGTGCGGTGTCTCCCGTTTGTGTTTCCACCTAGCACTGAGTGGACCAGAGAAGGCTCAAACAGGTTTGGGTTAAGTACTCGCCATAGGGTGCACCCTCTGCCACATATGCCTCGCCTCCACTCGGCAACCTTTCACAATCGAGGAGGCTCCATGCGCCGTTTTTATTCGTTCGTAGCCCTGACTCTCTGCGGAGTTCTGTTTGCAGCTCCAACCCTAACGGCCCAGAGATATACCGTCACAGACCTTGGCACCCTGGGGGGAAGCCAAACCATCGCCTCTGGCATCAACCAGGAGGGGGACGTGACAGGTTCTGCAAACCTCACATGCGACGCCTGCTACTCCCACGCGTTCCTCTATAAGAAGGGGAGATTACATGACCTGGGCACGCTTCCAGGGGCAACGGTCAGCGCAGGGATTGGCATCAGCGGAGGCGAAGGGGAAGGAAAGATTCGGGTGACAGGATATTCCTATACCCAACCATGCGTGCATTCGGATTGTGGCCCCGTCCATGCCTTCCTCTACTGCAAAGGCCACATGCAGGATCTGGGCACGCTGCCTTCAGGAACAGATAGCGAAGGCTTTGCGGTCAACTCCTCTGGACAGGTGACAGGGTGGGCGGCTGTTGGGGATGCACAGCATACCTTCGTGCACCAGCACGCTTTCCTCTACAGCGACGGCAAGATGCAGGACCTGGGCACGCTACCGGGAGGATCCTCAAGCTTCGGGGTTGACATAAATAACGGCTGGAGCAAGGGGAGGGACAATGAGGTTCAGGTAACAGGCTATTCAGGCACCGCTTCAGGGTTTGAGCATGCCTTCCTTTACAGCGACGGCAAGATGGAGGACCTGGGCACGCTGCCAGGGGGAAGTTCAAGCATTGGATCTGCCGTCAATCAATCCGGAGAGGTGGCTGGATCTTCGACGATCTCGGTGGAGAACTCCCACGCGTTTCTGTACAGCCACGGCGATCTGCAGGACCTCGGCACGCTTCCCGGCCTGGCCGATAGCTTTGGCCAAGGCATCAACGATGCTGGTGACGTTGTAGGCTACTCCGCCAATCTTTTCGACCAGCACGCGTTCTTTTACAGCCATGGCACAATGCACGATCTGGAAAGCATGATTCCAGAGGATTCTGGATGGGTTCTCGAGAAAGCAGAAGCGATCAACAACGACGGACAGATCACGGGAACGGGCATTCACAACGGAGCGACCCGCGCCTTCCTACTGACCCCTGTAAGAGATAGAGACTTGCCGGAAACAAGATAACTTCGCGAAAGCAAGTGAACGGCCTGAAGATGCAAGGGCTGCGGCTATGCCGCAGCCCCTTTTTATTGCGCGCCGGCTGGTTCGGATGTCTGGGGGTCGGCCTCTGTGTCTTCTGTGTCGGTGGCGAAGTCGGTGCCGTGGGGGCTTTCGACGATGGAGCGGACGATGGCCTCGGCGAAGGGCTCGGTGATGATGGATCTGGCGTTGGTGGAGGCGAGCTGGAGGCCGTAGAGGAGGACGGCGGCGCGTTTGGAGTCGATTCGGTTGAGGGCGAGGGCGGAGACGAGGAGGGAGATGGAGACCTGGATGGACTCGGCGTCTTCGAGGGTGGGGAGGTCGATCTCGGTGAGCTGGGCGGGGAGGGGGGAGGCAGGGTTGCCGGGGAAGAGAGCGGGAGGGAGGGGCTGGCGGAGGACGCGCTCGCGCTCGAAGAGGCGGGCGTGGAAGTAGCAGAGCTCGTTCCGGTTGAGGCTGGGGGAGCCGCAGCGGCGTCCGTTGGTCTTGATGTGGCGGCAGATTTTTCTGGTCATTTTGCTGGTCATGGCGTTTTCCTTTGGGTTGGGACCCCTCCCCCTCCCCCCTGCGGGGTATTTTGGAGGTAAGTTGCGGTGGGCCAGGGGTTTACGGGTAATCTCTTCGGCTAAAATATTGATTCGATGTGAGTTGCGTCCAAAATATAGATTCTGTTCGGGTTAGGTGACGTTTGGGTGGGGTGGGAAGCGGGTGTCGACGGTCTTGCGGCCGGTGCGGGGTTCGGGTTTGGGGGTGCGGGCGGGGCGGGAGACGGCGCTGCGGGCGATGTTCCGGTGGCGGATGCGCTGGTAGTGACGCAGGGTGGAGGCGTGGGGGAAGAGGGTCTGGTGGGGGTTGCCGATGGGTTTGCCGGTGTGGTCGAACATGGTGTTTTGTCTCCTTTTCGTGGTGCGTCGATGGTTAAAAGGAAATGGCCGCAGCGGGTCGATGCCCGATGCAGCCATTTTTTTGCTCTACTTCTATTCTATGCGGTTGGGTGAAACTAATATGCCATTTGGGGAGAGTTTTATCTGCTTGATTATGCTTGGGTTATGAGTTTTTTTACGGCGGTGGGGGCTTGACAGGTTTTTTGGGATTCTTCAGAGGGGTGCTACGGACCTGCGCTCGTTCCACGACAACATGTGTACCTCCCGCCCTTCGCAAGAGCGCGAAGGATAGGGCACCCAAGGATTCAGGGCTGTCTGTAAGGGTGGGCACCCAGCGGGTTGAGCTTGTTATGCTTAGACGCGTTTCGTTATCGCCTATGGGAGTCCCTCTAGATGCGTGCCTTCGCTACACTCTGTCTTGCCCTTCTTCTGTCTGTCGTCTCCAGCTTCGGCCAGGTGAAGGTTGCCGCCACGCCACCGATGGGGTGGAACAGCTGGAACCACTTTGCCGCGCACGTCACCGACAAGGATGTGCGCTCGGCGGCTGACTCCCTGGTCAGCACGGGAATGCGAGATGCGGGGTATGTCTACGTGAACGTAGACGACACGTGGCAGGGCAAGCGCGATGCGCAGGGGGTGCTGCATCCGAACGAACGCTTCCCCGACATGAAGGCGTTGGGCGACTACATCCACTCGAAGGGATTGAAGTTCGGGATCTACTCTTCGCCGGGGGCGCAGACCTGCGGGCACTATGAGGGGAGTCTCGGGCACGAGGCGCAGGATGCGAAGATGTACGCCGCGTGGGGAGTCGACTTCCTGAAGTATGACCTGTGCTCGTTCCAGGACAACATGCACAAGGTCGAGGCAGAGCATCCGAACGATCCGAGTGCGGCGAAGAACCTGATGATCGCCGCCTACCGCAAGATGGGCGATGCCCTGAAGGCCACTGGCCGACCGATCGTCTATAGCCTGTGCCAGTACGGGGTCGATCAGCCGTGGAGGTGGGGGCCGGAGCTGGGCGCGAATATGTGGCGGACGACGGACGACATCGACGACTCGTATGGGCGGATGATTGCCATCGGCTTCAGCCAGGCGGGTCTCTCGAAGTATGCGGGGCCGGGTCACTGGAACGATCCCGACATGCTCGAGATCGGCAATGGAAAGATGACCGAGGACGAGTACAAGACGCACATGAGCCTGTGGGTTCTGCTCGCGGCTCCTCTGCTGGCGGGTAACGATTTGACCAGGATGACGGAGGCGGACAGAAGCATCCTGATGAACAAGGAGGCCATCGCCATCGATCAGGATGCGCTCGGTAAACAGGGCGACCGTCTCTACGAGAGCGGCGACCTGGATGTGTGGACCAAGCCACTGAGTGGTGGACGTGTCGCTGTCGGGCTGTTTAACCGGAGCTGGAGCACGCGTGATATCTCAGTCGATCTGAAGGAGATTGGGTTTGGCAGCGGAGCCAGAGTGCAGGATGTCTGGAAGCAGAAGGATCTGGGGCACCAGTCGGGGGTGTTTACGTCGAGGATTCCGAAGCATGGCGTGACGCTGTTGATCGTCAGCAAATAGTGACAGTGTGGGAAGGTTCGAGCTTCGCTCGAATGCCCCTCATCGCAAAATGCGCGATGAAGGGCACCCGATCTCTAGTGGTAGATCTATGCTAACTACTTTGGGCCATTTGAGCCCTGAAATTCAGACTTACAGTAGAACGCGCAGGAATCTTGCCGGGAGAAATTGCTGACAACGTCTGCCAAATCGGCGCGGTCCTCACATCGTAATATTGAACTTCCAGAGGCTTCCCGTTTTTGTTTTTTTTGCGACGATCTTGAAGTTTCACTGCGATGACTTCCATTCGTTTGGCAGCATCGCTGAGATGGTCCCCGTAGACCCCTAGCCAGACTGTCTCATAATCCGCATCACCAATCGCCCGCAGAATATGTTCGTCGGATTCACCTAGCGCACTTCCACAAACAACTAAGGTGGAACCAAGTCGCTGGAGCTTCTGAAAGCAGTACGACAGATAGCCGCTTTTTTGAATCGTCTCGAGCTTTTTGGTGGAATCACCTTCAGAGACAAAGAGCGGAAAGCTCTCTTTTTTTAGCGACTCGATTACGTTTTCTGTAATCGTCACTTGTGATCGTTTCCAGCTATGCTTTTTTGTCTCTCCATTCTGCTCAAACAAATGCAGAGCTCCATGTAGGTAAAAAAGCCCGCTCTTGCTGCCCAGGTGATCAGAGAAAACAACATAGTCAGCAGTTGGATCATCTACAGACGAACGAAACCCATCTTCAAAGTTTAGCTGTTTCGTAGATATGCCTTGCATCGAAACCCAATACAGCAGCAGATCGTAATTAGTTGTGAAGACATTCTTGTAAGGTCTTAGGAAATCGATACAGATCTGGCGACTCTCTTCGGATACAGCATCGGGAGTTGCAAGGTGAGTTTGTGCGATCGCTGACACGAGAGCTTGTTTAATTTGATCGATTCCATCTTTTAATTCTTGTGTCTCTGCGGGACCCACGAATTCATATTGCTCACCAACAAAACGGGTATCGCCTAGAACACGAGCCACGAGCTCAAAATTGGTTGTGCCAAAATGGTTGAACAGATTTAGAACCCGCGACGAAAGACCGTGCTCCTTAGCAAATTCGAAGATATTGTTGTATTTGAATACTGGGTTGCAAGCGATGCTAAATCCATTGCCTAAAAGGATGTGCTTCGTTAGAGGGGTTTGTTCTAATACTGCCGAATAGTTAGCAAGTTGATTCTTATTCAATTAGGGCCTCGTTTTCCAGAGACGCCGCCTTGACGTTGTAACTTTGATTAGCTAATCTTCGTTCAGCATTAGATAAACAATCAAGACTTCGTCAATCAGGCGGGTTAGGGTTGTTTGTTGAACACACTCTCCAAAAGTGTGTTTAGATATCTCTCACACAGTCGTAAGAGAAATTCACTTGAAGGTTCAGCTTGCAGGCTGAACCTTTTTCGTTTAACTCGTTTGAACAAACTCGGCATGAGCGCGGGGAAAACTGTCTCACTCACACGACCGGCGATTGCTTCGCGCGCCATCATCATCCGGCCGTGTGAGAGCGATCTCTTAGCTGCAGCCGCTGGTGCTTCCGCATTCGTTGCATCGGTAGCAGGAGCCGTTGCGGGTCATGATGGCTCCGCAGGTGGCGCATGAGGGGGCGTCGCCCATGTCGACGATGCTCTTCATGGCGTTTGCGGTGTGGTAGACGCCGCGATCCTCTGTGACAAGGGCGTCGGCGGTGTGGCCGCTGCGGGCGTTGAGGTCGGGGGCGATTCCCTGCTGGGGTGGGGTGGTGGTGTAGAAGCTGTCCTCCGAGGCCGAAAGGTTCAAAGTGTCGGTGGCAGGACGGAGACCGTCGGGATCCTTCGCTGCGCTCAGGATGACGGCGCTTTGGGGGCTCGTGACGGTTCCCTCGACCGGGACGGAGATCTGGGTTTGGGCCTGGGACTGGGTTTGGGGCGGGAGGCCGAGACCGGCGAAGAGGTCGAGCTGGTGTCCGGAGAGGAAGCGGATCTGGATCCAGCGGAAGATGTAGTCCATGATCGACTTGGCGTAGCCGATCTGCTCGTTGCCGGTCCAGCCGGAGGGCTCGAAGCGGGTGTGGGCGAACTTCTCGCAGAGGACCTTGAGGGGGACGCCGTGCTGGAGCGCCAAGGAGACCGCGGTGGCGAAGCTATCCATGAGGCCGGAGACGGTCGAACCTTCTTTCGCCATGCGGATGAAGATCTCGCCGGGCTGGCCGTTGGGGTAGAGGCCGACGGTGATGTAGCCCTCGTGGCCGGAGAGGCCGAACTTGTGGGTTACCGACGCTCTCTCCGCGGGCAGGCGGTGACGGACGGCGCGAGGTGGGGACTGCGCGTCGACCGAGTCGGAGTTCTGCAGGGCGGCTTCGGCGATCTGCTGGAGCTGGGTCTCGAGGGCGGTGATCCTGGCCTGAGCTGCAGCCTTGGCGGCGATGACGGCTTCGTCGATCTCGACATTCCCTGCGGCCGCTGGAGCGACCGGGCCTGCGGCTGCGGGGGCTACGGATGTGGCCTGCTTCTGGCTGTCTTTCTGGGCCTTGCCGTCGGAGGCGGAGACGTTGAGGGGCTGGGTTCCCTTGGAGTTGTCGCGGTAGATGGCTACGGCCTTGATGCCCTGACGCCAGCTCTCGATGTAGGCCTCGGCGATGTCGTCGACGGAGCAGTCCTGAGGGAGGTTGACGGTCTTCGAGATGGCTCCGGAGAGGAAGGGCTGGGCGGCGGCCATCATCTTGATGTGGCCCATGTAGTGGATGCTGCGGGTTCCCTTGGAGGGCTTGAAGGAGCAGTCGAAGACGGCGAGGTGCTCGGGCTTGATGCCGGGCGCGCCCTCGATGGTGCCGGTGGCGTCGATGTAGCTGACGATGGCGTTGACGTCGGCCTCCTTGTAGCCGAGCTTGATGAGAGCGCTGGGGACGGTGTTGTTGACGATCTTGATCATGCCGCCGCCGACGAGCTTCTTGTACTTGACGAGGGCGAGATCGGGCTCGACGCCGGTGGTGTCGCAGTCCATCATGAAGCCGATGGTGCCGGTGGGAGCGAGGACGGTGACCTGGGAGTTGCGGTAGCCGTGCTTCTCACCGTGGGCGAGAGCGCCGTCCCAGGCGTCCTTGCTGGCGGCGATGAGCTCGGTGAGGTTGGGAACGGTGAAGGGCTCGGCGGAGTTGCGCGACTTGCCGATGTTGTTGACCTCGGCGCGGTGCATGCGGATGACGTCGAGGAAGGGCTCGCGGGTGACGAAGAAGCCGGGGCAGGCTCCGCCGGCGATGTGGGCTTGTTGCGTGAGCGGCGTGGCTGCTCCGAGGGCGGGGCAGGTCTCGGCGATGCGGGCGGACTGCCAGTAGGCGTCGCCGCAGAGGATCGCGGTGAGTGCTCCGGCGAAGTCGCGGCCGGCGTCGGAGTCGTAGGGGAGGCCGAAGGCCATGAGGAGCGCGCCGAGGTTCGCGTAGCCGAGGCCGAGCGGGCGGTAGTCGTGCGAGTTCTTCGCGATCATCTCGGTGGGGTAGCCGGCCGCGTCGACGATGATCTCCATCGCGGTGGTGACGATGCCGATGGCGTGGCGGTAGGCGGGGATGTCGAACTGGCCGCCGGGGGTAAGAAATTTAAGCAAATTAAAAGAGGCAAGGTTGCAGGCGGAGTCGTCGAGGAACATGTACTCCGAGCAGGGGTTCGAGGCGTTGATGCGGGCGGTGTTCTTGCTGGTGTGCCAGCGGTTGATGGTGGTGTCGTACTGCATGCCGGGGTCGCCACACTGCCAGGTGGCTTCGGCGATCTTGTTCATCAGGTCGCGGGCCTTGTACTCCTTGACCGGGGCATGGTCCTTGACGGTGTGGGTGGTGAAGAGGCCGTCGGACTCGACTGCGTGCATGAACTCGTCGGTGACCCGGACGGAGTTGTTGGCGTTCTGGAAGAAGATGCTGCTGAAGGCCTCGGAGTCGGGGCCGGAGCCGTCGTAGCCTGCCTGCATGAGGTGCCAGGCTTTCTCTTCTTCTTTCACCTTGCACTCGATGAAGTCTTCGATGTCAGGGTGGTCGATGTTGAGGATGACCATCTTGGCGGCGCGGCGGGTCTTGCCGCCGGACTTGATGACGCCGGCGAAGGCGTCGAAGCCGCGCATGAAGCTGAGAGGGCCTGAGGCGGTGCCGCCGCCGCTCAGAGTTTCCATGCTGCCTCGAATGCCAGACAGGTTCGAGCCTGCGCCGGAGCCCCACTTGAAGAGCATGCCCTCGGTCTTGGCCAGGGTGAGAATACTGTCCAGCGAATCCTTGACCGAGTTGATGAAGCAGGCGCTGCACTGCGGCTTGGTGTAGCCGGTGACGGAGAACTCGACCTGGCCAGTGGTGACGTTCCAGTGCCAGTTCTGGGCGTCGGAGTTGGGCTCGAGGCGGTCGCAGCCTACGTTAAACCAGACGGGCGAGTTGAAGGCCACTTTCTGGTTGAGGAGGAGGTGGGCCAGCTCGGCGTAGAAGGTGTCGGCGTCCTCGGAGGTGGCGAAGTAGCCGCCCTTGATGCCCCAGTCGCGAATGGACTCGGCTACGCGGGTGATGAGGGCGCGGACGCCGGACTCACGCTCGGCGGTGCCGTTGAGGCCGTGGAGGTACTTCGAGGCCACGATGTTGGTGGCGGTCATGGACCAGTCGGCTGGGACTTCGACATTCTTCTGCTCGAAGATGGTCTTGCCCTTGAAGTCCTGGATGATGGCATCGCGGAGCTCCCAGGTGATCTCGTCGTAGGGGGAGATGCCGGGCCGGGTGTTCTGGCGAGCGAAGCCCAGGCCGGGGGTGCGCGAGGTATAGTTCGGCGCGCTCTGATAGGGGTTCGCGGTGCCGGTCTCGGTCTGGCCGGTGGTCTGGTTGGGAATGGTCGCCATGGGAGAAACTCCTTCTAATTTGATGATTAATCCAAGCTTTTGGCTCACTACGTGCAGCTCATCCGTGTAGTAAGTCCGGTTCGGTTTTCGGCTTCACAGCGCTGGGTGGTTGATCCGGGCCCGTGGAGGCGACGGCATCAAGAAAGCGGGATGAAGGTTAGAAAGACCGAAGATGTCTGGGGTGTTGCAGTCGTGAAAGTACCGCCCCCTATGGGGTCTGTCAAGTATAAAGCACAACATATTGTGTTACCACTGCGAATACCCATATTAACAGGGTGTAAATGCGTTGGAGCCGCGAAAATCGTGGGATTTGGCTGTGGAATTTTCAAAAAAGACGCGGCTATGGCGGAGTTTACTGTTCAGTACAGAGCACTGATTGAAGGTAGGGGTTATGGCACAAAGGTGCAAGGCGCGGAAGTGGTGCAGATTATGTGGACGGGGGTGGAAAAGTGGGAAACCTGGACTAAAAGCATTTCCCTAGGATGTACGCCAAAGCTCAATCTCCATGCCATTTTTTCCCTATAAAGATGGCACTCGCGTGCTTTGCCCGGTTCCCAGTATCAGGGAAAATGCTCTAAAAGAGCCGGCTGCGAACGAACTTGTAGAACTCGGGGTCTTTCCAATAGTTGAGATGGGCGATGAAGGGCGGGTACAGGTTGAAGCCCTGCTGGTTCTTCTTATCTTCAAGGTTGTAGAAGAGGA
>JAOAPB010000095.1 GCA_025462645.1 Edaphobacter sp. | reverse complement strand
ACGCTCCGCAGTTGACTCTCGTTGCAATCCGGACGAACAGTCCAACTCGCTAAGGGGCTTAATGCGAAAGCCTCGTCCCTACTTGCGGCGGCATTCCAGAATTTGATCTCCCCATTGGACCATTCCTCCCCCCGTATGCTTCGTTTTCACGCGGCCAGCGGTCCCGTTGGTATTCGTGAGGTATTGAAATCTTCGGGCGATAGAAACGCTGTTCGCTTCCATCTGACTCTATGAAAGTTGAGCTGCCATCGTGGTCAAGCATGATCCTCAGCTGATCATCTGGCTTTGAGGAAGTAGGTTATCCAAGGTGAGCCAAATAGCAGCATACCCGGTCGACGCGCACTTCGCTCATATTTGCGAAATAGAGTTTGTCCCTTGATTTATTAAGCCCAGGAGCCAGGTCAATCACAACCTGGCGATCCTTTTTCAACTTCCTAAGGTATTGCTTTCCTCGATTGCTGCTTCCGTCAAAGATAATTCGATGACCTTTTAACATTGGTTTGCTTGTGTGCAGTTGTCCTCGAACTCTGGTCGTATCAGCAGGAATAGTCAGTTTCTCACTCCAGTTGGACTCAAGCTGTTTGAGAGCAGACTCTTCGAGTACGTCCCCGTTCTCGGTTATCAGTTCGAACAACTCCTTGAAGATGCTCAGTCTTGGATTCAGCGTCGCATATGCGAGTGACCCAGAAGCCCTTCTGAGAACGTCGAGGACTCGTCCCCGCATGTTGTGGTACACAGTCGCCCGGTGCGCCGCCAGAGCCGAAAGTCCCATGTCCGCAGTCAACGAAGTGCCAGCGCTGATGACCTGCTGGGCCGACTCGAGCCGATCCACCTCATGGCGCAGACCAACGATTAGAGTGGCTAAGGTATTGTAGCGAGCGACCTCCTCCTGTCGTGACGCGGAAGTCTCAATCAACAGGGCCATCGCGCTCCGAGCCGCTAACGCAGAATTCGAAGGTATTTTGTCGCCAAGTTTGTCGAGCCATTCTTCTATTTCGGCCTGCGAAGTCATAAACGACTTCGTATTATCTTCCAACACGACTTCGTCGCCACTTATCTGATACTCACTATGGGCATCTCCAAACGCCTTTACTTCTCTCTTTATCTCTCGGATGACAAAGTTCTTTGGGTAAGATCTCCCATCTATGGAAATGCTGTTCAGATCTTCGATTAGGCCCATCACCAAGTTACCTGCCTGACCGGCGGGGAGCGCCTTTGCAAAAGGCATGTGGCCGTCTCCGCCACCAGAATAAAATGAAATCTGGGAAAGGAATTCGAAGAACCGCTCGGGACGAATCTCGGTGTGACTCTCAATCGCGCGCTACAACTCCTCGCAGCATCCGTTGCCCTCGCCGCACCTGCCGCCGTCGCGCAGACTGCGCAACTCTCCATCCAGCTTGACAAGCCGCTGCGCCACCGTCTTCGCAGCCAGCTTGCGCTCACGAAACAGGTAGAGCTGGTACTCCCGGATATGCTCCGCACCAAGCCGGTCGGGAGCACGATGAAAGTGTTCGGCAAACTGCTTGACCGCAAACAAGTAGGCTTTTGCGGTTCCAGGGGAATAGTTGCGACGTTCGAGTTCTTCGAGCATCCGGTCTCTGAGCTGAGTCATAAGAAATACCTCCTATGACTCAGATCATGCTGCGAAAGCTAATTTCCGCCACAATGCAGCGTCCACCACGCCAGCGGTTTAGATGGAATGAGAACGGCCTCTGGGAATAGAACAGTACCAAGGAGATCCGATCATGTCCATCAAGAAGGAAGTGAGTCTCAGAGTCACCAGCCAGACACAAAGCGCGGAGTTGCATGCAATTGCCGGATCGGAGATTCGTGCGGTGGTTGGTATCGATCTTGGCGACAAGCGCAGTTCGTATTGCTCGCTGGACACGACGGGTGGCGATCTTGGCGAAGGCATCGTAGCAACCACCGCCGATGGGTTGGGCCTGGTATTTGGGCAAGGGAAAAATGCGGATCGCGATCGAATGCGGAACACACTCGCCGTGGGTGAGCCGCCTATTGCAGGAACTGGGACACGAGGTGATCGTGGCTAATCCGCGGCGGCTGCGACTCATCGCTGAAAGCAATCGTAAGAACGACAAAGCTGATGCTCGCACACTCGCTACCATTGCTCAGGCGGCACCCAGTCTCCTCAAACAGGTACATCACCGTTCGGAACGTGTTCAGCTGGACCTGGCAACGATTAAGCTCGCGATACTGCAGTACAGGCGCGAAGCCGCATGGTCGCGGCAATCCGCGGCATCGTCAAATCCACAGGCGGAAGGTTGACAGTCTGTTCCACCGGCGCATTTGCAAAGAAGGCACTCGAAAGCTGTCCGGCTACATTGCGCGATGCCCTGACTCCCTTGATGCGGATCATCGAACAACTAACAGCCGAGATCCGACAGTACGATCGACTGATCGAACACAAAATGAAATCAGAATACCCCGAAACAGCACCGATTCTGACCATCCCGGGCGTCGGACCGCTGACCGCGCTGACCTTCGTCCTGCTGCTCGATAATGACCCCAGCCGCTTCTCGAAAAGTCGCGACCTGGGCTGTTATTTCGGGCTTCAACCCAAACAGCAGGGCTCGGGTAAATTTGTCTCCCAGTTGGGAATCACCAAGGCTGGAGATCAACTCATGCGAAAACTGGCAGTGCAATGTTCTCACTTCATGCTGGGAAGATTTGGCAGAGACTCCGCCCTGAGGCGCTGGGGCTTGGCGCTTTGCCTTCGCGGCGGCAGCAATGCAAAGAAACGCGCCGTTGTCGCCGTGGCACGGAAACTCCTGATCCTGATGCACCGGCTATGGAAAACTCAAACGGCCTTTGTCCCATTCCCTGGGGCGCAAACAGTACCTCAGGCAGCATAAAGGTAATAGATGACCCTTGAAACCGCTCCGCGGTGACTGCGACGTTTGAACAGGTGCTTGAGATTGCGAAAGTAACCTCAATGACGCCGTGGCTTAGATAGCAGCACCGCAACGAACAGGAACACATATTGCACCGGGCGACACGGGCGCCAGACGAGTGCGGATAGAAGCAGGGTTCGTTTCGCGGTTGACACTCGGGCCGTTCTCATAGAAGTTCAAACGGGGTTTTGAGAAACTTCGATTTCCCCTGCCGTTCTCGTGCGCAAATAATCGATGCTGTTGAAAAACTCGTTGGTGCAAGAGTTGCTTCATTAAGTACTCGAAGAGCAGAACGCTCTGAAAACTCTTGTATCGGGAGTTGTGCATGTGATTCCGTTGTAACAGCAGCGGAGGGCACCGGTATGATGGGACGTAAGAGCGCACAGGATCAGCTTTTCTATTAGTTTCGGCTTGAGGATCACATTCCCGGTGATCACCTGTTGCGAAAGCTCGACCTGGTGCTGAACTTTGATCGGGTCAGGTCGGTTCTGTCCGGTCATTGGTGAGTTGCGAAGGCTTCGCCGTGGATGGCGGTCTGATCGGCAGCGATGCTGGGCGTACCCGCCGGGTTGAGAGTGTGGACGCGATCCGAGCAGGAGAGACTAAGACCAGAGCGGTGCGCGAGTATCTCGAGGCGCTCGACGCCGGTAATCCGGTGCACCGGAGCGATGCTAGATATCTTTCGCCAACCGATCCGCCGCCGCGTGGAACGTGAAAGAAGGACGGGGCAAGTTCGGATACTTCAATAACTATCTGATTGACACTGATCATGCCGTCATCGTTGATGTCGAAGCCACTCCGGCTCGACTGGCGCAAGAGATCATCGCCACCAAAGTCATGCTGAAGCGGGTGGAAGAAACACACCACATCAGACCCGAAAGGCTGGCGGCTGACAAGGCTTACGGCACAGGCCCGTTCCTGGGCTGGCTATCGAAACGCAAGATCATCCCGCATATTCCGGTACTGGATAACAGGGAACTCTGCGCGACCCGCTGGACGTGTGCCTCCATTGCCTCAACAGCCTCTGCTTCGTGCGAAGTGCGCGGTGATTCAAGGATTTCGAACGCAGCGAGGGACATGGGCACCCATTCTAGTGGCGAATGTCAGCAGGTGGCAATCCGGTCTAACGCTCTCCCGCGGACGGGTAGCGACAAGTTTCTGTTATCTTGCTGCCAAGTCACATCGGAGTTTCATCGGTCCCGCCGGTGAAACTAGGTTGTCGTGGAGGGTCTGAGGTTGAAGCCGACCGCGGCCAGCCTTCCGGCACACCTGCTCTCGACTGAGAACCGTCAGTCGGGCATTCTGGTGGCGGTCCAACTGATCTTCTGAGCCGCAAAAATCTTCGCAAACTCAGCGTCACAGTCCTCGACCAGATGGACACCTAGTGAAACCTCACAACTAAACTGGTCGAGGGCGCGATCGAGCAAGCAACAGAATCGGCTCTCCTACTGGACTCGGGTCTTAAAACAGAAATTCGTACTGCGGGCAAAATTTCTGTCGGACTATGTAGGGGACTTCAAGAACGCAGCGCGAACAGTGCAGCAAAGCCATGCTCTCGCACCGGTCGGGAGGTTCTCCAAATACATGTGGTAGGTGAGGGTAGAACCTGGGACACGTATCGCAACATTGCGCTTTCAATCCTTTGAAGTCCTCGCAGGTATTAACGTCCTCGTCGGGGAGTTGCTCTCTGAGCGTGACGATCACAAGTTCTTCGCGATCGAGTTCTTGCGTAGTGGCACGTTTGCCGTCGCCAAAGTTGATACAATCCTGGTTCATTTCGAAGACAACAATACAGGGGACGGGTTTATTTGATAGAAGGGATGCATGATTTTGAGCCGTGTCGTCCTTCATTCACTGTTGCTGGCTGCCGCCGCCCTGGAACCGACGTCTTTACTTTCTCAGAAGAAGGCCGAGACCGCCATTGACCGCCTGACGTCAGCCGCCACGGCCATCATCTCGCGCACGGCGCACCTCGAGAAGATGGCTACGTGTTGCGAGTGGCTCGAAGGGCCCGCCTGGGCGCCCGACGGACGCCTCTTTGTCAGCGACACCGACCTGAACGAGATTCTTGCCGTCTCCTCCGATGACAAAGTGAGAATCTTCAAGAAGCCTTCTGGCCTCATCGACCCTAGCTTCCATGGCAAGGAGCCCGGAACCAATGGCAACGCGTTCGACACCTCCGGACGGCTCACCGTCGCGGGCCACGCACTGCACCAGGTCTTCCGCTTTGACCGGCTCGAGGGCTCCTCGTCGATGACCGTGCTCGCGGACCGTTACCAGGGAAAGCGCTTCAACAGCCCCAACGATCTAACCTATGCAAGCGATGGATCGCTCTTCTTCACCGACCCACCCTACGGCCTGGCGAGCCAGCAGGACAGCGATCCAAAGAAGGAGCTCCCCTTCAACGGCGTTTTTATGATCCGCGACGCTGCCCACAAGGCGCCGGGATCAACGCCCACAGAGCCGATCTTGCTCATCCGCGACATGACGCGGCCCAACGGAATAGCCCTCTCTCCCAGTGAAAAATACCTCTACGTTGCCAACTCCGACCCGGCGAACCCGGTGTGGATGCGCTACCCGCTCGAGAAGAATGGAACCGTCGGCGCAGGCAAGGTACTCCTCAGCGCCAAAGGTGCGCCCGGCGTCGGGGGCCCAGACGGCATCAAGGTCGACGTCAAGGGCAACCTCTATGGCTCCGGCCCCGGAGGCATCTGGATCATCTCCCCAGAAGGCAAACACATCGCCACCATCCATGTACCAGAGCGCGTGAGCAACTGTGGTTGGGGCGGCGCCGACTGGCAGACTCTCTATATCACCGCGTCCAGCAGCGTCTACCGCATCCACCTCGATATCAAAGGACTTGATCTCACGCGGCGCCACTGATCCCGCATGTTACCAGCTGGACACGGTCCTCCGGGCAAGCGGGAGACCGTACACTATGCCGGGCATTTGATGATCTCTTACTATCTGTAGCTTTGATCGGTACGTGGGGGATGCTTCAGAATTATCGTAATCACTGGGCCCCCACCTCATCGATTACGACCGCTCCGACTAAGCCCAAATAGTGGTAAACGCATTTACCCGCCTGCAGATGAAAGTCTACGATCCAGTGGGGCAAAAAAGCTGTTAAAGTATCGGGCCTCCGAAGCCCGCCAGACTCTACCGTCTAACAGAACCCAAGGAATTTCGTCTATGAGCGAGGCTGATAGCTATGTCTGTCTGCACCCAGTTTCGTTTCCAGGCTTCGGCCTGATTCTCATCAAAGGGAAGCTGACAAATTCGAGCCTGCTGGCCGGTGCCGAAGTTGCTCCATCTCATTCCGGGAGCTTTGCCTTGCTCTATGTGCGGCTTCGCCGCACCTGATCTAAGCTCTCGATCCGCATCAGCCCACCCGGTACGCCACCACAGAGTAGCCGTGTGGTACTCGGCTTCATCCCGCAAGCGTGCTTCGTACCCGGCCTGATACTCATCCGAAGAGGTATAGCCTCGTGGAATTCCGCCATCCGGTATGAGATCGAATTGCTCGGTTTGCGCCATATTCAATCGCCCAGGGGCGATGATAAAGCAAAACTATAAAGCGACGATAGTGACGAAGTAATGTCTCTTCAGTAGCTGTGCTTATCGACTGCCGCTATCAGGTGAGGATCGGTTGCGAGATAAACCGCAGTTCCCCATCACTTTCCTAAATGAACGAGTGGATGAGACCGTGCCGGTCTCATCCACCCGAGCCGGCAACGACTACTCGTCGCCGGCTCCGTCGGAAGGATCATCAGTGGCTTCGACTTTCGAGAGCCGCTTGATGCTGGAGGCATGGATCTCAGCGACCCAGTGCTTGACCGTCAGGCCGTGAACTTCTTCCTGGTAGTCGCGATACCGGAGGATCCCTTCCAGGGTGACGAGTTGCCCTTTCTGGAGAGTCCTGGCGAACTTCGAGATATTTCAGGCATAGACGCGGTGCCTGAACCACAACGTGCGGCCGGTAGGTTACATAACTAATACCGAGCCATTTGGATGTCCGTCACGAAGCAATCGGTCGAAAGCCGACAGCGCCGTACGACGAAAAGATGGAGAAACGGCTTTATGTCTCACTACCTTTAGTGCAGTGCCGATTTAGGATCGTTTGGGATCATTTGGGATGGTTTCCTCCCCAGATTGTTCCCGTATTGTTCCCGCGATTCTCTAGACATGCTCATCGAGGCTCTAAGTCGCTTAGTCTTGTGAGGTGCGATAAGCGATGACCCTAAGTTGAGAGGCGCTTCCGTTCATATTGTTCGACTGCAGCAGAACCTCGAAATACGGTATCGAGCCATCTGGATTACGGATTTTAGAGAGGAACGGTAGCAAGAGTGTATCGTCGAACACAAAGTCGGCCGCCGCTTCCGTACCAGCCATCGAGGTGCCCTCAAGAATAAGAACTTTGCCAGAGCCTCTGAGATTCGGCCGCAACCCCACGACACCATATATTTTGTGTGCGGCATCCAGTTGGTTGTAGTCATATTGCGCGAGCTCCCCGGGCTGAGGTGAGCGGTTGACTACGGCGAAGACCCGATGCTGTAAGTCATCCTGAAAGACAAAGTTCATGTGGGCGTCAAAAATTCCAACCCAAGGGTCGCTATACGCGGAGCCAATCAGAATTGTGGAATCGTCTTTGAGGTCGTCCGGGCGTACATCGCGCGCATACCGGTACTGGATACGATCTGCATGTGCCCCTGCAAGCCGATAGAACCGTGTCAGGATGCCTACATCTGCAATGGCTGTATATCGGCGACCGCCGATATCTCTTGCAATCTCCATGGTTGTCCCCTGAGGTGGGGCAATCCGCATACGGTAGTTCGCGTTGAGATAGTCGGATAAGCCGACCTTCTGGCCGGTGACATCCTGCAGCGTCGCCAGGCTGGTATCGGAGCAGACGACCATCGTGTGATGGCCGGAGCCAAAGAACGATCTCCAGAATGGATGGGAGTCTGGTCCAGCAGGAGATGCGACCGCGGCGCGATGCGTAAGTGGCAGCATGTAGAGGATGACGAGGCATGCCAGACCCAGAGCAGTGGCAAGGATCCGAACAGTCCAGCGACCTTTGGTGTCTTGAGTCTGCCCTTCCTGGTTAACCGCTACCGGTTCGAGCGACACTGGCAGGACTTCGCCTTCCAGCAGGACGCCTTCGGGAGCGACCAAAGTACAGGGCCGCAACTGGAAGACGGGAATGTACGCACCTTTCGGGATCGTTAGTCGAATGGGCTCCTCTGCGCCCTCCTGACTAAAGTATTGTTCCAACCTCTGGCGCATTCGACTGGCGTGCGAACGTACGATGCCGTCAATGGATGGATCGTAGTCAGGGCGGCCAAAAAGGCGAGCCCCGATGTTGATCTCATTGATTTCACCCTTCCGTCCAGTGAGGGAGAGTTCGCAAATGTAAATCAGAAAGCTACATAATCGATCCGACTTGATAAAGGACGGCGACGCAACAATCCGTTCCACAAGGCCCCACCTGGGGTCCTGTGCGAGAACCTCACTCTCGGCTTGAGCGATTGTATTGACCATGATTCCCGTAAAACTTACGGACTTAGGATGAGTAAACAAGAGAGACATTAATAAGTCGTGAACGTCTTGGCGCGTCAATGACCCGAACATTCAACCGTTAAGCTCCCTCGAGCAAATCGGGCAACGAGGTAAAGGCCCGTTTAACGGTGTGAGTGAATAGGCTGTAAATCATTCATATATTGATCTTTATAACGCTTAACGTTGGAGTTGCTGCGAATTGACTCCTTGCTTTCTCCAGCGAGTGGCTATGGTACCTCCATGCACACAACCTCAATGTCTCTCAAGCATGGGCGATCCCAGATCGGCGAACGGATGCCTTCCGGTCCGGAAGACATCCTGAAGGATCATGCTCCGAGACGCGGAGGGTGCACTCTCTTGAGAGCCTTAGTAGGGGCCGACTGTTCCAGATTTGCAGCGGCCCTCGTTTTGGTCGTTGCACTAAGACCTCAGTCAGCGTGGACAGAGCCGAAGCAGACCGCTATGCAGCCTTCCAAACGCACGCTGCAGGGAAAATTGATTGTGGGATATCAAGGATGGTTTGGATGTCCTGATAGCTCCCGCCAGCCCCCAGGCAAATGGGTTCACTGGATGAAGGATGGCGAAGCCACGATAGATATGTTGCCGGATACGACGGAGCTGACTCCCGCAGAGCGCTGTGCAACGCAATGGACAAACCGCGCTGGACAGACCGTCGGTGTCTATACGGCCCAGAATCGGATGACGGTCGATCGGCACTTTGCGTGGATGCAGGAGTACGGAATAGACGGCGCCGCTCTGCAGCGCTTCGCGACAGAGCTCGAACAACCTGAGCGAAAGGTCGAGATCGATCAGGTGTTGACAAATGTTGTCTCGTCTGCGGAACGTCACGACCGCAGCTTCTTTGTGGAATACGACCTCACCGGCACACAGGATCGCCGCTGCGTTGATCGCGTGATTGACGATTGGTCCGCACTCGAAGCGCAGGGGATCGGTCAAAGTCGCGCGTACCAGAGGCATCGCGGTCATATCGTGGTGGGCATCTTCGGACTGGGCTTCCCGGGCGGCAGGTACGTTAGCGCCGATCTGGCTGAATCGCTCATCGAAGGATTGAGAAAGGCGAGCCTCGCTTACGGCGGAATCACTATCTTTGCGGGCGTACCTGCCGACTGGAGGACGTTGGGTGAAACGGGGGCGCAGGCATCCGAATGGAACAAAGTCTATCGGTCGGTCGACGTAATCAGCCCTTGGACGGTCGGTCGCTACAACTCGGCGGAGACGATCGATCAATTTCGCCGTGACCAACTGGAGCCGGACGTTTTGGAAGCCAAACGCATCGGGGTGGACTACATGCCGGTCATCTTCCCAGGATTCAGTTGGCACAACCTATGGACGACTCGCGGAGACGTTGGCCGACGTACGAATCAAATTCCGCAAGTGTGCGGTCGATTTTACTGGCACCAACTCTTCAACGCAGTAGATGTCGGCAACTCGATGATCTTTAGTGCCATGTTCGACGAGGTTGATGAGGGAACGGCGATCTTCAAGACAAGAGCTACTCAAAATGAGCTTCCCGCATCTCCACCTTTTCTTTCTTTAGATGACGATGGCTGTCGACTTCCATCGGACTGGTATCTTCGCGTCGCTGGCAGTGCAGCGTCTGTGCTTCACGGAACGGCCCCTAACAATTCCAGGCTCCCTCTAACAATTCCGAGATAAGTGGAGAGGACGGATAGAGCTCTATCGGTTTTAGCTTACTGCGATCTATCGCTATCAAACATTGACTGATTCGAACGGAGACGAAATGCGAAACTATCGACATGTATCCTGTCTCAAAAAACGCGAGCAGCCTGCACCTACACTTGCTCTGTCCAAACGCCCTGCCCGTTTTTTTGCAATCGCGTGCGTTGCTCTTTTGCTCCTTTCATTTTTCGGCCTCAGCGGTGTTGCTGTAGCACAAAGCGTTGCTGCCCGCCTGATGGGGACAGTTAGCGATCCTTCAAGTGCTGTTATCTCTGGTGCTGACGTTACTACGATTAATAGCGGCACTGGTAAGACTCAAACCGTCCGCTCGGGTCGCCGAGGCGAGTACGTCATCTTTCCGCTGGAGCCGGGAACCTATCAAATTAACGTCACAAAGGATGGTTTTCGCGGCATTTCGCTGCGCGATGTTGTCTTCGACGTGAACGATAGCGTCGTGCGGGACTTCCATCTTGCGGTGGGCAACTCATCGGACACCGTTACGGTGTCTGCGGAGTCCGCACCTCTAATGACCCAGAATATCTCTGTGGAAAGTGTTATCACGACGAGGCAGTTGAATGCGCTGCCTCTGAATGGCCGCGACTTCAACCAACTGGTCCTGCTCACTCCCGGCGCAACCGATAACACCGTGGCGACTTCCGTCAGCCTTGACTTCGGTTCCTACTCTCTCAATGGAAATCGCGCTTTTTCGAATGAGTTCCTGATCGACGGCGTATCCAACATCAATCCCTTCCAAGGTAAGTCCGGATTACCACTCTCCGTGGATGCTATTGCAGAGTTCAAAGTCATCTCGGGAACCCCGCCTGCCGAGTACGGCCATGCCGCCACAACCATCTCAGCAGTGACCAAGAGTGGCACGAATACGATTCATGGGGCCGCTTATGAGTACTACCGCGGCAACCAGTTGCTTGCGAACAATCCGTTCGATACGGTCTCCGGTAACGAAACCTTTCTGCGCAACCAGTTTGGCGGCGCCTTCGGCGGACCGGTTCGAATTCCTCATTATGATGGCAGGAACAAAACCTTCTTCTTTGCCAACTACGAAGGCAGCAGACAGACCGATACTGCTACCCGGGTCGATACGGTCCCCACTGCAGCCTTTTGGAGCGGCGATTTTTCTTCGCTGCTGACCCGAGGTATTCAACTCCACGATCCGTTCACGACCGGCAAACCGGTTATTGCAGGGAACAGGCTCGATCAGTATAAGGGCGGCTCGCTCATAACGAAGACGGCTGGAGCTCTCAAAGCCTTCTTCCCAAGCCCGAATCTACCGGGCCTTGCGAACAACCTCGTGCAGTTTCCGAATGAGTCATCACACGCAGATCAGTTTACGGTTCGCGTGGATCAGGCACTTCGTCGCGGCCAGGTTCTGATGGCGCGCTTCAGCTATTCCAACTCGGGCGGCTTTTCGCCAAACCTACTGGGAACGCCCGGCGTGGGACTCAGCGAGCCAGTGGATAGCCGCAATGGACAGGTCACCTGGACTGCGCCGATCCATAACAATCTCGTGAATGAATTGCGACTCGGTGGGATGAACTACTCCGACATCGTCACCTATTCGCCCGGCAATCTTCCCACAGTGGCATCACTCGGAATGCAGGGTTTTGAGCAGGCAAGTCTGGGTGTACCACCGCTGCCCCGTATGACCTTTGCCGGAAATGATGCTTTTACCACCATCAAGTACGGCCCCACCAACGGATTCGGCGAAGCTGCCCTCTCCATGACGACGAATATCTTCACGGTTGCTGACTCTGTGTTGATTGTGAAAGGGAAGCATACCTTCAAAGTGGGTTTTGAGGGGCGCCGGGATTACTTCAATGTTCTGCAACAGACCAATGCGCGCGGGGCTCTTACCTTTACCGGATCTGCTACATCTGCGAACTCGTCAGGCTACTCTCTTGCAGACTTCCTCATGGGCTTGCCATCTTCGACGCAGCAGGTTCCTATCAAGCCAAAGGCTCTGCTTACCGAAAACGAATATGCCGGGTATGGGCAAGATACCTGGCAGTTAACGCCGCGGGTCATCGTCGATGCCGGGGTTCGCTATGAGTACTCGCCAAGCCCAAGCGAAGTGAAGAACAAGCTTTCGATGTTCGATCCAAATCTTCCAGGTGGCGGCTTTGTTGTCGCCTGTAACAATGGACAGCTTCCCACGGGGTATTTCTTACCATCAGTAGTCTCCAAACTCACAAACTCCAGTGGGAACTTCATCTTTCCCGTAGTGTGCGGCAGTGCCGTCGGATACAACGCCAACAATCTTGTTAGCACGGGCGCTAAAAACTGGGCTCCACGTGTCGGATTTGCATGGGATCCCAGCGGTAAAGGTCTGTACTCCATCCACGCGGGCTATGGCATCGTCTACACTCGCTACCCGGTACAGTACTTCCTGCAAACCATGCTCGTGAACCCTCCTTTCGCCGGGCTGTTTCCCTATTCGCAAAAGATTACGAGTGGCAAAGCTGCTGTAACGCTCGATGCTCCCTTTGCCAGCAGCGGTACGGCAAGTGTCAGCCCTGTAGGCATCGATAGTAACTTCCAATTGCCTAACAACCAGCAGTGGAACCTTACGATGCAACGCACACTCGGAATCAGCAACGTCGTCTCTCTGGCCTATGTTGGGAACAAGGGGACTCATCTATTCCGCTCCTACAACGTCAACCAGGCGGAGGTGAACTCCGTAACGGGTGTTGTAACGCAGCCCTACTCGAGCACCTTCGGCACGACTTCGATTCCGATTCGTCACAGCGACGGAAACTCCATCTACAACGCGATGATCCTGGAGTTTCGCCGGCGCACCACTCGTGGGCTTAGCTTGCAAGCGAACTGGACTTTGGCCAAGGCAATCGATGACGTAGGAACAAACGTGCAGACGGCAGCCCTCGATGTCCTGAGCCCCGGACGCGACCGTGCCAACAGTGACTACGCCCGCCGCCACGGAGTCAACGTAAATGCTATTTATCCTCTGCCGCTTGGCAGAGACCGCGCGTTGGGCTCTTCCATGCCGGTCTGGGCCGATACAGTGGTCGGCGGCTGGCTCGTGAGTGGCATCTGGCACTGGACCACTGGCCGCTACCTCACGGCTACTACGAATGCCCTGGGGGGACTGTCAACCAACAGACCGGATGCTGTGCCTGGCGTCGATCCCAACCTCTCCTTTAGTGAGCGCAGCCGAAACCACTGGTTCAATCCGGCGGCGTTCACTCAGCCACCGCTTCTCGATCCTTCGACCGGGCTGCCACGCTTTGGCGACGCTGGCCGCAATACGATCATTGGGCCGGGCACGAATGAAGCCGACTTAAGCCTGCGCAAAGTCGTTCCCCTAAGAAGTGAGTTGCGCCGGCTTTCGGTGGAGATGTCACTCTTCAACGCCTTCAATCATCCGAACTGGGGCGATCCTGACACCAACATCTCGAACACAAACACGGTAGGCATCGTCAGCACCATCAGTAAGCCTATGCGCGAGGCGCAGTTTGCCGTTCGATTGGATTTCTAACAAAGCGGCCAGAAGAACCATCCAGTATTTCCCACAGCAGTTGCATGACTTCAAAGAGGCAAATAATAAATGAACTCATTTCATGTGTCCCGGCGAAAATTCCTGGAGTATCTTTCGATGATTGCCGCTGCGTTGCCTCTGCAGGGCAGGGCAAATGCTAAAGAAAGAGCGGTAGCTGAGCCCTTCAACTTTATGTTCCTGGGTGACCTGCATTTCGACAAGCTGATGCACCACGACATGAATTATCTTAAGGAGAAATATCCTAACGATATTCATCAGATTGAGAACTACTCCCGGATCACGCGAGAAAATCTGTCCTCCCTGATGCGCGCATCCAAGGAATGTGCCAACGAGACAGACGCGAAGTTCTATCTCCAGATCGGGGACTTTGTGGAGGGGCTTTGCGGTTCCAAGGAACTGGCATCTGTACAGACGAACGAGTTGATCGACTACATCGACCAACAGCAACTGCGTCCGTTCCTTGCGGTCAAAGGAAATCACGATATCACGGGCACGGGCGCCAAAGAGGTCTATCAAGAGGTTGTTTTGCCTTGGCAGGCCAAACAGTTAAAACGGCCTCTCACCTCAGCAAACAATGTGTATGTCCATAACAACGCAAGGTTTTTATTGTTTGATTGCTTCAACGAGGCAGAGGGCCTGAGCTGGCTGAAGAGCGTGATCAAGGATCACAAGACAGACGAGGTGCTGTTCTTTTGTACCCATATTCCCGTAGTTCCTTATGATGCCCGTTCTAACTGGCATATCTATGTGCATCCCGAGCAACAACAGCAGCGAGAAGAATTGTTAAATATGTTGGCCGAGCACAAAGCAATTGTGTTGAGTGGCCACTTACACAAAACAAGCATTGTGACACGAAGCACACAGGCGGGAAACTTTGTTCAAGTCGGTCTCGGTAGCGTGATTCCTTCACTCAATTCTCCTATCAAAAACCACCTTAAGGGCCTCGATGCTTACGGGCCCGATCTGGTGAATCTCGAGCCGCAATTTGTGCCTTCCTCTCTGAAGGCTCGGGTCGAGATACTAGAAAAAGAGAAGCCCTTCATTCGCCATTACGAATACGCTGATTTTTGCGGTTACGCCTCCGTCCACGTAAGCAAGCAGCGTGAAGTAACCCTATCCATTTTTGCCAATGCCGACAAGGATCCTTGGACGACGGTCAACCTCACTCGATTGCTCAACGCATAAAAAGCAACACGGTCACTTGGCTGCACCTTCCACTCCCTAAAATCACGAGGTTTTGTTCCATGGTTCGTAAGGTCTATCTTCTTTGGATGTTCATCGCGTTTGGCACTTCGTTTGGATTTGCTCAGACTGCCCCAAGTCTCTGGATTTATTTCTGATCCGGCTGGACAAAACGTGGTGGGAGCGAAGGTCACTATGACCGATCAGGCCACGCAAGTAGAGCTGAATGCAATCACGAATAGTAGCGGCCTCTATGCATTTGCATTGCCCGCGAGTCGATATCGGATAGTCGTACAAGCGGCGGGTTTCCAGACAGAGACGAGAGACGACGTCGTCATTACAGTTGCCCAGAGTACTAAGATCAACTTTCGTCTACTTGTTGGAGAAGTTGAACAACAGGTCACTGTGTCAGGAAATGACGTTCAGCTTGACTCGGCTTCGGCGAGCCTGGGCACTACGATCGAATCTCAGAGCTTCCGCGAGCTTCCACTACTTGGCAGAAATCCCTACACCTTAGTTGGGCTTTCACCGGGTGTCGTGGTCCATGGAAACGCTGGCTCCGGGGCGTCGATCAACGGGGGCCGTTCGAACACCAACGGAGTGCTTCTGGATGGTGCCGAGGTTCTCAATTCGACTACGAACGACATCTCCTACACTGCACCTCTCGAAGCAGTGGAACAGGTCAAGGTTCAAGTGAGTTCGTACTCGGCAGAATATGGGCGTGCTGGTGGCGGTGTCCTCAACGGTATCACTCGTTCTGGAACCAACCACTATCATGGCAGCTTCTATGAATTCCCGGAACGATGCGTTCAATGCAAACTCCTATACGAATCTCCTGAATGGTCTGCCACGTGCTGCATTCAAGAGAAATGAGTATGGCTTTGCTATTGGCGGCCCAGTACTAATTCCTCGCCTCTATGATGGTCGAGACCATACCTTCTTCTTTTTCAACTACGAGGGTGTGCGCCAAAATACTCCTCAGACGATCATCGATACAGTCCCTACTGCGTTACAGCGACAAGGCGATTTCTCGCAGACCTTCTCCACGCCGGGGCACCTCATTTCGATCTATGACCCTCAGACGAGCACCTCGGCAGGATCAGGCGTCTACACGCGCAAGGCATTTGCTGGGAACGTGATCCCCGCATCGCGCATTGATCCAACAGCCCGCGCGATCCTCAGCTATTTTCCTCTACCCAATCTACCCGGTAACAACCTCCTGAACCATCAGGCCACCGGCGCGAATGTCAATAACTTGAGTCGTGTGTTCGTTCGCGGGGATCAGTATGTTGGACAAAAGCAGCATTTCTTTGCCCGGTACGGATGGCAGGGAGGCACGAGTACCTCGACGATCGCAGGCAACATCGCCTATCCGCGGCAAACGTCCACCGCCTACGAACCCGTCATTACCTCCAGCTATACAGGGATGCTCGTAGACGATATAACGTTCACGCCCTCATTGCTGGCGGATATCCGCGTGAGCTTCACGCGTGGCAACAGCGACAGCAATCCGAGCAGCCTGGGGTTCGATCTGGGTTCTCTCGGCTTCAATTCTGCATTCGTCGGCGCGGTGAAGACAAAGCTATTCCCGCGTATTACAACGACGGATGCTGCCTCACTGGGACCTGATACGACAGCGAATCGTCACAGTCACCAGGAGACGCGCCAAGCCTTCGGCAGCGTGACCTGGGTCAAGGGACACAACATCTTCAAGGGTGGTGCCAACCTCGAGATATTCCATAACAATACAACTGCGCCTTTTACCCCGGCTGGCGACTTTTCCTTTACTCGTGGATACACACAAGGGCCGAATCCTGCTCAAGCCTCTGCAAACTCCGGCTACGGTGTGGCCAGTCTGCTCCTCGGTCTTCCCGCGAGTGGTTCAATTACGATTGATCCATCGCTTGCGACGCAGCAAATATATTCAGCCTACTTTCTTGAGGACACGCTTCAGTTAACGCCGACGCTTACGGTTGATCTTGGCGTGCGGTATGAACATACCAACCCCTGGACAGAGCGATACAACCAGCTCTCCTACTTTGATCAGAACGCGATTGATCCCGTTACAGGGCAGGCTGGACTATTGACTTCAACCAATGCGGGCCGGAGGGGACAAACGATCTCCGCGAACCTCAATTTCAGTCCCCGCATCGGAGTCGCGTGGTCTGTCCATCCCAACACCGTGATCCGCGCTGGTTATGGCAGCTTCTTCAGTGCTGGAAATGGTGGAGTGGGTGCGGTGCCAAGCGAATTTGGAAGTGGCTATCAAGCAACGACTTCACTCTTCCTGGGACAACCCGCCGCCAATCCTTATCTGGCCCCGATCGGAGCTTCATTTTCCAATCCCTTTATTACGGGTGTGAGTCAACCTCCATCAAGCCTTCTGGGGACCAGCATCAGCAGCTTCTTCAACCGGACCTTTGTGACTCCTCGAAACGATCAGTGGACGGCCAGCATCCAGCAGGGTGGAAAGGACTTCGTTGTAGAACTGGGATACACAGGTAGCCGCGGGTTGCATCTTTGGAACGACCAACAGGTCGATGTTCCAAACACCTCCGTTCTCAGCCAGGGCAATGCTCTGCTGCAACAGGTCCAAATCCTTTCTATGGAAAGATCACGACAGGTACTCTCAGTGCGAAGACCGTTCAAGCGGTGCAATTGCTCCGGCCGTACCCGCAGTATCTGGGAGTGAGCCAGAAACGCGATCCGGAGGGCGATTCGATCTATCATGCGTTGACGGCCAAAGCCGATAAGCGCTTTTCACATGGCTACTCGATTCTGGTTGCCTATACCTGGAGCAAATTGATCGATAACGTACCCGAGCGCTTTGCGGGCCGTTCTTATATCGCCGATCCCAACAACCTCCGGTCAGCGCGTGCTTTAGGAGATTTTGATGCGCCACAGGTCTTCTCGCTGGCTCATGTGCTTGACCTTCCCTTTGGAGCGAAGCAGAGGTACCTCACTCACGGTCCAGCGTCCTGGATCCTGGGGGGATGGCAGCTCAACGGCATCTTCCGCTTTCAAAGTGGATACCCCATCAGCATCTCCGCGCCCAATGTAGCGGGTGTCTCCGGCTTCACGTCATATGCCAATAAACTTCACAGTGGTCGACTTGCCACGTCCCCGCGCACGTTGAACAACTGGTTTGATACTTCGGCATTTCAGATTGCTGCACCCTTTACTTTAGGAAACGACAGCCGCAATGAACCGGATATTCGCACTCCTGGATCGACCGACTATGATCTCGGATTGAACCGGTCTCAGCAGTTCGGAGAGAATCTGAAAGTTCAGTTCAGAGCAGAGGCGTTCAACCTGACCAACACCCCTTCATACGATGCCCCCAACAGCACTGTTGGAAGTCCGAACTTCGGGCGCGTGTTAGGCGGTAGCAACAATCGTGTCCTGCAGCTGGGTCTCCGTATCAGCTACTAGGCGAAACGCCGAAGTGGCAGATTTCGAGAGACCTTGCCGGCAACCGACGGCAAGGTCTCTCGTTCAGCACATAAAGTGTTTTGGATTTTGCTCTACCCTTATGGTTTGGGAGGAATCAGTGATTCATCAAAAATGGTTAAAACTCTGGGGTGCCATCGTTCTCTTGTCGGGGGTTGTCCGCGGGCAAGAACGCTTCTTCATTCAGATGAGCGATCCGCAGTTCGGTATGTATACGAATAACGTGGGGTTCAAGCAAGAGACGGCAAACCTGGAGTTCGCCATTGCTACCGCGAATCGCCTGCATCCTGCATTCATCGTCATAACAGGGGACCTAACGAATAAACCGGGGGACGAGGCCCAAATCGCAGAGTATCTCCGCATCGCGCACGAGATCGACCCGCAGATACCGGTCTACAATGTTGCGGGCAATCATGATGTCGGCAATACTCCGACGCACGAGAGTTTAGAGGCGTATCGCAGACTCTTCGGTAAGGACTACTACTCCTTTCGGAATGGCGATATGGAAGGGATTGTGATCGACTCGAGCATCATTCAGCATCCCGAGAAAGTGGTGGATGAAGAGAAGACACAGCGGGAGTGGCTCGAGACAGAACTCAGGGCAGCCAAGGCTAACGGAGTCAAGTCGATCGTAGTGTTCCAGCATATCCCCTGGTTCTTACACACTGCAGATGAGCCAGATCAATACTTCAATATTCCACGTGAAGCTCGTGCTCGCTACCTGGCAATTCTCGATAGTGCAGGTGTGCGATATAACTTCGCCGGCCATCTTCATCAGAACTCGGAGGGGAGAGAAGGTTCACTCACGATGGTTACTACAGGCCCGGTAGGCAAACCGCTTGGAAATGCCTCATCTGGTATCCGGGTAATTGCAGTTGGGAAGCACGCTCTCTGCAACCAATACTTCGGCCTCGGGAATTTACCAAATCAGATTGACGTGAAGTCATTTCCAGCATGTGAGTCAGGCTCGACGACAGTCTCATCAGAAGGAAGCGTAGGTGTAAACACGCAGTAGGATTTAGCGCAATTGAAAGATCTCTTCCTGCGATGGTATGTATTGTCGCGTTTTCTGGCCTGGCCTGATACCCGCGCCAATTGGCTCGAACGGATAGGCGCGGTTGGTGGCTGCTCAGAGCATCCACTCCCCTCAACTGCGCAGGAATCCCGTGTCCCACGTCGCGGCAACTACAGTTTCCGCGTCTATTCCCGCAATTGGCTCAACCACTGCTCATCTGTGCGAGATTGTCGATAGGGATATTCTTCCGCCGCTCTTCATCGCGCAAAGCCGAAGACGCGGAGGATTGCGATTGTTCCTACTCATCTCTTTTCGACAGTTCATTGCCTTGGATTGTCCCTTCCGACAAGCCCTTCCATGGGAGAACTTGTCGGAAGGGAACAATGCGGGAACATTGTTGACCCATTATTTTCTACCACTTACAAGGAAATAGTAATAATGGCCTCGGAGAATTCCCTGTGGCACTCTCCGCTAAGTTATTGATTCTAAATGGTGGCCAGAGACGGGATCGGTCTCCCGCGCCGCTAATGGAATCTGTACCTTACAGATTCCAAAAGGCGCACAAAGCGCTAAAAGTGCCAGAATGCCCAAACGCCCTTGCAAATCTCTTGCAAAATTATCTTCTGTTCCGCGAATGTGGCGATAGGAACGGCGGGGTTACCGTGGCGTGTTCGCACGGGTAGAGAGGCCCCTCCATACCCCGACCCGATTGCGCCCATCGGATTTGGCAGAATAGAGGGCCTGATCTGCCTGCTCCAGCAATTCTCGGGGATCAGCAGGATCGTCGGGCATATATACCGTAAGACCTACGCTGAGAGTGACCCGTATCCCTTGTTCTCCAATCTCAGCCGCTGCGATGCCCACTTCGTCTCGAATACGATCAGCCAGTTTCGAGGCTTCATGCAGCGCTGTTTCGGGCAGCAGAATTGCGAATTCATCTCCGCCGTAGCGGCCAGGCAGGTCAGTGGAGCGCAGGCAATGGGCGATGCGGCGGGCTACTAAGTGCAATACGTGATCTCCCATGGCGTGACCTGAACCGTCATTGATCGTCTTGAAATGATCCACATCAATGAGCATGAGGGCGAAGTGGGAGTGATAGCGTGACGCACGCACACACTCACGCTCCAGAGCGGCATCGAAGGCGCGGCGGTTTGCGATCTCAGTCAGGGAGTCGGTTACGGCATGATGCTGCAACCGCTGCACAAGCTCAATCTGGGCCGTGATATTCGACACGATCACAGCCCAGCCTAATTGTTGCGCCCCCCAGTTCAGTGGGAAGACTCGCATCTCGAAATGCTGTTGTTCGCCATTCACCGGCAGAGTCAGCTCTCGCACACTGTCGGAAGTGCTGAACGCCTCCAGGAGGCCCGAGCGTTCGGGAAATACGCTGGAGAGTTCCTGCCCAAGGCAGGATTCGGAGAGCCACGGAAAAAGGGCGCATGCCGCCGGGTTGAAGTCCACCAGACGATGCCGCAGATCAATCGCAAGCACTGAATCGCGGATGCTCCTGAACACGAGCGAGCGCACCGTCGGGACAAGATGGAACCACTCCAGCCGGAATACCGCAACGTACACGAGCGCGACCGTAAGGCACAGGGTCAGCGGCGCCAGGTCGAGTCCCCAGGGACTCCAGCCCAGAAAATAAATCAGGTAGCCGATGAGGGGTGGCACGCAGGAAGAGGCAAAAAAAATCGATTGCAACCGGACGAGGCCCGAAGAAGCGCGAATGCGCGAGAGACAAAGCACCATTCCGTAAAAAAGGGAGCCATAAAGAAATGCCAGATTCAGCCACGCAATGGGGCCTCTGTGAACCTCGACCACCCAGAAAGGACCGCGCGGCGCAAGCATCATCGAGCGGTCATACAGACCGTGCATGCCGTTGGTCCATTCGGCAATAGCCACGATTGCGGGAATGATCGACAAAAGAACTGCGCGGCCTCGCAGGCCGAAGTGCCGGCGTCCAATCAGAACCCATAGCGCCGGGATCCACGGAATGCCGATGTATTCCACACGGAGCCAGAAGATGGCTCCGGCCAGCGTGGTCTGCGCCATCTCCTGGGCGTATCCGAAGCAGTAAAAAGCCTCGGCGCACATGACAAGAACCAACAAGCCTGATTGCGGCGCCTGGCGCCGACGCTTGAAGGTCAGGGCGGCCATCACGAACAGGCCAAGAGACACCGCAAAGAGAAAGAACTGTACCAAAGTAACGACCTTCACCGACATGAAAAGAGACTGGCTACAAATTACTTGATACTTCCCATATCGGCTGTCCCGAATTCCTCAAATTCTCGCTAAGGACACCGTGCTCAGGAGATCGTCATTCTGTTCGAGATTGAAGACGTTGCTCTATTTGCCGATGAGTACTCACAAAGTCGGCTAGCGTCTACTGAAGTGCTCATGCCTGAATCTCAATTTGCGAAAACAAGGACTTGACACTCACTGATCAATGCATCCAACAAGATTAGGTTTCTAAAAAGTTGAGCCCTGCTCTCCCACACTTAACAAACTGATCAACTGATTGGCTCGTCCTCAGGCGTCATTTGAGTAGCGTTGAGTGAATCAACCCTGCGATCAGGAATCAACTCAGTCACAGTGATTCCCGGATCTGCTCTCTCAAGCAATTCTCTAACCTGTCGAACAATATCCCTCATCCCAAGCAACGATGCGTGTGGGGAATGCACTGTTGCATCCTTGTCTATTGCGATAGAGGTCGCAGCCCCAATACTTCTGCACCGCCTTCCGCAAGACGGGCGATCTCGTTTGTCAGCAATGTATCCCATGACCGTTCCCTCGGGGAGAAGATTCTCCACTGTTGATCTGGCAGTAGGCACGTTAGTGCTGATCACCGAGTGCATCGGTAGAAGAACTACATTCTGTCGAATTCACTTTGGCGTAATTCAACTGTTGGTCCCAAACCCGACTTCCGTTTTCGAAATGAATACTCATGAAACCGGCAACTTGGAGCTTCTTGATAAGTCGCCCTTCATCGGAGAAATTGAAAACAAAGGGTCCGTTTATCCGAGCCGATTTCACCACAAGGATCTTTGCTCCCTTACCTTTTGCCCTGATCTGGATGTCGCACCCTTGTTTCAGAAAGTTCACTTTCAGGGCGTCGGCCAATGTAGCCCTGTCCGCTTTCCTCGCTGGGTAAACATTGTTATCTGAGACCCCAGCGGTACGTGACCGGTCGGTCACGGAAACGAGTTGTTGGCCCTCCATGGGCACACCCACCACAATCGAACCGATAAGGGTGGCAACCACGAACATTTCTGCGAATGATAGCTGCAATATATAGCAAGAGGTTGTTCCGGGAACTACTACTTTAGTAGCGAACCTACACATGTGGGCTTATTTATCTATAGCCAGTACCCGAAATTCTGAAAACCTACTCCGCGTCTCCAGAACCGGCATTCCTTGGCCCCATAAAACACAGAGATATCCTTTGGCATCTGTGGCCAAAGGGGCTTTCCATCTGCCGACTCACGGAGAAAAACAAAGTTCTCGGCAGCGCTAATTCAGAATTGTTCATAGATAGGGGAATATCTTCAGTAATAACCCATTCGTGGGATGCTGCACCTGGCAGCAAGGTCTGATAATAATATTCAATCTCCCGGGAAGTAAGCATCACTCACAAATAACATCTTCTCTATAGAAGAGACTAATTCGAGCCATACATGAGCGCACCGCTGAGCTGTACCGCCTCTGCTAGCTTGGGTCCTGTCGAAAATACGATAGAGCCTTTGTCTTGCCCGTCTAACCCCAATCATAGTTCGATTGATTATCGCACTATCCCCAAATCAGAAGAATTGCGTCTTCTAGTAGTGGATGCAAGCAAGCGAATCCGCAAAGCATGTTGTGAGGTTGCCGAAGGCTTTGGATTCGTGGTTTCCGCAACAGAAAGTGCGGCGGGCGCACGTGCGATTCTGAACCGGAAAGAAACCGCCATTTTGTTACTGGATGTCTCGCATAGTGACAGCGGAAGCCAATCTCTTTTTGAGGAAATGAAGGTTCTTTATCCCGAAACTTTGGTCATCGTGATGAGTGCCCGCGCGACGATATTTTCTGCCGTAACCGCAATGCAAATTGGAGCCTGTGATTATTTGTCGAAGCCCTTCCCGTTGGAGGTGCTTACCAAGGCGCTCGAACGGACGGCGAGCAGATGGTATTTCTGTGTGGAACAGCGAAGGCTACAAA
>JAOAPB010000039.1 GCA_025462645.1 Edaphobacter sp. | reverse complement strand
TGATATGTGGATCACTCACGACGGCGAAGTGAAAAAGCGAGGGTGAGGTAGCTTGCGCCACCCCACCCCATGCCTGCTGTGTTGCAAGAGCCGCCAGGGCACTTGCGCCCAATTGGCCAAATGTACGACGGTCCATCTTCAATCGAAAGCTCCCGTTGGCTGCAAGGATCAACTGCGGTTGAATACGGCGCCATTCCCGGAGACACGGCGCCGTCATGTACTGACTTGCTGCACTATCAGCCTGTTACCTGTGCCTGCTAAAAGATGATCTTGGCAGCAAGTTGCAGCTGACGTGCCGGAAACGCACTCGTGATCTGCCCGAAGGTCGAGCCTCCAAAAGTGCTGTTGGGTTGCTGATAGTTGACCTTATTCAGCACGTTGAAAGCCTCAGCCCGGAAGTCAAAGTTCGAGCTGTCGCTCCAAAGCGGAAATGCCTTGTGCAAACCGAGATCAGCCTGATAGAACGCACTCGAACGCTCAGAGTTGCGAGTCACGCTACCCCACGGATATGTCGTAGGAGTCGCGAGATTCGCAGCGGTGAAGTAGTTGTTCAGTGAGGTCGCCGTCTTCATATAGCTTGAAGAAGGAGCCTTGATAGGTCCGTTATTCACACGGTTGGGACGGTAGGTCACAAGATCGGAGACATAAAGAGGCGACGATGATGAAAGCGAGTAGGTTATGTTCACCGGAAGACCGCTCGTCATCGTGTTGATCAGAGTAAGCTGCCAACCTCCCAACAACGTATTCGTCAGCCGCCCTGTGCTGCTGCCCCACTTGCGTCCGTGACCGTACGGCAGGTCGTACACGATCGAGAGCGTGTCGGCCAACGGCTGATCATAGCCACCCGGACCATAGTCACGGCTTGGGTTCGCATAGTTCACACGCGAATTGTCTCCACCCGAGGTCTCAAGATGACCGGAGGAGATATCGAAGATGCGGCTGTAGGTGAACGAGTTCAGAAGATAAAGGCCCGACGAGGCTCGCTTTTCCAGCTTGAACTGCAGTGAGTTGTAGTTTGCCGACCCCGCCCCGTAGGCGATCTCGATTCCACCAAAGTTCGACACAGGGCGACGAGACGGCAAGCTGCCGCACGTTACTCCGGTCGTTGCTACGCATGGCGCGGCCTGGTTGTAGTCGGCGAGAACCTGCAGATGCGTGGCCTTGTTACCGACATAGGCGACGTCCGCCAAAATTCCATACGGCAACTGTTGCTGAAAGCCGACCTGGTAGCTCTGCACGTAACCGGTTTTGAAATTGCGGGGAATATAACGCGATAGCGTGTTCAAAGGATTGAAGTACGCAGGCGTTGTAAGATTTTGCGCGTACCCCTGCTGCGTCTGACGGAAGCAGGTCGATTGTAGTTGGGTATCATTGGTGCACAGCGTTGAAGCGGAGGGTGATGTTGCCGCCGACGTTCCCTGAATGATATTGGCGTTCACGACGTTAGGACCGTTGTAGGTCAGGTTATTCTCGCCACCAGCGCGGTTCCACTGTGTATAGCCGATACCGTAACCTGCGCGAAACACAGTCTTATCAGTCGCAGAGTAGGCGAAACCGAGACGTGGTCCGAAGTTATTGAGCGGAGTGTTCACTAGCGAACGGCTATAGACTCCGCCGTTCCTTGCCTGAATAAGGGATTTTGTCGTCGGATCGAAATTAGCCAGCTTGTTGTCCTTCTCATACTGTGGCGTGACGATCTCGTAGCGAAGTCCCGCATTGACCGTCAGCTTCGGCGACACCTTGAAGTCATCCTGGAAGTACATGAAGTTGTAGCGCTGCCTCAGGTTCACGATCGCGTAGGTCGTCAACGCATACGACGACCGGTTACCCATCATGAAGTCGGCCAGATTACGCGCCTGCTGCGTCGCCGCGTCATTGGATGTGTCGACCGGTGTACCATCTGCCTTCAACGGCCGCGAGAACTGCCCCTGATAGTTGTCCTGACCATAGCTCGGGTTGAAGTCGTTGACCACGGTGTTCACCGCCTGGTATTCATAGCCGAACTTCATGCTGTGCTTGGCCTTGATCCACGTGAAGTTCACCTTCGGGTTGTAGATCGTCGGGTTCTGGAACTGCGGGTTAGATGACTGGGCGCCAAACTGCGTGTAGCCCGTTACCGATTGCGCATTCAACGAGCGCACCACGGTCGGATCTGTCGGCAGTCCGTCTGTGATGCCGTTCTCCACCAGCATCGAGCTCTGGCCCACGCCGATAGGGAACTTACCGCCCTTGTTCTGAGACCATCCGAAGCGAAGATCAAGCAGCTTGTTGCCAGAGATCATCCACGTCGCACCACCAGCGATATTGCGATTCTGAATGTTCACATTGCCATTCGAGTTGCCGCCTGCGCGTCCAGGGATTCCCGGAGGATCGAAGATATATCCGCGGTGCTCGCTATACCGGCCGAAGATGCTCCAGTGCTGATTGAAGGTGTGATCCACCCGGCCGTCACCCTTATCGTCGTTAATGAGGCCGCGGGGAGTGATCGCAAAGTTATTCGAAATACCACTCTGGGTAGGTAGCGGAAGGGCGTCCAGTACGGCCCGCGCGAACGGCGTGATGGCAGTCGATGGAATCTGGCCGGTCGGATAATTGACTCCCGTCACCGGATTCCGCAGAGCGATACCGAAATTACCCGCACGTTGAGCCACCGTCGGAAGCGTTGAGGTGGTATTCGCATTATTAAAGATCTGCCGTACTCCCTCATAGTCCGCGAAGAAGAACGTGTGGTCCTTCCAGATCGGACCACCAAATGTTCCGCCAAACTGGTTGCGGATGAACTTCGGCTTGGTCGCTCCGGTCGCGAGGAACGGACCGATTGCGTTGAAGGAGGTATTACGCACATAGTCCCATGCCCGTCCGTGAAACTGATTGGAACCGCGGCGAACCGACGCATTGATCACGGCGCCCGTCGTACGACCATACTCTGCGGAGTAGTTGTTCGTCTCAACACGAAACTCGTTTATAGCGTCTGGCGAAGGGGGAATGTTCTCATTCGCAAAACCCTGGTTTGACGTGCCGTAGTTGTTGTTGTCCAGGCCGTCCAGGAGGTAGTTGTTGAACGCGGAACGCTGTCCGTTGATGTTGAACGAGCCCTCGCGGCTTGACGTGGTGGTGTTCTCAAGCGCTGACTTGCGCGCTCCCGGGACCAGCAGGACCAGGTCCGCATACGAGCGGCCATTCAAAGGGAGGCTCTCAACCTGCTTCGTACCGATTACGGTTGAGTGCGAGCTCGTCTCCGTCTCCAGTAGTGTCGGTGCAGAGCTCACCGTCACCGTCTCGCTTACCGAACCCGGCTTCATGTTCACATCTACGCGTTGGCGCGCATTTGTTGTAACCGTGAAGTTCTGAGTCTGTACCCGCTCGAAGCCTGCTGCCTCAGACGTCACCTTGTATTGTCCGATCGACACGCTCGGGAACTCAAATCGCCCTTCTCCATCCGTAGTTGCCGTCTGTGAGATGTTGGTGCCAATGTTGGTCAGCGTAATGGTGCTGTTTGGAATGGCCGCACCCGATGAGTCCCTTGCGTATCCGAGCACTGAAGCCGATTCAAACTGTGCATAAGCGCTAAACGCTGGGAATATTAGCAGCAGCGCTATTGCCAGCCGAAACCATACAGACTTTGCAGACAAGCCTGTCGTCTTGCTCCATACGCTTCCTGGGATAGCGTATCGTTCTGTCTTTGTAATTTGCATCATGACCATCCTTGTTCAATCAAGTTGACTTCTTCATGGCGAACGCAGCCTCTTGAAACCCTGCGCCACATGATCTTCTTACCTTCTGGCGGACGGTGAGAACGTTACTCACGCCCCTATGTGATGTCAAGCAAAATCCTGCAACGACACCGATAACGTAAAAAAATGATAAGCAACCATCTAAGTTCATATAAGACAATTACTTACATGTGTACTCGCAAAAGGTGTAGCGCGAACTGGATTTGGCTCGCAAATATCTCCTGATGCTCTTGCCCGGAGATTTATTTGTATTGGATAATCATGTCAATGTTGTGTGACGCGGAGGTAAATAGCGCTAACGTGTGAGTGAAATAGACACTCTTCGTAAAACTCACCCCTGTACGAATCCCGTCAGGACGGGCGAATCTTATGCCTTGTCAGCTTGTCTATCCGCACCAGATGTTCTGATATCGCACAGACCAAAGCAAAGCCCTGAGGGCGAACACGCTCAGGGCCTGTAATCAATCATCTATCCAGCGACTACCACGCGATTTTCACGGGGAAGAACTCTGCGAACAGATCATCGTAGTAAGGCTTCAGCTCCTTCAAATTTGGCTTCGTGTGTCCCTTGGAGTAGAGGTCGTACACGTTGAACTTGTTGACCCACTCCAGCATGTCGATATCATGCTTGCTCATCAGGTGTCGGTACGCACCATGTCGGTGTGCCGAATAGAAAGAGTGATACCGCAGCATGTACAGCGACTCCTCGGGCATATAGCTCTTCATCACCTCGCCGATGTAGCCGTCGTGCCCAAATGACATATGTACCTTCTCCAGCCCGCAGTTCGGCTCGTAGATGCCGTGCTTCGTCTGGTACAGAGGATTGTTGATGTCCGGATTCGCCTTAAAGTATTCCGGAAACACAATGTCCTTCGAGTAAGCGCAGCCCACAGGAAACGTATCGCCCACCACGCCCCATTGCGGTTCTCCCCATAGACACAGCACCTTGCCAAGGTCGTGGATGAAGCCCGTCAGCACAAACCACCGCGGATGCCCATCCTTCCGGATCGCCTCCGAGGTCTGCAGCAGATGTTCGATCTGGGTCAAGTCCGTATCCGGATCGCTGTCGTCGACCAGCGTATTCAGAAACTCAGCGGCCTCCCAGATACTCTTCTCGCCCTTGTTCAGGCCGAAGTACTCCTTCTCCTTCGCCATCACGTAGTCGAATGTCTGATACTGATGGTTCAGCCGATAGAACTCTGCAACGCCCGGGTTTGCGTCCGCGTCATATTGGCGAAACTCCTCTTCGCTCTTGCCTTCCTGGTAGCGTCCGGTTAGAAAATCATCCCACTCATCAAGATCTTTCAGTGGGGTATTGGTCGCGAGAATGTTTGTCGACATATGATTTTTTCCTCCGTCGAAGGTTCAATGGTCAGCGTTACCGCTAACTATAGGAGCATGGCGCAACAGATGGCAAGCATTTATATCAATAAGAATGCTTTTATTGCCTCCTGCCCTCCTTAGCAATTCACAACTGCGGGAAATCCGTTGCTCTATGTAAATTTCACATTGGAGCCAACTTACGGCACCCTAGCGGCAACTCGTCACAATTTGGTGCAAATCGAAGGCGTGCACGCGTCTCCTCCCATACACTGGCAGGCGACGCAGACAGCAACAATCTCCAACTTCCAAATTGAGGAGAGACCTATGAAACAAACCATTGGGCTTCTACTGTTCTCACTACCGTTGATCGCTCAAGCGCAAACTCAGACTCCAAAGCCTCCTACAGCCCTCAAAGGTGTTTTGCTCGAGCAGCTCCGAACCACCCACAACGAAAAGGACTGGTTCGTCCCCGCGAACGTTGCCGTCGAAGGGCTGACGGCAGAGCAGGCTAAATGGACTGACGGGAAGGGAAACCATTCAGTCGGCCAGCTGGCCAATCATCTGGTCTTCTGGAACATGCAGTCGCTGGCGAAGTTTAAAGGCGAGCAGCCGGCTAAGTTCGACGGCAATAATGACGAGACCTTCAACAGCTTCGACGCCAAACAGTGGGATGCGCTCGTCCGCCAGCTCGACAAGGTCATGACCGATTGGGAGAAGGCCGTCGAAGCAGCCGACGACAAAAAGATCGCCGAAAATGCCTCCACCATTGCCCATATCGGTACGCACAACGCCTACCACGTAGGCCAGATCATCTTCGTCCGCAAAGAGCAGGGCACTTGGGATCCCAATAAAGGCGTCAAATGAGAACTTCCCTATGCTGACCACACCAAAGGTTGGGAGGGTGAACGGCCATCCCTTTTGTAGAACACGCTTTGTTGCGGGGACGTGGCGCCGTGCCTGGACATATCTCCGACAGCACCCTCGGATTGAGTCAGTATATGACTTCGAATAATGAACCTACCTGTTTCTGTACGCTTCAGAGACACATCACCTCATCAAGTTGTTTGAATTTGGTGGTCCAAGTTCCCACAGTTCTTCTTCGTATCGAGAGCTGCCCTTCAAGGCGAAGATTTGGGCTAAGTGGTAATTGTCATGAACGTACCGACGGAAGGGCTCGGCGTTGTCGTGAACATCTAAGACATTAATGTTCTTCGGGAACAACACAATGAAGTGTGGTTGGTGGTGTTGAAGCGCATCGGTGATGGCAACTACCTGATCAGGCCGAGTGAAGTCATCGTAGTTGATGAACTCGGACGCGGTTGGGTTGCTCAACGAGAGATAGAGGCAGAGAGCGGAGTGGTTGAAGAAAAACTCGGATGGGTGGGTTCGCTGAGCGACCCATTGAAATTCGCGGAACACGAGGATGTCGCTGAAAGCCGTTCGGCCGATAGGCAGGTCCAGGGTGGCGTGCCATTGACTCTGTCTACGAACTGGCAGCAACAAAGCAAAGACAGCTGCCAGGAGGCATAACACATTACGAACATATCTATGTGCAGGGCTCTGCTGGCTGATGAGCCACGTGCAGATGAGAATGGCAGGTGGAGCTACTGTGGAAAGACGAAAATATCTGGGACCGTTGGCGACAGCCAGGAAAAGTGCGAGACCGACCAGATGAAGGAGAACAAGATGCTGCCGAAGTGCCGGAGTCATCAAGTTGCGCTCACGCCACAGTCGATGAAGTCCGAGCAGATAAATATAGGGAACAAGAGCATAGATGAACAGGAAAGGGATGAGGTGAACGACGTCTACCGGTGTATGTACCAATGGAAACTGATGGAGATAGGTTCGGGGGGAGTTGACCTCCCCGGAAGACACAAATCTAAGTGGAAACAAGACGAGATCGAAGAGAATAGTTCGAAAACCTGCTTTATGGATGTAGTACCCAAGGACGCAAGAGAGTATCAGGGTGAATGGCAGAACCAGAGTTGTGAGTTGCGTCAGGATATTGGATTCCTGGCTCTCGGATCGTTTCATCCATAACAGGTAGATGATCAGAGCGACGAAGGTTAGTCCGCCCTGGGTCTGAGTAAACAGAATCGATATGCTGCTCAGTAAGCTGGCTGCGAATATCCGTCGAAGGTTTACGCCATCCATAAGAACGTTAACCGCAGCCAGGGCGGCGAGAGTGCTGTACCAGTGGTGTGTCAGATCCAGTGCGTTACTGAAGTCAAAGACGAGGAATAACAAGGCCGGAAGCAGAATGAGTAGACCGCGGAGTATTCTGCTGGCGATCTGGGTGATGACACAGCAGAGCGAGAGCCCGACAACGATGCTCCACGCCTGCATGACCCAGGCATGGATACCGAAGACGCGGAATGCTACGGCGTAGAGCAGTTCAGTGCCAGGAGTAACCAGTTCGAAAAAGTCACGGTACAGAATTTGACCATGAACAATACGCGCAGCACGAGAGAAAAACAGAATCTGGTCACCTATACCAACAAAGGGGGTAGCGGGGAGTAGAAAGGTTCGCAGATACAGGAATACCAGAGCTCCGGCGAACGAAAGAACGAAGATAGAGCGGGAGGGGAGCTCTGCTACGCACGGAAGCTTGGGTTCTGTCATGACAGTTGTCGAATGATTCCATGGCTACATTGGAGAAGCAAATTCACAGGCGCTGCAGCTTTGCCTCGCGAAGGAATAATCGTCAGTTATTTTCCACCCGAAGTCCCCACCGTAGACTCCCGTACCACCAGCGTAGATGGCACAAGAATGCTCTTCGGCTCCTGCTCCGGTTTGGCCGAGAGCTCCAGGGCAAACTCTCCCGCAATTCTCCCCAACTCCGCCGTCCCATGGTCGATCGAGCTTAGCGGAACCCGCAGGTAGTTCGCATAGCGCAGATTCCCGCACCCGATAAACGCAACGTCCTCTGGAACTCGCAGCCCAGCCTGTAAGGTCGCTTCAATTGCACCCACCGCCGTCAGATCGTTGTAGCAGAACACCGCATCTGGTCTCGGCTCCGCCTCTAGCAGCTCCTGCATCGCCTGAAACCCGACCTTATCGCCCGATTCTTCCACCCGCTCCCGCAGCACCACATAACTCTCCGGAGCTGAAAGCCCGTTCTCCATCAGAGCACTCCGATACCCTCGCAGCCTATCGAAAGAGGGGCTCGTATTCTTGCCGCCGATATGTGCGATGCGTTTCCGGCCAATCTCGATCAGGTGCTTCGTCGCCATCTCTCCAACCTGCATATCGTCTGATCCGACAAAGTGCGCAGCCAGGTGAGGGAAGTTGCGGTCAAACAGGAGATAAGGCGTTCTCTCGTCTCCAAGCTCATAGAAATTACGCAGATTCGGCTGACAGGAAGCAATCAGCAGAACGTCGACCCCCCGGCTCAGGAGTGTCCGGATCTCCTGCCGCTCCACCTCCGGGTCTTCCTCCGACGACGTCAGAATCAGAGCCCGGCTGCTTGTCCGAAGGACTCCGCTAAGCGCCTTGGCGAACTCCGCGAAGAACGGATGCACCAGGTCCGGCACCACCAACCCGACGGTATAGGTCCGTCCGCTCGCCAGCCCCCGAGCCATCATGTTGGGCTGATAGTTCAACTCCTTCATCCGCTTCAGCACGCGTCGCCGCGTCGCCTCGCCTATATCCGCATTACCCCGCAGCACCTTTGAGACGGTTACAACGGAGACTCCCAGATCGCGCGCAATGTCCTTCAGTCTGATCGCCATACATACTCCCGCTCAACATGTTACTGATGGATCATCCCACAGGTTTGGTTTCAGTCTGAACACATCTTAGCTCTTGCAGAGGCTCTTAGCAGAACCGGGTCCGCCGCCAAAGGCTCCAGCCGCCTGCAATCAAGCTCACAAGCAGCACTATCCCCAGAACCGCAATCCACCGGAGGTCCATCGTCAGGGGAGGCACAACCGCCCGCACTCCCAGCGTCACGAACACACCGGTTGCGATCAGAACGATAGCGTAGTCCCACCACCGCCGCCGCTCATCCCTCCCACCGAACTCATCCCCTGCCTGCGCCAGCAGCGTCCGGTTGTAGTCCAGCCCATACCGCTCGCACTCCCGCAGCACCGCCTCATTCGTCGAGCTGTTCTCCTTTGCCGAAGCCACCGCTGTACTGATCGCCAGTGCGCCAAGAATCATCAGCACCGATCCTCCGAACACCAGCAGCTTATGCTGCTTATCCGCCCCAGCCAGCTCGCCAAATACCAGCGCCCCCCAGGCCAATCCCCATAGCTGGTTGGTATTCGAGAGGGGGATACCCCGCCCAATCCCCAGGTACTTCGCCGCGAACTGCTGAAACAGGTCGCCGATGACCCAGACAAACCCTCCCAGAAACAGCCAGAACAGCACCCCAGGCATATGGAACAGCTGGAAAGCCGAGGAGTGCACCCCGCCATCCAGCGCCAGCGTCAACGCCAGCACCGTTCCAAGCTCCCCCACGGTAAACGCAGTAACGAACGACAATGGATTCATTCCGCTCAGGTAAGCCTTGCGATATGGAACATACATCGTCCCCCACATCAGGCTCGCCCCCAGCGCCGCTGCTATCCCTCGGAACGCATGTTGTCCCATCGATCCGCCGCCATGAATCGTGCTGAAGCCCAGCATCACCGCTGCAATCACAATCAAAATCGCGCCTACCACTACCTTGCTGATGTTCTTCGCGTTCGCTCCCTCCAGCTCGCGAAACAGTACTCGCCCCCAGAACAGGCCAATCAGCGAGTTCGCATTCCACATGGGAAACGCCACCGCCAGCCCCACATCCCGAATTGCAAACACCGTCAGCGTATTCGCCACCGCCCAAAGCGCCCCGGCCAGCAGAGCCCATACAATCAGGTGTTTCTTCTCCGCCAGGTCCGCGAACACATACCCTGTGCCCTTCAGCAGGGTAGGGAAGGTCCACCGCGCCGTAAACACCCCGGCGACCATACACAGCGAAATAGCAAACGGAGAGAACCCTGCGTTCACCAACTTCGTCGGAGCCTCCGCAGCCCCCAGCCAAACCCCGGCCGTCAACCCGCAGATCACACCCAGACCATGCAGCGACAAGCCACCTTTTCCCACCTTTTGCACCACACTTGCCATTCATCTCTCCAGCTTCTACCACTCGCTTTTCGGCTTAATGCAACACCACAAGCAGTGCAATCCCCGCCAGCAGCACAAAAAAAGGCACCAAAAAATGACTATCCGTAACCACCGCCTTCATCCCTCGACCGAACCCCATACCAAGCCTCCAAAGCCACAAAACCAAGAAAAATAAGCGGTTACACAGGGCTAAACCCTATATGCGCCAGGTACCACTGTCAATATAACCCTCTACAAAAATATCTTCCTAACCGCAAACCCAAAACCTTGTCTAATGCGCTGAATGGAAGAGAACGACCACTCAATAGTCCGGGCGGTTCTATCCGGAGACAAAGACGCATACGGCGCACTCGTCGTACGTCACAGTCAGACTGTCTTCCGCGTAGCCTTCCGCATCACCGGTGATGAGGCCGATGCGGATGAGGTCGTACAAGAGACCTTCCTACGCGGCTATCAGCGATTGGAGAGCTTCGAGTCGCGCTCAGAGTTTGGAACCTGGATCTATCGCATTGCCGTCAATTGTGCCCTCAATATGATCAACAAGAAAAAAGTCGAAGCCTCATATCAGATTGCCGAAGAGGCCGACCCCTCCCAGCAGCAGGTGCAGGTCGCTGATACTGCCGCAGACCCTGAACGCGTCCTTCTTAGCCAAGAGATCGAAGCCATGCAGGCTGAGGCCATGCAAAGTCTCACCACGACGGAGTGCTCTGCCTTCACTCTTCGCCACATGGAGGATCGGTCCACTACCGAAATCGCAGCGGCGCTCAATATCTCCCCAAACGCTGCAAAGCAGGCTGTCTTTCGCGCCGTCCAGAAGCTCCGCCGTGGATTGGCATCATTAAGGGTAAACGCATGAAGCATTTGAACGAAGAAGAACTGATCGAACATTATTACGGAGAAGCTGGCAGTCCCGCTCGCACTGCACGCCATCTGCTGGAGTGCGATGTCTGCGCTGATGCCTATGCAGTCCTGCGACAGGATCTCGCCGCAGTTAAAGCTGCTCCTGTTCCAGCACGAGACACTCAGTACGGCGATCAGGTGTGGCAATCACTCCGGAGCTCGCTTCCTGTCTACAAGAAGCAGAAGCGGACTTGGCTGGATCTCAATATCTGGAAAGCCCTGAGTTCCAGGAAAGCTCTGAACTACGCTACTGTCTGCGCTGTCCTCATTGCCATTGCCTTCTTCTCGGGCCGCCAATGGGAGCACCAACGTTCACAGTCTCAGTCAGCAGTCAGCAGTCAGCCTCGACAGCCCATAATTTTCGTCGTTCTTGACGATCACCTCGATCGCTCCGAGCGGCTGCTGATCGAGTTGAACCATGCCGATGCATCCATGGGTGTGCCCGTGAAGGCCGAAGCCAGTGAGCTGCTCTCGGCAAACCGTCTCTATCGTGAAAGCGCCACACGCGCTGGTGATTTCGAGCTTACCGCCGCACTCGATCGTCTGGAGCGCGTTCTCGTCGAAATTGTCAATGAACCCGACAGCTCCAGTCCCGCGTACCTAGCGCGGCTCCAGAAAGAAATGAACACCGATGGTCTTCTCTTTGAGGTTCGTGTTCTGCGCTCCAGAATTCCGGAGCAACAGGAGAGACATGCTGTCCGAATGAAAGGGGTATCTATCTAATGAAAACCACACCGCTATTTCTAACTGCAACCCTTGCTTCGGTGCTGTTGGCTCCATGCTTATTCGCTGCGTCCCTTATTCAGCCCGCATCCGTTGCGGATGAGTTCTCTTCCGCGATGCAGAACGACAGCCTTTACGCAGATGGCACTCGCGCTATTAATGAAGGTCGATGGGCAGATGCAGGCGAGATCTTCAGTAAATTAGCCCAGCAGCATGGTGAGCGAGCCGAGGGAGGTCTTTACTGGAAGGCCTATGCCGAAAACAAAGAAGGCCAACCCGCACTAGCTCTCCAAACCTGTACTCAACTCCGCAGCGCCTACCCAAAGAGCCGCTGGCTCAATGAATGTGGGGCTCTCGAAATTGAGATTCGCGGTAAGAGCGGCTATCCTGTCCAGCCTCAGGCCGAACAAGATGTAGAGCTGAAGCTTCTGGCCCTGAACGCTCTCATGCAGCAGGACGAGTCTCGCGCTCTTCCCGCAATTCAGCAGATCCTCAATGGCAGCAGCTCCGACAAACTCAAGGAGCGTGCTCTCTTTGTGCTCGCCCAAAGCAACTCGAAACAAGCTCAGGACCTCATTGGCCAGATCGCTCATGGCCAGTCCAACCCCACCCTGCAGGTTAAGGCCATCCGGATGTTTGCCGCCATCCGTGGCAAGGAGTCCGTTGATCTACTCGCTGACGTCTATCAGCACAGCAGCAATGACGAGGTTAAAAAAGCTGTCCTGCAGTCTTATCTGGTCTCAGGCAGTCCCGACAAACTTGTCGAAGCCGCACGTGGCGAGTCAAATCCCCAGCTCGCCAAAACCGCCGTTCAGTCGCTTGGCGCGCTCGGTGCAACTGCGCAGCTCCAGACGCTCTATCGCGAAACCAAGAGCGTTGAGACCAAATCCAACATTCTCAGCGGTCTCATAGCGGCCGGACCCAAAGGTGCTGACGTGCTCGGAGCGATTGCTACTTCGGAGCAGGATCCCGGCCTACGCCGCAAGGCTATCCGCAATCTTGGAATAGCAGGCGGCGCCTCCGCGGCTCCGACGTTGCTTACGACTTACCAGAATAACTCCGATCCCGAGACAAAGAAGGCCATTATAGAAGCTCTTTTTCTCGCCAACGATGCGCACGATCTCATTACCCTCGCTAAATCTGAAAAGGATCCCGGCTTAAAGCAAAAGATCGTCCAGCAGCTCAGCCTCATGCAGAACAAGGAAGCCACTGCCTACATGATCGAAATCCTCAACAAGTAGCCATCGCAGCAAGGAGGCACTCTCGTGAAACACAATCTCATCATCGCCCTCATCCTCAGCGCGTCAGCCATCTTCGCGCAGCAACCCAAGGTATCGAACACGCAGTTCAACTCTGAGCCGGTAGGCTCAGGACTGTCCGCGACGGTGACGCGATTTCAGCGCACAAACCAGCCGTTATGGATTGGATATGAGATTCTTGCTCTTCCACGAACACATCACTCTTCATGTTCAGATTCAACGGGATCATCACAGGGTGAAGATGAATGCTGCGGTGAATATCAGCTCGAGGACGCCCGAGATCGCGTGAATAACTCGGAGCAGGTAACCCAGCCCGCCTCCAGCATGTACGTCCTACTCCGACTCGATCATGGAGCCATTATTAAAGTGCGTCCGGCAACGCCAGGCTGCCGTCTGAACGCCGGCGGTGTCCCCTTTGAATGGATTACCAATGTACAGCCCAACGATAGTGTCAGCTTTCTCAGTAAGCTCGCTGTGCAAAGCGTTGAAAGCCACAACCAAGATAACCATGTCACGGACGCAGCTCTTGTAACCCTGAGCACCCACGCAGCTCCCGCGGCAACCGACGCCCTCGCCTCACTCGCTGCCACCTCCACCAGCCCGCGTCTCCGCGAGAAAGCCGCCTTCTGGCTAGGAGCCCAGCGCGGTCACGAAGGCTATCTCGCGCTGCAACAGCTCGTATCCAAAGAGCAGGATGCAAAGCTCCGCGAAAAACTGGCCTTCGACCTCTCCATCAACTCCGATCCAGCAGCCATAGACGAAATTCTCAAGATGGCCAAATCCGACTCCGACTCGCGCGTCCGTAGTCAGGCCCTCTTCTGGCTTGCCCAGAAGGCCGGGAAAAAAGCAACCGCCGCTCTGAAGGACGCCATCGAAAGCGATCCTGATACGGCGGTAAAGAAGAAGGCGGTCTTCGCACTAAGCCAGCTTCCGAAGGACGAAGGTATCCCGCAATTGGTACATGTCGCCGACACAAACACTAACCCTACCGTTCGCAAGGAAGCTATCTTCTGGCTCGGCCAATCCAACGACCCACGCGCACTCCAGTATCTCGAGGCCGTCCTCAAACGCTAGCGGCTCCTCATCAATTAGGCCGACTCATTTATCAAGAGCCGGCTTTGCTTCAATACCTCTTCGTACAAAGTGCGTTAGACTCCCTCTTGTCCGGGTCTGCTAAAGCAACCTCGTTTCACGGCAGACCCAAACAGCTGCAACCAAGGAGCCGCACTTGATCGTTCTTCCCTCTCTCGCCTCCGTGCGTCACATCATGAAGATCATCTTGACATCCGCAATCCTTCTTGTGCTGTCGTTCTCGCTGCCCGTTAAGGCGCAATCGCCAAAAGAAGTAGCCGATATTACGCACACCCTCTCCCCCGAGTCACAAAAAGTCATCGAGCGCCTTGCGACCTTCAACAATCTTCCTGCCGAGGAATGGCACTACCACGCAGGCGACCTTGCCCATGGCGAAGCTCCCGATCTCGACGACTCCTCCTGGCCACTCGTCAAGGCCCGCAGCCAGGCTTCTACCGAAGCTGCCTGGTACCGGCGCGTCGTCGAAGTCCCCAAGACGCTTAACGGCTACGACCTTACCGGAGCCCGCATCTGGTTTCAGTTCCATGCCAATGCCAACGGCCCCATGCCGCAGATCATCTACTTCAACGGGCGCCGCGTAGCCCTCGGGGACGACCTCGAACCCATCGTTCTCTTCGATCAGGCAAAGCCCGGAGACAAGGTTCTCATCGCGGTCAAGCTCCTCCACACCGTCGATACCAAGACCTTTGCCGGCTCTCCCATGAAGATCGACTTCGCTGCAGGTCGGCCGAATCCCTCGGATCTCCGTATCGAGTTCCTCTCTAGCGCCGTTCTTATCCCATCCCTCTCGAAGAACTCCACGCAGGACTTCGCCACCCTCCAGAAGTCCATCAGTACCGTCGACCTCACCGCCCTCGACTCCAACAATCAGCCGAAGTTCGATGCGTCTCTCGCTCAAGCCCGCCAAATCCTGGAACCCCTGAAGCCTATCCTTCAGCAGGCCACATTTCACCTCACTGGCAACTCGCACATCGACGCTGCGTGGCTCTGGCCCGTCACCGAGACCGTTGACGTCGTCAAACGCACCTTCGGCACCGCATTACAGCTCATGAACGAGTACCCGGACTATACCTATACGCAGTCCGCCGCGGCCTATAACGAATGGATCGCTGACAAGTATCCCCAGATGAACGAGGAGATCAAGAAGCGCATCAAGGAAGGCCGCTGGGAGATCGTAGGCGGTATGTGGGTCGAACCCGACCTCAACATGCCCGACGGCGAATCGCAGGTCCGCTCTCTCCTCATAGGAAAACGCTTCTTCCAGAAGCAGTACGGCGTCGATGTCCGCATCGGCTGGAACCCCGACTCCTTCGGTTACAACTGGCAGCTCCCGCAGATCTACAAGCGCTCCGGCATGGACTACTTCGTCACCCAGAAGATGACATGGAACGACACCAACCAGCTTCCCTTCAAACTCTTCTGGTGGCAGTCGCCCGATGGCAGCAAGGTCCTCACTTACTTCCCGCACGATTATGCCAACAACAACCTCAACCCCGTTCGCCTCTCCGCTGATCTGGCCACTGCGCGCAAGCGCTCACCCGGCATGGAGGAGATGATGGATCTCTACGGTATCGGCGACCATGGTGGTGGCCCGACCCGTGCGATTCTCGATGAGGGTCAGCATTGGGCCCAGCCCAGCACCATCATCCCGAAGATGAAGTTCGGCCTCGCACAAAGCTTCTTCGCCAGCGTCGAACAGAAGGTCGCCACCAACTCACCGGACTGGAACTATACCTCGATCGCGAATGGATACAAATTTCCCACTCCCGAGGCCGGAAAGATAGACATTCCCACCTGGAACGACGAGATGTACCTCGAGTACCACCGCGGAGTCATGACCTCGCAGGCCCAGCACAAACGCAACATGCGCGAGAGCGAAGAGCAGGTCCTCAACGCGGAGAAGTATGCCTCTCTCGCCTGGCTCAATGGTAACGCTTACCCTAACAAGGAGTTCACCGACGCCTGGAAGAAGATTACCTTTAATGATTTTCACGATCTCGCCGCCGGCTCCGGCATCGGCATCATCTTTAAAGAGGCGCAGGCCGAGTTCGATCAGGTTCGCTGGGCCACCAACGAGATCTCCAATAAATCACTTCATACTCTCGCCGCAGGTATCAATACCAAGGCGGCCGGGGACGTTCCCGTCCTCGTCTTCAATCCGCTTGCATGGCCGCACACCGGGATCACTACCGCTACCGTGCAGCTTCCCTCACCCTCGCCGAACGGGGTCTCCGTGCTCGACTCCCACAACAATGCTGTGCCTTCTTCCGTTCTCTCCAGCGATCTGAAGACCAACACCTACAAGATCCTCATCGAGGCCAGAGATGTTCCATCCCTCGGCTATCAGGTGCTCCACGTCGTCCCTGGAACAAAACCCTTCACGACTGATCTCAAGGCCAGCGGCACCACAATGGAAAACGCAGCTCTCCGGGTCGTAGTCGACCCTGCCACGGGCTGCATTACGAGTCTCTTTGACAAGAGATCCAACTTCGAGTCTCTGGCCAAGGGTGCCTGCGGCAACCAGCTCCAGACCTTCAAGGACACCCCGAAGGACTACGATGCCTGGAACATCGATCCTGGCACCCTCGACCACATGACCCCTATCGAAAAGGTTGACTCGGTCCAGCTTGTCGAGAAGGGGCCGATGCGCGCCGTCATCCGTGTCTCTCGTACCTGGCAGAGCTCGAAGTTCGTTCAGGACATTCAGCTCTACGCCAATACAGACACAGTTGACGTCGTCAACGACATTGACTGGCGCGAGGCCCATGTTCTTCTAAAGGCAGCCTTCCCACTTGCTGCCTCCGGCCCCATGGCCACCTACGAGATTCCTTACGGCAGCATCGACCGTCCCACCACCCGAAACAATACCTGGGAACAAGCCAGGTTCGAGGTTCCAGCCTTGCGCTGGGCCGACCTCGGCGACGGACAACACGGCTTCAGTCTCCTGAACGAAGCTAAATACGCCTACGACGCGAAGGATAACGTTCTTCGTCTCTCCCTTCTCCGCTCGCCGACATGGCCCGACCCCGAAGCTGACCGTGGTCATCAGCACTTCAGCTACGCCCTCTATCCACACGCCGGCACATGGAAGCAGGCCCTTACCGAGCGTCGCGGCTATCAGTACAACTACGAGCTGCGCGCCCAGCAGGTTGCCCCACATACCGGCACGTTGCCCCTTGAGCACTCCTACGCCTCGGTCGCACCGGAGAACGTGGTTCTTACCGCGGTCAAGAAGGCAGAGGACGACAACGGACTTGTCTTCCGCATCTTCGAGTGGGCGGGCAAGCAATCCGACGTCACCTTCACCGTACCGGCAGGAGCTACCGCCGCCACCGAAACCAACCTTATGGAGAAGCCGCTCGGTTCACCGCTGCCACTCTCCGGGAATAAGGTTACGGTCCCCATCAGCCCCTATGAGATCCTCTCTATTCGAGTGGATTACCCGCACCAGCAAGAGCAATAAGCTCGGAATCTATTGCATTCTTACCTGGGTAGGGGCCTCCCCCCTCCCCCCTACCCCAGGTCTAAGTTTCCTAAATTGAAAGACTTACGGATTTGCTTCTCTCCAAATTCCTCATTCTAAATGGGTTGTAGTCAAATTCGTCTTTCTAAAAGACTTAGACATCAAGAGAAAACCCCCAATGATGATCGGGGGTTTTTCTAATTCTGTATTAAGTGTAGCCGATTCGTTGAAACTAATATGCCACTTTTGCCGGGAAATTATTTCGTGAACTAAGGCTTTGTTTTGTTTGATTTGCCTGTGGAATTGAGCATTTTGTCCAGTGGGAAAGGGCTTGACAGCAAAAACATGGAATGGAGCCGTATCGGAGTCGACTGGATCCATCCTCGAAAGCAGCCCATGGGAATGACAGAGTACAGAGTATGGAAAGCATGGAAGGCCATAAAGCCGGCTTCCCACCTTCCCACACTCCTTGGAAATCCCTTCGGGATTACCACATTCCCACCGCCTCGACGACGAGGGCGGTATTTGAAAGCAATGACAAAGACTAGCCCAAAACCGCAGCCACTCTATCTCCCTCCCCGACGCCGTACCAACTGCTACCTTCTTCCCTGATGACCACAGTCCATCACAACCTCATCTCTTCCTGAGGTGTGTTTCCTCCGACGTTTTACGATCAAATTTGGGCATAAGGAAAGCTATTTTTCCTGGAGCAACAGCAGCAAAGAGACGGTGAAGCGCAGAAGGCGAGCCGATAACATCCGGCTCGCCTCTTTGTGTCTTCGCTGCTTTTTACTGAGCCTTATTCCTGGACTACGGCCTTGACGAGGTTGCGAGGGTTGTCTACGTCGATTTGACGACCGATAGCCATGAAGTAGGCGAGCAGTTGTAGAGGGACTACCTCGTAGAGTGGGGAGAGATACTCCTCGCACTGCGGAATGGCAATCGTGTGACGACTGAGTTCTGCAATCTGCGTGTCGCCTTCGTTAACGATAGAGACGACCTCCGCGCCCTGTTTTTTCATGTCGCGAAGGAGGTTTACAGTCTTCTCGTAGCGCAGAATGGAGTCGGGAGCCTGAGGGTCGCGCGTAGCCAGGACAATGAGGGGCGTGTTGCGGTTTACCAGTGCGTTTGGACCGTGCTTGAGTTCGCCGGTGGGGTAGCCTTCAGCCTGGATGTAGGCAGATTCCTTGAGCTTGAGGGCACCCTCGCGGGCGATGGGGTAGTGCACACCGCGGCCGAGGAAGAGGAAGGACTCTGCTGACTGGAGAGACTTTGCTATTTCGGCGACCTGCACCTCCCAGTCAGGCAGAACGGCTGCCATGGCCTCGGGAACGTTATGGAGGTTGCGGAGGTGCGACTCGACTACGGCGCGGGTCATGCGTCCCCGGATGCGAGCGGCGTAGAGGGAGAGTAGAGAGAGAACGACCAGTTGCGTCGTGAAGCTCTTGGTTGCGGGAACGGCCCGTTCGATGCCGGCCATGGTGGGAAGAGAGCAGTTCGCCATCTTCGCCATGCTGGAGTCCGGCTTGTTGGTGATGGCGATGGTGGTGGTACCGCGCGCGGTGGCCTCGCGGAGGGCTTCGGAGGTGTCGGCGGTTTCGCCGGACTGGGAGATGACGAGGAAGCAGGGATTCTTGAGAGTCTGGGTGGAGCGGTAGATGTACTCGCTGGCGTATTCGACGTCGACGGCGATTCCGGCGAGGTCTTCGAAGAGGATCTCGCCCACGAGGCCCGCATGGCGGCTGGAGCCGCTGGCGGAGATTAAAAGGCTCTCCTTCCCGACGAGCGCGTTGCGGGCGGAGAGGAAGACATCTTCGCGGAGGCTGCTGCCGTCACTGTACGCGGTGAGGGTCTCGGCTATGGCGGAGGGCTGCTCAAAGATCTCACGGAGCATTGCATGGGGATACGTTCTGTTCTTTGCAAACATTGCAGGAAATTACCTCGAAAACAAGTCTATTTGATAAGTGATTGGGAAAGAAAAAGCGGTGCGGAGATGAACCCGCACCGCTAAGAGAGTTCGAGGCGGTTAGTTGCCTGCAGTTGCGGACAGACCAGGGTTCTTGCCCATGCTAATAAGGTTTGCCATGATGCGGTAAGAGCCGGGGATGCCGTCGGGCATCTGGCGGAAGAAGGCGTAGGAGAGATAGACGTAGGATCCCTTTCCATAGCGGGCGTAGAGAAGGCCGCCCTTCTGGGGATCCTGGTCGGTGTCATGCATCTCGGTGAGGGCAATGTACTTTGAATCCCACTGGCGCATGAAGCCGTGACCTCTCTCCTCGACCCAGTTGTCGAAGTCGGCGGTGGTGATCTTGTTCGGCCAATTGAAGACTGGGTCGTTGGGAACGAGGAGCTGAACCTTGCAATCTTCTTCAACCACTTTTTCGGGATCGCCGGAGAGGGTCAGCGGATAGGGGCCGTAGTTGTGGTCATACTCCTGGGTCTGGTACTGGACGATGACGGTTCCGCCGTTTTTAGCGTAGTCGAGAAGGCGGTTGTTGAAGGTTTTGAGTTCGGGCCGCGCGGCGTAGGCTCGGATGCCGAGGATGATGGCGTCATAGTGCGAGAGATCGCCTGTGGCGACATCTTGCGGCGAAAGGAAGGTGGGATAGATGCCGATGTCTTCAAGCGACATCGCCACGTCGTCTCCAGTGCCCATGATGTAGCCGATCTTCAGGCCAGGTGCCGTCTTTACATCAACACCCGTGGTGCGATAAGTGGCCGGCCGATAGTGGGGATAGGGACGAAGGCCCGGGAAGCCAACCGTCTCGAAGCCCTGGGTATACTTCTCGCCGTTGAACTCGGCTACTGCGACGATGGTGTAGGGCTTCGGTTGGACGGACTCGGGCGTTACGGTGAAGGTGAGGTTCTGGTCTTCGCCTTCGCGCATGGTGGCAAAGGCAGCTACAGCGGGAGTAGAGGTCCATCCTTTAGGAAGGTCGAGGCGAACCTGACCTTTGGCTGGACCCTTGACGCTGCTGTGAAGCTGGACGTGGAGGTCAAGCGTGCTGCTCATGATTGGCACGATGCCTGCTATGGGAGAGACGGTAAGCGAGATGGCGGGAGCCACGAGCAGAGGTTCGAGAACAGGTCCGTCGCCGTTCATGCGATGGACGGTTTGGACTACGCCGGAGAGCTTGATGCTAATGCCTTCGTAGGCCAGGGCCGCTTCGGCGAGAAGAGGATAGGGGCGGGTGGGAAGGTTAAGGTAACGAGGATCGTCGATGTTGTAATAGGACTGCTCGAGGCTGGGCCGGCTGAAGTAGGGTTTGGTGAGCTCAGCTTGTCTGGGTACGATTACGGCAATAGTCTCGTCCTTGGCTGCACCTGAGGCGAGCGGGCCCGTGATTGGAGCCTTCGGGGTCATGGTCCAGCCGGAGCCAGCTTCGGATCTGACCTGGACGTCTGTGAGAGTGACCGGCTGCGTACCCTGATTCGCTATGTGAACGGCTACGTTGAGTGACTGGCCGGGGACGACATTCTGCGAGGTGGGGATCTGAGTGGACATATCTCCGAAGGGACCGGGGCGCTGCGTGCCTGCGCCTTCGGAGACATTCGCCATGAACGAGAGGCCAAGGGACTGTTGCAGGGCTGTATTGAACTGTATCTGTTTTGTCTCGAGCTCATGAGTCATGTTGTAGCGAGCTTCCGCGGGAAGCTTGCTTTTGGCGACTTCGTCAACCAGGGCATTTGTTTGGGCGAGGCCCTTAGCAAGAGTGGGTGCGATGGTCGCGGGGTTGGATGCGTCGAAGTTCTTGATGGCGTTCTCGACCGTTGCGTTGAGGGCGTTAAGCTTATCGCGCCAGATTCCCTGCTCGCTTGCAGGAGCGTAACTGGCAATTCCGCAGAGGGTGACATCAATGCCATCGAAGAAGCTGGACTCGTGCGCGGAGCTGGAGACGCGAGAGGCGTAGAGGTGATATGGGGTGGATGTTGGTCGGGGAAGAGGGACGGCGATGCCGCCGTTCTGAGACTTCTGCTGATTGAGTCCTTCGCGTGAAACCTGAACGTAGGAAGAGCCGAGGAGTGGGTTGTAGTCGCCGCTGGGGATTTGAACAGTAGTAGAAGGAACACCCTCAATCCAGGTTCCGTCGACATAGTTTCGGAAACGAACGGGCTCCCAATGGCCGGTCGCGTAGTCGTAGATTCCTTTCTCGGTGACGCGCGCGAACGGGATGCGGCCGTAGACCTTAAGTGGTGTCCAGGGAAGAAGGCCTGCCTTGATCTGGTCGGGGAAGATCTTGGGATCTCCGGCGGCTTTGTAGACCTCCTGCGCCATGTAACCTGCTACCTGATGATGACCGTGGCCGTCCGAGACGTTGCCGACGAAGACGGAGGAGACGACGAGGGGCCGCTGCATACGGATGACGCGGACGACGTCGTAGAGGACACGATCTTTGCCCCAGGTCTTGAGAGCTTCATCGATGGTCTTGGAGAAGCCGAAATCCGCGACGCGGGTCCAGAACTGATGGACGCCATAGTAGTTGCCGGCGGCGAGGAGCTCCTGGGTACGCATGGTTCCGAGCTGATCCCAGTAGTCGGAGGTCATGACGTTCTGTCCACCTTCGCCGCGGTTGAGAGTGAGGAGGGTTGTATCGACGCCCTGACCGCGGCTCTCGTAGGTGAGCATGCCACCGTCTTCGTCGTCGGGGTGGGCGACGACCATCGCGAGGCTGGCGCGTGTGTGGAGCTTTTGCAAAGACTGAGAGAGAGCCGCGGAGCCGCGATCGATAGCGAGGGGGCGGGCAAAGGCTGACTGATATTTTGAGGTCTGGGGCAGTTGTGCAGCGCCTGATCCGTTGAGGCATAGAGAGAAGATCAGAAGACCAAGGGTAGAGCCGCGGAATACATCGTTTCTCATCTAGCAAAGCTCCTGTGAAGATTACAGAATAGAAAATGGGCGTCGGTAATGGATACCACGAGCAGGAAAACTTTGTAAAGTTTACTAAGATAAAGGTATGATGTGGTCGAATGAACACCTCTGAAAAAATGCGTCTTCCAAATTCATCTTTCGCCCAGTATCCCGCAGAGCACGAGACGCGGCCGTCCAGGCCAGCGCACCTGCGGCAGGTGAATGCGAGAGGATTGCTGCGTCTGTTGCGCGAACACAATCCCTGTTCCAAGGCTGACCTCGTCCGGCTCTCTGGCTTGAGTGCTCCTACCGTATCGAGTGCCGTCGCTCACCTTGAATCTCTTGGCTTGATTGAGAATCTGGGAGAGGGAGAGTCGAATGGCGGACGCCCACCTGGGCTGCTGAGGTTTCATGCCAGCCATGGTTACGTGGCAGGAGCGGATATCGGTGGAACAAGGCTGAGAATGATCCTTGCTGATCTAAACGGCAAAGTAATTACCCAGTGGTCGACACAGTTCACCGACAAGCAACGAACCCCCAAGGCTGTGTGCTCCCTGATGCATGACGGTCTGAAGGTGATGTGTCAGGAAGGCAGCGCCTCGTTAAAGAAGGTGCTTCATATTACGGCTGGAGCGCCTGGTATTACCAATGTCAACTCAGGCGTTGTACTCTCTGCTCCGAACCTTAAGGACTGGGACAACGTACCACTACGTACGATGATTGAGAAGGAGATGGGCATCCTTGCCGTTGTGGAGAACGACACCAATCTGGCTGCAGTGGGTGAGCACTGGCGCGGATCTGCAGCGGGAGTAGAGGATTTTGTCTTTATCGCTCTTGGAACTGGGGTGGGTGCCGGCATCTTCCTACGTGATCGACTGCATCATGGGGCGAACTGGAGCGCCGGAGAGATCGGCTACATGGCTGTGAGCGGGAGCGCACGATCGACGCTGCAGGTGCATGTCACAGGGCAACTGGAGCGCGCAATTGGCGGCCTCGGCATAGAGAAGGAGTGGATGCGACTGCTACAGCGCGATCGGCGCTCGCATGAGGCAGCTCTGACGAATCTGAGGGCTACGGAGGTCTTTGATCTGGCTGTAGATGGGGACAGGCTGGCGGGCGAAGTAGTTCAATATACCGCGCAGATCCTGGCGAACTGCATCTCTGACCTTGCGCTTGCGTTCGATCCGGAGGTGGTGATTCTAGGCGGCGGCGTGGGCTCACATGGGGAGCTTTGTCGAGTCACAGAGAAACTCCTGCAACGTAACGAATTTGCCAGGCCGATGGTTCGATCCAGCTCTCTTAGTACCCAGGCACAGCTTCATGGGGCTGTCTCCGTGAGTCTTTCGGAGACCGAATGCAAGCTGCTCTCATAGTTCGATGAATTTTTGATGTTGACAATGTAATATTCTTTGACTAAGGTTGGGACCACTCGCCACTTCCTAAGTAGGTTTTACTAAGTTTTTTGCCTAAGTGGCTAAAAGAACTAAAGATTCGTTTCATTTTTTCGAGTTCCCAGGAGGCACCCCTTGTCTATCTTTCGTATTGTTCGCACATCTATCTTCGGCTCCGCTCTTGCGGCAGGGCTTCTAGCTTCTTCTGCAAATGTGCCTGCCTGGGC
>JAOAPB010000027.1 GCA_025462645.1 Edaphobacter sp. | reverse complement strand
CCCGTGCCGCATCCTTCAGGGTGTGCGGAAGGGCTACCGCAAGTACGTCCTCAATGCGTGACGCGTAGTGGATCGTGATGCCTTCGATCTGGTCGGCCGTGAGATCTTCTTCCACGTTCGCCTTCACGTCGATCGGCAGGATCACGTCCTTTACACCAGCGCGCTTGGCCGCAAGAAACTTCTCCTTGATACCGCCGACCGGCAACACATTGCCGCTCAGCGTGATCTCGCCGGTCATCGCCAGCAAAGGACGAATCGGGCGGTCAGTGAGAAGACTGACGAGAGCCGTTGCCATCGTCACACCCGCCGACGGTCCGTCCTTCGGAATGGCGCCGGCCGGAACATGCACGTGGATGTCGAGTTCTTCGAACACCTTCTCATCGATACCAAGCATTTCAGCATTCGATCGAATCCATGTGTACGCTGCGTGCACGCTCTCCTTCATCACGTCGCCCAGTTGCCCCGTGCGATCGAGCTTGCCCTTACCCTTCATCTTGTTGGCTTCGATGAACAGCACATCGCCGCCGACAGGAGTCCAGGCAAGTCCAACCGCGACACCGCTGCGCTTCGTGCGCTCCGCGATCTCTGTATCCACCCGTACCTTGTAGCCGCCGAGGAATTGGTGAATGATCTCGTCGGTAACGACCAGCGTTTCGGTGCTTCCTTCCGCGATGCGGCGTGCCTGCTTGCGGCAGACCGTGCCGATCAACTGCTCCAGTTTGCGGACGCCCGCCTCCCGCGTGTAGTGCCTGGCAATGATGCCCAGTGACTCCTTCGGGAAGACGATGCGCGGTTCGCCCGCAACAGGCTCCGGCAGCTGCGATTCCGGTACGCCAGCGTCTTTATGCTTCGTTGCATCCTTCGGAGCACTGATAGGCTCGATGCCGTTCTCACGGATCTGCCGCGGCACAAGGTACCGGTCCGCGATGTTGACCTTCTCCTCTTCGGTGTAACCCGTCAATTCAATGATCTCCATGCGGTCCAGCAGCGGCGCTGGAATCGGGTCAAGCTGATTCGCCGTGCAGATGAACAGCACCTTCGACAGGTCGAACGGCTGGTCAAGGTAGTTATCCCGGAACGTACCGTTCTGCGCCGGATCCAGCGTCTCCAGCAGAGCCGATGCAGGGTCTCCACGGAAGTCACGGCCCAGCTTGTCAATCTCATCCAGCATGAAGACAGGATCGTTCGTCTCCACGCGCTTCAGGTTCTGGATGATCTGTCCGGGCATGGCACCGATGTACGTGCGACGATGTCCGCGGATCTCCGCCTCGTCATGCATACCGCCCAGCGAGATACGCGCAAACTTGCGGCCGAGCGCCCGTGCAATGCTCTTGCCCAGCGACGTTTTGCCCACGCCAGGAGGTCCGACAAAGCACAGGATCGGCCCCTTCATATCCGGCTTCAGACGCCGCACCGAGAGGTAGTCCAGAATGCGGTCCTTCACCTTCGTCAGGCCATAGTGGTCCGCATCGAGGATCTCCTTGGCCTTCAGGATGTCGACCTCGCCAGAGGACGTCTTCGACCACGGCAACACCGCCAGCCACTCCACATAGTTCCGAGTCAGCGAGTAGTCCGCCGCCGCAGGATTCATCCGGCTAAGCCGTCCGAGTTCCTTCAGCGCATCCTTCTTCACCTCCTCGGGCATGCCGGCGCTCTCGATCTTCTCCTTCAGCTCCGCCATGTCCTTCTGCGTATCGTCGAGATCGCCAAGCTCCTTCTGGATCGCCTTCATCTGCTCGCGCAGGTAGTAGTCCCGCTGCGACTGCTGCACCGAGTCCTGCACCTCGTTCTGTATCTTGTTCCGAAGCTGCTGCACCTCAAGCTCCTTGGCCAGGTGCTTGTTGATGCGCTCCAGTCGAGCAGAGATATCCGGTGTCTCCAGCAGCTCCTGCTTATCGGTCGTCGTCAGAAACGGCAGCGAAGACGCAATAAAGTCAGCCAGCCGCCCCGGCTCCTCGATGTTGATCGCAATTGTCTGCAGATCGTCCGATAGCGTCGGGGAGGAGGTCACAATCTGCTGGAACTGACTCACCACGTTCCGCTGCAAGGCCTCAGCCTCCGGCGTCTGCTCCGGCTCGATATCGGGGATGGCTTCGAACTCCGCCGTCATGAACGGCGTCAGCTGCGCAAACTCTCCCAGATGCACCCGCTCATTGCCCTCTGTAAACACAAAGAGGCTCTGATTCGGCATCTTGACGACCTTATGTACCGTTGCTCGCGTGCCGATCGCGAATAGATCCGCGGCCTGGGGACTATCCTGCCGCGCATCCCGCTGCGCCACAACTAGAATCGTCTTCTCCTCACCCAGAGACTGAATCAACTGAATCGAGCTCTCTCGCCCGACCGTCAGAGGCAGTACTGCATGGGGGAATAACACCGTATCCCGTACCGGCAGCACAGGAACGGGGCGGTTCTTACCAGTTGCTTCGCCGGAACCTTCCACGTTCTTCGTCGCTGTCGGTTGAATCACACTTACAAAATCATTTGGCATTGAGTGTACCTCTATCAAATTATCTATTATCTGATGCGGCAAGCCACCCTTCGGTCGCATTTCCAAGCTCTCTCCTTTAGACGCTGTCCATTCCCTCCGTCATCGGCCACAGGCAGCTTTCTCTTCAGCTCGCTTCCGGCCATTCCCCGACAAACCTAAAACTTGTAAATGGAATAAGTTACTGAGCTAATCGACCTTCGGCTGATACGTTGTGGGCTTAGTCTGTGCAATGACAGGGCAACTAATATCCGGCATCCTACGCCCTCTCTTCTACAGACTGCTACCCTCACCGGAAGATTTTCTCTATCGTCAAGTCCCTTTTGGATCCTAATCTCCATCGGCAAGGGTGCCACACCTTTGGGAGCCTCATCGCGAAGGAGACGATGGAAGAACTCATTTATTTAGAATAACTTACAGGCGAACACCTGCCTTATCTCTTAGTAAAGATGCAACTTATGCCAAATGCCCCTCTTTGAGAGGAGACGCCGGACACAAAACGGCACGTAGCCTAGGCCGCCCGGTATTGCCCCAGGACCTTTACCATCCGGCAATGCTTCCGGAGCGCGGCCACGGCTGTATCCGCCTTCGCCCGCCTATCGAACCGCACATCCACATAGAACACATACTCCCACGGACTCCCGGGCACCGGTCTCGACTCAATCTTGGTCAGATCCACCCCCGCCGCAGCTAATCTCTCCAGCGCCGCTACCAGCGTCCCCGGCCTGTGCTCGATTGCAAACGCCAGGCTCATCTTGTCTGCAGGCACGGCACCTTCGATATAGTCGTCACCCGCGTCCTCGCGCAGCACTAGATGAAACCGCGTGTAGTTCTCCGCATGATCTTCCACACCAGCCACCAGCACCTCAGCCCCATACTCGGTCGCCGCCAACTCGGGAGCGATTCCAGCCACATCTCGCAACCCTAACGTCATCAGGTGCTTCACACTCCCTGCCGTGTCGTAAAACGACACCACCTGAAACTCAGGATGCTCCACCAGGAATCTCCGGCACTGCGACAACGCCACTGGATGAGACATCACTTGCCGCACCTCCTCCAGCTTCACCCCCGGCATGGCAATCAAATTATGCCGGATGCGCAGCAAGCTCTCCCGCTCAATCCGAACCGGAAGTTCCAGCAGCAGGTCGTAGTGCTCCGCCACCGAGCCGTGCAGGCTATTTTCAATCGGCAGCACCGCCCCATCCGCCTCCCCCGATACAACCTTCGCCAGCACCTCAGCAGAGACGCTGCACGCGATAATCTCCAAGCCTTTCCGGTTGCCCAACATCGCCGCCGTTGCCATATGGCTGTTCGATCCCATCTCTCCCTGAATCGCAATCTTCAATCCATGTCCCTCATTCGCAAGCGATAAATTCATATTTTATTCGCACTGGCAACCTTGGACCCATGCCAGGCAACTTACAACGTGAAGGCCATGCAGCATCAGATCACATTGCACGGCAGAATTAGTTGCCGCACCATTACCGAGGAGAATAAAAATGCTTTGGACAATAACAATCATCCTCTTCATTCTCTGGCTTGTAGGACTAGTCAGCAGCTATACCCTCGGCGGTTGGATCCATATCCTCCTGGTCCTTGCTGTCATCGTCCTGATCTTCAACCTTCTCTCCGGTAGACGCGCACTATAAAAAGCCGGCGAACAAAGCCATCAGCCCTCCCCCGTTTACTCACGTACCAAGGAGCACACTATGAACAAGGACACCGTATCAGGGAAACTCGACCAAGTAGTCGGCAAGCTAAAAGAAAATGTAGGAGAGACTGTTGGCAATCAGAAGATGGCCAACTCAGGCGTAGCAGACCAGATAAAGGGCGCTGCCAAGGAAACCTGGGGCAAAACGAAGGATACCGCAGCCGAGGTAAACGACAGCGCTCGCATCGAGGCACAGCGAGACAGGGCCGACCTCAACCAGCGTACGGGAGATACTGCCCACAACCTGCGTGAGGACATCACTTCAACTACGCAAAACATAAAAAATAAGATCAATAACAAGTTGGATGATACCAAGCACGATCATCAGCGGCATACATGATCATCGGCGGCATAGACCAACGAAGCAGAAGCATTCAATAGAAGAGCCCGCCAATGGCGGGCTCTTCTATTGGCGTGTCAGAACATCGGCGGCAATAAACGCAAAAAATACGACCGAGATTACCCCGTTCAAGGTAAAGAAAGCCGCATTCATCCGTCGCATATCGTGCGGCGAGATGATCAAGTGCTCATACAGCAATAGCAACGCAACAAGCACCACTCCAAATACCGCGAGCTTTCCGAGACCAAATAGCGCGATTAGCCAGCAAAGCGTCAGCAGCATCCCGATATGCATTCCGCGTGCAATCCAGAACGCTGTCTTCATGCCGAAGGCCTGCGGCACGCTGTTCAATCCTACCTTCCGATCATGCTCGTAATCCTGACACGCATACAACACATCGAATCCACCCACCCATAGCAGCACAGCGAGAGTCAGTACGACAATCCGCGCGTCGAGCGTTCCCCTGACAGCAATCCATGCCGCTGAAGGTGCAATCCCCAGCGCTAGTCCAAGCACCAGATGCGACCACCGCGTCACTCGCTTCATATAGCTGTAGACAAGTACCACCGCCAGCGCCACGGGAGCCAGCTTCAGCGTCAGCGGGTTCAACATCGCCGCACCCAACGCGAACAAGATCACCGATGCCACCACGAACCCTCCTACAAACCCACTGCTCAGGGTTCCCGCCGGCAACGCTCGCATTGCCGTTCGTGGGTTCGCCGCATCCAGTCTGGCATCCACCAGCCGGTTAAACGCCATCGCCGCCGATCGCGCCGCTACCATGCAAACCACGATCCAGCACAGTACACGCAACGAGGGCCATCCACCCGCAGCCAGTACCGCTCCCGTCAGCGCGAACGGCAAGGCGAACACGGAGTGTTCCCACTTGATCATCTCCAGCGTCGCAACCGTACTCTTCCACAACGATCCCATAGCTTCATCCTAAAAGAGTCGGGGCCACGCCGACATGAGCGGCGTGGCCCTATGCAAATAATCGACTTATTTTTCCTTCTCAGAAGCACCGGCGACCTGCAGGTTGTTGGTCACCTTGAAGACCCCCGGGACACCATTCGCCCGAATATTTGCGACATCTTTGTCTGCCTGGTTATCTACCACGCCCGACAACGTCACATTCCCATTCACCACCGTAATCCTGATCGGCTTCGCTGGATCAATTGCATACTTGTTGAGTTGCGGCGCCCCATAGATCGCCCGCGCCTCCGCCAGCCTGATCCTGTCATCCATCGGAGATACTGGAGCCACCTCAACGTTATCGACCACGTCCTTCACACCTGGATAGTTCGACACCAGGCTCAGCGCCGAGTCTTTATCCGTAGGCCCGTAAGCCGTGCCGCCCAGCGTGACCACGCCATTCTGCACGCCTATCGTGAACGAATTAAATGCCGTGGTGCCATACCCTACACGGTCGTAGATCAGCTTCTCCGCCAACCGATCCCGAAGCGTCACATCATCGACTGTCGGCCCATCCACCTCAATCTGATTCTGGACGGCCTTCACATTCTTGCGGTGGTGCGCTCGCTTGTCCGCGTCTTCCTTGTCGGCGTAGACATCCACCGTACCGGTCAGCGTAACCACACCGTTCTGTACCTGGCTCTTCACGTTTTTGAATCTCTTGTTATCCAGCGCCTTGGTCACGTCAGTCTGGATCTGCGCATCATTTTGCCCCTGCGCGACTGCCCTCGCCACTCCACCAAGCGTCAGCAGGCAAGTCAACGCCAACAAACCCAAAATCCTCATGCTCTTCGCCATTTTCATTACTCCTCCTGATAGTCGGTCGCAGCCCTTTGGACCCGATCCTATATGACTTAGATATGATGCAAGACTCGCTTACGGTGCCTAACGATACCGCTGTCGCAACTTATACACAACACTGAAGACGCCGGACTCATCGCGCGTAACCACAATCGAGTTATTGTGGTTCAGGTCGTACTGCACCTGGATCAACTGCTGCGCAGAACTATTCACATTCGTTGCAAACGTCGCCGTTATCTGCTTCGATATCTGCTCCTGCACTGTGATCCTCGCCGATGAGGTCCCCAGCGTCCCCACAAACGCGGGATCGATCTTCACGCTTCCCACTCCGAACAACTTCTCCACCCGCGAGCTCACCGTGGCATTCAACGCTCCGCCCAGCAATGCGCTCGTGGTCGGATCGGTACCTGCCTGCACCTGCCGCTCCTGATAGAGCTGCGCCTCTTCCTGCGTTCGCCCCAATGCCAGCAACGCAAACACATCGGCCTCGCTCAGTGGCGGCTCCGACCGGTATGTCGGCTTCAGGTTGGTTGCAGTTCCGTGCAGGCCAACCGTAATCTCATAGTTCTCCACCTGAGCCGTCGCATCCAGATCGATCGTCGGATCGATCCGCACTGGATTTGTAAAGTAGATATCTCCTCGTTGCAGCTGATACTTCTGGCCCGCAAACGTCGCGCTGCCATCCGTAATCTGTATCCTCCCCAATATCGACGGTATGGCCACGGTCCCCCGTATCGTCAGGTCCACGCTCCCGGCCAGCTTCGCATACGAGTTCTGAAAATCGAGCTGAGGCGAACTCGTCACCCTCACATCCATCCGAATCTTGTTCGAGGCCGCGTTCGGATCAGGTGGTGCGCTCACACCACCCATACCTCCGAACGCAGCAAAGTCAACATCAGCGCCCACGCCGAACCGTGTCAGCAGAATCGTGCCGCTCAACAGCGCATTGTCCGGGCTGCCTTGTAGCTTCAAGTTCGCATTCGCTGTCGCACTTAATCCGTACAACCGTACCCGCACCGCATTGCCCGTCGCCGTCAGGTCGGCATAGATCCCATTCCGATATCGGATCGAACCGCCAAGTGCCAATTGACCACCACCGGTAGTCCCTGTCAGGCTCTGCACCTGCAGACGGTCTCCATTAAAAACCAGCGTGCCGTTTAAATTACTTAGCCCGTTCGGTATCCCATCCATCGCAATATTGACATTGTCGAACTGCACCTTGCCCGTAAGCGTTGGGTTCATCACCACTCCACCCGCAGCTACCGTGAACTCAACCCTGCCGCTCGAGATGATGTACTGATCAAAGGTATGCAACAGCACCATGCTCACGCTTCCTGTCGCCTTCATATCCAACTTGCCGCCCTTGGGATCCGTCGCGCCGAACAACTGCGCCGTCCCACTGGCCCGCATGTCCGTGTCCTGACCGGTGATGTGAACCTGCTCCAGCGTTGCCAGGCCATTCTTCAGGCTCACCCGCAGCGGCTCGGCAGCCTTCAGCTCCACCCCCTGTAACTTCACGTCAACATCGTTGAACTCAGCCATCCCGCTCAACGCCTTAGGAGTCTTCAGCGGTCCGGCAACTGTCGCCAAACCGCTGATCGACGATGACTGCGCCGAGATCTTTCCCGGAGCAAACATAGCCAACGCCTTGTTCACATCCAGCCCCGTCAGCGTCAACTTCGCCTGCGTCTCATAATCGCCTGCCAATTGCGTCTGCCCTGTCAGATTCAGCTTCGCTCCTACCATCGTCGAGTTCGCTGTCAGGTACATTATCTTTCCATCACTATGCAGGTCGGCGACCGCGTCACCCAGAGCCTGCCCTTCATACGTCATACCTGCCAGCTTCACATTCGCCTTCAGCCCTGGCGCGGTCAACGTTCCATTCGCATCAACCACCAGGCTGAGCGTTCCATCTGCATTCACATTCAACTTCTTCACCGTCTCAAACTTCGACAGCACCAGATCACGACCCTCAATGTGGCCGTGCAGCCGTTCCGATCCCATGTCATAGCCGCCATTACCGGCAAGTTGCATCCCATGCAACTTCAGCACAACGCTGCCGGCCTCCACATCCTGTCCCTGCGCCGTCAGCTCCGCCACCGCGGACTCATATGGCTCTCCATACGCCACCCCATCTCGCAGCGAGACATGACCGCCACCATTCAAACTCTTGAAAGTCCCGGTAACGTGGCCATTCACCGCAATTGTTCCCGTCAGAGGAATCTTCTGCTGCTGCCCAGCGATCTGCAGCACATCCACCACCTGCGCATCAGTCAGTTGAGCGTTGGCGTCCACCGCCATTCCGTTATCCCATACGTACGTCGTTACGCCACGTCGCGAGACCTCCTTCCGCGGCTTGATTGCACCCGCAACGCTCAGCAGCGCGGTGCCGCGCTTGATCGTCGAGCTTGCTACAAGCACTCCCGTGTTAGGCGAGTACTCCGCATCAGTCACGACGCTATCCACCTGCACATCCGTCGTACCCAGCTTCAGTTCCAGTGCTGAAGCCTGCAGATGCCCCTTCACATCCAGGTCGAGAATAGGTCCTGAAGCCGTTCCGTTAAAGATGAGCGCCCCACGCAACTCCACAGGAATGGCAGCTCTTCCCTTCTTCCCATTGCCCTCTAGCCCCAGCGTCAGCAGCAGCTGGTTGTACTCTCCCAGATCATGCACTGTCAGGTCCGTGTGCAGCGCTGTCAGCCGATCTCCCGCATTGACCCCCAGCACGCCACTAGCCTGCAAAGTCGACTGAGGCGTCTCCAGCGTCAACCGCTCAATCCGGACCGTCTCGTTCTTCCCCGTATAGTGGGCTACCGTCTCTCCCGTCACTGGCACATCCGACAGCGCGCCCTTCCGCTTAACGCCCGTAGGCGCCATCGTCAGATGCCCCTCCACTTCTACCGTATCCGCGATGTTCTTCGCCGGACCTCCCCACTCCACCTGCACCGGCCCGCTCACCGCCGTATCGAAGCCCAGGTCGCCGTAGTGTTCTGGCGCTGTCACATCCATAATCGTGCGCAAAGGAATCTTCGTGATCGTCGCAATCAGATACGCATGAGCCGGCTGCACCGCCGGCAACTTCATCGAACCCGTCACCGGAGCCTGCGCCCCAATTGCCGTAGCTGTCTTGTTCGCCGTCGTCGCCGCAGCCTTGGTCGTAGGTGACTTAGCCGGAGCCTCCGCAGGCACCTCGCCCAACCAATTCGAGATGCGTAGCTCTCCCTCCGCCTTCCCGCCACCTGGCAGATATCCCGTAAGCGCCGTCAATAACAACTCTGTCGGCGTTATGTGCAAATGCGCGCTCCCATCCACATCGTGCAGCCGAACATACTGATCCCGATATGCCGCCTTGTTGATCTTCGCCGACCCCACTAATAAATATCCCGCGACACAGTCTGGATCGGGCGGCAGTACCTTCGTACCCGGCTTCGCCTGCGGCAGCCTCCGCTGCCAGAATCTTGGACGCTTCTGCGCCACAGCAGGAGTGGTTCTGCAGTTGTGGCCATTTAAATCCAGGTCTACCGTACCCGCCTTCAGCGTATCCACACCGCTCAACAGGCCAATCTGCTGCAACTCCAGCGATCCCTTTGCCTTCGCCTCCCACTCCGGATTCGCGAAGTTCTTGATGCTCCCTGTCGCCTCCAGATGCGAGGCCTTTCCCGTACGAAGCTCAAGCGTCTTCAGCTCCGCCTCATCGCGACCCAACTCAGCCTCCACATGCAGCACCGACTGCGCCTCTTGCTCCTTCCCCAGCTTCGTGCGCAGATCCTTCAGGTCTACCGTCGCCCCATAACGATCGCTCACAAAGACATAGTGAACCTCCGCATCCAGATCCCGCGCCGCTAAGTCGAACGGAATCGCCCGGTTGTTCAAGAGCGCCACGCCATTCACCAGTTCCACCTTACGAGCCTTCAGATCCAGCAGCGTATCGATCACCGGCGTCTTATTCGTAGTCGGATGCTTCGGCGTCGGCTGGTTCGTCTTACCGTCCTTGTCGATAATCAAGTGCACCTGCGGGTGCTCCACACGCAGATAGTTCAAGCTCACATGCGCCGCTCCTCCAGTCCCTGTCGCATGGGAAAAGAAGTTGAATAGCCTCACCCGCACAAGGATCCTGTCCGCTGCCAGATAGGGGGCCTCGCCCGGCCCTTCTAGCCCGTGAATCACTAACCCATCCGCCTCAACCGCAAGGTGCCATAACTTGAAGCTGATCCTGCCCAACTCGACTCTTCCACCAGTAGCATCTTCAAGCAGGCTTACAACCTTCTTGCCCACCCGTCTCTCGAAGTCAGGCGTCGTCGTGTACCAGGCAAACGCCACAAATATCACCAGCAGCAGAATCACCACCCAGCCCAACACTCGTCCCACCGTTCCGCTCAGCGAGCGCTTCACCTTGGCAACGGCCAGCTTCGCCTCCTGCCTGACCTCCTGCACTCTCTGCTTAGCCTCTTCCTTGGCCTCCTGTACCTTTTTCTCGAGATCGCTCAAGGCGTCACCTCACCCTGAGACATAATCCTCACGTTCCCCTGTGCCCGCAACGACCTCAACCAGTCCCGCAACAGATTTCCCACTTGTTGCTGCAGCAGCACCTCTTCAATCCGCTTCGAGATCGTCTCCAGCTTAGGCGGAGCCACCTTCTGCCTGGCATACTCCGGCAGCATCGTCTTTTCGTAGTACGTCTTGATCTCGTCATCCGAGATGCTTATCCCATTCCGGAACCGCACCTCGATAAACCGCAGCAACTTCATCCTTCGCCGCCATCTCTCTCTGAACTCCTCCACCGTAAACCCGTGATCGCTCAAAAATTTTTCCCACCCAGCCTCTGTCTCACAGTGGTATTCCGCGCATGACGGAATATCCGTGCGCACCTTCGCCAACTGAGCATCCAGGTCCTGATCCGCAATGGGTGCCCCAGACTCTAAATCCGCCTGTTGCAGAATCAGCGTTCTGTCGATCAACCGCTGAACCGCCCTCTCGCGCGAAAACTCTGCCGTCGAGCCGCGATAGGGTTGAATCGACTCAAACCTCCGCTCCTCGTCTACATCGCTCTCCAGAATCACATTCCCATTCACCACCGCCACAACTCTGTCCAGTACCGTCCCCTGCTCCGCTGTGGGAGCCGTCACACCAACGTTCGCGGGTGGTGTACCAGTCTGCCCCGTCTGCCCGGCACACACCGACCCCCACAACACGGCGACCAGCACAAAGCCGCGAACTCCAGCCAGCCGCCACATCGACTTGTGTCTCGTCACAACCATCTAGAAGCTCTGTCCAATACTGAAGAAGAAGTTGAAGTGATTCGCCTGCCCCACATGGGGAGGGTTGTTGTTGAAGTCGTAAATCACAGGATAGATCGGTGGATTCAGGTTATAGCTGAAGTCAAAACGAACTGGCCCCACCGGCGTCCTGTACCGTGCGCCCAGCCCAACCGCATGCGAGAAATAGTTGAAGCTGCAAGTCCCAACAACAACCCCCAACACCTCCGTGCATGTGTGGCGATTCGGCTGATTGAAGCGCAGAAAACTCGGAAACATATCGCTCGCATTCTGAAAAACATTCCCCATATCGTGGAACAGCACAAAGTTGATGCTGTCTCCCACAAGCGGCATCATAGGCGCCGGCATCCGCAGTTCCGTCGAATTCACCAGCGCGGCGCTCCCTCCCACTGGAAACCCCGTCTGCAGATCCCGCGGCCCCGCTCCATTGATGCCGAATCCTCGATGCGAGGATGCTCCACCGGCATACAGCCGCTCCGGCAGCGGAATCGGATTGCAACTGGGATTCGTCGTCAGCAAAACACCCTCGCACACATTGCTCCCGATATTCGGATTCGCCCCCGACGCCTGCTCATATCCAATCCGCGTGCTTCGTGCCAGGACATACTTCTGCTTGCCAAACTGGTAGTAGGTCGAGTTCGTCCCATCAACCCTCCAGAAGTCCGTCTGCGATCCAAACTTCGACGACGCCAGGAACATCTGCACCGTTGTATAGAAGCCCTTCACCGCGTCCAACGGGTTAGGCGACCGGGTATCGTGAAGCCACGTCACCCCCGGCCCACCGACACGAACCGGCTGCGACAGCAGTGGAATCAGATCCGCAGATACCTGCAGGCTGTTCGGATCAACCTTCACGCGCCGGTACTGAAAGTCGTAGATGAAGGTATCCTTGCGCAACCGCTGCGTTAGACGAAAATCTCCCTGCAGTTTCGACGACGCAAACGTCGTAATATCCCGCACATTCGTGTACCCGCCCGAAACCGCCGCCGAAAAAACCTTGCTCTCAAACAAGTGTGGATTTTGAAACGTCAGCACCGCGATCTGCTCCAGCAGGCCATACGCCGAGTGCAGCGTTAGCGAATCATCTGTCCCGCGAAAATTGATCCGCGACACATCCAGCGTGACCCGCGGACTCACGCCCGTCTTCCCTTCCTGCGAAATCTGGTTGCACGGGTTAAGCCCCAACTGTATGCACGAAGCCTCTGAGATCGTGCCAGTGCTCGGCGTTCCTGTCTGGGCCTCAAAGCCGAAGCCGTATGTCACATTCCACCGCTTCGCCTCCGTCACCTGCACCAGCACATTCTTCTGTGGCGCATCGCCCCTCGGATTCTGTACCGCCGTCACCACCTCGTTGAACAGCGCAACGTTATATAGATTGCGCTGCGTCTCCAGCAGCGCGCTCTGGTCCAGCGGATCACCCGGATGTACCAGAATCCTGTTCTGCACCACGTACGGCTTCGTATGTTCAATTCCCGAGACCATCACCTTATCGATGAACACCTGGTGACCCTCCACCACATTCAACGAAACATCCGTCTTCGTCGCGTCTGCATTCTCCTTCTGTTGTTTGATCTCTACCTTTGCCTGCTCGAAGCCATGGCTCAGGTAGTATCCCAGCACCGCATCCCGATCGCCCGAGAGCGTCACCAGCGAGAACGGTTGCCCCTCTTGCGCATTCATCAACCCCTTGATCTCCGTCAGCCGGCTCGCATCCACTCCATCGAGCGCTACCTTACCGAACTTCTGCTGCAACCCCTCCGTCACGATATACGTCACGGAGATCTGCCCGACCTTCAGCGGCCTCCCGCTCTCAGCCGTATCGGAGTCCCGCACCTCCGTCTTCACCTCTGCCTTGTCGAAACCGTTCGCACGGTATAGCGCCTGGATTGCGCTCACATCACCCGTCACCAGCGCCGGGCTATACCTCCCGCTTCGCAGATACGCATTGGCCTTCTTCACCCGCATCCGCTCCCGCAACAGGTCATCCTCAAAGTATTTATTGCCCCTCAAATCGACTGCCAGAACCTTGTGCTTGATGCCGCGATCGACCGTGAACACCACGCGCTCAGACGGCGTGTCCTCCCCAATCACCTTCACATCCACCGTTGCGTCAAAGTACCCCTGCTGCAGCAAGTAGTCGCGAATGTTGTGGACACCCTCGTTCAGCAGATCGTTGTCGATCGTGCCCTCTTCAAAGATCGGAACCAACAGGCGCAGGCGGCCCTTCGAGAACGTCGCCCCCTCCACCAGCACCTTCACCTCCGGGCCCTGGTTCACATGAAACTCGTAGTCCAACTGCTTCCGTGTCCCGACATATGTCTGCTTCTGCAGCGACACCGTCGCCTCCAGCCGGTCCCTCTTCTCAAACTGAGACCGCAGCTTGGTAAGCGCGTTGCTCGTCGTATCCCGGTTCACCTTGCTACCCTGCTTCAGCTTGCCCTTCTTGCGAAACTCCTCAGGCGTCAGCCCAGGGTCGGTCCCTACCACCGACACCTGCCCCACACGCGCCTGCGGGCCAATGTTGACCGTGTAGAACACATTCATCTGGTTCCCGGCTACGTCGGTCGTGGTCCTTACCGATACTGTGGGCTCATAGAAGCCCTGCTGCTGCAAAATCTGCTTGATCCCCTCAATGCCCGCCGGTACTGCCTCCGCGGTCAACGCCGTCCCCGGCGTCAGCTTCGTTCCATACTCCAGCAGGGACGTCAGCCGCTCGCTCTTTACCCCTTCAATCGTGACCCTGCCCACGTAATATCGCGGCGGCCCCTCAAAGATCAGTGTCACGCCATCGCCCTGCCTCACTCCGCGCACCGCAATGTCCCGATAGCGTCCACTCGCGAAGAGCCGCCGCGTGCTCTGCCGAACCTTCTCCGGATCCAGCGGAGCTCCCACCTTCTGCTCTAGTTCACTCGGCAGTGTGTCCTCTTTATCGAACACCACGCCTTGAAACTCAATCTTATCGACCCGCAGCCCCTTCCACTGCCATACCGTCGTCGTCAGCCCCGGTCCGATATTCCCTAGCTGCAAGTCCCCTGTGCTCTGCTGCGGAGCCTGTGTCTGCGAGGCCTGAGGCACCGCCATGGGACGGGCATCCGGAACCGCCGTCTGCCCCGAAGGCGAAGGAGGAAGAATAGGAGCCGTCTGTCCCCAGGCCATGCTGGCGATCAACAATCCAACCCACCCCATGGCCGCGACGCGTCCGTGCCTCACCCTAGCGGGGAATGCTCGCGTTCGACCTCTTTTTAGCTGACCCAAGAAAGCCACCCATCATCCTATTCAAAATAAAACCGACCGCTTCCATATCACCAGGGCACCTCTATCCGCAGCAAAACCTACCTGGCGTCAAACGGCTCGTCGTGACTTTTTAGGATGCCGATAACCGCTGGCATGTCGGCCCGGCTCCCCGGCACATCCGTGCATTCCCTATACTACGAAAGAGCAACGTCTTCTCGCTCACAAAGCAGCCACCCATGCCTCAGCCTTCGCAACAACTCAATACCGCTTCTATCGTCCCCTCATCCTCCAGCACCGGTCCGGCCTCCCCGAACACCTCCATCTCCGACGACGACCGCTACTCCCGTCAGATCCTCTTCCCCGGCATCGGAGCCCATGGCCAGCAGATGCTCGCCTCCGCGCACGTCGCCATCGTCGGCTGCGGAGCCACCGGAGCGGCAGCAGCCTCCCTCCTCGCCCGAGCCGGTGTCGGCACCCTCACCCTCATCGACCGCGACTTCGTCGAGCCCTCCAACCTCCAGCGCCAGATCCTCTTCGACGAGTCCGATGCCCTTCAGTCTCTCCCCAAGGCCGAAGCTGCTCGCCGCAAGATTGCCCTCTTCAACTCCACCATCGCCATCCACCCCCACATCGCCGATCTTGTCCCCGCCAACATCCACGAGCTCCTCGCCCCCGCCCATCTCATCCTCGACGCTACCGACAACTTCGAGACCCGCTATCTCATCAACGACTACGCCATCCAGCAATCCACGCCATGGATCTATGCCGCCGCCATCGGAGCCTACGCCGCCACCATGACTATCCTTCCTGCTCCGGCCGCCAACCCCACCGCCTGCCTGGCCTGCATCTTCCCCAAGCCCCCAACCGGCCCTGTAGAGACCTGCGACACCTCCGGCATACTCTCCACCGCCGTCAACCTCGCCGCCTCCATCCAGGTCACAGAAGCCCTCAAGCTCCTCACCGGCCAGCCCCATCTCCTCCGCCGATCCCTGCTCTCCTTCGATCTATGGACGAGCGAGCGTAGCGAGATCAGCACGGCTAAGCCCAACCCAGCCTGCACCGTCTGCGGCCAGCGCCTCTTCACCCATCTCGCAGGCGAAGGCCGCCCCCACATCACCCTCTGTGGTCGCAACTCCGTCCAGATCCACGAGCATCACCGCCCAGTCGACTTCGCCGCCATGCGTGATCGCCTCACCCCTCACGGACAGGTTCGCTTCAACGACCTCCTCCTTCGTTTCGAGCGCCCACCCCACACCCTTACCCTCTTCGCCGACGGCCGCGCCATCATTCAGGGCACCACCGACATCACCCTCGCCCGCTCCCTCTACGCCCGCTTCATCGGAAGCTGATCAAATCCTATCTACCTGATTCACCAACAACATAAGACCTCGAACACAACCTTTCCGCAACAGAACAACTCAAACCCTAGAATGACAAAAACTCATCCTTCCTGGATGGAGTAGGCTTTAAAAACAGCAGGCGAAAACTAAGCGGTCAATGATCAAAGATCAGGGACAAGATCACTACAACCCCGGAGTCTAGCCCATGGACGTCCAAGGCCTACAAATGACACAAACGAAAACAGTTCCAGGTCTATTTAAGAGAAACCCTCCCATTGCAGGTGAAGCAGAAGCCATTGAATCAGCCAAAGCCGGAGATGCCGAGGCGTTTTCCAAGCTCTACGCTCTCCACAAACGCCGCGTCTACACCCTCTGCCTTCGCATGCTCGGCAACGTCTCTGAAGCGGAGGACATGACCCAGGAGGCCTTCCTCCATCTCTTTCGAAAGATCGGCAGCTTCCGTGGAGAATCTGCTTTCTCCACCTGGCTCCATCGCCTCACAGTAAACTTGGTTCTCATGCATCTCCGCAAAAAGGGCCTCAACCTCGTCTCTCTTGAAGAGACTATCAACCCATCGGAAGAGGACGCACCCAAGCGTGACTTCGGCAGTCGCGACCCACAACTCGCGGGCTCCGTCGACCGTGTTGCCCTCGAGCGCGCCGTTGCCTCTCTCCCACCCGGCTATCGCATGGTCTTCGTCCTCCACGACGTCGAAGGCTTCGAGCACAACGAGATCGCCACTATGCTCGAGTGCTCTACCGGCAACAGCAAATCACAGCTCCACAAGGCGCGTCTCAAGCTTCGCGAACTGCTTCGCCACCCCGAACCGTCTACCTTGGCCGACCTCAAGGAGACGGCGAAATGACATCGACAAAAAAACCCAACTCCCATCCAGATCTAACATGTGCCGAGTTTCAGGAACAGCTTCCGGACCTCTTCGCAGCCGGCGGCAATGGTGTCCCGGAAGACCCGGCACTCCTCGATCACCTCAAGACCTGCGAAAACTGCTCCGCCCTGGTTCGCGATCTCCAGTACATCGCCGACCAGGCTAGTCTCCTCCTCCAGCCCACCCACGAGCCCAGCGACAACGTCTGGAAAAAAATTCAGGCAGAGATGGACTCCGAACGCGATCAAGCCAATCCGCCCCCGCGCACTCAAGAGACCGACAAATAGTCTCTTGCAACCGCCAATAACCCCATGTATCCTCTATTCAGCATGTCGAACTGCTTTCAGCCCGTATGTTTTACCTTCCGCTATTGGCCCCACTCGTGGCCGGCGGAGCCCTCGCATGCATCTCTGAAATGACAAAATAGCCCTTCAGAGTCTTTCGATCTTCCCGAGCCGCGACCTCCAAAGGTCGCGGCTTTTGTATGTTCGCAATAACATCCAGCAGCTAAACTAGGAGAGACTATGTCGCCCACCTCAGCCAATCCCCTGACCGAGCAAAACCAAACCACCACCGTCGCCGCTCCCGCACACATTAAACGTCTTGTCCTCACCGGCTTCATGGGCGCAGGCAAATCCACCATCGGTCGCCTTCTCGCTACCCGCTTCGGCTGGAACTTCCTCGACCTCGACACCCACCTCGAGCAGCGCACCGGAGCCACCATCCCCCAACTCTTCCAGAGCCACGGCGAAGCGCGCTTCCGCCGACTCGAGTCCACCGCCCTCGCCTCTGCCCTCAGCCAGTCCAACACTATTCTTGCCCTTGGCGGAGGAACCCCCGAGGACCTCACCAACCGCCTCCTCCTCGAACAGACTCCCGGCACCTTCACCATCTTCCTCGACGCCCCCTTCCCCACCCTCTTCGATCGCTGCATGTTGCAGGACATCGGCCGCCCCGTCCTCGAAGACCCCGCTGCCGCCCAACTCCGCTTCGCGCGCCGCCACCCCCTCTACACCCGTCTCGCTCGCCTCACGATTGACACCACAGCCCTCACCCCGGACGAAACAGTCGAAGCCATTCTTTCCGCCCTGAACCAGACTCCTTACTCCCGTACCTGAGCGGACCCGGCGCACACTAGATGCATCCAACTCCCTGCACAGGAGAATCCGCTGGCCACCTCGACGTCCGACCTCACCCCCGGTGAAGAACAGTCCCGCCGCAACGTTCGCAGCCACATCCTCTTCTGCTTCGGCATCCTCCTCCTCCTTGCCCTCGCCTGGACCTTGCAGAAGGAGCTGCTGATCATCTACGTCAGCGCTCTCTTCGCCGCCGTCCTGATGCCCATCGTCACCCGCATCGCCACCTTTCAGATCCGCGGCCGCCGCATCTCCCGCCCCGCAGCCATCTTTCTTCTCATCCTCGGCGTCGCCCTCATCCTTTCGATTTTCTTCACCGTCGGCCTCCCTCCGGTCCTGCATGATCTCAGCCAGTTCTCCACCGAACTCCCTGCCCGCGTCTCCAACTTCGCCTCCCGGATCAACAGGTTCCCCATAGCCAACCGCCTCGGCGTCGAATCCATCGCCCAGCGTGCCGAGGGAGCCATCACCGCCACCGCCAGCTATCTCGTCACCTCGCTGCCTCTCTGGCTCTCACACGTCTTCGACATTCTCACGGCCATCTTCCTCTGTATCTATTTCATGCTCGAAGGCGAATACGCCTATCGCTTCTTCCTGTCTCTCTTTCCGCTTGCCCAACGCCGCCGCCTCGACCACACGCTTCAGAGAGCCGACCAGAAGATGAGCAAGTGGCTCCTCGGTCAGGGCCTCCTGATGTTCATCCTCGGCGTATCAAGCACCATCGTCTTCGGCATCCTCCACGTCCGATACTTCCTCCTGCTCGGCTTCCTCATGGGCCTGCTCAACATCATTCCCATCGCAGGCGGAGTCATCACCATCGTCATCGCCGCCGGAGTCGCAGCCCTCGACTCCTGGACCAAGATGGGAGGTGTTCTCATCTTCTATGTCCTCTACATCAACATCGAGAACGCTTACCTTACTCCACGCATCATGCGTTCCAGCGTCAACCTGATGGGCCTCACTGTCCTCATCTCCCTACTGCTCGGAACCGCCCTCGCAGGTGTAGTAGGCGCACTGGTCGCCGTCCCCACCGCCGCCCTCGTCTCCGTCCTGCTTGAGGAATACGCCGTCCAGAAAGATTGGAAATAACCACTCCGAAGGAAAGCAATAACTAATCCTCCCGATTTCTTTGGTTTACGCTGGCTCTACAGTCCGTTTGACGGTAGATTTAGTTACACGAAAAGATGAGCTAAAGTTTTTGAAACTCCTCTGCCCGTTAGGGCCTTCATGGTATTCATGTTTCATAGAGCCACCTTTGAGAATCTGGTATGCCACAAGACCCTAAGAACGAAGACGAAGGCATAGCCCCTGATTCAAGCAATCACATATCCACAATTCAAGGATGCGATTACGGTTCTGGCCTCCCTCCCGTTTTCACATTGGCCCAATCTCCGCAGTTCCCAGCACCCCAAAATCTACCCCCAAAAGAAAAATGGTGGAAGGATAGAAAGTTTATTTTGGAGTGTCTTGGATTTCTCGTACTTCTCGTTTACACCATTTTCTCTGGCCTCCAATGGCATGAGATAAAACGAACTAACGGCCTGACTCAGGACGCCTTGAAGGGGAGTGATAAGGCTCTCAGTCAGACCCTCGAAAAATTGCAGGGACAGATTGTCGCTATGAATGGTTTGGTCGCTCAAACTGGAATTCAAGCCGCGCAAACCACCGTTCTCGCTACTGCCGCTGGTAAGGAAGCGGAAGCATCCAAGATCATGGCAGAAAATGCTGCCAAGCAAGCTGTAATCGCGAGGAATAGTGAACGGCTCATGGAAGCCGAATTACTTCCTTTTATCTCCCTGCAACTCATGGATCTCGCCGAACCAATTGTGCCAGGGAAGAAAACCAAAGTTGCTAACAATTTTATCAACGAGGGTGGCACTATCGCTTTTGAAGTTCAAAACCTCAGTACGTCCAGCTCCATTGTGGATGGCAGCGATCCTCCATTTGTTTTTGAAGCCCCCACGGGAAGCAGAGCAAATATTTCTGCAAAAGGAACTTTTGACGGGGATATATATATTGGGCCGCAAACGCCCGAGCAAATTGCACAAATTAAACTTGGAATTCGCAAAGTCTATGTCGTGGGAAAAATCATCTATACCGATTTTTTGCACACCGAACATCACACCTTTTATTGCATGGTTCTCGACCCCCATACAGGGAAAATGAATGGTTGCAAAAATCAAGGGAAATCCGACTAAAAATCGGTCACGGCGAGAGTGGGCGCTTTTTCATTCCAGAATTACACCTGAGTCTACGATGCTATTACTGATCTTTCTTCCAATCATCCACGCGTGTAGCTAGACCCGCCACCATCCCACCAATCTCGCGAACGGCCTCAGGATGCGCCAACCCTCGCGCCCGAGCCCCCATCTCCTCCCGCCGCGAATCATCCTTTAGCAGTCCGGTGAGCACCCCCAATAGCCGCTCCTCACTCAACTCCGCCTCCACCACCAACTCCGCCGCGCCTGCCGCCACAAACGCATCCGCATTCTTCCTCTGGTGGTCATCGGCAGCCTGCGGAAACGGCACCAGCACCGCAGCCCTCCCCGCAGCCGCCAGCTCCGCCACCGAGCTAGCCCCACTCCGGCAAAGGATCAGGTCCGCGTCGCCAAACTGCTTCGGCATGTCGTCCAGATACGGAGTCACCAGTACTCTCTCTAACCCGATGCCGATTCGCTCATAGGTCGCCACCGTCGACGCTCCATGCCGCGCCCCGGTCTGGTGCACCACATCCAACTCTGGAAGAACCTCCAGCAGCCGTCCCATAATCTTCGGTACCAGCTCATTGAACACCCGGGCTCCCTGGCTCGCTCCAAAAACCAGCAGCCTCTTCCCGACCCTGCTCTTTTGAACCTCGAAGAACTCCTGCCTCACCGGAACCCCTGTAACCTTCGCCCCACGAAAGTACCGCCGCGTCTCCTCAAAGTTCACCGCAGCCGCACTCACCCACTTGCCCACTAGCCGATTCGCCAGCCCCGGCACCGCATTCGGCTCAAACGCCAGCGTAGGCACCCTCAGCAGGATCGCAGCCATCATCGCCGGCCCCGAAGCATACCCGCCAACTCCCACCACGACATGCGGTCTAAACCTCCGCAAAAGCTGCACACACCGCATCACACCCAGCGGCAGATCGAACAACGTCCGCAGCCGAGTCAACAAGCTCACATTCTTCAGCTGCCCCACATGGATCAACTCCAGAGGAAACCCGGCCTCAGGCACCAGCCTCGTCTCCAACCCTCGCGTCGTTCCCACAAACCGCACCTCGGCCCCATGCGCATCGCGCAGCTCCCGCGCAATCGCAAGCGCCGGAATCACATGCCCCCCGGTACCCCCACCCGCAATCAAAACCCGTAGTCCTGCCACCTTAGTCGATCTCACGCGTCACATTCAGCAGCACGCCCATCCCAGCAAGCGTAATAAAGATCGACGTTCCCCCCGACGAGATGAACGGCAGCGGAATCCCCTTGGTCGGCAGCAGCGCCAGCACCACGCTCATATTGAAGAAGGCCTGAATCAGAATTGCCGTCGTCAGTCCAAACGCCAGGAACCTCGCAAACGGATCGGTCGACAGAAAAGCCGCCCTCAGCCCGCGATACCCCAAGGCCACGAACAGCGCGACAATAATCAGCGCCCCAATCAGACCCAGCTCCTCGCAGATATTCGCGAAGATAAAATCTGTCTGCACCTCCGGCAGATAGAACAGCTTCTGCCGCCCCTCCATCAATCCAAGCCCATGAATCCCACCGGTTCCAACAGCTATCAGCGACTGCAGAATATGGAATCCCGTCCCACGCGGATCGGCCTCGGGATTCACAAACGCCAGCATGCGGTCACGCCGGAACTTCACGTGAAACAGCATGTAGTACATCACCGGCGAGGCCAACGCAGCGCCAATCGCAAAATATCTGGCCCGCGCCCCAGCCAGATAGAGCATCAGCGCCGTTACCGCCATGCAGACCATTGCCGTTCCCAGGTCTGGCTCCTTCATGATCAGCGCCGAAAACAGTATCGGCACCGCGGCCGCCCGCAAAATCGTGCCCTTCCAGTCATCCATCTGGTGAATGCGCGTCTGCAAAAAATAAGCCAGGAATAGCACGATCACCGGCTTTGCAAGCTCCGAAGGCTGCAGCGTCGTACCCGCCAGTCGAATCCACCGATGCGCTCCGTTCATGCCGCTCATCGCAAACACGCCGATCAGCAATAGCATCGTGATCGCCACTGCCGGGAACACCACCCTGGGATTGTTATAGCGCCGGTAGTCCACCCGCATCAGCACTGTCAGCGCCAACATCCCGAGCAGCGCCCAGATCGCCTGCCTCCCCACATACGAGTAGGGTGACCCCAGCGTCTCCTTCGCCATTACCGCCGAAGCCGAGAACACCATCACCAGCCCAAACAACACCAGTAGCAGCACCACTCCGAAGAGCCACTTGTCCACCCCTACTCTCTTCGCCATACCATCACATCCACTTCCACACTGATCTGCTAGTTCAACTCGCTCACAAGCTGCCGGAATACCTGTCCCCGATGCTCATAGTTCTCAAACTGATCGAAGCTCGAACACGCAGGCGCCAGCAACACCACATCGCCAGGAACGGCAGCCTCAGCAGCCTCCGCCACAGCAACCTGCATCGTCTCCGCTGAAACCATCTTCACGACTCCGGCAAGTTGGCGCTCAATCTTTTCCGCAGCCGAACCAATCGTATAAACAGCCTTCACCCGCTCCTTCAACAGTTCGGCCATCAATCCATAGTCCGAGTCCTTGTCCTTCCCGCCCAGAATCAGGTGAATCCCGCCCGGAAACGAAGCCACCGCCTTCATCGCCGCATCCACATTCGTAGCCTTCGAGTCGTTGTAGAACTCCACGCCACTCACACTCTTCACGAACTCCAGCCGATGCTCCACCGCCTTGAACGACGCCACCGAAGCCCGTATCTTCTCCGCCGGAACTCCAGCCAGCCGAGCCGCGCACACCGCCGCCAATACGTTCTCGACATTGTGCGCACCCTTCAGCGAAATCTCCGCCACCGGCATCACCGGCTCTGCCTTCCCTCCCTCGCGCGCCAGAAACACGATGCTCTCGCCATGCACGAACGCCCCCTGCTTGATAGGCCGCCTCGCACTGAACCAGAAGATCTGAGCCCTCGAAGGCCCATTCGGTCCAGCCTTCAACGCCACCATCTGCGTAGCCTTGTCTTCGGCATTCAGCACCAGGAAATCATCCGCTCCCTGACGCTCCGTAATCTTCGCCTTCGCCGCCGCATATACCTCGAAGCTTCCATGCCGATCCAGATGATCCGGCGTAATATTCAACACCACCGCAATATGAGGATGAAACTCCTCCACTGTCTCCAACTGGAAGCTCGACACCTCCAGTACACTCATCGTCTCCGACGTGCTCTTCGCCACTAGGTCAATCACCGGCAATCCAATATTGCCACCCACAAGCGTAGGCAGACCAGCATCGCCCAGGATCTTCCCCACCAGCGAAGTCGTCGTCGTCTTCCCATTCGACCCCGTAATCGCGATGACCTGTCCCTGTAGATACCGGCTAGCCAGCTCCAGCTCGCCAATCACCGGCATTCCAAACCCGACAACCTGCTTCACCTCCGGCGTATCCATCGGGACGCCCGGCGACACCACAATCAGGTCCTGCCGCCGAAATGTCAGCAGCCCATGCCCACCCGACTCCACCATGATCCCCGCCTCCAGCAACGCAGGAATCTCCTTCGCCAGCGCCACCGCACTGCGCGTATCGCTCACCGTCACCCGCGCCCCCTGCGCACGCAGAAACAGAGCAGCCGAAAGCCCGGACTTCCCCAACCCAACAACCAACACTCGCTTATTTTTCAAATCCATCACTCACCACTCTTACCTCAGCTTCAAAGTCGTCAACGCCAGCAGCGCAAAGATCAGCGCCAGAATCCAGAACCGCGCAATCACCTTCGACTCCGACCATCCCATCAACTCGAAGTGATGGTGCAGCGGAGCCATCTTGAAGATGCGTTTCCCCTTACGAAGCTTATAGCTCCCCACCTGCAGAATCACGCTCAACGCCTCAAGAATAAATACTCCGCCGATAAATGGCAGCAACAACTCCTGCTTGATCGCCACCGCAACCGTCCCGATCGCCCCACCCAACGCAAGACTTCCAACATCCCCCATGAATATCTCCGCAGGGTGCGCGTTGTACCAAAGAAATCCGATACTCGCGCCCACCATCGCCCCGCAGAAGACGGTCAGCTCACTGATCATCGGCATTCGCTGCAGCTCAAGATAATCCGAGAACACAACATGCCCGCTCACATAGGTCAGCACCGTCAGCGCCCCGGCAGCGATAATCGTGCAGCCAATCGCCAGTCCATCCAACCCATCCGTAAGATTCACCGCATTGCTGGCGCCCGTGATCACCAGCATCACAAACAGGACGAACGGCACAAACGCCAGCCAGTACATATGTGGAACGTGCCCCATCCAATCCCACACCAGGTCAGGCCGAAACCGCTTCAGAAACGGGAACATCAGCTTCGTCGAATACGCGCCGTGAGCCTGCATCCTCACCAACGCCACCGCCACGCCACCGCTGACCAGGAACTGAAGGCCTAGTTTCTGACGCGCCGTCAACCCTTGATTTCGTCGATGCACTACCTTGATGTAGTCATCCGCAAACCCAATCGCCCCAAACGCCAGCGTCGACAGCATCACCAGCCACACAAACGGATTCGACAGATCCGACCACAGCAGCGTCGGCACCAGAATCGAGATGCAGATCAGCACCCCGCCCATCGTCGGGGTCCCACTCTTCTTCTGGTGCGACTGCGGTCCCTCCTCGCGAATGTACTGGCCAATCTGAAACTCGCGCAGCCGCTCAATCACATACGGCCCGATCAGCAAGCCGATCAACAACGCCGTCAGGCTCGCAAACACCGTCCGAAACGTCAGATAGCGAAAGATGCGAAAGAGACGAAAGTAGGGGAACAACTTCTGATACAGCAGCCAATAGAGCAAAACGTCTCCATCTTCGATTCAATCCGCAGGATAGGCACACATCGACGGCCATCATCAGGCCAGCCGGGGCTAGTCGTTATCTTAACAGGCGCCACCCGCCCGTTTCGTCAGCTTTTTTGCACCGCGAACCAAACTCCACCCCCACCATTGCCCACTCTGAATCAACTTCACCGTTGACCTTGAATTTGCTGAGGAGGCAAGACCCTCCCATTTCGCCCTTGCCGTTGCTCGTTCCTGCCGTTGTTTTTGTTTGCCTGTGTTTGGCAGTTGTTTTGTCTCTTGCCGTTGTTTTGTTTACGTCGTCATACTGAGTGCAGCGAAGAACCCCGAGGGTCTCTACTCACCACAACCTCCCGGCCCTTTTCAACCAACTCTAAGAGCCCAACCCCTCCAGAGCCCTCTCCAGCTTCACCCCACGCGAAGCCTTCAGCAACACAACATCCCCACCCCGCACATTCGCAAGCATCCAGTCGCCCGCGGCCTCGGCATTCGGCACAAAAACAGCCTCTACCCCGCCGTCATGCGCCGCCCGCACCAGCGCATCCGACACCCCACGCACTCCAACCACAACGGTCACGCCACGCTCCGCCATCCGCCGCCCACTCGCCGCATGAAGCGTCTCAGCCTCCGCGCCAAGCTCCAGCATCTCCCCTGCCACCACAATGTGGCGCTCCCCCGGCATAGCCATCAACGCATCCACCATCGCATCCAGCGCCAGTGGGTTGGAGTTGTAGCAGTCATTGATCAGCATCGCCCCGCGCCACTCCAACACCTCGCCGCGCTTGTCGCCCGCCCGCATCTCACCCACCGCCGCCGCGCATTCCTCCAGTCCTATCCCGCTCCGCAGGCCCACGGCAATCGCAGCCAGTGCATTAGGAACGTTATGCCGCCCAAGCATCCGCAGCTGCACGCTCGCCCTCTCACCATGTGCCTCTACGGTAAACACCACACCCTCTGCACCAACCTCCGCCACGTGGACGGCACGCACCTCAGCGCCTTCAGCCAATCCATAGAAGACCGCACGCCTTCCCAATCCTCGCCCGAACGACGCCACATAGGTATCGTCGAAGTTCAGCACCGCCAGCCCATCCGCCGGCAGCGCCTCCACCAACTCATACTTCGCCCGTGCAATCGCCGCTATCCCCTCCGGAAAGAACTCCATATGCACCGGAGCGACGTTGCTCACCACCGCCCAGTTCGGCTCTGCAATCTCCGCCAGCGCGGCAATCTCCCCGGCATGATTCATGCCCATCTCAATCACCGCAACCTCGTGCTCCGGCTCCAGCTTCAGCAGCTGCAGCGGCAAACCAAATCCATTGTTCAGATTCCCCAGGGACTTCAGCACCTTGAATCGCGCCGATAAAACCTGCGCCACAGCCTCCTTCGTCGTCGTCTTCCCCGCCGACCCCGTCACCCCGATCACCCGCCCGCCCCACGCCCGCCGTACCGCATGCGCCAGCCGCTGCAGCGCCAGCAACACGCAGTCCTCGCAGTCCGGGACCCGCAGCAACTTCGTCTCATCCACCTCCGCCGGCACCACCCATCCCATGCTCACCACTGCGGCTACAGCTCCGTTGCCCAGCGCAGCAGCTACAAAGTCATGGCCGTCCAGCCGCTCACCCCTCACCGCAAAGAACAGATCCCCCGCCCCAATCGTCCGGGAGTCGATCCCATACCCCAGCGCCTCCGCCGAAGTATCAAAGTCTCCCTCCGCATGGATCCAATCCGCAATCTGCCCTAATGTCAGCTTCATTAGTGGGTCTCCCAAAAACTATGATGCCGAGGAATCAATCCCTGAGACCTGCCATCGATCCACAGAAGTATTCCCTTACTCCCAGGCATCGCACGAAACTTACTCCCACAGGCATGATCCTCTGGAGAGAAAGTGAGCATACCACTCACCACCTCGGCTCGAGACACAATCGGTGGCTCCGCGACTCCCTGGGCGCATTGCAGCACCACAAAGTACACACCTTTGTCCCCGACCTTCGACACCGTGATCTCGTAGCCGATCACATCCTGACTCTCCGCATGTAAGATCAAACTGCTGAAAACGCCTGTAATCAGCCCAGCCCCTCTGTTATGAGACGAGTTCTGGGCGTCAACCGTACCTCTAAAGAGCAGCAGTATCCCAAAGATCTGCAATCGCGACAAGGACTTCACGCAATCTCCTTCAGAACGCCCGCGGCCACAGCCGCATCGTCGAACGGAACCGTCCTGTCCTTCAATACCTGCACCTTCTCGTGGCCCTTACCCGCCAGCAGCACAATATCCCCAGGCCGAGCCGCACGAATCGCAATCTCAATCGCCCCCGCCCGATCCTCCTCCACAAGGCAATCGGTTCCCGTCTCCTTCACCCCTGCGAGAGCCTCTGCAATAATCGCCTCCGGCTCCTCGCTCCGTGGATTATCGCTCGTCAACACAACCAGATCGCTTCCCTCTCCCGCAGCCAGGCCCATCCGGGGCCGCTTCGTCCTGTCTCTATCCCCGCCACACCCAAACAGCGTAATCACCCTCCCCCCGCGCTCCTTCACCAGATCTCGCGCCAGCGAGATCAGGTTTCGCAAAGCATCGTCCGTATGGGCATAGTCCACCACCACTGTCACGCCATTCGACGAAGGCACCACTTCAAACCGCCCAGAAACCTGCGCCCCCGCATCGACGCCAGCGACAATCTGCTCCATCGTCAATCCCCGTGCCCACGCCGCCGCGCTCGCAGCCAGCAGGTTATATACATTCACCCGCCCCGTGAGCGGAGATCGCATCTCCGCCACACCATGAGGAGTCGTCATCCTGAAGCGAGTCTCCCCCGCCACCATCCTCACATCGTCCGCGACAAAATCCCCTCTGCCTTCCATCCCATACCGCACCACCTGCGACCGCTCCGCACTCAACGCCAATCGCTCCCCATAAGCATCATCCGCATTGATCACCGCCACCCTGGGCGGTGGGACTCCCACCCCATCAAACAGCCTCGCCTTCGCGGCAAAGTAGCTCTCCATCGTCCCGTGATAGTCCAGATGGTCCTGCGTGAGATTCGTAAACATCGCCACATCCACCGGCATTCCCCACACCCGCTCCTGCTCCAGCGCATGAGAGCTCATCTCCATCACCGCCTCCGTCGCCCCCGCCTTCACCCCATCGGCGAACAACCCCAGTACATCCCGGCTCTCCGGCGTCGTGTGCGGCGAAACCCGCACCTCGCCCGCAACATGCGTCTCAATCGTCCCGATCAACACGCATCCCCTCCCCACATTTCGTAGCATCCCCTCCAACAAGAAAGCTGTCGTCGTCTTCCCATTCGTCCCAGTCACCGCACTCAAAGCCAGCTTGAGCTGCGGATGCCCCAAGACCGCCGAACTCACCTCAGACAGCGCCCGTCGTCCCCTCTCCACCAAAGCCACTCCAACCCCGGCGCGCTCCCGACGCAGTTGCTCATACGCCTCTCGAGAGTCCGTCACCACCGCCACCGCCCCCTGGGCGATAGCCGCCTCTATATAGCGATTCCCATCCGCAACCCCACCCCGCATCGCGACAAATAAGTCCCCACGCTTCACCCGCCGCGAGTCGTACTCGACACCGGCGACCTCCACCGGCGCCTCCGTATTCGCCAGCACCGTCACCTCATGCAGCACATCATTCCATTGCATAGCCACAGATTCTAAGCCGCCCACCGCATTCACTCCACACCTGCAGATTCCCAGCAATAGACGCTACCGCGTAAACCGCACCACAACTTCAGTTCCCGCAGGTACCATCGTCCCCGCCACCGGAACCTGCTCCCGGGCTAGCCCGCTCCCCACCGGCTGCACCCGCAGCCCCACAGCATCAGCCTTCTCCACGACACTCCGCAGCCCCGTGCCATCAAACGACGGCACCGCCACTCGCCGCCCGGCATCCACCACCACCGCGCCCTTCTCCTTCACCTGTACAACCGGCTTAATCGCCGATGCAGATAGCGACGCCGCTGCCTCTCCCCCATCCGGCATTGCAGAAGTAGTCCCTCCACTCGCCTGAAATGCCGACAGCACCTTCGCAGGCAGCAGATTCAAAAGCCCCGAGCTCTTCACCTTAGCCTTCGGCGCAACCGCAGCAGTCTTCTCCGCAACAACAGCCGCGGCGGCGGCATTTGCAGGCGTCCGCAGCGGATCGTCCGCCGGCAGGCTATTCACATCCGCGAACATCGCATTCAGATCAGCCCCACTCTCCGCCGGAGCCTCGTCCACGACATCCTTCTTCGCAACCAGCAACTCCTTCTTCGTCTTCAGCGGCTGATCGTGCGGTACACCCAGATACTCCAGCACCTGCTGCGACACCTCTGCGAACACCGGAGCGCTCGTCTCTGCGCCGTACCTCGTACCCACCGTCGGTGTATCGATCACCACCGCCACCGAGATCGCCGGATTGCTCACCGGCGCAAACCCCGCGAAACTAGCCACCAGCTTCGTGTGCGAGTACGTATGCGTCACAGCATCGACCTTCTGAGCCGTTCCCGTCTTCCCACCTGCGCTGTAGCCGTTCAGCGCCCCCCTGCGTCCCGTACCCTCCACTACAATCGCCTGCATCATGCTCCGCATCTTCGCGGACGTTATCTCTTTGATCACACGCCGCGAACCGTCCGGAAGGTTATCCGGCAGCTGATTCGAAGGGCGAAATGCAACAGGCTGTAGCCGCGGATCGCCCTTCATCTGGTCGGTCGACTGCAACAGAACGTGCGGAGGCATATACACACCGCCGTTTGCAATCGTACTCACCATCGTCACCAGTTGCACCGGCGTCACGCCCACCTCCTGGCCGATCGCCATCGACAGAATGCTGGTCGCGCCCCACTTCTTCGGATTACGCAACAGCCCGCGAGTCTCGCTCGGCAGTTCAATCCCCGACCGGTCGCCAAAGCCGAAGGCTCGCATGTAGTCGTAGAACTTCTGGTTGCCCAGCTTCAGCGCCATCTTCGCCGCGCCCACGTCGCTCGATCTCTCCAGCGCATACTGCACAGTCACCCGCCCCAGGTGACCATCGGACTTGTCATCGTGCAGCGTACGGCCATACATCGTCAGCGCGCCGCCCTGGCAGTCCACTATGTCCGTCGGCTCTACCCCCGCCGCATCCAACGCCGCGGCGTACGTCACCAGCTTGAACGTCGACCCCGGCTCATAGATATCGCTCACCGCCAGGTTCTCGAGCACACTCGAGTCCATATGCCGCTGATCGTTCGGGTTGAACCGTGGAGAGATCGCCAGCGCCAGAATTTGCCCCGTATGCGGGTCCTGCACGACGACCGTACCGTGCTGCGCCTTCATCTTCTCCATCTGCGCGTCCAGCGCACGCTCCGCCATGTACTGGATATTCGCGTCGATCGACAGCATCAGGTTCTCGCCCGGCATGGGCTGGCTCTCCTCGCTCCCAAGCACGTGCCGCTTTGCATCGAGAGCCGTCAGCATATGTCCCGGCGTCCCGTGCAGGTCGTCGTCGAAGTGCCGTTCCAGCCCGCCCAGCCCATTGTCATCTGTGCCGACATAGCCCAACACCTGCGCCGCCAGATCATTATTCGGATAGAACCGCTTGAACTCCTTCTGAAAGTAGACGCCCTTCAAGTTCAGCTCACGCACCCGCGTCGCCGTATCCGGGTCGAGCTTCCGAGCCACCCACGCAAAGTTCCTCGAAGCATTGAACCGCGCCAGCATCTGCTTCTGCGAAGTGAAGTTGTCCGTCGGCTCTGCATGAACGATCCTCGCCAGCAGCTCCGCCGCATTCGCCCGGTTCTCCCCTAGCTCGCTCGGCACCGCGTATACGCTGTCCACAGTAACCGTCATGGCCAGCTCTTTCAGATTGCGGTCGTACAGCACACCCCGCCGCGGAGCCACCTCAAATGTCCGCTGTTGTTGCTTCGCCGCCCTCTCTACGAAGTCATGGTGCCGTACCACCTGCAACCACGCCAGCCGCAGTCCAATCGCTCCAGTCCAAAAACAGAAAATAAGCGCCACGTGGGCGAACCGGATCCTCCGTATAGGAGCGGTCAACGTCTGCCGTGGCGCCTTATTCATCTTTCACCCACAAATCAAGTCTGTCATTCTGGCCTTGAGCGTAGCCGAAGGGGGAAGAACCCCCGCATTTGCCCTTGCCATTGTCGTTGCCATTGCCTTTGCCTTGCTTTTGCCGCTGCTTTTGCTTTTGCCGCTGCCCTTGCTTCCTTTTGCCGCTGCCCTTGCTTCTAGGTACCCCAAGGCTTCAGCCTTGGGTCTCTCCTCCACCCAAAGCATCTGGGCTTTAGCCCCTGGGGTCAGCCTTCCTGTCCCATCCGAAACTTTCGCTACTGCGCCGCCATCGCCGGAACAGCCGCCTGCGCCAGCACCGGAGTCCCCGGTCCAGCCAGGCTCCCATCAGGCCGCACGACCTGCCCAGGCTGAGGAGCATCCAATCCCAGCTGCTTCGCAATCTTGTCGATCCGCTCCGGGTCCGTCAACTGAGCCTCCGACAGCCGCAGCTGCCGGTTCTCCTCGCGCAGCTGCTCCACCTGCTGCTTCTGCGTCTCAACGTGATACCCAATCTCGATGGCCGAGAAGTGCTGCCACACATAGACCATCACCAGCATGAACAGCACGCTCATCACCGCCGAGAACGTACGCATCTCTCGCCGGCGTTCCGGGTCGTCCGCCTTCACAATGCGGCTGTTATCGATGTGCTTCGTAAAGAAGACCTCAGGCGTAGGTCCGCGGCGAGCCCTTCGCTGGGCCTCGTACAGCTCGCGATTCCGCTCCGCCAGCGACTCCGTGCGGCTCTGCCGCCGCGCTCCCATCATCTCCATCTGCTGTCCTGCCATCGCCGTCGCTGCCATCGCGCACCTCACTTCCACTGCTAAACTTTTGCCACTCTCCTCAACGTACGAACCGGGCCGGGATCGCTATTGGAGGAAGGGACTTTGTCGTACTGAGTTGTCTTTCGCCTGAAAGAAGGTGGGACAACCCCGGCCCGATCACTTGTCTTCTCTGTACTTCTAGCCTTGCACTATTTCTTGTGCAAAGAGAAACCTGTGCTTAAACTTTTTCCGCCGCCCGCATCTTTGCGCTTCTCGATCGCGGATTTCTCATCTCTTCCTGCTCACCGGCCACAACCGGCTTCTTCGTCAAAACCTCAAGAATTTTGTTCCGGCCAGCCTCACGGAACGAATCCTTCACCAGCCGGTCCTCCAGCGAGTGGAAGCTGATCAACACCAGCCTTCCCCCCGGCTTCAGCAGAGACGGCGCGCTCTTCAGCAGCGACTCGATCTCTCCCAACTCGTTATTCACTCGAATCCGAAGTGCCTGAAAGGTCCGTGTCGCCGGGTGAATCTTGTCGCCTTTCATTGATGGGGCCGCGGCCGATACGATTTGAGCCAACTCCGCTGTAGTCGTAATCGGCCGGGCCCTAACAATGGCTCTGGCGATTCTCCGCGACCTCCTTTCCTCTCCGAATTCGTAAATCAGGTTGGCGAGTTCGTTTTCGTCCTCCTGATTTACCACTTGCTCGGCCGTCTCTCCTCCGCGCGTATCCATCCGCATGTCTAGAGGTCCGTCGGACCGAAAACTAAATCCTCTGTGCGCCTCGTCCAGCTGCAGGCTGCTCACTCCAAAGTCCGCCAGCAAACCATCCAGACTTCCCGGCTTGATCTGGCTTGAAGCCTCCGAAAACGCCCTCGGCTCATACACCACCTCCGGCATCTCCGCTCCCAGCTCGGCCCTTACCTCTTCTAACCGGACCTTCGCTGCCTCCATCGCCTCCGGGTCGCGGTCGAAGCAGATCAACCTGCCCTTACCGCCCAGCCTCCTCGCAATCGCCGAGGAGTGCCCCGCCAGCCCCAGCGTCGCGTCTACATAGACGCCGCCAGGCCGCACATTCAAGTACTCCAAAACTTCATCTAAAAGAACCGGCACATGCTGCGGTCTACTCATCCCTTACCCGCCTTCTGTGCTGCCCCTGGGGGCCAACATCCAAACCGTGTTGCCAATCTCTAGCTGTTCGTCTTCTCGGCAAACGCTGCCAGATCGCTCTCCGTCAGCTCCACCGCATCGCTCGCGCCCTTCAGCTCGGCCTTGAACGACTCAGCATTCACTACTTCCAGGAACGTCTGCGATCCCAGAACATTCACCTCGCCCATCACCTTCGCCGTCTCCCGCAGCAACTGTGGAATCAGCAATCGGCCCTGCGCATCCATCTCTGCCATCTGACCGTAATAGTTCGTCACGTCCAGAAACTTCTTCCGTACCGGGTCCATGGAGGAGAGCCTGGCCAACTGCGCCTCGATCTTCTCCCACTCCTTCAGCGGGTGAATCTGCGCCCGCCTCCCATCCAGGCTCGTGATGTAGAACTGCGGACCGTACATCTCATCCACACGACGCTTGAAGTCCGCGGGCATCTTCAGCCTGCCCTTCTCGTCCACGCGTGTTGGGTGATTTCCCCGGAACATAACAACCTCGATACCTGTCCAACCACAAATTCCGTCTGAAACTGGTCCGAGGAGTTAGACTTTGCTCAAGAAGTCGCTTGAGATTGTCCCTTTCACTCCACTTTTTACCACTTCCATCCACATCGTCTACCAGTGATGAGTCGCTGTAAAGGCCTAAATTGCGCAAATCTCTGCATTTCCCATAATGAAATGTGGAAAACTCAGCAATTTGTGCGAATCAGATCAGATACCCACTACCTATAGTGTTTGTTCTGTTGGTTCATACCAGCCTCGACACTTGCCAACATGCAAATTCATCTGGTAAGCGAAATAAAAGCGAAAGTACCATCTAGACCTTCACCGACCCAAACATCCGACGTTGTTGTCTGCCATCCCAACCAACTGAAACTGCTAGGGCGCCCCATCCATCGCAGCATCATCGCGATGGATGGGATGGTAAAAACCCTCTCCCAGCGGCTCCTGCCGTTGCGGTTGCGGTTGCCGTTGCAGTTGTCGTCGCAGTTGCAGTTGTTTCGGGTCGTCATTCTGAGCGCAGCGAAGAACCCCCGCATTTATGAGGGGAGCGAAGCGACCCGAGTCCCCTTCCCCCCAAAATCATGTCAAGCCCCACTACCACCTAATTGAGAGCTTCGGCCGCAACTTTCTTCCGTCGCAGCAGCCATACCAGGTATCCCAGCACCGCAAGGTTGATCAGCAGCAGGTTGAGTCGGAACCAGCTAGGCCGCCGTGCCAGCTCATACAGCTCCCATGGAAGGAACGAGACCGTCAGGATCAGCGTCAGGTACTCCGCCCATACCTTTTCGAGCAGCAGCCCAATACCCTCGGTCAACGCCAGTGCCGAGTACGCAAACGTTGCCAGGCTGATCTGTCTCAGTCGATGCGCATCAATTAAGTCCACTTTGTCCAGCAACAGCGTCACAAACTTGCTCTCCGGATCGAACTTCAGCGACGTGGCCAGCCGCATCACCTCGTCACCAAGATCTTTGTGCAGCATATGGATCGCACCGATTCCAAGAAGGAAGAAAAGAATCGCCTTGCCGAGCTTGAACAAGCCGATCAGCAACAGTCCACGATCGTGGACGCCTGCATGTTGCGTACGTCCCTGCACCTGTACCAACCCTTGTTCGCTCGTGAATTCGTTTTGCATCGATCTGATCTTTCAGTTGACGATTCCCCGCGCCAATTGTCAACGTCACATAAGTAACAGCTCCTCATCACAGCACCAACAATTCGCCAGAATAGAAAACGAGCTGCCGAAGCAGCCCGTTCCATCCACCGCAACTAACCTACGAGTGCTTCGCGAGCACTTGCTCCATCATCTTGGTCAGATAAGGTCTCGCCTTCTCCAGCGCAGCCTCAGCCGTCAGCCCATACTTCTCCCGCAGAGCCTCGACCTTCCCATGCTCGATAAACGCATCCGGCCATCCCACCCGCACCACTGGAACCTGCAGCTCAAGCCCGCTCAGCGTCTCCATCACGGCAGATCCGAACCCACCAGCCAGCATATGATCTTCAAGCGTAACTACCAGCCCGCAGCGCCCACCAAACTCCCTGACACATTCGCGGTCAACCGGCTTGGCAAATCGAGGATTGATCACAGCGGCAGAGAACCCTTCCCCTTCCAGCATCTCCGCCAGCCGCATCGCCTCCGGCAACATCGCCCCCAGCCCAAAGATCACAACATCGGTACGACCTGAGTCTCGAATCACCTCAGCCTTGCCAATCTCCAGAGCCACCGGCTGTGCCTTCACTGCCACACCAGGCCCTACACCACGCGGATAACGCACCGCACTCGGCCCCTCATGCAACATCGCCGTATACATCATGTCGGCCAGCTCGTCCTCGTCCTTCGGAACCATGTGGATCAGGTTCGGCACACTACGCAGATAGCTGATGTCGAACAGCCCATGATGCGTCGGCCCATCATCGCCACTCAATCCCCCTCGGTCCATGCAAAAGACAACCGGCAGATTCTGCAGACACACATCATGCACAACCGGATCGAAGGCCCGCTGCAGAAACGTCGAGTAGATCGCGCAGAAGGGCTTATACCCCTTCGTCGCCATACCCGCTGCAAAGATTACCGCGTGCTCTTCCGCAATCCCAACGTCGAAGTAACGCTTCGGATGATGCGGGCGGAACAGATCCAGCGCCGTCCCATTCGGCATTGCGGCTGTAATTGCCACCACCTTGTCGTTTCCGTTTGCAAGCTTCGTCAGCGTCTCGGCGAATACCTCTGAGTAAGTCTTCTGCCCGGCTGATTTCGTCTCGCCCGTCTCCGCGTCATAGGGCCCCAGGCCATGAAACTTCTTCTGTTTCTCCAGCGCCGGCTGGAAGCCCTTACCCTTCTGCGTAATCGCGTGAAGCACCACAGGCTTGTTCTGTTGCTTCAGAAACTTGAAAGTCTCAATCAGCAACGGCAGATTGTGCCCATCCAGCGGCCCGAAGTAGCTCAATCCAAACTCTTCGAACAACGTGCCCGGCCCAATCAGGCCCTTCGCAGCCTCCTCCGCCTTACGCGCCACATGCCGCACCGCCTTGCCACCAAACCGCTCCAAAAGATCCGCCGCCTTGTCGTGAAGGCTCGATATCGTCGGGTTCGTCACGATCTTGTGGAAATACTCCGCGATTGCACCAACGTTCTTATCGATCGACCACGCATTGTCGTTGAGCACCACGATCAACCGCTTCGTCTGCGCCGCAATATTGTTCAGAGCCTCATACGAGATCCCATTCGTAAACGCCGCATCCCCGGCCAGCGCGACGATGTGCTCGCTCCCGCCCGACATATCCCGTGCGACCGCCATTCCCAGAGCCGCGCTCAGCGCCGTCCCGGCATGACCCGCGCCGTAGCTGTCATGCTCGCTCTCCGTCCGCAGCATAAAGCCGTTCAGCCCATTCGGCTGCCGGATCGTATGGAACAGCTTCTCCCGCCCCGTCAGCAGTTTATGCACATAGGCCTGATGGCTCACATCGAAGACAAAGCTGTCTGTCGGCGTATCGAAGACATAGTGCATTGCCAGTGTCAGTTCGACCACTCCCAGATTCGGCCCTATATGGCCGCCTGTCTTAGAAACTCCAACAATGAGCCGCTCACGAATCTCCTCCGCCAGCCGCTCCAACTCAACCATCGACAGCTTCTTTACATCTGCCGGAGAACTAATCTTCTCGAGAATTGCACTCATCCACTTACCTACTTCTGCGCCCTGCCATGGAGGGTCGCGGCATACGGCGGCGCAGTGTTCTTTGCGAGCTCGCCCATACCATAGCTCTTAAGTATATCAATCCCCGATCCGCCTTAGATTCGCTCAGATTAACCGACACTATTTCTACCAGCATCTTCTACCAGCATCGGACTTCATACAGGTCTGCCAGCCCTTCGACTCGCGATCAAGTCCAAACGGAGAAGCAACCCGACCAGGAAAATCTTCCCTCTAAGCTGAAATGGCTAAGTTGATTCGAGTCGCCGTTATCATCTTGTGCGTACTCAGCGTACTTGCCATCTGCATCGCTCCGCTCGTTGACCTGCCCGCCACAAAGCTTCCTTCCGGCCTCCTTGTGGTGCTCCTGATGTGTTGGCTGGTCGCGAGCTCAGTGGTCACGAAAACGCGCAAACTTGTCCATCTTTCCGCCGGGATCTGGTTTGACCTGCCAGAGCAAGCGCTGCAATATGTACTCCAATCCCTTGATAACAGTTGCGTTATGCAGTGCTAACGCCATCGCCTTCGCATTTTGAGTCATCCACTTCCGACCAAAGCCTAAGAAGCAATCCAATCAGGGAGACAAGGTGAAGACTTCAGAAGTCATGCAGGCATGGAAGTCCATTCTCGCAGGCCGACGTCCCTCGCTATCAATCGAACTCACGCGTGAATGTCCTCTCCGCTGTCCGGGGTGCTATGCCTATGATCCGGCCCATCTCGGAAGCGGCAGCAGCGTCACCCTCCGCCAACTGGCAGACTACAAGGACGACATTTTAGTAAAAAACGTGCTTCGTGTAGTCGACGAGCACCAACCCCTGCACGTCTCCCTCGTCGGCGGCGATCCCTTGGTCCGCTATCGGGAGCTCGAAGCCCTCCTGCCAGAGCTTGATCGGCGAGGCATCCACGTCCAGATTGTCACCAGCGCCTTCCGTCCCATTCCCGCTCACTGGGCGAACTTCAAGCTCCTCAATGTCGTCGTCTCCATCGATGGTCTCCAACCTGAACATGACGCTCGCCGCAAACCTGCGACTTACGAGCGTATATTGAAGAATCTTTCGGAGGCGAAAGTGACGATCCATTGCACGATCACGGCGCAGATCGCAGATAGACCTGGCTATCTGGAGCAGTTCCTCCAATTCTGGACAGAAAGACCCGAAGCCAAGAAAGTCTGGATGAGCATCTTCACTCCCCAGCTAGGAGCTGAAGGACCTGAAATTCTTACCCCTGCCGTACGTTCCGCAGTCATTGCAGAGCTTCTTCGCCTTCGACCTCTGTATCCCATCCTCGACATGCACGAATCAGCGCTCAGAGAGTTCCTGGACCCGCCTCACTCCCCCGCGGACTGTATCTTTGCCCGGACCACGCATACCGTCTCCGCCGATCTTAAGACCGTCATCACACCATGTCAGTTCGGTGGCCGACCAGACTGCTCTCAGTGTGGCTGCATCGCATCCATGGGTCTTGCCGCAGTCGGCCACCATCGCGTCATTGGCAGCCTCACCGCCGGTCATCTATTCAAAGCCTCAGAAGTCGTCGGAAGAAATGTAAAAAAGATCTTTAAATCATCTAGGATGAGGTCCGTGGCCCAATGACTCCTTATATGACCCAGCAGACGATACCGGTTGATGGCGCAGATTGCAGACAGGCATTTAGTCCATCCGAGATGGACCTTCGCGAGCAGCTTGTTCGCTTTGGCAGATGGGTTCATCGCCTGGGCTACACTCCTGGTACCGCCGGAAACCTCTCCGTCCGTCTCGACGCGAATCTCATCCTGTCAACGCCCACGGGGTGTAGCAAGGCCCTCCTGCATGCGGCCGATATGGTCATAGTCGACAATCAAGGCAACAAGCTCTCCGGAATGCGAAACGTCACCAGCGAAATTGGTATGCATCTAGCCGTCTATCGCATGCGTCCCGATGTGCAAGCCATTGTGCATACGCATCCCCCCATCGCAACGGCGTTTGCTGCTTGTGGCAAAGCCCTCGACGAGCCCATCTGCTCTGAGATCATGATGACCACAGGCCTGGTTCCCCTCGCTCCCTATGCAACCACGGGAACTGAAGAGGTAAGCGCCAGCCTTGAGCCATTCATCCCCAGGCATGATGCCGTTCTGCTAGCCAACCATGGTCTCCTGACCTACGGCTCCTCGCTCCCAGACGCCTTCATGAAGACCGAAACCGTGGAGCACTTCGCCCAGGTATGTCTATCCGCTCACCAACTCGGCGGGGCGAAGCCGCTGCACGAGAGAGACATTGAAAAACTGCAGCAGGCGCGAGCGCGATACAGACTGAACGCCTCTAGAGGACCATCCTGCAGCTGAACAGGAAGGCACACAACTCTCACTCCGCCATCCCCTCTAGAACCACATCACTCACCGGCTCCGCCTCGAACTGCCCCTCCCACTTGGCTACGACGACGCTAGCCAGGCAATTCCCGACGACATTCACCGTGGTTCGGGCCATATCCGCCAGCGCGTCGATCCCCAGGATCACGAAGATGGGCTCCGTAGGCAGTCGAAAAGTCGCCGCCGTAGCCAACAGAACGACAAGAGTAGCCCGAGGCACCCCAGCCACCCCTTTACTGGTCAGCATCAATGTCCCCATCATCAGCAGCTGCTCGCCCAGTGAAAGATGCACACCTGCCGCCTGCGCCACAAAGATACTCGCAGCCGCCAGATACAGGGTCGACCCATCCAGGTTGAAGCTGTACCCCGCCGGAATCACAAACGCCACAATCCGCCGCGGAACCCCCAGTGCCTCCATGGACTCCATCGCCCGCGGCAGCGCCGCCTCACTCGTTGACGTCGCAAAAGCAATCGTAGCCGGCTCCGCCACCGCCGCCAGAAATCGCCGCACCGGCACCTTGAACAGCATCGCCACTGGCAGCAGCACCAGCACCCCGAACGCCACCAGCGCCCCGTAGATCGTAAGCAGCAGCTTGCCCAGGTTCACCAGCACCCCCAGCCCCATATGCCCAACGGTGAACGCCATCGCCGCACCCACGCCAATCGGCGCGAAGTACATCACTACATTCGTGAACTTGAACATCACCTCGCTCAAGCTCTCGCAGAGCCGCAACACCGGAGCCCGCTTCTCCTCACTCAGCGCAGCCAGCGCAATCCCGAAGAACACAGCGAACACGGCCACCTGCAGAATCTGACCCTCGGCTATAGACTTCGCGATATTCTCTGGAAACACATGCAGCAGGAAGTCCTGCCAGTGTGTCGGCGGTGGAGCCGCAATCACCTCGCCCGCAGTCGCCGACGGCGGAGCCATCGTCATACCTACCCCAGCCTTGCTGATGTTGATTGCGACCAGCCCCACCACCAGAGCCAGCGTCGTCACCACCTCAAAGTAGACGATGCTCTTGATCCCCATACGTCCAACGCTCTTCAGGTCTCCATGCCCAGCGATCCCCGTCACCAGCGTCGCCAGGATCAGCGGAGCCACAATTGTCTTGATCAATCGAAGGAAGATATCGCTGAACACCCGCAGGCTCACCGCCACCGCAGGTTCGTCGAACCCCAGCTCCGCTCCTGCCACCATCGCCACAAAGATCCACGGCGTCAACGACCGCCGCCGCAGCGCGAACACCCCCAACAGTCCAATCCCCACCCATCGCAGGCAACATCCCGCGACATGCAGCGTCGTCCCAGACATCAATCCAACGACAACTCCTACAACCAGTAAACCGGCAGCTGCAAGCAACAATCCACGCTCGGAACTCATCTTCACCATTTGGCGCAGCATACCAGCATCCCGGCCAAGGGTCCTCATCCTCTTTCACTCCGGATCTCTGGAAATCTCATCACACATAGTTCTCGCCACAATCAACCAGCTATCCTGTACCTGGCTATCGCAGTCAAACAACGCGAACTAAACCAGAAATCTTCGCGCTATCGGAACAGGTGATGACGATCTCAATTGAGCTTCGAGCACAAACCGAGCGCGGCCAACACCTGTACGAATTGAATATCCCAGGAGTGCACCATGTCTATCTCTAAGAATCAAGCTCACTTAGGAAGATACGCCCCAGACAGAACGAAGAGGATTAGCCACTGTCTCCCAATCGTAGCGATCCTCTGCGCACTCGCCGCATCACCCGTGACCGCCCAAATGCCGGCTGGCACCCAGCCTGGCCCCGGCTTCGATGCCCTTGCTCGCCCAGGCGTCGTCTCCAGCCCCCTCAACCAACCTACGCTCTCGCCCGGCATCCTCCTCCTCATGGAGCTTGAAGGTCGCTTCTCCCAGGCTGTAGCCGCCGGCGGCGGCAAAGCCTTCGCCGCCTGGTTCGCCGACGACGCCGTCACCCTAAACAACGGAAGGCCCGCCGTCCTCGGACGCGCTAACATCGCCGCCCAGGCTCAGTGGGACCCGAAGGACTATCAGCTCACCTGGACCCCCCAGGGAGCCCAGATGGGACCCTCGAACGACATGGGCTTCACCTGGGGTCACTATGAGGGACACTCCAGGGATAAAAACAACCAACCCGTCCTCGTCTCCGGCCGCTACTTCACCGTGTGGAAAAAGCTTCCCGACGGAACCTGGAAAGTGGCGATGGACGCCAGCTCGAACGAGCCCCCGGCCGCGGGGGAATGCTGTGCCCTGCCAAAGCCGTAACTCCTGCTGCCACAAAAGTAGCAGTGCGAAATCCCTGCCTACTCCCTACCATCAAGAAGTCAGATGAACGCTCTCCTTGTCAAAGACGAAGCTCTCCGGATTGAGGCCCTTAATCAGTATGAGGTCCTCAATACCGCGTCGGATCCCGTCCTCGACGACATCACCCGGCTCGCCGCTCAGATCTGCAATACCCCCGTCGCCGCCATCTCCCTCATCGGATCTGATCGCATCTGGCTCAGATCCCGAACAGGCATCGACTCCACTGAACTCGCCCTCGCCAGCATCCCTTGCGAGACCACAATCCTGGGCGACACCGTCTACGAGATTCAGGACGCCCGCCACCACCCCGACTACACCCCCGACGGCATTCTGGTTGAGGGCCGCTCCTACCATTTCTACGCTGGAGCCCCGCTCACCACCCCAGGCGGTGTCAGCATCGGTGCCCTTCTGGTCCTCGATCTCGCACCCCGCAGGCTTACTCTCCCCCAGTCCAACGCCCTCAATGTCCTAAGCCGTCAGGTCATCACCCGCCTCGAACTCAATGGCCGCATCCGCCAGATGGATCGCGCCGCGCGCTCCCGTCAGCGCGTCGAATCCGCCCTGACCGTCGAGCGCAACTTCGTCTCCGCCGTCCTCGACACCGTCGGAGCCCTTGTCGCCGTCTTCGACACCGCCGGGCGCATCGTCCGCTTCAATCGTGCCTGTGAGGTCGCCTCGGGATACGAATTCGCCTCCCTCGTCGGTCGCTATCCCTGGGACAAGCTCATCCCGCTTCACGAGGTCCCCGAGGCCATCTCAACCTTTGAGCGCCTCCGCGCCGGTGCCTTCCCCGCCACCTTTGAGAATCAATGGCTCAACCGTGACGGCAGCCTCCGCCGTATCGCCTGGTCAGCCACCGCACTGCGCGACGCCCATGGCCAGGTGGGCTTCATCATCGCCACTGGCATCGACGTCACCACCCAGCGTGCCGCCGAGTCTACCCTCCGCCAGAGCGAAGCCCGCTACCGTCAGATCGTCGAGGGATCCCTTGGCATGGTCTTCACTCACGATCTCAACGGCGTCCTGCTCTCGATCAACACCCACGGGGCCGAAGCCATCGGTCGCACCGTCGATGCCATGCTAGGCCACTCGCTCATCGACTTTATCCCCCAGGATCACAGGGCCGCCATGTCAGCCTACCTCGCAGAGATCAGCGCGACCGGCGAAGCGCAAGGCCTCCTCCACCTCTCCCATACCGACAGCGACGTTCGCGTGATCGCCTACCGCAACAAGCTCATCTCAGTCCCAGGTCATGCGCCCTATGTTCTGGGCTTTGGAGTCGATATCAGCGAGCAGGTCCGTGCCGAAGGCCGTCTCCGTGCTCTCACCCGCCAATCCGATTCCATCCTTGAGTCCGTCGGTGACGGAATCTTCGGCATCGATCTCGAAGGCAAGCTCACCATCGTCAACCCCGCCGCCGCCCAGATGCTTGGCTACAAGCAGGATGAGATGCTCGGCCGCGTCATGCACACGCTCATCCATCACACACATGCCGATGGTACTCCCTACTCCTCCGAAGAGTCCCCCATTCGCAAGAGTCTCATCAATGTCGATACCGTCCGCGTCTCTGACGAGATCTTCTGGCGCAAAGACGGCACCTGCTTCCCCGTCGAATACGTCGCACGCCCTCAGATCGAATCCCATATCGCTGAATCTGGCGTCAAGGCCGTCGGCGCCGTCGTAGCCTTCACCGATACCACAGAGCGGCGTGCCCTCGACCGCATGAAGGACGAGTTCATCTCCACCGTCTCCCATGAGCTCCTCACCCCCCTCACCTCACTCCGCGGAGCCCTAGGACTCCTCTCCGGCAGCGCGCTCTCCAACCGCCCCGAGAAGACCTCCCAGATGCTCAGCATCGCCATCAGCAACACCGACCGCCTGGTCGGCCTGGTCAACGACATCCTCGACCTCGAACGCATCAACGGAGGCAAAACCGCGCTCCACGCCACCATGTGCAGTGTGGAGGATCTCCTCCGCCGCGCCGCCGCCCTTCAACAGGCACGCACGCCCAGGCCCAATACCCGCATCTTCTTCGCCGCCAGCAACGCCAGCGTCTGGGCCGACCCCGATCGTATCCTTCAGACCCTCAACAACCTCATCTCCAACGCCATCAAGTTCTCCTCCCCAGGCAGCGAGATCCACCTCACCGCCCGCAATCTGGATGAGAACGAAGTCCTCATCGAAGTCCGTGACCAGGGCCGCGGAATCCCTCTCGACAAGCTCGAGCACATCTTCGACCGCTTCCACCAGATCGACGCGTCGGACTCTCGCGCCAAGGGGGGCACCGGCCTCGGCCTTGCCATCTGTCGCAGCATTATCACCCAGCACGGCGGACGCATCTGGGCCACCAGCACCCCCGGCCAGGGCACTATCTTCCACTTCACCCTACGCACTAAACCCACCAACAACCTCCGCTAGCCCCCAACCTCCCGCCGCGCCATTGTCTTTGCCTTTTCTTTTGCATTGCCCTTCTTGTTTGTCATCCCGTAGGAATCTGCTTCTGTTCTTGCTGTTGTTCCTGCTTCTATTCTTGTTGCCTTCGCGAACCTCTCTACAAATGGGCCGCCAGATCCTCCCACGTCGGATTTCCCGCCTCAATCAACCTAACCTTCAACTCCCGCCGCCAATCTTTCAGCTCCTTCTCACGAGCAATCGCATTGTTCACATACTGAAATCGCTCAAAGTAAACCAGCCGTGTAATGGCATACCGCTTCGTAAAGCCGTCGCAGGCTCCGGTCTTATGCTCCCCCATCCGGCGAATCAGGCTATTCGTCATCCCCACATAAAGCTTTCGAGACCTGCTGGCTAATATGTAAACGTAAAACTCATATTCTCGTCGCATGGAAACCTAGGTGTTTAGTCCCGGCATTTTAATGGTGCAATCTATTCCAAGACCTGGAAGGAGGCACTATGGGACAGGTATTACACCGGAGCGCCACAACGAAAGAGGCTGATCCGCCGATCAGCCTCTCGTTCCTCTCCCCGCCGTCAGTTGGATGCGAATGCCAAACGATGAAAACCTCCCTTACTCCTCACCCTCCCGCAACTTCGCAATCACCGCAAAGTCCTCAAGGGTAGTCGTATCTCCCTTTACCTCACCCGTAGTGGCCAGCTCTCTTAGCAGCCGCCGCATGATCTTTCCGCTCCGGGTTTTGGGTAGGGCCTCCGTAAACCGCAGATCGTCCGGCCTTGCCAACGCCCCAATCTCCTGCGCCACCCACTGCCGCAGCTCCTGTTTCAGCTCCTCGCTGGCCGTATGCCCGTGCTCCAGCGTCACGAACGCAGCAATCGCCTGGCCCTTCATGTCATGCGGGCGTCCAACGCAAGCCGCCTCAGCCACCTTGGGATGCGCCACCAGAGCCGACTCGATCTCCATCGTCCCCAGCCTGTGCCCGCTCACATTGATCACGTCGTCCACGCGCCCCATCAGCCAGAAGTACCCATCTTTATCCCGCCGTGCGCCATCGCCGGTAAAGTAGCTCCCCGGAATCTCGCTCCAGTAGGCCTGCACATACCGCTCGTGGTCGCCATAGATCGTCCGCGCCATCGATGGCCACGGTGTCCGGAACACCAGCAATCCGCCCTGCCCGTCAGGAACCGGCTGTCCCTCTTTTGTGACGACTTCAGGCACAATCCCAAAGAATGGCCTCGTAGCCGACCCCGGCTTGGTTGCCACTGCCCCAGGAACTGGAGCGATCATGATCGATCCCGTCTCGGTCTGCCAGTACGTATCCACGATCGGGCACCGCTCCTTCCCAATCTCGCGGTGATACCACATCCATGTCTCCGGATTGATCGGCTCGCCCACCGTTCCCAACAGTCTCAGCGAAGCCAGGGAGTGCTTCTCCACCCACTCATTGCCCCACTTCGTGAACGCCCGGATCGCCGTCGGAGCCGTATAGAAGACCGAAACCTTATGGTCGTCGACGATCTTCCAGAACCGGTCATTCTCCGGCCAGTTCGGAGCACCCTCATACATCATCACGGTCGCCCCGTTCTGCAACGGCCCATACACCACATAGCTATGCCCCGTAACCCATCCAATATCCGCGGTGCACCAGTAAACGTCCTCCTCCCGCAGATCGAAGACATACTTGCTCGTCAGATAGGTCTGCACCGCATACCCGCCTGTCGTATGCACCAGGCCCTTCGGCTTCCCCGTCGTCCCCGACGTGTATAGCAGATACAGCGGGTCCTCCGCATCCATCCACTCCGGGGCGCACTCATGCCCTGCCTCCAGCATCGCCTCATCCCACCAGATATCGCGCCCGGCCTTCATCGGCGTCTCCGAGCCCGACCGCCGATACACCACCACATTCTTCACCGAGGGACACTTCTCCAGGGCCTCGTCCACAATCTTCTTCAGCTTCACCTCGGTGCCACGCCGATAGCTCGTATCCTGCGTCACCACGGCAACACACTCCGAGTCATTCACGCGATCCACGATCGCATGCGCCGCAAATCCGCCAAAGATCACCGAATGGATCGCGCCAATCCGCGCGCATGCCAACAGCGCAATCGCCAGCTCTGGGCACATCCCCATATAAACGGCGACCCGGTCGCCCCGTTTGACTCCCAGCCCCTTCAGCACATTCGCAAACCGCTGAACCTGCTCATGCAGGTCTCCATAGGTCAGCCGCCGCACCTCACCCGGTTCGCCCTCCCACAGCAGCGCAACCTTGTCCTTGCGGGAGCCCAGCGCGTGACGATCCACGCAGTTATGCGAGAGGTTCAGCTTCCCCCCCACAAACCACTTCGCCCCCAGCCCCGCCCCGTCTTTACCCAGCTCCAGCACCTTCGTCCACGGAGCGAACCACTCCAGCTCCCCCGCCGCCTCACCCCAGAACTCCTCAGGCTGCTCTACGCTACGCCGATACATCGCCTCATACTGCTCCACACTCTTCACATGGGCCTTGGCCGCAAACTCCGCCGGTGCAGCAAATACCCTGTTCTCCCGCAGACTCGAATCCAGATTCTGACCTTCAACAAGCGACGTCACGCACAATCCTCCGTAGTTTTAACTACCCACAAAAGGTACGCTATCGCTCACACCACCAGCAACTCAACACGATGAAAGCCGTCATTTCACAGGTGCGGGCGGTCTCACCATCAGCGGCAACAGCGCCGACACCGCCATCACCACCGCTATCACATGCAGGCCACCCACATACGTTCCGCTCGACTGCCGCATATGCGCAATGAGCAAAGGCCCAAAAGCGCTCGCAAATCCCCACGCCGTCAGCATCAGCCCATAGATCGGCCCCACATTCCCCGGCCCGAAATAATCCGCGGCAAACGCAGGCATCGTGCCGAAGCCGCCGCCGTAACACATCAGAATGATGAAGCTCACAATCGTTATAGCCGTAACCGCGTGAAAACTGGGCAGGAACCAGAACAACAAAATCTGCAGTAGAAACATCACCGCGAACGTCATCTTCCGCCCCAGTGTGTCCGAGACCCACGCCCAGAACACTCGTCCCAGCGCATTTCCGATGCTTACAACGCCCACCATCCCCGCTGCCGTAATCGCCGTGATATTCGCCAGCTCCTGAAATAGGGGAGCTTCCTGCGAGATCACCGATATTCCCGCCGACGTATTCAAGAACAGCAGCAGCCAAAGCGCCCACCACTGCCACGTCTTCAATGCCTCACCCAGCGTAAAGTCCTTAGCCGTCTTCTGCCCCAACTCCTTCTGTGTAGGCGTCCACCCCTCAGGCTTCCAACCATCCGGCGGATTCTGCATGAAGTAGCCCGAAGCCACAGTCACGATCAGAAAGCCGACACCTAGATAAGCGAACGTCTGAAGCACACCCACACTCTGAATCAGCCGCGTAGCAACCGGCGCCGTCACCAGCGCCCCTGCACCAAACCCACCGACAGCGATTCCCGTCATCAAACCGCGCTTGTCAGGAAACCACTTCAGCAGAACCGCCACCGGAACGATGTACGCAAATCCAAGCCCGATCCCGCCAATCACCCCATACGTCAGATAAAGCCACCACAACCCATGGTTCGAAAAACTAGCCAGAAAGACCCCGGCGCCATACAGCACGCCGCCAGTTAGCGCGACGACACGCGGCCCCACCCGCTTCAACCACAGTCCACCGAAGAACGATGCGAACCCCAGCACCATAATCGCAATCGTGAAGGTCAGCGTGACTTCCGATATCGTCCAGCCGAACTGTTTCGCCAACGGTATGCGAAACACGCTCCAGGCATATACCGCGCCCAGTGCCATCTGCAGAAGAACGCCAGCCAACGCAATCAACCAACGGTTCAGTATCTTCATCGCTCTCCTCAACCACGACAGGAATTAGATGCTCCTAAAGCGGCAGTTAGCGCCATCACCGACTGCATTTCGCTGAGAAATTACATCTCACCCACAAAGGATGGATTGGAAGACCAAAGCGATATCCAGAAAACGATCAACGCCCTCCCGGGCGGTTATCGATGCAATCACCTGCTACAGAAGAACTTCGCCCATCGGCGCAGCGATGACCACTACTGCAACAGCTCCAGAGCAGCATCCGTCATAGCAGTGACTCCCGTCCGCAACGTAGGCTCAGGCACCGGAGAAAACAGCGGCGAATGCAACGACGGCATAGCCACGCCCTTCCTCTGATTCTCCGCATACACCGCCGGATCATCCGCCCCCAGCCAGAAGATCACCGCAGGAATCTTCTCATCCATGCTGAAGACCCCAAAGTCCTCGCTTCCCATGATCGGCTTCACCTCGATCACATGCTGCGCCCCAAGCTTCGCCACAAACAGCTTCTGCAGTCGCGCCGAAAGCTCCACATTATTGATCATCGGAGGCGTCGACTCGCCATCCAGCACCGTCACCACCGGCATCCTGTCCTCCGGAGCACCTGCAGCAATCGCCACGCCCCGCGCCGTCCGCTCCACTCCCTTGATGATCGTCTGCCGAACCCCCTCGCTATAGCTGCGAGTCGTCAGCTCCATCTTCACCTCTTCCGGAATGATGTTCCGCTTCGTCCCCCCGTGAATATCCCCAATCGTCACCACCGCCGGCTGCTGCGGAGACACCGACCGGCTCACCACCGTCTGCACCTGCGTAATGAACTCCCCTGCCATCACAATCGGGTCCTTCCCCGCCTCAGGAGCCGACCCATGGCTCCCCACACCGCGCATCACCACGTCGATCGACGTCGAGCTCGCCAGCGCCGGCCCCGGCACTACCGCCACCAGCCCAGCGGGCATCGCCGAGTCATGCAGCGCAATCGCCATATCCGGCCTGCCGAACCGCTCATACAGACGATCCGCCATCATCGCCTTCGCCCCATCGATCGTCTCTTCACTAGGCTGCCCCACCAGCATCAGCGTCCCATGCCACTGCCCCTTCAGCGCCGCCATCGCCCGAGCCACGCCAATCAGCGTCGTCACATGGATGTCATGCCCGCACGCATGCATCACCCCCACATCCTGCCCCGCCGGATTCGTTCCCCGCACCTTGCTCGCATACGGCAGCCCCGTCGCCTCCGTCACCGGCAAAGCGTCCATATCCGCGCGAATCAGCAGCGTCGGTCCCGCGCCATTCTTCAAAATCCCCACCACTCCATAAGCCTGCGAACCATCGGGATACCTCCCCACGCGCTCCGTCACCATATACCCCGCCTTACGCAACTCCCCCGCCACCAGCGCCGAAGTCTTCGCCTCATGATGCGAGAGTTCAGGAGCCCCATGTAGCCCTTTATAAGTCGCCACCAGCCCTGGCAGCTGCTGATTCACAAACCCCGTCACATCCTGCGCCGAAGCAACCGCAGCCACACTCATCCCCACCGCAGCAAACCAACTCCATCCCCGCATAGCACTCTCCGCAAACGATCCAATATTAGTTGCACAAGATAGACTGCCATCATAATGCCCTTCTACTGGACGGCCAGCATCGGCTTCTTTCTAGGCTTCGCCTTTGGCGTAGGCTGCGCCCTCGCGGTCATGTACTCCATCTACATGGGAGGCTACCGAGCCGCCATCCGCGACTCCCAGCTCCCCACCCCACCCGACCGCTACCGCAAGGCCCTCGAAAAGAACTCTTCCCACACCCCCGAGCAGTAAACCTCGCATCCAGGCCGCCCTTCGTCTAATCGCACCGCAAAGCCACAATCGGATCAACCTTCGTTGCGGAACCCGCTGGAATCAGCGTAGCAAGAAGAGCCGTGATCACAAGCAGCAGCGTCACCAGAACAAAAGTGACAGGGTCGTGTGGACCAATGCTGAACAGCAGGCTCGACAGCACACGTGACATCGCCAACGCAGCAATCAATCCAACAATAGTTCCCCCGGCAATCAACCGCAGACTTCTGCCAATCACCAGCCGCAGAATATCTCCCCTGTTCGCACCCAAAGCCATGCGCACGCCAATCTCCTGTGTGCGCTGTGCCACCAGAAAAGAGATCACTCCGTACAGTCCTATCACCGCGAGTAACAGTCCAGTCGCAGCAAAGAGGCCAACCAGCACCGTCTGAAACCTCGGCTGCTCGGCCAGCTTGCTCACCCTCTGCTGCATAGTTGCAATATTGACCGGCAACGTGGGGTCCAACGTTGCAACCTGCGAGCGGATCCACGGTGACATCGCATCCGCAGGCAGCGATGTCCTTATGACGATCACCGACGTCCTGCCCCAGGCTCCGCGCCCCTCCCAATCTTCGACACGATTGCGCCTGAGCCGGTAGTACTCCGGCACCTCTTCCCCTGTAAGTCCACTATTCTTTACATTGGCTGCGACTCCCACGACCGTATACCAGGGAGCATTCGGATTATTGCCACGATCGAAGTTCGAACGTTCGAAGTTCAAACGCTGACCGATGGGATCTTCCCCCGGGAACAAGCGTCCAGCCAGCTGTTGGCTTAGAACAACGAAATGGTCGCTCGAGCCAAACTCCTCATCGCTGAACTCCCTGCCTCGCAAGATGGGAATGTCCAAAGCGCGGAAGTACTCCGGAGAGACTCTCCGATCTGTCACGATCACACTGGGTCCTACATTGGAAGGCGGCTTTCCCGAGACAAGAATTGAGTCGTACCGTCCACCGCTATGGCTAGTTTCCGGCGGCAGCGAATCGCTCATTGCCACGATGCTGACTCCGGGACCGAACTGAAGCCGGCGTTCCAGCTGCTGAAAGAACGTCATCATCCGCTCTGCGGTTGGATAGTTGTGCTCTCCGAGGGTTATGCTGACCGTCAGCGTGTTATCGGTACGCATTCCCAGGTGCTGATTCTCCAGGTTTCTGAAGCTGCGCAGTAGAAGCGTCGCCCCCGCCAGAAGAACAAGGCTCATCGCGATCTGTGCGACGACCAGCCACTGGCGAACAGAGGCATGGGTGAGACTCAGGTGAGAGCGCCCGTTCAGCGCCTCCCTGCTCGGTCTCTGCAACGCTGGCGCGAGGCCGAACAGCGCCCCGCACACCATCGAAAGAGCCACTGTGAAGCCGATGATCCTCAGGTCTAGCTGTGTCCTGTGAAGGTAAGGGATGCTCGCAGGTGCGAGAGCAAGGAACACCCGCAGCAGCCCCTCTGCAAGAAGACAGCCCGCAATCGCTCCGGCGAGCGACAGAAGAACCGCTTCGACCAGCGCCTGACGGGCCAACCTGCCTCGACTGGCTCCCAGGGCAGACCGAACCGCCAACTCACGCTGTCGCATGGCGCCACGCGCCATCAGCAGACTCGCCACGTTGGCACACGCAATCAGCAGCACGGCAAGAACGGCTCCGAGCAGAACCCATGCCTCCACCCGCACATCCTGCATCTGACGGTCACGAAGAGAACGAATTCTGAGATGAAAATCTTTGCGGAAGTCCGCTGGAATCACCTTCTGCGCATCTTTGAAGAAGCGCTCAAGCTCGAAGCGTGCCTGCTCGATGGTAACTCCGGGCTTTAGGCGTGCGAAGGCTCTCCGCGGCATGCCTAAACCTTGATTCCCTCTACGATCATCCGCCTCGTCGAGAGCCTTCGGAAGCAGTACATCTGCTGCCTGAAGCCGAGGCATCTCGAAGTCTTTAGGCAGAACACCGATCACCCGGACAGGATTGCCATCAATCTCGATCGTCTTGTTCAGGATGCTCGGATCCAGGTTGTAGTGCGTTAGCCACAACCCGTACGAGATCAGACCTACCTTTGGCCCATGGGAGCGATCTTCTTCCGGCAGGAAGTTGCGTCCCAGAACGGGGGAGATGCCAAGCGTGGGCAGGAAGTTCGCTTCCACCTGCGAACAGCTCAACTGCCTAGGGTTTCGCTCCGTCAAATCGCATCCGCGGGTTACGGTCCCCTCGGAGGTCATCGCTTCGAAGACTCTCTGATTGTTGCGCCAGTCGTAGTAGAAAAAGCCCAGCATGAACTCCTGCGTCTCAAGCGAGTGCGCCAGCCCTAGCGATACAAGCCGATCCGCATGTGCATACGGCAAGTCACGGAATAGAATTCGGTCCACAACACTGAACACTGCCGTCGTTGCTCCAATCCCCAGCATCAGCGTCACTACGACGGTGGTCGTGAAGACCGGATTGCGGCGAAAACCTCGAAGGCTGTAGCGCACATCCTGCACAAGCGTCTCCAGGAGATATCCAGGCCGCTGTTCGCGACACTCTTCACGCGCACGCTCTACACCTCCAAAGGAAACGAGCGCCTGCCTCCGGGCCTCCCCTGCCTCCATCCCCGCAGCAAGATTCGCCTCAATCTGCTGCTCCAGATGAAAGACCAGCTCATCATCGACCTCGGCATGAGTCCTGCGGGTTATCAAAAAACGAAGACGCGTCAGCCATTCCTCAATCATGCGCAACCCTCTCAAGCCCGCTTGAGCACCAGTGCAATTGCCGTCGTCAGCCGATCCCAATCGGCAAGCTCTACCTCTAGCTGCATCTGCCCCGTCTTCGTCAGAGAGTAGAACTTGGCCTTGCGATTGTTCTCCGAAGCCCCCCACTCCGCTTTGATCCAGCCCTTGTACTCCAGCCTGTGCAGCGCCGGGTAGAGCGATCCCTGCCCGATCTGCAGCACCTCTTTCGACACCTGTTGAATCCGCTGTGCTATACCCCACCCATGCATCGACTCAAGCGCGAGCGTCTTCAGAATTAATAGATCCAGTGTCCCCTGCAGCAGATCGGTAGATGGTGGCATCGTCCCCTCGGCATTCGACAGCAGAAGGAATACGCCCCTCTCCTGTCGAATGTCAAGGGAAGAAACATCTTCTCTACCCCCGCGCCGCCAGCAAGCCCTTCAACTCCCGAACCTCAGCCGCCAGTGCCTGAACCTCCTTCAGCACCTCAGCCCGCTCAATATCACCAGCCCCCGGCTGAATTGCCTCCACATAGAACGTCCCATTCGGCTCCAGCACGCACCTCTCCACCTCCGAGAAGCTATTCAACCCCTGCTTATGGATCACCGACTTCAGCTCCAGCTCTGTCAGCGCCTCCTTCTTCGCCGCCTCCCAGTCCACCTTGCCATGCCGGATCAGCACCGTCTCCTTGCCCTCCACCTTCTCGTTCACCTTCGGAAACTTGAACAGCACCAGCGTTAGCAACCAGTTGATGGCCAGCAACGAAAACGCCCCGATGACTCCGCCCGTCACCGAGTTGTCGTCCCCGATCATCGCGTTCTGTACCGTGTTCGACAGGCTCAACAGCACCACCAGGTCGAACGGATTCAGCTGAGCCAACTCCCGCTTCCCGAACACCCGCAGAAACACGATCAGGCATAAGTACACAATGACGGGGCGCAGCATCTTCTCGAGCAACGGCGAATGCATATGGAACATACTTTCAATCAAGAAACACCTCTCCACGCCACCAATTCACCACAAACAAACCACGATGGCCAGACATAAAACCACAGTCTGGCCATCGTTTTTCGCGAAAAACCTAGGAATAACGCCGCTGATGCCACTCCCAGGCACTCGCTATAATTTTGTCCAATTCGGCAAACTGAGGCTGCCATCCCAGCTCCAATTTAATCTTCTCCGAACTGGCCACCAGCACCGCCGGATCGCCCGCCCGCCGCTCACATTCCTCAACAGCGATAGGCCTTCCCGTCACCCGCCGCACAGATTCAATCACCTCCAACACCGTGAAACCCTGCCCGTTCCCGATGTTGTAGATAAGCCGGCTCTTCTCTTTAAGTGCCCCCAATGCAAGTAGATGCGCCTCAGCCAGATCCTGCACATGAATATAATCCCGTACACAGGTCCCATCCTTGGTCGGATAGTCCCTTCCAAAGATCTTGATGCTCGCCCGCCGCCCCAGAGCCACGTCCAGAATCAGCGGAATCAGATGCGACTCCGGCTCATGCGCCTCCCCATAGCCCTCAATCGCACCGGCCACATTGAAGTAACGCAGGCTCGCATACCGGAACCCATGCGAGACATTCAGCCACCCAAGCATCTGCTCTACCAGTAACTTGCTCTCCCCGTATGGGTTAGTGGGTTTCAGCTTCGCGTCCTCAAGAATAGGAGTAGACTCCGGCTCCCCATAACAGGCCGCCGTCGAGCTGAACACCACCCGGTCATGCCCGGTAGCCAACATCGCCTCCAACAGGCTCAACGTCGAAGCCGTATTGTTCCGAAAATAAACCTCTGGCCGCTTCATGCTCTCGCCCGCCTCAATCAGCGCAGCGAAATGCATCACTCCATCAAACCGCCCAGTCTGCAAAACGCCCTCTAACAAAGGACGATCTGCCAGCTCCCCCTCAACGAACTCCGCTCCCTCCGCCACTGCGGATCGCTTGCTATGACAGAGGTTGTCGTACACCGTGACGGCATGGCCACCAGCCAGCAACATTCTGGCCACGGTACCACCAATGTAGCCTGCCCCGCCCGTTATCAGAATCTTCATAATTTAGCTCCTTCCGTTCTACTCTTGCATACCACAAAAGTATCAGTGTCAATAACATACGGTTACGGCAATATACTTATAAGAAGTGATTGGCAGAGCCCGGCAAGATCTCCCCCGATGCACGGCGCCTGCTGCAACCTTTTACATTGCTCCTATCGTCTGTCTAACTAAGCTATCGCGGCGAAAGTGACTTCGTTTTTCGTCGTGAGCAGTTTTATCGAGAAGTTCGGCAGAGTTCGAACACTCGACGGCGCTCCGGCAAGGTATTCGGAGATTTTTACTCCTGTTCCACCGATTCTGGTTTCTGTCGCTGGAATTGGTCTCATCCTCCCGCCTCCATTTAGAGGCCATTCGAAGGATTTTTTCTATGGCAAAGCCGCTTCGCACTGAAGACCAAGCTCCGCCAAATACTCAGTTCACTCACTTCGGCGTTCTCGACGACGGCAGCCAGAGCAAGGCATCGCTCTTCACCTCGATCACCTTCAACGTCGTCGTCGCCATCATCATCTGCATCCTCGGCGCTGCTGCGAAGAAGACCATAGACAGCAGCCCTAAACTCGTCACGCTCATTGAGCCCGTCCCAATCAAGAAGCCCGAACCACCTCCTGTTCGACCAAAGCTCAAGCCGCTTCCCACTCCTCCCGTCGCCAAGGTCGAGCCGCCTAAGATCAAGACGCCCGAGGTTAAGCTTCCCGATGTGCCCAAACCGCCAGAGGTAAAGATGGTGCAGCAGGCTCCTGTCGTTCTGCCTGCGCCGCCGAAGATGGTTCAACCGCCACCCGCACCTAAGGTTGTCAATCTCGCACGAGCGCAGCCCGCTGCGGTAATCAACAATTCGCCACACCCCGCGCCGGTCTCACTGGGCCAGCAGAACAATCCCATCGCGCCCTCCAACCGCCCCGCGACCAGCGACATCAATCTTGGACAACGGGGTATGGCCGGTATGCCGGCATCCAACACCGGCATGGGCCCGGCCGCGACGGCTGTTCATCTCGGCTCCGGCTCAGCCTCCAGCCAGAATATGAACGGTAGAGACAACGCTGCCAACGCGGTCAGGGGCGTCAAACTCGGTGTCCCCGGTGCTACAGGGCCTATGAATGCGCCCGGACGCGTCGCTGGCCCTGTCAATCTCGGCCAGAACACTCCGCCGCCCATGCCCAAGCCGGCTGGACCCGACCCAACGACTGCCAAGTCTGCCCCCAAGGTTCTCTTCAAGCCGCGTCCTGAGTACACCGCCGAAGCTACCAAGCTTCACATTGAAGGTGTCGTTTCGGTTCGTATTCATGTGTCTGCGACTGGTGCCGTTCATGTTCTGGACGTCACCAGTGATCTTGGCCACGGACTGGGCGATTCTGCCCGCCGTGCCGTCGAAGGCACTCGTTTCCAGCCTGCCCTCGACGCATCGGGTCATCCGGTCGATTGGGAGGGTATCGTCAACGTCGCCTTCCAACTCGCCGGTTAGATCGGCTTTATCCGGCTTCACTTTGAACTAGCATGTAAGACCATTACCAGGATGACCTTAGGTCACCGCAGGAGCCGTAAATCATGATCTTCCGGAAACACTCCACCGCCGGGCTGCTGCTGGCATTCTTCGTCGCAACCGCCTTCTCCTCCCAGGCAGCATCCGGTCTCTCTATCTTCGGCAAGAAGAAGCAGCCAGAGGACGCCCTGCCTTCCCGCAAACTCACACCAGGCCAGAATGCTCTTATCGACAAGGCGATCGGGCGTGAAAAAGAGGTCATCAAGGTTATCAAGGAGCGGGCCCCTCTCGTCGAGACCTACATCCAGAACATGAAGCCGGATCCCGTTGTCGGCCAGGCCCCTGACTCCGACCAGCACTTCCTCGGCCGTGTGGAGTTCAGCAAAATAATTGGCGACAGCTCCTATCAAGTCAACAAAAGCGACTCTTACGGCGGCAAACTCGGCTTCTTCAAGCAATCCGCGTCATTTCTCACTGGCCTCGGCAGCAGCCTGCAACTCAACTTCCATCAGGCTGGCTTCGTCCAGATGATCCTCATGGACTCGAACGACTTTGACCGGCAGCACTATGTCTTCGGTTACGTCCGCAACGACTTTCTCGGCAACACCCCCACCGCCGTCTTCGACGTGACGCCTGTCAACGGCAAGCGCGCCACAGGCCGCTTCTTCGGTCGCATCTGGATCGAGACCCGTAACGGCAACGTCGTCCGTTTCAACGGAAACTTCGCAGGCAGCGAGAGAGATCACAGCGAGTACTACCACTTCGACAGCTGGCGCACCAACGTTCAGCCCGACCTCTGGCTCCCTACCTCCTTCTACGTCGAAGAGAGCGATCCCAAGAGCATCACCAGCACCCTCAAGTTTAAGGCGATCAATCACATCTGGGGTTATGTCCTCAAGGTTCCCTCCAAGGAGTCTGAGAACACCTCTCTGGATGTCGTAGGCGCCACTGACGTCAGCAACGACGCCCAGGACGTCAGCCCTCTCGGGGCACAGCGCGCCTGGGTCCAGCAGGCCGAGGACAACGTTGTAGATCGTCTCTTCCAGGCCGGTCTTCTCGATGCCCCCAGCGAGTTCGACAAAACGCTGGAAGCGCTCGCAGGCAACATCCTGGCCTATAACAACATCGTCCTCTCCCGCCCCATCCACTGCCGCACCCTGCTCACGCAGCCGCTTGAGTCTCTCTCGGTCGGCAACACCATCATCATCTCCAAGAGCCTGCTCGATACCACGGGCATCGTCACGCAGGACGGCGCACAGCAGATGGGGAACCTCAATGCCATCCTGGCCTTTCAGATTGCCCACATCGTTCTCGGCCATCGTCTTGATACCAAGTTCGCCTTCAACGATCGTCTTCTCTTTCCCTCAACGTCTGTATTCAATCGCATCCCCATGCACCATACCGATGAGGATAACGCCGCTGCCGCCAAAAAAGCTCTGGAGTTGTTGAGCGCCAAGGAACTTGCAGGTGGTCAGCAGTACTTTGCCCTCTATCTCCAGCAGCTGCAGCAGCGCGTCAAGGCACTTCATGCACTCAATCAGCCCATGATCGGCGATGGTCTGGTCAAGAATGACAACGATTCCACCTTCTGGATGCAGGCAATTATCGCCAAGGGCCCCAAACTGGACGTCAAGGACCTGAAACAGCAGGCGGCTATGCCGCTCGACAGCTTCCTGCGCTTCGATCCCTGGAGTGATCAGGTCATCGTCCTGCACACCGCCTATGAACCGCTCCTCTCGGCCTCTGACAAGATGCCGTTTGAGGTGGAGCCGGTTTATCTAAAGTTGGGCTACTACAAGGCTCCGGGAGAGCCTGCGGCGAATACGGCTACACCCGCCACGGCCCCACCTGCTAACAACACTGTTGCCCCGGCAGCAGCAACTCCAGCGGCTACTCCAACCACGACACCTCAAAACTAGTTCATGAATAACCCGGGGGACTTGGACCTCAACAGCCAGTCCCCGCTCTTTTCAAGATAGAGAAGTCAACCCAGTATCTCCTTCTCTCCCCTACTGTTACGACCCATCTCTCTTTAGGAGGCACACTAACTTGAAGCGCCTTTCTTTTATCGGCACCTTCGCCTGCATGCTTGGACTGGTTGGCTCGTCGCACGCTCAGGCTATTCCCGCAGCTACGCGTGCCGGCTCTTTGCAGCTCGGTGCCGGCGTATCTTTGGCAAACTCCGACTACACTCCTGAGAAGATCAAAGGCATCACGATCTATGGCACCTTTGACCTCACCCGGCACTTGGGTATTGAAGGCGACATACACAAGGTCAGCATTCTCACTCCTGCTGACGTCGGTGAAGACTCCTATCTCATCGGTCCCCGTTATGTCTTTCGGCATAAGCGCTTCAGCCCATACGCCAAAGCGCTCTTCGGCGTCGGTCGCCTTCAATTTCAGTACGACACCTCGCCTCATGCCACCTTCACCTATGGAATATATGCCTTCGGTGGTGGCCTGGACATTCGGGCAACGCATCACATCAATGTTCGCGCATTTGATCTCGAATACCAGAGATGGCCAGGTTTTTCAACCAATGGACTCACACCCATAGTCGGAACCATCGGTATGGCGTACTCCTTCCGCTAACCTTTACAATTGCAACCTAACTCTTAAGAAGCCTTACTCGATTCAAAGCCCACGGTCTGCCTTACAGCTTCACCTGACCGTTTTAAGGGGATGTACGTGCTAACAAGGATCCTCGTCTTCGTCGTGTTCATGGGAGGAGCATCCAGGCTGCACGCTCAAGCCTCTCCAACGGCCTCACGCAAAGCAGATCTCGGTATTGGCGTTGGTTTTACCAACGCCAATACCGACTACCTGCCTAACCGTGTAAACGGCGGCACCGCCTACTTTGACTTCGACGTCAGCTCGCACCTCGGCATCGAAGGCGAATTTCGCTTCGTCAAAGACGGTGAGACCAATATCTACGAGAAGAGCTACGAGATCGGCGGCCGCTACTTCCGCACCTATGGAAAGTTCGTCCCCTACGGAAAGGTGATGTACGGTCGTGGCGTCTTCAACTTCGCCAACGCTGGCGTAACCACCGCTAACCTCGCCTACAACATGGTCGCGGCAGGTGGCGGGGTCGATTACAAGGCGCTTCGCCACGTCTACGTCCGAGGAGACTTCGAATACCAGAGATGGTTCGGCTTCCCCCCTTCCGGCCTTACTCCGACCCTGCTCACCGTAGGCGCCGCGTACCACTTCAAATAGCGCTTTTACTCACCTGATCTACATTCCCGCAAATAACAAAGCCCCGGCCGAAACCGGGGTTTGTTTTGAGGCAAAGAGCTCCTGCCAGGGCATGGACCTCTGTGAGAGATCCTGCCCAGGCAAGGGACTATCGATCAGCCGACAAGTCAGAAATGGTAAGCGATGCCGATGGCAGGTATCGAAACGACCTCATACCGGTTCGTCTTGAAGTCCGTCAGCCCGAAATCAGGTGACTTCACCACAAAACCACGGTATTCAGCGCGAATGTCGAAGCTCGGGCTTAACTCATACGCCACGCCGGCACCGAACAGAGCGCCGATATTCGTATTCTGCTTCGTATCGAACAGGTTGGTCGCGGAGTCCCGGATAGGAGTGAAGATCAGCCCGCCGACACCAACCTCAGCGAACGGGTTGAAGTTGTGGAAGCTCCGGAAGTTGTATACATAGGCGCCGGTGATCTCCTGCTGCCGCGCATGAACGCGTCCATTCGGCAAAAAGCTCGTCCTGTAGGCATACGAGTTCTGTGCATAGGAGTAGTTCAACTCAAGCGCACTGTGTGGCGTCAGCATGTAACGGTAGCTACCCAGAAAGCCCACCGCGCTCGTGCTGTTCAACTGAACAGCATTCCCATTCACCTGCGGAGCGAATACACCTATACCGCTCACGCTCACGTCCTGCCGACTCTCCTGCGCATACCCGGCAGCCGACATCAGCATCAGCGCGCCCAACAACATCGTCTTCTTCATTCTTCGCTAGATCCCTTCGAATTCGTCCGCAACGACTTACGCTGTCCCGCAGGCAACGCGCTTGCCGCAGTTACGGAGCGCCATAGTGCTCTTATCCTTCATTGTAACCGCACCGGCCCCATCAGAGAGTTCCAAACGCAAGAAGGCCGGAGGATAACCTCTCCCTCCGGCCTATCGCTGAGCATTGGCTTACTGGGGTGGTGCCGCAGGAGACTCAGCTCCCTGGCTCCGTTCTTTCATCTTCTCGTGCCTCTGTGCCTGCATTGCGTCGTACTTCGCCTTCTGATCGTCCGTCAGCACGGCCCGTATCTTGTCCTGCGAGGCCTTGCGAATCTCCATCATCTTCGCGCGCTTATCAGCCTGTGCGATCGATGTGTCATCCCGCACTGCCTTGGCCTGCGCCATCGTGTCATCATCGATGGCCTTCACCTGGGTCACCTGGTCCGGCGTCAGGTTCAGCTTCTTGGTCAGCATCGACAACTGACGCTCCTCTCCCATGCGACCGCCCCGTCCGCCATGTCCGCCCATATTGTCCTGCGTCGCAGGTGGTGTTGCGGAGCTATCCTGCGCCATCATCGGTGCAGCGCATAACGTAGCGGTACAGAGCGCCAGCAAAGCTGCCCGCACCCCTGGTCTACGAAACAGTGTCGTCTTCATCGAATCACCTCATACAGCATTCTCCGGACGAAAATGTCCAGTGCAAATCTACTCGTACAGACGCACATTTGTCGCAAAGGTTCTTCGACATTCAAAAAATTCACAGGTGCTTACATGCCGCGTTCGAGCTGAAAACAATAAGGATCCCCATGCGCTGCGGCATACGCCTCCACCACCTTCAAAAATGCCAGCGCCGCATGAGACAAACTAGCTTGCCTCCGATAGACAAGCCGCAGCTTGCGCTCGATCTGCAGCTCCGGCACCTCCACCCGAACCAGCGCGCCGCTCTCCAGCTCCGGCCGCACCGTCAACCCAGGCACCAGCGCCACGCCATTCCCCATCTCTACAAACCTCTTGATCGCCTCCAGCGACGGCAGCTCAACCCCCATCTGGAGGGGAGTCTTATGCCGCTTAAACGTCTGAATTACCTTTTGCCGCTGCGGTGACGGAATATTGTGTGCAATAAAGTTCTGCGTCCCCAGCTGCCGGATCGAAATCTTCCCCGCCCCGGCAAACGGATGCTTCGGATTCACCACAAACGCCAGCTCATCCCGGTACACCACCATCGACTTCACCTGGGAGTCATCCGGCCGGAACGATAGCACTCCCAGCTCCACCGAATGCATCAACACCTCGTCCGAGATCCGACTCGCCAATGTCCGTTGCACCGCCAGTTTGATCCGGGGATTCTGTCTCCGGAACTCATCCAGCAGCGGCAATAAATAAAGGCAGGTGTACTCATTCGCGGCAAGGTTCAACCTTCCCCGATGCAACTCTCGCAGCTCTGTCAGCGCTCCCTCTGCTTCATTCCGCAGATTCAGTAACTTGGCTGCATACTCCCGTAGAACCTCACCGGCATCGGTCAGTGTCCCATCCCGCGAGGATCGCTCGAAAAGAATCTCCCCCAGCTCCCCCTCGAGCTTGGCGATTGCCTGACTTACCGCTGGCTGAGTACGATGGAGTCGTGCAGCCGCTCGTGAAAAGCTTCGCTCCTCTGCTACCGCCAGAAACGTCTCCATCTGGACCAGATCCAAGCTTCACCTCGCTGCCATCGATGTAAGGCACGCCAATATGCCAATTAGAATTTATGATACCGGTGGAATTGATCATAAGCCCCCATTATGATCAACTCCAGATCGAGAGTGCCTAGCCCATATGCTCGAACACAACCAGATCGTCTTCTTCGACACCACCCTCCGCGACGGCGAGCAGTCCCCCGGCTGCACCATGCACCATGACGAAAAACTCCGCATGGCGCACCAGCTCGCTTCTCTCGGCGTCGACATCCTCGAAGCGGGATTTCCCATCTCCTCTGATGGTGACTTTGAATCCGTCCACACCATCGCCAAAGAGGTAAAAGGTCCCCGCATCGCAGCTCTCGCTCGCGCCAAGCGGCTGGATATCGAATCCGCGGCCCGTGCTGTCGAGCCTGCCTCTCTCTCGCGAATCCATACTTTTCTCTCCTCCTCCGACATCCATCTTGAGCACCAGATGCGCATCAGCCGCGAAGAAGCGCTCGATCAGGCCGCCGAATCCGTCCGACTCGCCCGGTCTCTCGTTGAAGACGTCGAGTTTTCTCCTATGGATGCCACTCGCAGCGAACCGGCGTTTCTGGTCAAGATGGTCACTGTCGCTGTTCAGGCCGGAGCAACGACCATCAACATTCCGGACACCGTCGGCTACACCACGCCCTCGGAATACTCCGCTATCTTCCAGATGTTGAAGAGGGAGGTTCCTGGCAGCGAAAATGTCGTCTTCTCCACGCACTGCCACGACGACCTTGGCCTGGCAGTCGCCAACTCACTCGCCGGCATTGAAGGCGGAGCCCGTCAGATCGAGTGCACCATCAACGGTATCGGAGAACGCGCGGGAAATGCTGCATTGGAAGAAGTTGCTGCCGCCCTCATGGTGCGCCGAGATCACTTCCCTTATAAATGCGGAATCAAGATGGAGCAGCTCTATCCGACCAGCCAGATGTTAGGCGAGATTATCAGCTTCCAATGCTCTCCGAACAAAGCGATTGTCGGAGCCAATGCTTTTGCTCACGAGTCCGGCATCCACCAGCACGGTGTCCTCTCAAACCCGCTGACCTACGAGATCATGACGCCCGCCTCTGTCGGCGTCCCGCACACTAACATCGTTCTCGGAAAACACAGTGGTCGCCGCGCTCTCGCCGACCGTCTCGAAAAGCTCGGCCACACCCTAACTCGCGAACAGCTCGATGAGGTCTACCACCGCTTCACCGAGCTCGCCGACCGCAAGAAATCCATCTACGATCAGGACCTCCTGAAGCTTCTCCAACTGGACAAGTCCACCGTCTCGATCGCCTAGCGACATAGAAAAAGGAAGAGTCATGCGCCTCAAAATTGCAGTACTCGCCGGCGACGGCATCGGCCCCGAAGTCACCCAGCAAGCCACCAGCATCCTCCGCGCCGTAGCGGAGCTGGGCGGCCACGACTTCACCTTCGTCGAAGGCCTCATCGGCGGAGTCGCCATCACCGACACCGGCTCGCCACTCCCCACCACTACCCTCGATGCCGCGCTCGACTCCGACGCCGTCCTGCTCGGTGCCGTAGGCGACAACAAGTTCAACTCCCTCACGCCGGATAAGCGCCCCGAGGCCGGTCTGCTCCAGATCCGCCAGGCCCTCGGCGGATTCGCCAACCTGCGCCCCTCCATCGCCTACTCTGCCCTTAGCGCCAGCTCCCCCCTGCGCCCCGAGGTCACCAAAGACGTCGACATCCTCTTCGTCCGCGAGCTCCTCGGCGGCCTCTACTTCGGCGCGCCGCGCTGGTGGGATCGCGACACCAACGAAGCCATCAACACCATGCGTTACACCCGCGACGAGATCGTCCGTGTAGCCCGCGTAGCCTTCGAGCTCGCCAGCAAGCGCCGCAAGAAGGTCACCTCCGTCGACAAGGCCAACGTCCTCGAGGTCTCGCAGCTCTGGCGCGCCACCGTCACCGAAGTCGCAAAGGACTACCCCGACGTCACCCTCGAGCACCAGCTCGTCGACTCCATGGCAATGCACATCATGAACATCCCCCGAAACTTCGATGTCGTCCTCACCGAAAATCTCTTCGGCGACATCCTCTCCGACGAAGCCGGCGTCATCACCGGCTCCCTCGGCATGTTGCCCTCGGCCACCATCGGCGGAGCCGTCAATCTCTACGAGCCCGTCCACGGCAGCGCCCCCGATATCGCAGGCACCGGCAAGGCAAACCCACTCGGCGCCATCCTTACCGCCGCCATGGTCCTCCGCCACTCGGCCGACCTCGAGCAGGATGCCCGCGCCGTCGAACAAGCCGTCCACAAAGTTTTGAATGCAGGCTACCGCACCGCAGACATAGCCCGCGGCCAGGAGCCCGGCCAGGCGGCAGTCACCACGCAGGAGATGGGCAAGCTAGTCCATCAGGCCCTGGCCGAGTCCATCGATCGCAGGCAGGCCATGCACGCCGTATGAGCAGTCCGATGAAGCCGCGAGTCAAGTTGCTTCTGATGAACTGCGCCGTTTCCGCCGCTCTGCTCTACCGATGGCTTACCGGAACGGCGCTGGTTCCGCTAGTCATCACGGGTGTGCTGATGTTCACCCTCGTGAACGTCCTCGTCATCTTCACCTCAAAGAGATCGACCTCTACGAATACGGAATACAAATAGCTGATTGCCGAATGCGCCTCCACCTCCAACTCGCTACCGCTTCCCTACTACTCCTCATCACCGGAGCGGCGGTGGCGATGCCTGCGCAAACGCACTTCCCTCAACTCAAGCGAGACAAGAAGCAGACCGAAGATCTGCAATGGCTCTGGCAGTACGCCACCCCCGCACCGGCCGGCAACGAAAACGGTCTCACCAACGACCCGCGTTTCCTCTCCTTTCTCAAGCAGCACCTCACCGCCCCCCAGACCTTCTGGGGAGATCCCGGCAAGGGACGCCCCTACGACCCTCTCGCCGAAACCGCTCTTAACTTTCTCTCCGCTCCCGGCAAAGTCATAGCCGACGACAATCGCTACCTCACCATCGACGGCTGCGTCCCTCACTTCTGCCCCGACCGCGGCCTTCTCTTCATCGATCTCGGTGCTCTCCATCCCCTCGTTGCCTTCGCCGCCATCGACTGGATCAAAGAGAACAAGACGCCCGACCAATCCGAGGCGGAGTACACCCTCTGGCTCTTCGCGAATCGTGTTCTCAACCCCGATCGCATCCCGTCTGCCCTCGTCCGCAGCATCGCTCGCTGGACCGCAGAACCTCTGGCCGATAGCAAGACGATCGAGCACATCACTAACGCCATCCTTGTAGACCCCGACGGCCAGCCGCATCAGGTCGCACCCGCAGCCGTCGGAGCCAACACCATCACCAGGCAGCAAACCGATCAGAAGGCACACCCATGACAACGACACCAAAAACGTTATTCGAAAAAGTCTGGCAGCAGCATCTCGTAATCGAGCCCGCAGGCGAGCCCTCGATTCTCTATATCGATCTCCACCTCGTCCACGAGGTCACCAGCCCGCAGGCCTTCGACGGCCTCCGCCTCGCTGGCCGCAAGCTCCGCCGTCCCGATCGCACCGTCGCCACCGTCGATCACAACGTCCCCACCAGCAGCATCGAGGACCGCCTCCACATCGTCGACCAGATCGCCTCGAAGCAGATCGAAGCCCTGCGCAAGAACTGCGCCGACTTCGGCGTCGAGCTCTACGACGTCCAGTCCCCCAATCAGGGCATCGTCCACATCATCGGCCCTGAGCTCGGCCTCACCAAGCCCGGCATGACCATCGTCTGCGGCGACTCCCACACCAGCACCCACGGAGCCTTCGGAGCCTTAGCCTTCGGCATCGGCACCAGCGAAGTCGAGCACGTCATGGCGACGCAGACCCTGCCGCAGGACAAGCCTAGGACCTTCCGCATCAACATCGAAGGCGACCTGCCCGCCGGCGTCACCGCCAAGGATATCGTCCTCCACATCATCGGCGAGATCGGCACCGCCGGAGCCACCGGCTACGTCGTCGAGTACGCCGGCTCCGCCATCCGCGCCCTCTCCATGGAAGGCCGCATGACCATCTGCAACATGAGCATCGAGGCCGGTGCCCGCGCCGGAATGATCGCCCCCGACGCCACCACCTTTGCCTATCTCATGGGCCGCCGCTTCAGTCCGCAGGGCAAGGCATGGGACGAAGCCGTAGCCCACTGGTCCGAGCTCAAGACCGACCAAGGCGCCGCCTTCGACCGCGAGCTCACCCTCAACGCCGCCGACATCACTCCCACCGTCTCCTGGGGCACCTCACCCGGAATGGTCACCGGCGTCAAGTCCACCGTTCCCCTTCCCGACCCCACCGCCAGCGAGGCCGACAAAAAGAACTTCGAGCGCGCCCTCGAATACATGGACCTCAAGCCAGGCACTCCCATCGAGCAGATCAATATCGACCGTGTCTTTCTCGGCTCCTGCACCAACGCCCGCATCGAAGACCTCCGCGCCGCAGCCAAGGTAGTCCGCGGCTATCATGTAGCCGCCACCGTCCGCGCGATGGTCGTTCCCGGTTCGCAGCACGTCAAGAAACAGGCCGAAGAAGAAGGCCTCGACAAAGTCTTCACCACCGCAGGCTTCGACTGGCGCGAGCCCGGCTGCAGCATGTGCCTCGGCATGAACCCCGACATCCTCGCCCCCGGCGAGCGCTGCGCCTCCACCTCCAACCGCAACTTCGAAGGCCGCCAGGGCCGCGGAGGCCGTACCCACCTCGTCAGTCCCCAGATGGCCGCGGCCGCAGCCATCACCGGTCACTTCACCGACATCCGCACGTGGAAGTTCAACGACTCGAAGGAGGCGAAATAATGCAGCCCATCAACGTCCTCACCTCTACCGCCGCCCCCCTCGATATCTCCAATATCGACACCGACCAGATCATCCCCAAGCAATTCCTCAAGCGCATCGAGCGCACCGGCTACGGCGAGTTCCTCTTCTTCGACTGGCGCCGCATCCAGGAAGGCCCCAACACCGGCGAGCCCAATACCGAATTCGTCCTCAACCAGCCGCAGTACGCCGGAGCCAAAATCCTCATTGCCGGCAAGAACTTCGGCTGCGGCAGCTCTCGCGAACACGCCGCCTGGGCCCTCACCGACTTCGGCTTTCTCGCCGTCATCGCCCCCACCTTCGCCGACATCTTCTTCTCCAACGCTGGCAAGAACGGCATGGCCCTCGTCCGCCTCCCCGAGTCCGACGTCAGCCTCCTCTCCGCCCGCAGTGCCGCAAATCCGAAGCACAAGATCACCATCAACCTCGAAGCCCAGACCATCACCGACGACCAGGGCTTCAGCGCCACCTTCGAGATCGACCCGTTCCGCAAGTACTGCCTCCTGAACGGCCTCGACGACATAGGCCTCACCCTGCGCCACGAGTCCGAACTCGACTCCTACGAGTCCGGACACGACAAAGACTTCTGGCTCGCACCGAGAGCTACGGCCTCTTAGTTGTCATCCTTCGCGAAGCGGAGGATCTGCTGTTCACCTTTGTTTTTTGTTTGTCATCCTGCAGGGATCGCTTTTGCCCTTGTACTTCGCTGACAAGCTGACTTGCTAACTAGCACCACCTGAAAGGCTGACTCTTGAGCAACGAACTCAATCCCGCAAAGAGAAACTCCAAAGTCCTCACCGAAGGCCCCTCCCGCGCCGCCGCCCGCTCCTATCTCCGCGGCGTAGGCTTCAGCAAAGAAGACCTGCACAAGCCCATCATCGGCATCGCCAACACCTGGACCGAGATCGGCCCCTGCAACTTCCATCTCCGTCAGGTCGCCGAGGCCGTCAAGCAGGGCGTCCGCGAAGCTGGCGGAACCCCCATGGAGTTCAACACCGTCACCATCTCCGACGGCATCACCATGGGCACCGAGGGCATGAAGGCATCTTTGATCTCCAGAGAGGTCATCGCCGACAGCATCGAGCTCGTCGCCCGCGGCAACTCCTTCGACGGCCTCATCTGCATCGCCGGCTGCGACAAGAACATGCCCGCCGCCATCATGGCCCTCGCCCGCCTCGACATTCCCGGCCTCATGCTCTACGGAGGCTCCATCGCCCCCGGCAAGCTCCCGCAGCCCGACGGCTCCACCAAAGAGATCACCATCCTTCAGGTCTTCGAAGGCATGGGCTCCCACGCGGCTGGAAAGATAAACGATGACCAGCTCGAAGCCCTCGAAGCTGCCGCCTGCCCCGGCCCCGGAGCCTGCGGAGGCCAGTTCACCGCCAACACCATGGCCATGGCGGGCGAGTTCCTCGGCATCTCTCCCATCCAGATCACCGGCGTCCCCGCCATGTCCCCCGATAAAGCAGAAGCCAGCCGCGAGGCCGGACGCCTGGTCATGGAGCTCGCCAAGAACGACCTCCGCCCCTCGAAGATCGTCACCCGCAAAGCCATCGAGAACGCCTACGTCTCCGCCTGCGCATCTGGTGGTTCAACGAATGCGGTCCTCCACCTGCTCGCCATCGCGCGCGAGTTCAACATCCCCTTCACCATCGACGACTTCAACGCCATCAGCGAGCGCACGCCGCACATCTGCGACCTCTCCCCCGGCGGCAAGTACGCCGCCAAGGACTACCAGGACGCAGGCGGCTCCCGTCTCCTCGCCAAGCGCCTCCTCGACGCTGGCCTCATCGACGGCAGCCAGATCACCGTCACCGGCAAGACCCTCGCCGAAGAGGCCGTCCACGCCGTCGAGACGCCCAACCAGCCCGTCATCTACCCCATCGACCACCCGCTCAAGCCCACCGGCGGCCTCGTCATCCTCAAGGGCAACCTCGCCCCCGAGGGCTGCGTCGTCAAGGTAGCTGGCCACGAGCGCATCCTCCACACCGGCCCCGCCCGCGTCTTCGA
>JAOAPB010000117.1 GCA_025462645.1 Edaphobacter sp. | reverse complement strand
GATCGTGAACGCTGAGCCAAGCCTGACCGCGCGGTGCGAGCATGCCAGTGATGACTGAGCGCGCAGCAACAATGCGAAATATACTCCCGTCGGATGTGGTGACGTCACCGATATAGGCAAACTGCGTAAGCTTTCTTTGTGTGCCGTCCGGGAAGTCGCGGTCGGTATGCTCAGCGGCCTGTAACATATGGCCGCGCAGGTCCGGCCTGCTCGCACATGAAACGCATAATAGCGAGAGAACGAACAGCAACATGGTGACGCGGAGTCGTCGCATTATTGCGGCCCGCTTCCGATCATCTTCAATGCATCCTTGATCTTCTGCCCGTAATTGGGATCGCCACCGCCGTTGTATTTGATCGCACCATCAATCAGCTGGTCCCAGGAGCAATCACCGCAGCGATACGTCCTCCCACCACCCTTGGGGCCGGTGTTCGTTTTGTGAATGAATCCGAGTACGCCCCAAAAATAGCTCATATCTGGCGTGAAATTCGGGTCGTCGTGACCCTTCGGCGGTGCTGGATGCCGTGTTGCGCCAGGTAGATCGCCAACGTTCCAGTTCTCTTTGCCAGGACCACCGATGATGCGATCGCCACCTTGGCCTTGAACGGCCTGCCACCATTTATCGCGGGGATTGCCACTTTGCATCGGGTCACGTCCCGGTTGGTTCTGGCCTGCTGTGCCATGCTGGCTCTCTACCCAGGAAATCGCACGGATCATGTCGAGCATCTTCTTCATGCAGTCGTCGGTGATGGGGCCGCCGTTAGGGTTGTTCCCCATACGGAGATTCAGGAAGTCCTTCCAAAAATTCAACGCATCTTCAGCCGGTTTTTTCTGTTTGTCCCATTTGGCTTGATCTGGTGCGGCATCGAGCCCTGCCGGATCAAGCAGATTGATCGGGTCGCTCCGCTCATACTGGTAGAGACTCGAACCTTCGACGTAACCTGCCGGATCCTGCTCCATCCAGCGACCAAGTGTCGGGCTGTAAGACATCTTAGGCTCTCCTTCTCTAAATGGTGCTTACGTTGTTATTGCGTCGCCCGGCTTGTTCAACCGCCCGTCGACGTTCCGCGATGAGCGCCTCCAATTGTGCTTGGAATTGCGGCTGGCGTTCGAGCGCGCGCGCTAAAACACTTCGGCATCGCACGGATCAAACAGGTATAGGTCGTGCAGCGCGTCTCGCGCCTTCAGTAGTTCACCGCCGCGCTCGAACGTCAGCCGTCGAAGTTAGTTGGCTTCGTGCTCATGTGGGCAGGACAGTTTGATACGGCGCGGCTGACCGAGGTTCTTTGGTGGCAGCAGTCGGCCCGACTTGCGGGACGGTCCGTGTTTTCGCAGGAATCGCTGGAGGTCACGCCGCTCATTGTCGCCGACCATCGGGCGAAAGCCCGGCGGGCAATCCACTGCCACTATGGATTTGCGGGCAACTACGGCCATCGCGCCTCCGGAACCGAACGGCGGAGATCGTCGAACAAGTGAAGGCTACCGGGCAATCGATGATGTGTCAAACCAGGCGGTTTGTGCCCATGCGCGCACGCGTCCTTACTCGCTGGGCAGAGGCGGGTGAAAATCGATTTGTCAGTTCAATTCCCTGTCCCTTCCCGCTGCAACTCGTTGTTTTCCGCAGCGCAAAGACATGTCGTTTGAACGGCTGCTTTTTCCTGCAAGCAGCGATGGAGAATGTCTTTGCAGACGAAAATAGGCATCAGGCGTCGCTTGCCTATTTTTGATTGGAGCCAGCGGGACACCAGTAGAACTCCCAGCCGCGTTTTTTGACGAAATTCGGCGACTACCTGCCACTTTGACGGACAGTCTTGATATCTGCCACAAAGGACGCGCGCTTAATCTCCAAGCCGCGTTAGGCTAACGTTTCAGAAGAAGTACCTACCCACTCGCTTTCGACAAATTCGAAGACATCCGGCACTTCGCCCGGTACCGTCACTTCTGCAATATCGCTCAGTGCGTCTCGATCGAGCATACTGAGGTCTTCAAAGAGCGGCCTCGTGCGGGGCTTATTAGCGCGTGTGTCGCTGGAGTTGTAGCGGCAGATCTCGACCCGCCGCCAATAACGCGATAGAAACTTCCTGCTGTCGATCGTCAGGACGCACTGCCGTCCGGCATAGGCCGAACGCATGGAATCAAGGCGGCGCCTGTCACACCAGAAGAAGACACGACCATTGATAAGCTTTAGGTAGTCCTCTACAGTCAGGCCATCGCGTAGGAGTCCAGCTAGTTTCTTCGGGCTGAGGGGGTGCTGGTCTCGGACGGTAGCACGGCCGTACTTCGGATGCTCAATGGCCAGCGGTTTTGCCCGGTGCGAGTACAGCAGGGTTTTCGTGACCTCAACGCTGCAGCCGAACCGCTCTGTCAATGAGCAAGTACTGAGCAGACCGTGGACGCGCATGGCGTCCAAGTTCTCTGGCGCCGCCATGTGGTACAACTTCGGATACTTCGTAACAAAACGATCAATGTCCATCAGTCAGTTGCCTTGCCGTAAACTCAAGGGACGACAAGCTCGATAGGCTCGCTGGTAAATTTACAAGAGGTGATAGGTCTTGAGCATGCGCTGGGCGACAAGGGGTGTAACTTCGAAAATCTTCAGATCCTGATGGTCCAGTTCACGAGTGTCAATCAAACCCAAGCCCTCATAGAAGCTCTGTGCCCCCTCCAAAGACGACAAGGTGATACGGCCTTCTAGGCCGAACGCATAGCTATAAGTGATGCTATACAGCATCAATGCGCGTCCGGCCGCTTTGAACCTAGGCTCTTCTGCGACACCTTCGCGGTTCCGTGGGGCTGTCGCCAGTCGCTGTATGTGCAAGGCCTGTTGGTTAGGACAAAGCAACGAGGGAACGGCGACATCCAGCCAAAGTGCGCCCTGAATTTGACCGTCTTCCGGGGTTAGAATTCCAACACAGTCAGGAAGTCCCTGGCCGATGCTATCTGCCGCGAACTTTGGCCAGTTCCACCCATTATCTTCCGCGACGAAGAGTCCCTCTTCATTCCAACTCTGCTCGTCCCACCACGGCGCGACGAGCTCGGTCGCGCGTTCTGGTGTGAGGTCGGTGAAGCGCGCCCGCACTTTTCGCGATGTGCTTCGTTCCGTTAGCTCAATACCGGGAATTGCAAATCGTAGGCTCATCTTTAATCCGCCAACGCAATGCGCGCTGCCGCCTTCGCTGAATGGGACGGGTCACAAAGGCGACAAATGCTCAGGGTCGTGGAACCAGAGCACAGCAAGGGCCGCAACCGAAAGGTAAGATAGCGGATTTTAAGAAAATTGGAGCCAGCGGGAATTGAACCCCGCCTTCCCCGCGGAGTACGACTCAACTCGTAGACGACTTGGTTTCGCGATTCACCGCCATAGCGCTCCATGCCCTTTAGCGTCGCGTTCCCGTACCAAATCCGTACTAAACTCTTGAAATATGTGAAATCGCTGCTACTGTGCGACTAGTGTAAGGCTCTTTTCTGCAAGGGCTTTGGCATCGGAGCAGGGTCTTCGGAACCGAAGGTTGCTTCGGAGAAGCATGCATGCTTTTTGGGGCGGATTTGGGGCAAATGCCCTTCCACAAACAGTTCGAGGCCAGTTTCGCAGCAGTTCCAAGTCAGCTCGTAAGTGCCTTCGCGATCGCACTATGAGGTGCATTCCTCGAATCCGTGAAGACATTGGTCTTAGCTTCGGGACCAAGAGGTCGCAGGTTCAAATCCTGTCACCCCGATTTTTGGTAAACCAAAAATAGAGCAGTGGAGCGAAAGAGCAGGAGATCAGGAGAGAAGACGCGATCGCTCCACTGCGGTCTCCTGATCAACTGCTCTCCTGTTCTT
>JAOAPB010000096.1 GCA_025462645.1 Edaphobacter sp. | reverse complement strand
TCTCAATCTGCCAGTTGACCAGCGCATGCAGCGCCGGCTCATCGACACCGCCATCCCTCCGGAAGGGAGTTACCAGCGCCGTTCCACAACCCATCAAATCCATAGTGTCTGCAAGTTTACCGCGTAGTGTTTGTTGAATTCAGCACATATCTGTTTTGCCGCTGGAAAGGGCAATAAAAAAGCCCCGGCAGTCATCGCCGGGGCTTCGTCTTATGCAAAAACTAACCGCGATAAAGCTCTGAAGGCACATGAAACTCCGGCAGATGCAATGCAGCGCCATTCACCGTACCCGGAGTCATATCCATGCACTTCACAAAGGCAGTCTGGAACTTCGCCATCTCCTGCTTCGTGCCCACGGTAACGCGAACGTAGTTCGGCATCGCCGCCCACGAACGGCCAATGGCAACGCTCTCCTTCAACATCGCCTGCTGGAACTCATGTCCTGGCCGCTTCACATCCACCATGAACATGTTGCCCTGCGATCCCGGAACGATCTTGTAACCCTTCTTCGTCAGGAACTCCAGCGTCTCCGAGCGAATGTCCGAGTTGATCTTCTTTCGCAGCGGCACCAGATCCTTGTCCTGCAGGCTGGCGCGCGCACCCGCGGAGCTCGCAATCGAGATGCTCGCCAGGCTCCGGCTCGGCCCGCCCACAGTGGTGAATCGCTGCAGCAGGTCCGGTCTTGCCACCGCAAAGCCCGCCCGCAGACCCGCCATGCCATAGATCTTCGAGAACGTCCGCATCACGATAACGTCCTTATCCTGGGCCACCAGGTCAATGCACGAGTCATCGTTGGAGAAGTGGTGATATGCCTCGTCGATGATAACGACGGAACCGGCAGGCTTGTTATTCACCAGCCACACAATATCTTCCTTCGGTGTCATCGTTCCAGTCGGATTGTTTGGATTGACGATGTAATAGGCGCCGGGCGAAGGATGCGCCTTCAGCATCGCCTTCACGTCATGCGCGTAGGTCGCGGTCAGGGGAACCGCAAACTTGGGAGCCTTCATCGTGTCTGCCGCACGCGGACCCTGCTCGTAGCTTGGATCTCCATAGACCAACGGCTTATCGGGGCCAATATTCGACATCAGCGCCAGATCAAGTGGTCCGCCCGATCCAGGAAATAGGGCGGAGTAGCCGCGCTTCAAACCAAACTGCTCGTTGAACGCAGTTAGTGTCTTCATCGTCTCGTCGAAGTGGTACCGACCGCCCAGGGAGGCGGTAGTACATATCGCCGTCAGCGCGGACTGCGCCGGTCCCAGAGGGTTTTCATTCGAGCTGATGATGACCGTGTCCGTGGGAAGCTGATGCATGTCGCCCATATCGGACATGCCGCCCATACCGCGGCGTCCGCCCTGCGGAGCCACCGCTGGCGCACCCTGCTGGATCGCGGCAAACGCCGGGAAAGAAGTAGCCGCTGCTGAGGCTGCCCCAAGGATGCGCATGAACGATCTGCGCGAAACACCTGTGTTGATCGTGGAATTCATATTCGGTTCTCCTCAACTTCAATTAGGTATAGGAATGCGGCAACGCAACGACAGAAGGACGAGTACCCTCTGCGGACCAGATAAATATTCCCTGCAAAGCATCGTGGCTTTAGCAGTAACTACCTTTTTGGGGGGAAACACTGATGCAGACGAAAACTACACCGGGTTGAGGTTTAATTTAGCGCGAATTTCCCGCTTCCGCTATAGGAATTATTTAGTTAGTCGCAAAAACCTGCTAAAGACGGCACGTCCAGCGTCTCAGGTCGGAAGAAACGTGCGGCAGGAGCAGGGAATTGAGCTTCCAGTCACCGAGAACAAGTAGGGAAGTGGTGTTAATGCTGATCGGTGATGGCAAGAAGCATCGGCCCCGCTGGTCAAAATTCATTGATTAGCAGGGCCTTTCTAACTAGACCCATTCGCCCTTGCGCATCAACGGCTCCGCCGTCCCATCCGCGGCAATGCCATCCACATCCATCTCGCCGGACCCGATCATCCAGTCAACATGGATCAGGCTTTCATTCGCGCCCAACGCTGCCAGCGCAGCACCATCCATCTTCTCGCCGCCGATGATGCACGTCGAGTAAGCCTGCCCCAGGGCGATATGGCTCGCCGCATTCTCATCGAACAACGTGTTCCAGAACAGCACCCCGCTCTGCGCTATCGGTGATCCATGTGGAACCAGCGCCACCTCGCCCAGCCGTCTTGCGCCATCGTCCGTGCTGATCAGGCGGTTCAAGACGTCCTCGCCAGCCGTAGCCTTGGCTTCAACAATCTTCCCATTCTCAAATCGAACGGAGATGTTCTCAATCAGCGTGCCCTGGTGCGACAGTGGCTTTGAAGCCTTCACCGTTCCATTCACGCGGTCTTTATGCGGTGTCGTGAAGCACTCCTCGGTCGGAATATTCGGCTGGCAATAGACTCCGTTCCCGGCAGTCGTTCCGCCACCCGCCCACAGATGATCGTCCGCCAGTCCGACAGTCAGATCCGTCACCGGACTCTTGAAGTGCAGGGCGGAGTACCGCTTCGCGTTCAACATATCCACGCGCTTCTTCAGGCGCCCTCCATGTTGCTGCCACTCCACAACGGGATCATCCACGTTGACCCGCGAGGCAACGAAGATCGCCTCCCACAGCTTCGCCACGGTCACATCCACCGGTTCACCCGGAAACACCAGCTTCGCCCACTCCGGCGTCGCGCAGGCCACAATCGTCCAGTTGATCTCATGCCGTGTGATCAACTCCATCGCAGGCTTGCTCGCCTTCGACATCGCGATATTTGCCCGCGACACCTTCGCTGGGTCCTGCTTCGCCAGCAGCGCGGGATTCGCCCCGGCAATCGCCAGCCGAGCCGCCCCGCTCCTGAAACCAGCGGCAATTCCATCCTGCAGCCACGTCGGCGCAAAGTCGAAGCTCGCATCCGGCCCGTACTCATACCGCGCCAGCACGCTCGGATCGTCGGAGTAGAAGGTGGTCACCAGCAGCGCGCCGGCCTTGTAGGCGTGCTCGGTAATCCGCCGTACCAGAGGCAGAGCCTCCATGGGGGCAGACATAATCAACTCCTGCCCGGCCTGCAGTCCCAGCCCCACCCGCACAGCAACTTCGGCCAGCCGATCCAGCTTCTCCTCAAACGCCAGTTCAGAAAACTTCGTAACTTTTATCGCCTCTGCAACACTCATAACCACTCCTCTTCACAACAACGAGATGCAACTACATCTGCGTATAGACATCCTGAAAGTCGTAGCAGCCCGTCCGTGTCGACAGCCACTCCGCCGCCCGCACCGCACCCTCTGCAAACCCGCGCCGCGAGTGTGCGTCATGCGTCAGCACCAGCTTGTCTGAATCGCTCTTCGCCACCAGGACATGCGTTCCTGCAGCATTGCCCACGCGATGCGCCTGAACCGGAACATCCTTCAACCCGGCTGCTTTCTTCACCACCTCAGTCAGACTGATCGCCGTCCCGGAGGGCGAGTCCAGCTTCGTCACATGGTGCGTCTCTTCAATCGAAAAGGTATAGCCGGCATGGTGCAGCAACTCTCCCATCTTGGCCGCCAGTTGCAGCATCACCTGCACGCCGATCGAGAAGTTCGTCCCATACAGCAGACCGGCCTGCTTGCGTTCTGCCAGTCCGCGCATATCCGGCAGCTTGTCGTACCAGCCCGTCGTGCCGACCACCATCTTCGCGCCGGTTGCCAAACACGCACGCATATTCTGCACCACAGCCTCAGGGGCTGTGAAGTCGATCACCACATCGAAACCCGCGACAAACGGTGGTGTCAGCGCCGAGGCATTCGCGTTTTCCTTCGCGTCGAGCACGTTCACGCTATGGCCACGCGCCGCTGCAATCTCCGCTACCAGCTTGCCAGTCTTGCCCTGTCCTAGAACCAATACGCGCATGGTGTCCCTTCCTAAGCCTTGCTCTCCACCTGAACCCGTGCCGTTACATCGAACACCGACGCATCCGGATCGGCGAAGAAGACACGATGCAGACTTCGCACTGCCTCCTCCACGTCTTCCTCATCGATCATGAAGCTCATATTGATCTCGCTTGCTCCCTGAGAGATCATCCGCAGATTCACATGGCTTACCGCGCTGAACACTCGTCCCGCAATTCCGTTATGCCCGCGGATGTCCTCACCCACCAGGCAAACCAGAGCCTTGTGGCCCTCCATCTTCACATCGGCAATCTTCGCCAACTCCGCGCAGATCTCGGGTAACTGCTGGTTGCTGTCGACGCTGAGTGAGATGCTCACCTCACTCGTCGACACCATATCGATCGCGCACTTGTACTTATCGAAGACGTCAAACACGGCCTTCAGATATCCATGCGACATCAGCATACGGCTCGCGACGATGTCGATAATCGTCAGCCGTTTCTTCGCCGCGATGCTCTTGAAGGGACTCGCACACTTTGCTGCCATCGCTGTGATCTTCGTGCCTTCATTCTCCGCATTGCGCGAGTTCAACACCCACACGGGAATGCTCTTCTGCACCGCGGGCAGGATCGTCGCCGGATGCAGCACCTTCGCTCCGAAGTAGGCAAGCTCAGCCGCCTCCTCGAAGCTGATTGTCTTCACCCGCAAAGCATCCGGGCAGATCCGAGGATCGGTCGTCATGATGCCGTTCACGTCCGTCCATATCTCGATTGCTCCCGCGTGCAGTCCACCGCCCACCAGAGCGGCAGTATAGTCACTGCCCCCTCGGCCCAAAGTGGTCGTGATGCCTTCAACGTTAGAGCCGATAAAACCGCCCATCACCGGCGTCTTCCCAGCCTCAACCAGGGGAAGCACGAACTCGACCAGCTTCGCCTCGATCGCGCTCTCCTGCGGTACCGCCTTGCCATAGTGGCTGTCGGTGATGATGCAGGTTCGTGCATCGACATGCGCCCCATTCAGTCCGCGCTGCAGAAACGCCTCCGCGACAATCCGGCTCGACAGGCGCTCGCCAAAGCTCACAACCAGATCATTCGTCCGAGGCGTCAGCTCACCCACTGCGGCGATACCGCGCAGCAGATCGTCCAGCGCATTGAACTCCTGGTCAAGCACCGGTTGTAGCCCCGTAAACTGCTCTCCTTCGAGTAGCTCTGCCGCTGTATCGATATGCCTGTGCCGCAGCCGTGCCGAGATTGCCAGTGCCCCGGCCTTATCGCCTCGCCCAGCCGCGCTGGCAGCAGCCAGGAGCTGGTCGGTCACCTTCGCCATCGCCGAGACGACAACGACAGCACACAGACCCTTATCCCGGCGTCCGCGAACGATAGCCGCCGTCCGCTCCATCGCCTTTGCGTCTTCCACCGACGTCCCGCCGAACTTCATCACGACAAGCTGCTCACGTGCAGTGCTCAAGCTGTCACCGCCACCTGCTGCGCTGCAACCGGCTTTACCGTTCCGCCAAGCTTATCCAGCTTGCCCAGCAACGCCAGCACCTCTGCATTCAACACAGCGGCTCCGGCCGCGCCGCGAATCGTATTGTGCGACAGCACCACAAACTTCCAATCCAGTAGCGAGCACTCGCGCAGCCTGCCTACCGTCGCCGCCATGCCGTTGCCGCGCATCCTGTCCAGCCGAGGCTGCGGCCGGTCGACAGCCGAGTCGAACTCCACCGGCTGGTCAGGGGCCGTCGGCAGATGCTTGTCCTGCACAAAGTGCCGTAGCGGAGCGAACTCACTCCACGCCGCCAGAATCTCCTCGCGCGTCGCCTTCTTCCTGAACTTGATGCTCACGCACTCCGTATGCCCGTCCTCTACGGCGACGCGGTTGCAGTGCGCGCTCACCTTCGCATCCAGCATCTCGATCCTGTTGCCATCCAGCCGGCCCAGCAGCTTGCCGACCTCCTCCTGCATCTTCTCTTCCTCGTTCTTGATGAACGGCACTACGTTCCCCAGGATGTCCAGCGAAGCCACGCCTGGATACCCCGCGCCGCTCACCGCCTGCATCGTGCTCACGAACATGCTCTCGATCCCGAAGCGCTCTTCGAGCGGCTTCAGCGCCAATACCAGCCCAATCGCGCTACAGTTCGGATTCGTGACGATATAGCCGCCCTTGCCGCCGTTTGCCTTCCGCCAGCTCTGCGTCTCGATCAGATCGAGATGGTCCGCATTGACCTCCGGCACGACCAGCGGCACATCCGCGACCATGCGGAACGCGCTCGAGTTCGAGATCACCGCACAGCCAGCCTCGGCAAACTTTGGCTCCAGCTCACGCGCAATGTCCGCATCGAGTGCGGCAAAGATAATCTTCGGCAGCTCGCCGTCGCAGCCCTCAGGCACATTCGGCTGCATCGTCATCGCAGCAATCTTCTTGGGAAGCGGAGTATCCAGCTTCCAGCGGCACGCCTCGCCGTACGTTTTGCCGGCACTGCGATCGCTCGCTGCCAGCCACGCAATCTCAAACCACGGATGATTGCTCAATAATTGAATAAAACGCTGCCCGACCATGCCGGTCGCGCCCAGAATCCCAACTTTGCGCCGTTCCATCTATCAAGAATAACGCGGTACGGTCACAACCGTCATATTGCGCTGCAATTTCGCGCTAAGTAGCTCCTTACGGGCGAATATCAGCTGAACCCCGAGCTAAACCGTGCTTACCCCACACCTCGTAATGTATGCACTAAACCTCCCGATAACGCCTTCTTTGCATCTGATGTCCACCCCCACCCCAGACCAGCAGCGCCACAACCAGATGGATCACAAACCAAAGGCTCAGCCCCTGATCTACGTAGATCAAAAACAGGATCAGCACTCGAGGCAGAAGAATCGCGAACAGCAGAGGAATGAGCCCTTGCAGATGGAAGGGAATCAGCACGCCTTGAAACCACGCGACCACCAGCGAGACGCGAGGCAGAAAAAGCGCGAAGACCAGGAACCAGAAGGGAAGTCGATGGCTTATCAGAGTCAGGCTGAACCCCCGCTCCACAACCTGCTGCAACATCGTCGTACCCGCTACAAAGGCTGCAATCATCTGTTCTCCTCTACTTCATCGAATAGCTGAAGTCCGCCTGCTCAGTTTTTTGGGGAGCCACCGTCACCGACATCGTCTGCTCGCCCATCTTCTCGTGGACCACGGCCAGAGTATACGTTCCCGCCGGCAGGCCCTTGATCTCGAAGTGCCCGTTCGCATCCGTCACCGCAAAAAACGGCGTCGCAGACACGTTGATAAACGCATTCATCCACGGATGGTTATTGCATCGCACCGGAATCATCACCTCCGGCTTCTCGAACTGCTTCTGCTGCGGCGCTCCCTTGGGCCCCTGCGATACATCCACCGTCCCATTGCCCACGACCACCGGCATCGTATGGATGTTGTGCATCGTCGAATCCGAGTTCCGGAACTCAACCGAACTCCCGTGCATCAATGCGATCACATGCGGCGTATAACGACAGCCCACCTGGTCCATCACCACTGGTGACGTCGTCTGGGGCGCAGCCGACATCGCTGCCGCCGGTCCGGACTTCACATAAACGTACACATTGGCCAGCTTGCCGTCATGCACCACGTACTGTTCGGCGAGGTTATCCCCGCCCATCATCGAGCACACCGGATCCATGCTCATGTCGATCTTCACGCGTTGAGGAGGCTCTCCGGCGAAGTGAACCGTCCCGCCCACCGACCCCAGAGTAGCTGGGTCCAGCAGAGCACTCTGCGGACGTACGGCGGAGCTTTCTTTGCCGGCCTGCCGAACCGAATCACTCGACTTGCAACCCGTCAGGCTGGCCAGCGCGCCCCCCGCCAACACAGCCGTCATCAGCCAACCCGAGATCCGCCTCATGCCACCTCGCTCTTTTAACCCGTCGCCGATCTTGAACGCTACGTTAGCTCTGAGCCGCGGGGCTCTCCATCGCTGCAAGGACAGCCTCCGCAAAGGCCTTCGTGCCGCTCGTGCCGCCGACATCCTTCGTCAGTGTCTTGCCCTCACGGTAGACCTGCTCCAGCCCGGCCTGCACTCGTTCCGCGGTCTCGCCCTCATTGATGTGATGCAGCATCAGCACCGCACTCTGCAGCAACGCAGTCGGGTTCGCCATGTCCTTGCCCGCGATGTCAGGAGCAGACCCATGCACCGCCTCGAAGATCGCGCACTCCGTCCCAAGGTTCGCGCCCGGAACCAGCCCCAGCCCGCCTACAAACGCGCTGCAAAGGTCGCTCAGGATATCCCCGTACAGATTCTCGGTCAGCAGAATGTCGTACTGGAACGGATTCATCACCAGCTGCATGCAGGTGTTGTCAACGATGTGCTCGTGGTACTCCACCTCAGGAAAATCCTTGCCGACGTTCCGGCAGCACTGCAGAAACAACCCATCCGACAGCTTCATGATGTTCGCTTTATGGATCGCATGGATCTTCTTCCGGCCATGCTTCCGCGCATAGTCGAAGGCAAACTTCGCGATCCGTGTCGAACCCTTCTCCGTAATGATCTTCAGCGCCTGCACCACACCCGGAACCACCACGTGCTCCAGCCCGGCGTACAGGTCTTCCATGTTTTCGCGCACGATCACCAGGTCGAGATCCGGATATCGCGTCTTCAATCCCGGCAGGTTCTTCACAGGCCGGAAGTTCGCGAACAGCTCGAACTTCTTGCGCAGCGTAACATTGATCGAAGCGAAACCCCCGCCAATCGGCGTCGTCACAGGCCCCTTCAGCGCAACCCTGTTCTTCTCGATCGAGTCATACAGAACCTGCGGAATATACTCGCCCGTCTTCTCGAACGCTTCGGCTCCTGCGTCGTATCGGTGCCAGTCGAACGCAACTCCGGTCGCCGACCCCGCCGCCTCCAGGATGCTCACTACCGCAGCAGAAACCTCTGGCCCGATCCCATCGCCCTGAATCAAAGTAATCTTGTGTGTCCGCTTCGTCGTCATCTATCGCCTTTTCTTTGGATCTTTCCCGCTCAAAAGCTCTTCAAGTTCCTGTTTGAACTCACGCACATCCTTGAAGTCGCGATACACGCTCGCAAACCGGATATACGCTACCGTATCGATGTCTTTTAGACGCGCCATAATCAGCTCGCCCACCTCGCTCGTCGACCGCTCCCGCTCCAGCGAATCGACCACATAGGCCTCGGTCTCATCCACAATCTGTTCCAGCTTCACCGCAGCCACCGGACGCTTCTCGCAGGCGTGAAGCAGCCCACTCAGCACCTTCTGCCGGTCAAACTTCTCCCGCCGCCCGTCCTTCTTCACCACCATGTACGGAATCTCGTCGATCCGCTCATATGTCGTAAACCGCTTGTTGCAGCCCTCACACTCGCGCCGCCGGCGAATCGAATCCGCCTCTTTACTCTCACGTGAATCGACGACTCGATCCTGGATAAAACCACAGTAGGGACACTTCATCTGAATGCTTCGATTCTAGCAGTCGAGCACACCGCTTCCGTTCTACTGATAGTGTCTGACGAATTGTGTCTGTGCTTCCAGGTGGCCCAGAGCTTTACTCTTGGGTCTCTCTCGCTGCCACAGAAGCGGGGCCAAGGGAGCGTCCGATGAATCCTTGCCTTTGCTTCTAGGTACGCCAAGGCTTTCCTTGTCATCCTTGGGGCTTCAGCCCCTGGGGTATGCCTTCTTTTCGCGTCGTCGCTCCTGTTGGAGGGGGATATCCGATTCGTCAGATACCTGCCTCTTACCCTCCGTCTCGACCACCGCCCCCTCCGCCTCTTTCCCCGCCGCCTCGCTCTCCTCCGTCACCTTCTTCAGGCTCACGTGCTCCACCCGCGCATAGACCAGCCCCGGAGGAATGATGCAGAGCGAGGTCACCACCAGCAGCACCGCTCCGCAGGCCGTCGCCACCTCAATTGGAGCTCCATAGAAGGCATGCATCGCCGCGGCCGTCACGGCGATCTGCGTAAACCAGCCGATGATCGGCAACTGCAGCAGCGAACCCCCGATGCTCGCCGCCAACAGCAGCATCGTCCTCGAGTACGTCAGCCCCGCCAGCTCCGGTGTCGTCACAAACGCATGAGCCGTCTCGAGGTACGCTCCCCCGATCATCCCCCACATCACCAGCGACAGCAGAACCACCACGCCAAAGTCGCGCTTCGACGCTATAACATTCAGCCCATCGCGAAACCCGATGATCTTCGCGGCAATACTCTCCGCCACCGGCTTGGACAGCGTCCCCAGCGCTCCCCGCGCAAACCCGGCCACCGCGCCACCCGCCACCCGCACCACCCCGGCAAATACCGCAATCAGCAGCGTAGCCGCAAGGCTCGCCAGCCCGGCCCGCACAAACAGCTCATGGTGTGGCAGGTCCTTCGGGGTAAACGCCAGCGCGCCCGAAAAGATCACCGCCGCCGACCCCAGGTCGAACATCCGCTCGATCGTGTACATCGCCACCTGCGAGCTCACCGGCAGCCCCACCCGCCGCGCCACCAGGTACGGCCGCGTCAGATCCGCCAGCCGTCCAAACAGGGCCACCGCCGAAAACCCGATGAACTGCGACCCTACCAGCGACCCCGCCGACACCTTCTTGGTCGGCGCCAGAAACACCGACCACCGCACCGCCCGCAGCCAGTACGTCGCATAGATCAGCGCAATCCCCGCAAGGACGTGGCCCACTGCGACATGCCGCAGCTGCTGCCAGAACATCGCCCAGTCGAACTGCACCTTGTACTGGAACAACACGACGATGGCCACAAGTGCCAGCACGCCGACGAGCCACGAAACTCCACTCCGCTTATTCATTGCTCTCCATCATGGATCGGCACCGGCTGTAAGCCGCCCATCCTACTGTGCCCCAGCCTGTGCCCCAGCTGCCAGAGCCATCTGCTTCCGACGGTTGAACTCACGAATCACCCGCGCCACATAGGCCCGCGTCTCTCTATACGGAGGTACCCCATGGTACTTGTCCACTGCCTTCGGGCCCGCGTTGTAAGCCGCCAGCGCCAGCGCGACGTTGTCGTGATATCGCGTCAGCAGAGCGTCCAGATATGCCGTTCCGCCAGCAATATTCTGCTCAGGCCGAAATGAGTCCTGTACCCCTAAATCATCAGCTGTTCCCGGCATCAATTGCATCAGGCCCCGCGCTCCAGTCCGCGAAACCGCCCTCACCTGACCGCCGCTCTCCGCCCGCACCACGCTTGCCAGCAGGTCGGCATCGATGTTGTGCTCTCCACCGGCATGAGCAAGCATCTCGTGCATCTCCGCCTTCGTCAGCTTCGCCATCTCCGAAGCCTTCGGCATCGCTATTGTCTTCGGGAGCTCCACCGGAGCATCCGCAATCTCCTCCACCCGAACCACCGAGGTGGCTGCAACCTCCAGATAGTTCGCCTCGTTCTTCCCCGCAAAGTAGAGCCGAACCTTATCTCCTACTGCCTCCTGCCGCGCACAATCCACCTCGAAGCCATTCTTCAGCGTCACATGTTCAGCCGCCCGCGCCAGCGGCCACACCGCCAGCACCATCACCCCGAAGCGAACCGCGCTAAGCCGCATCGTCACCCTCAAAGCCTACCACCGCACCTGCCTCTCGGGAGCCCCACTATCGCGTTCCCGCCAGCGACTCCGGCATCCTCTCCGCCAGTGCCGCCTCTACTGCCACGGCCACACCGTCCTCATGATGTCCTAAACCAACTCCCCACCCGCGCTCCACCGCCATCACCTTCAGATCTTGCGGAGCATTCGCCATCAGCACCGCCCGACCCGCTACCTCCAGCATGGACACATCGTTCCAGTTATCCCCAATCGCCACAATCTCCTCCGCCGGCACCCCACGATCCGCAGCCAGCCTTAGCAGCGCCGCCCCCTTGCTGCACCCCGCAGGAAGTATGTCCACGATGCTCAAATCGCGCTCCGGATACTCCGTCCTATGCAACGCCGCCTGTACCCCGGCGACCCGTTCCTGCGGCCCCACTCCCACAGCCGATACTCCCGGATGCTCCAGCAACCTTGCCTCCGCCCGCCGCATCTGCTCCAGCGTCCCGCAAAGCATCATCTGGATCGGAGCCTCACCCACCAGCGCCAGCTCAATCGGAGTCACATGCGCGATATAAGGCTCATTCGCCGTCATCCACCTGCCGATACTCGCGTTCAGCTCCTCCAGAGCCTCCACCACCAGCGCCCCCCGCGCATCTTCACCATCCGGCCCGACCCTATCGAACGTCATCACCAGCGAGTTCCTGAACTCATCCACATGTCCGCACAGCCACCTCGCCGTCTCAATCGGCAGAAAGGCCCTCTCCAGCAGCCGTGTTCCAATCGTCCGCACCACCGTGCCGTTGGAGCTGATCACGGCACTCTCCTCCCGCAGCCCAAGTCCCCGAAGCAGTCGCATCGCATAGCAATGCCGCCGCCCCGTCGCCACGACCACCTCCACCCCCGCTCGCTCCGCCGCCTTCAACGCTGCCAGATTCCGAGCACTCACCTGCCCATCTGTTCCAAGCAGCGTGCCATCCATATCCACCGCCAGCATCTTCATCCGCACACCCTCATTTTCTCTGCATATTCTCTCATTCGATATGCATAAATATCCATAAATCGTTTAGATAGATGCATTTACAGGAAATTGACTGGACTTTCCGCGTGATTCTCCTTCAAACTGGTTACAGGCATCACAAAGGCTTGTTTATGTTTCACAAAAATGTTTTGAACTTCGTGAACTTCAGGAGTGCTTCAAACCCAGCAGTACCCGAATCAACCCAGACCTCCAACCGCCTCATCCTTGTCCCTCTGGGAGGAGGAAGCACCCCGAGAAGCCCTGGCTCCCCGCTAGTCGACCTGATCTCCATCTCTGCGCATCGCTGCTCTGCCTTCTTCGCCGAGGCAGCGGTTCTCGTCCTGGTTCTGGCCCTGCTCGACAGGTTCATGCTCAAGGGCCACATGGAGTTCGGCTGGGTCATCAGCGCCTTCACCATCAGCCTCACGCTTCTGGCCGCCAGCATCGCTACCGAGTTCTCCGCTCGCCGCTGGCTCCAGCGCCACTGACAGCGCCTCGCTCCACCTATATAGCTATAGCGCATATAGCTATAGCGCAGCTGAATTCGCTGTCTGATGAGATCACGAGTTGGTTCTTTTCAGAGCTACAATCCGGCTATGGTGCTATCGAAGCCTGATCCCTATGTCATCTGTAGACGTTGTAGCAAAGTGAATTTCATTATTGGTGGAAGTATTGCGGGACCACTACTTTACTTGCCTGAATCGAATGTTGTGGAGTGCTGCGGCTGCGGACAATCGCAGAGATACGAACGGGAAGAGGTGCTTCCTGTGTTCTTGCGGGAAGGATGCAAGCGTTTGGGCTTCCGCAAGCATCCCAACTGGTATTCCGTCTATCTGATCGTGAACGCCCACAATGGGTTGATCTACGTAGGAATGACAAGGCAAAGTCTCCACAAAAGAATGGAACTTCATGAGTGTTCCTGTCGCAAGCTGCCGCTAAAAAATAGTTTGGCTATCGACCGGGCGATGGCGGAACTGGGAGTCACGGAATTCAGCCTGATTCTGCTGGAGGAGGTTTTGTATAATCCGCATGACGAGGATAGAGAGCGATATTACATATCCCGCCTAGATGCGTGTAATCCAATGAAGGGATATAACCGCACCGGGTGCCGAACCGTGAAAGAGGCGAGAGAGGCTTACGCTAAGTCTTTCCGCGAATTTCAAGAACAGATGGCAACCGAGTTCCAGAACTAAGTCGAATAGCTCTCCTTGTCTGGTAGCTGCGTGTCGTCCTGTCGATGGCTGTACGATTGATCTATGCCCTCTATTGCCTATCTCGAATGCGTCCGTTGCCACCACCATGTCTCCGCCGACACCCCGCAGACCCTCTGCCCCCTCTGCGCCGGATCCCTCTACGTCCGTTACGACATGGACAAGCTCAAGCAGACCGCGAAGCGCGAAGAGATAGCCCCCAAGGCCGCTGCTTCCCCCGCCAGCCTCGGCATGTGGCGCTACTCCAGTGTCCTGCCCGATGTCACTCCCGTCACCCTCGGCGAGGGCTGGACCCCCATG
>JAOAPB010000087.1 GCA_025462645.1 Edaphobacter sp. | reverse complement strand
ACTGTTCTCGCGCAGGTCTTTGCGGATGCCAAGCAGTACTTCCTCGATCCCTTGTTGGAGATCGAGTATGCGCACACGTTGATGCTTGCTCGCCAGGGCATTATGCCCGAGGATGAAGCCGCCCAGTGCATCGCTGCGCTCGACAAGCTGGATGTCGCGGAGGTTCGATCCAAACAGTACGACGGGACATTTGAGGATCTGTTTTTCTATTTGGAACAGAAGTTTGCCGCCGCTTGCGGCGATGAGGTTGCCGGCAAGATGCACACCGCCCGCAGTCGCAACGACATTGATCTGACGATGTATCGCATGATCGTGCGCGACCGATTGACTCAGCTACTGGCAGCGACGCTGCAGCTTCGCCGGCGGCTGGTGGACCTGGCATGGGAGCATCGCGCCGCACTGATGCCAGCCTATACGCATAATCAGCCCGCGCAGCCTACTACTCTTGGCCACTACCTGATGGCGTTCGTCGAGATTCTGGAGCGTGATGCGGAGCGTATTCAGGAGGCGTATGCGCGGGTGAATCGCTGCCCGCTTGGAGCCTGCGCCATTACGACGACAGGCTTTCCGATTGATCGGCACTTTACGGAGAAGATGCTCGGCTTCCAGGGACTGCAAGTTAACTCTTACGGAGCGATCGCGGCGGTAGACTATATTGCCGAAAGTTGCACGGTGCTTGCTACTTCGATGCTTAGTCTGGGACGTTTTGCGCAGGACCTGCTTCTTTGGAGCACGGTGGAGTTCAACTACCTGCGGCTCAGCGATGCGTACGTGCAGATCAGCAGCATCATGCCGCAGAAGCGAAATCCGGTTCCGCTGGAGCATGTTCGCATCCTCGCGAGCAGGGCACTGATGCAGGCTCAGAGCATCCTTGGCTGCCTGCACAATACACCTTTTGCCGATATGAACGATGCCGAGGACGATCTGCAGCCGATGGTCTATACGGCCTTTGACGATGGAAAGCGCAGTCTTCGTCTGCTCACGGGGGTTCTGAACGATGCCGAGTTCAATACGGCTCGTATGGCCGTGGCCGCGGATGGAAACTTCCTTCCAGTGACGGAGCTGGCCGATACGCTGGTGCGGACGACCGGGATCAGCTTCCACGCTGCGCACACGGTTGTCAGTAGAGCGGTGAAAGAGCTGAAGAGCGGCTATGATGCGGAGGCTATGACTAATATCATCGAGCGAGAGTTACCGTCGATTACCCCGAGGGCCACCGCGATTACGCGTGAAGAAATCCGGGCTTCGCTTAGTGCACGGAACTTTGTCGCTGTGCGCCGCATCCCGGGAGGACCGGCCAGCGAGGCGCTGGAGCCTGAGGTTCTTCGTGCCAAGGAACAGCTCGTTGCAGATGAACGGTGGCTCCTGGACACGGAGTCTCGCCGCGCGAATGCACGCATCATGATGCGGCAGGAAAGTGACGCACTGCTTGAGCGCAATCATGGAAACTGATCGCCTCTGCGAGCCCAAAGCGGAGCTTCAGCGTGGACTCTCGACCACCTCTGCACTTGGGCTTAACGTTATCGATATGGTGGGCGTCGGCCCCTTCGTTACCCTGCCCCTGATTGTAGGGGCGATGGGCGGTCCGCAGGCAATGCTGGGCTGGCTGCTAGGCGCGCTGCTCTCGATGTGCGATGGTCTGATATGGAGTGAGTTGGGGACGGCGTACCCGGAGGCGGGGGGATCGTATGCGTATCTGAAACATCTCTATGGCGAGCGCAAGCTTGGCCGTGCCTTCTCCTTCCTCTATGCGTGGCAACTGCTGTTCAGCGCGCCGCTTTCGATTGCATCCGGCTGTATCGGCTTCTCCCAGTACCTCTCCTTTTTCTTCCCGAATGCGGGCCGACCCTTCGCCTCCACCCATTTACTTGGCGTTCCCATTGTGCTGAGCGGGCAAACCCTGATAGCCATGGGCGCATGCGTCATTGCGCTGGTAGTTCTGCATCGCAGCATCCTGGCTATCGACCGTATTGTGCGATGGCTTGGTCTTTTAGTTGGTCTCACGCTCGTGTTCGTCATTATCGCCGGATTTACGCACTTCAATGTTCACCAGGCCTTTGATTTTCCTGCTGGAGCCTTTCATCTGAACGGCGCATTCTTCATCGGGCTGGGGGCAGGCATGTTGATCTCCGCCTATGACTACTGGGGCTACTACAACGTGTGTTTCCTCGGTGCCGAGGTTCGCGATCCGCAACGAACGATTCCGCGAGCAGTGCTTGGCGCAATCGCGATTGTGGCCACGCTCTACCTGCTGATGAATATCAGCGTTCTCGGCGTGCTCCCGTGGCAGGAACTGGCGCAGGACATCGATAGCCATGCGCGGATGTTTACGATGGCTGTCTTTATGGAGCGGCTGTATGGCCACTCGGCTGCCGGGGTTATCGTCCTGCTGATCTCGTTCGCGGCGCTTTCTTCAGTGTTTGCATTATTGCTTGGATACTCGCGCATCCCCTTCGCGGCAGCACGGGATGGCAACTTTCCGGCATGGTTCGGCACGCTTCACCCCAAGCATCGGATTCCACAGCACTCGCTGCTCACGCTTGGTGGGATGACGCTCCTGTGCTGTATCTTTCGCCTGCAGGAGGTGATTACGACACTGGTCGTGGTTCGCATCCTGTTTCAGTTTCTGCTGCAGGGTACAGCAGTTCTACTACCGAAACATCGACGACAGCGAAAGTTACGTGGATTTCGGATGCCGTTGTATCCGCTGCCGGTATTTCTTGCTCTTGGTGGTTTTCTCTTCATCCTCTTCTCGCGATCGAACTTTCTGAAGGAGATGCGGACGGCCGGGTTCATCCTGATCGCAGGAACTGTCGTCTATGTTGTCCGATACTTTGCTGCAGGCGATCGGCGGGTGCAAGGCTAGCTGGCACCTTTGGCTGCTCTGCTATGGCGTTGTAGCAAGGAGATCGAAGAATCCGTGTGCGCGCAGGAAGACCTCTCGTTGCTCGGAATTGCGAAAGGCCTCAGTGCCACCGGTTGCCTGCGTCGATAGTGCTCCGGTGATGTTTCCAGCGCGTGCTGCGGTGACAGCGTCTCTTCCCATAAGGTAGGCGCAGAGGAAGCCAGCGTCAAAGCTGTCTCCGGCTCCGATTGTGTCTACCGGTACAACGTTGACTGGCGCTACGTCTGTGTTTTTGTCCTTGGAGTGAACACGCACTCCGCTGCTCCCTCGCTTGACGACGATCGTTGGAACGTGGCGGGCGAGGACAGCGATGGCGGCATCGAGATCGCTGCATCCTGTCATTCTGCATAGCTCAGATTCGCTCGGGAGAAAGAGATCGATGTTGGGCAGGCTGTCCCACAAGGGAGCGCCCCACCGATCGTCTGGGTCGTCGTTGGTATCGAGCGAGATAGTAACGCCGGCGTGCTTTAATCGGCGCAACATATCAGGCAGGCCTGCATGTAAACCTTTTTGCAGGTAGAGGGAAGAGAGGTGGAAGTGTCGGGCCTGCGTGAGGAAGTCGAAATCAAGATCGTCTACTGTTAGCTCAGCGATAGTCCCTGGATAGGTGAGGATGTGCCGGTCAGAGCCGTGAGGCAGGAGCAGCGTGACTCCAGTAGCCAGGGTGCTGTGATGGATGGTATGCGAGGTATCGACACCAGACGACTGCAGCCGCTCGAGGGCGATGCGACCGAGTTCATCGGACCCGACGACTGTTGTAAAGGCGACGCGCGCGCCAAGAGTCGCGGCGTTGTGAGCCATAATCGCGGAGGAGCTGCCAAGCGTGACGCGGAAATCACTGGCCAGAAGCTCTCTTTCGACGGCCATCTGCAGAGGCAGACCATAGAGGATCAGGTCGAGGTTAATCTCTCCGGCAATGGCGATATCGAAGGGCTTCATGTACTGTTCCTTCTAGAGCCTGCAGTTACTCTGGATTCGTTTTGACTGATGACGTATCGATGCCACGCTGTGTTACCGAACAAGACCAAATCAGCGTAAACATATAGAAAATGGCGTTTCCGCTACCATATAGGAATAGGTTTCTCTCAACAATGCCGCTCTCGACTTGCTAAGTTTTCCGCTGTGGTGATCTACTTTACTTTCTTATTCTTTCGTTTAGGGTGAGATTAAGTCTTCAAAGGAATTGGATTGTGAATCCACTCTCTCGCCTGATTACATTGTCCGATACAGAGAAGCAGGAGCACGGACTGGTGCACACGCCCGCTGAAATTGCACAGCAGCCCGCGACTTGGCAGACGACTTACCGCCTCTTCGCAGAGGCAAAATCTTCGCTTGCCGAGTTTCTCCGTCCAGGGCGGGAAGGGCAATGGACGATCTACCTGGTCGGCGCGGGAACATCGGATTATGTTGGTCAGGCGCTTTCCAATCTGCTGCGGCAACGATGGGGTTGTGAGGTACGTGCCGTTGCAAGCACGGATCTGTTGACGAATCGAGATGATCTTCTGCTGGATGGCCGGAGGTATCTGTGGATCTCGTTTTCACGTTCGGGAGATAGCCCTGAAGGAGTGGCAGTGCTGGAGCAGGCGTTAGCATCGTGCCCGAACGTCAGACATCTGGTGGTGAGTTGCAACGCAAGCGGCAAGATGGTGGAGCTGGCACGACAGAGCAAAGAAGCGTTCGCAATCGTCTTGGATGACGCTGTCAACGACCGTAGTCTCGCAATGACTAGCTCCTTCACGAATATGCTCGTATTCGGCCAGGCTCTGGCACATCTATGGGAGCCTGACCACTATGAAGAGACGCTCGCCCACATGGCGGTGGCCGCGAACCACATGTTGGATGCGGGATCCCATCTGGCGTACGAGCTAGCCGGAAAGGGTCACAGGCAGGCATGTTTTGTGGGGGCAGGAGGGCTTCGATCTGCGGCACAAGAATCTGCGCTGAAGTTGTTGGAGCTCACCAGCGGGCGAGTGCTGACGATGTCCGAAACTACGCTTGGACTACGTCATGGGCCAATGTCAGCCCTGAATATGCAGACGATCTTTACCAGTTATGTCTCGACCGGAGAGAAGCGGCAAAAGTATGATCTTGATCTACTGCGAGAGATTCGCGCGAAAGAGGTGGTGCGCACGATCGTGGCTGTCGGAGTGGTGGATTCGGCCAGCGATCATTCGCTACACTGCGCTGCCTTCGAACACATCGATGATGCTTATCGGCCTGCTGTGGATATCCTGTTCGGCCAGATGCTGGGGCTGTTCTCGTCGATTGAGCTTGGTCTGAAGCCCGACTCTCCGAGTCCGAAGGGCGTAATCAGCCGTGTCGTTCAGAAGTTTAATATCTATTCGTAACAGCGCCTGCCTCAGTATGACAGGCGTTTAAGAAGCTTCTAAACTAGGGTTACCTCTACGTTTCGGGAACGCAATGTCTCGGCTATATCCGCTGGTAGGTTTTATCGGTAATGACGTGGTTGATTGCGCTAGCCGACACAATTCGCGACCGGCTCTTACGCTTGAACTTTGTCGAATCGCGGACGACAACTACTTCGGAAAGACTTCCTAGACATGTTAGCGGAACGTAGCGATCTCTGGCGACCATGGTTCTTGCTATTTGTTGCACTCGCAAGCTAACTTTGCACGTCAGAAATAAACCACTTGAAGGCTGGTTCCAACCTATGTCATCAAAGAAAAGTTTCCGGTTAGCGATGGGGCTGGTTGCGGCTTTGGCATCTCTAGCACTACGCGTAGTCGGCTCGGCGCAGGAGACGCCGGTATATCTGAACACCGCGCAGCCAGTGGATGCCCGGGTGAAGGATCTGGTAGGCCGAATGACGCTCGAAGAGAAGGTTTCGCAGATGCAGAACCATGCAATAGCTATCCCGCATTTGAATGTGCCTGAGTATGACTGGTGGAGCGAGGGCCTGCATGGGATAGCGCGCTCGGGATATGCGACAGTTTTCCCGCAGGCGATTGGACTGGCGGCGACGTGGGATACGCCGCTAATGCATACGGTGGCGACAACGATATCGACCGAGGCGCGGGCGAAGAACTCTGAGGCTCTCCGGAATAACATCCACAGTATCTATTACGGACTGGATATCTGGTCGCCGAATATCAATATCTTTCGTGATCCACGCTGGGGACGGGGGCAGGAGACGTACGGAGAGGATCCCTTCCTGACGGCGCGGATGGGTGTGGCTTTTGTAAAGGGATTACAGGGAGACGATCCGCATTACTACAAGACCATCGCCACGCCGAAGCACTACGCCGTGCACTCTGGTCCGGAGAGCACCCGGCATACGGCAAACATTGTTCCTTCACGACACGACCTGGAAGATACGTATCTTCCGGCGTTCCGCGCTACTGTGACGGAGGCCAAAGCAGGAAGCGTGATGTGCGCCTATAACGCCGTGGATGGGCAGCCGGCCTGTGCCAATACATACCTTCTGTTCGATACGCTGCGGAAGACGTGGGGCTTCAAGGGATATGTGACCTCGGACTGTGCGGCGATTACAGATGTAGCTGTCGGGCACAAGTTCTCGCCCGATATGGAGCATGCCTCTGCAGCCTCGGTGAAGGCTGGAACGGATACGAGCTGTGGAGACGAGTATGCCAGCCTGGTCAAGGCCGTGAGGGATGGTCTGATCTCCGAAGCTGAGATCGATACGTCAGTGCAGAGGCTGTTTCGAGCGCGGTTCGAGCTTGGCCTGTTCGACCCCTCGACGAAGGTAGTCTACGCGCAGATTCCTTTTTCAGAGACCGACTCTGTCGCGCATCGCGAGTTGGCGCGAACAGTGGCAGAGAAGTCGATCGTGCTGTTGAAGAACGATGGTGTACTACCTCTGAAGAAGAGCGTGCGGACGATTGCGGTAATAGGGCCGAACGCAGCCGCGCTCTCTGCTATCGAGGGAAACTACAACGCCGTGCCGTCACATCCGGTGCTTCCATTGAGCGGGATGGAAAGAAAGTTTGGGGCGTCGCATATTTTGTATGCTCAAGGCTCGCCGTATGTAGCGGAGCTGGCGCTGCCGGTGCCTCGTGCGGTCCTCCATCCGGCAATAGGTGCCGTGAAGGTTGGGCTAAAGGGCGAGTACTTCAACAATATCGATCTATCCGGATCGCCTGCGCTTACCCGAGTAGATGAGCAGGTAGACTTCGATTGGAACGCGGCTTCGCCTGCGCCAGGCATGAAGGCTTCGGCATTTGGAGTTCGCTGGACCGGAACGATAACACCGCCGAAGTCGGGTGAGTACGAGTTCAACTTCCAGCTGGCGCACTGCTACCCATGCGGAGATGCGGAGACACTGCGGGTCTTCCTCGACGATAAGCTGGTGCTGAATCAATCGGTAGAGGCAAAGGAGTACCGGTCTAGCGGAATGAAGCCGTTCACGCTAAACTTTGCCGACACGGAGCCGCACTCTTTGCGTATCGAATACGTGCATCGTGCGCCTCTATTTGGAGCGGGACTCTCGTTCAACTGGAAACCTCCTGTCGCTGCTCTGCGGGACGAGGCTCTTGCGGTAGCAAAAAAGGCGGACGTTGCGGTAGTGTTCGTTGGTCTTTCGCCGGAGCTGGAGGGCGAAGAGATGCCAGTGCATGTGGCCGGATTCGATGGTGGCGACCGTACGACGATTGAGTTACCTGCAGTGCAACAGGAGTTGCTGGAAGCTGTAGCGACGACAGGCAAACCGGTAGTCGTGGTCATGATGAACGGAAGTGCGCTGGCTCTGAAGTGGGCAAAAGAACATGCGGCGGCGGTGCTGGAGGCGTGGTATCCGGGAGAAGAGGGTGGAATGGCAATTGCGAACACACTGGCGGGAGATAACAATCCAGCCGGGCGGTTGCCCGTAACCTTCTATGCGGGAACCCAGCAGCTACCCCCGTTCGACGACTATTCGATGGCGAAGCGAACCTATCGTTACTTCACAGGTGAGCCGCTGTGGGGGTTTGGGTATGGGTTGAGCTACTCGACCTTCAAGTGGAGCGATGTGAAGTTGTCATCCGCGACGGTGAACGCTGGAGAATCGGTGACGTTGGATGCAGATGTGGAAAACACGAGTGCAGCCAGGGGAGACGCAGTATCAGAGATCTATCTCAAGGTTCCTTCTTCGGAAGCCGCGCCTTTGCATTCTCTGGTGGGGTTCGTGCGTACTCCGCTGAACGGCAGACAGCGGCAGCATATCAAGGTGGTGATCGATCCACGCAGTCTGAGTACGGTTGGTGACGATGGTAAACGGAGCATAGAGACGGGCGAGTACACGCTGTTTGTTGGCGGGGCTCAGCCGAAGGAGGGCGACGGCGGAGCCTCCGCGCGGTTTACGGTTGTGGGTAGGAAAGATCTGCCTCGGTAAGGTAGAGAACTTACTTCACAAGATCGCGATAGTCTTCTCGTACGGGGGTGAAGACGTCCAGAACCTCAGATGCTTCCAGCGCTGAGGCTTGATGTTCGACGTTGCCGTCGACAACGAAGCTGTCGCCGGCATGCGCATCGAAGATCTTGCCGTCTACGTCGACACGGATAGAGCCGCTGACGACGTAGACGAGCTGGTGGTGGGGGTGGCTGTGACGTGCACCTACCCAGTCTTTGTCGAAGTAGTGACGCACGAGCATGAGTTGATCGGTGTGGGCGAGTACCTGCCGCTTCATACCTGGTTCGGGGGTGAAGGTCTCTGGGTCCAGTGTTCTAACAAAACTCATTTGCTTCGTGCTCCTCATTGGCTTGTGAGGTTAGGTTACTTCTTTTTGAAGATCACTGGCAGAGGACACCTCAGGATGAACAAGCCATTGCTCCATCGATCAAGAGGAACCTCGGATTTTTTTGCAAACGAGTAAGAGCTTCAACAGCCTTTAGCTCATGCTCAAAGCCCGAATAGCTCCAGCCGCGAGCGCTGCTCCCACCATCGGGCCCAGAATCGGAATCCACGCATACCTCCATCCAGAGCTTCCCTTGCCCGCGATTGGAAGCAGGGAATGCGCCATACGCGGCCCAAAGTCGCGAGCAGGGTTGATCGCATATCCCGTCGTCCCGCCCAGCGACAACCCAATCCCCCAGACCAGCGCACCCACCAGCACTGGCCCGAGTCCCGCAGCAACTCCAGCCGGAGCAACCCGCTTCGAAAACAGCGCCGTAGCTACCAGCACTAGCACAAACGTCCCGAGCACCTCGCTGAAGAAGTTCCAGACTGGCTTGTACACCGCAGGCGCAGTCCCGAAGCAGGCAAACTTCGCATCCGCATCCTCGGTCAGCGCCCAGTGCGGTTTGTACTGCATCCATACCGCAATCGCACCGCACAGCGCTCCTAAAACCTGCGCTGGGATATACGTCATCAACCGCATCGGATTTCCCGTCATCATCACCGAGGCCAGCGTAAACGCCGGATTCAGATGCCCATCCGGATCACCTAGAGCCGCGCTCACCGCAACCCCGGCGAACACCGCCAATCCCCATCCCGCAGTAATCGAGATCCATCCGGCATTTTGCGCCTTCGACCGATTCAAAAGCGACCCGGCAACAACACCATTGCCCAGCACGATCAAGACAAACGTACCCACAAACTCACCAACCACAGGAGACAGATCAACCATAGAACTCACTCATCCTCGTAGACATAGCCCTTTGCGACAGCATAGAAACGCTGCAGATCCCGATGCTTCCACGCATCGCTTCGCGCAAGCTCTCTGGCCAGCACATCGGCCACTGCAGGTGCAGCCTCAATCGCCGCTCGCGCATCCAGGAACAGCGCTCGCGTCCGCCGAGCCAGCACATCCTCAACCGTCCTCGCCATCTCATATCGCGCCGCCCAGACCACCTCACGCAACCGGTAGGGAAGCCGAGGATGCAGCAACGCGCTCAATTGAGGATCGTCATTCGACAGCTTCTGCAAGAAAGGCAGATCAGAGCCATAAACCCGCTCCGACTCAGCCATACTTGTAGACCGATCCGTCCACCCGTGCAGCTTCAACTCCAGTGTCCGCGAAGCGACCTTCGGCAGACCGGCTACCTCCGCAGCATGGTCGATGGTGTCCTGGCCCATGCGCCGGTACGTCGTCCACTTACCTCCGGTCACCGTTACAACTCCTGACTTTGAAACCAGAACCGTATGATCGCGCGACAGCTTCGAGGTCTTTCCATCACCCTGCTTCACCAGCGGTCGCAACCCCGACCACATACTCAGGATCTCCGTAGCCTTCGGTCTGCGCCCGAAGTATCGCCCAATATGCTCAAACAAAAAGTTTCTCTCACTCTTCATCGAGTGAGGCTCCACCGAAGCGTGGTCCACCCCTTCATCGGTAGTCCCCACTACCGTAGCTCCATGCCACGGAATAGCGAACAGCACCCGTCCATCCGCGGTCTTCGGAACCATCAACGCAGAACCACCCGGCAGCCACGACTGAGGCAGAACAAAGTGCGACCCCTGGCTCATAGCCAGCAGCGACCCCGGCTTCGCCCCGTCCATCGCCAGAATCTCCTCCGAGAACACTCCAGCCGCATTCACCACCACCTTGGCCTGCAGCTCGAATCGCTCATCCCCCTCGCAATCTCGAGCCTGAATCCCCACCGTCCTCCCACCATGTTGCAGTAGTCCTGTAGCTTCGACGTAATTAATCGCAGTCCCGCCAAGCTCCTGAAACGTCCGCAACAAAGCCACGATGTAACGAGCATCATCGAACTGCCCATCATGATAGAGCACCCCACCCTTCAATCCTTCGCTCGCGATTCCCGGAAGCATCTCCATTGTCCGCTTCCGCGAGAGCAACTTCGAAGCCCCAAACGAAAGCCGACCCGAGAGCATCTCATACACCTTCAACCCAAACCCATAGTAGGGAAGCGTGAAGTAGCTGAACGCTGGAACCACAAACGACAGATCATGCACCAGCTGGGGAGCGTTCCGCAGCATGTGTCCTCGCTCCCGCAGCGCATCCAGGACCAGCGTGACATTCATCTGCTCCAGATAGCGAACTCCACCATGCACCAGCTTCGTGCTCCGGCTGGAGGTTCCCTTGGCGAAGTCGAATCTCTCCACAAGCACAGTGCGATAGCCCCGGGCAGCAGCCTCCACTGCGGCTCCCAGCCCACTCGAGCCTCCACCGATCACCAACACATCCCACGGCTCAGCCTGCTCCCCCAGCCGCTGCAGAATCTCCGCCCGTCCACTCACCCCTGCATCTCCCCTTCTCCAGCCCAACCCCCGGCGCGTCCCAGAGCCTTGTGCCACGTCGCTTGCACCTTGCTCCGCGTCGCCGCATCCATCATAGGCTTGAACACCCGATCCACCTGCCACTGCCGCGCAATCGCCTCCTTATCTGGCCAGTACCCCACAGCGATCCCGGCAAGATAAGCCGCCCCCATCACCGTAGACTCGGCGTTCTTGGGCCTCACCACATCGATGCCAAGCACATCGGCCTGTATCTGCATCAGCAGTCCATTCGACGAAGCGCCGCCATCCACCCGAAGCTGCCCCAGCGGCAACCCCGAATCCGCCTGCATTGCTCCCAGAACATCCGTCACCTGCAGCGCAATTCCCTCCAGAGCTGCCCGCGCAATATGCGCTCGCGTCGTCCCCCGCGTCAGTCCCAGCAGGGCGCCCCTCGCATACTGATCCCAGTGCGGAGCACCCAGTCCCGCAAACGCCGGCACCAGCACCACGCCATTCGAACTCGTCACCGAAGCTGCCAGCCTCTCTATCTCCGCCGAAGTTCGAATCATCTGCAACTCATCCCTGAGCCACTGCACGACAGCGCCCGCCACCAGCATGCTGCCCTCCAGCGCATACTCGACCGTGTCGCCAATCTTCCACGCAATCGTCGTCAGCAGCCGGTTCTTCGAGAGCATCGGTTGCGTCCCCGTATGCAGCAGCATGAAGGCTCCCGTCCCAAACGTACACTTCGCCATCCCAGGCGAGGTACACATCTGCCCAAACAGCGCCGCCTGTTGGTCTCCTGCAATCCCGGCGATGGCAATCCCATTGAAGAGTCCCGACGTCGTCCCGCAGCGTCCACTTGAAGCCACCACCTCCGGCAGCATCGACCGCGGTACATCCAGCAGTCGCAGCAACTCCTCATCCCACTCCAGTGTATGAATGTTGTAGAGCATCGTCCGCGAGGCATTCGTAACATCCGTCACATGCCTCTCGCCTTGCGTCAGCTTCCAGATCAACCAGCTATCGACAGTCCCGAAGGCTAGCCTCCCAGCCTCTGCCCGATCCCGCGCACCCTTGACGTTATTGAGAATCCAGTTCACCTTGCTACCAGAGAAATAGGCATCTGGCAGCAACCCGGTCTTCGCCTGGATCACCGCGCCCTCCCCGCGATGCCGCAGCGCATCGCAGAACTCAGCCGTCCGCCGATCCTGCCAAACAATAGCGTTATAGACCGGCTCCCCGGTCTCCCGATCCCACACCACGGCAGTCTCTCGCTGATTCGTAATCCCGATCGCCGCAATATCACGCTCGGTCAGATTAGCCGCTGCAAGAGCCTCGGTCGCTACCCCACTCTGTGAAGCCCAAATCTCCGTAGGCGAATGCTCCACCCACCCCGGCTCCGGAAAGATCTGCCGAAACGGCCGCTGCGCAATCGAGATGACGCCACCTGCTTCATCCACCACCATAGCCCGCGAGCTCGTAGTTCCTTGATCCAAAGCCAGAATGAATTGTTTACCTGCCAAGTCGTCTCTCCTCAGTCTGCTCGCCGTGTTAGAGCGCTCGCTCCATCCGCGAAGATGGTTCGAGCAACTTTACATTGGGCCCAACGGTAAGGCCAGCGACTACTTCGATTCAGGCTGCCATCCTGTCTTCACGTTATTCGCCGCATTCTGCTGCTTCAACCACGTATACAGCGGCTGAAAGTACTCCACCATCGGTCCTGCATCCAGATGGTCCTCGCCCGTCATCGCCTTCAGCGTCTCCTGCCATGGTTTGGACTGCCCAGCCTCCAACATCGCATTCAGCTTCGCCCCGGCCTCCTTACTCTCATAGAAGCTGCAACGATTCAGCGGACCTTTATACCCAGAGGCATCGCACATAGCCTTATAGAACTGGAACTGATACACCCTAGCCAGAAAGTACCGCGCATACGGAACATTCCCCGGGATGTGATACTTCGCTCCTGGATCAAAATCCGCCTCTGAACGAGCCACCGGCGGAGCCACTCCCTGATACCTCTCCCGCAACTCCCACCAAGCCTTGTTGTAATCCGCGGGCTTCGTCTCACCAGAGAAGACCTGCCACCGCCATTTATCGATCAACAATCCAAACGGAAGAAACGCAATCTTATCCAGCGCCGTCCGCAACTGCAGCGGAATATCCGCCTCGGCCGGAGGAACCTGATCGATCAGCTTCAACTGCTTCAGATACTCCGGCGTAATCGAAAGCGCGATCGAGTCCCCGATCGCCTCATGGAAACCATCGTTTGCCCCACCGCGAAATAGAAACGGCTGCTTTCGATAAGCCCGCTGATAGAAGTTATGCCCCTCCTCATGGTGCACGGTCGTGAAGTCATCCGCATTCACCTTGATGCACATCTTGATCCTCAGGTCTTGATCGCTGTCCACATCCCACGCGCTCGCATGACAGATCACATCCCTATCCCGAGGCTTGATGAACTGCGACCGCTCCCAGAACGTCGCCGGCAGCGGGGCAAATCCCAGTGAAGTAAAGAATCCCTCGCCATACCGAGCCATCTTCTTTCCCGCCTCAAGCGGAGGAACCTCGCCGATCTGCTTATTCAGCGCACCCTCAAGGTCATACATCTTGAAGCCGCCCGCCGTTTGCGCTGGCGCAACGATGTCATAGATATTCCCCCACTCCTGCGCCCATGTATTCCCCAGCAGGTGCGCCGGAATCATCCCATCCGGCCTCTCCGCAACTGCCCCATATTTCTGGATCAGTTTGAACCGCACATAAGCATGAAGCTCCTGATACAGCGGCTCCAGCTGCTTCCACGTCTTCTCCAGCTCTGCCGAGAACTCCTCCGGCTTCATGTCATACCCCGACCGCCAGAGATCCCCAGTGTCTTTAAACCCGAACTCCTTTGCCCCTTGATTCGATAGCTCCACCAGACGCACATACTTGTCCCGCATCGGCGGCGAGATCTTGTGCCAGCCCTGCCAAAGCTCCAACAGCTCCTTCGGATCGCGAGACTTCGCCATCAGCACATCGATCTCTTCAATCCCGAGGCAATGATCCGTGCCATTGGATGAAGCGTTCGCCGCTCCCGCGCTCGCGCGGCAATACTTCCCCTTCCCATACATCCCATCCAGCGAGGTAGCCACCTGTGTCAGCTCCGCCACCAGCTTCGGGTCGGTAGGAGTTCCATTGAGCCGCAGCAGCATGAACTTTCGCGCAAGGTCAGCTGGCAGCTTCATCCCGTTGAACCGTCGCGCGCCAATCACAATCTCATTCGTCTTACTAAGCAGCCGCTCATTCGCCTTTGCCGAAAGAGCCTCTGTGTCATCAGTGATATAGGTGGCCTGCACCCACGCGGCCTGCGAAGCCTCATTTGATAAGACAAGCAGATCAGCTTCAGCTTTATCCATAAACGCCTGTGCTTCGGCAACAGTAGGAGCGGCGGAGGTATGTGTTTGTCCAAAAGCAATCGCGGGAAGGAGAGCGGCGGCAAGCAAAAAGGACGGTAGGCGCATGGCAGGAGTGTACACGGGCCATAACCCTCCATCGCGCATATCCGAGCGTGGTACGACCAATTACAGGTAAGATTCCACCTGAGCGCAGAAGCGCACCTGGAGTCACCATGAACGGATTCAGTATTCGATCGGCGACGGTAGCAACCTTGAGCCTGGCGGTTACATTCACGCTGCCGGCATTAGCCGCAGAGAAGGTCTGCGACGTCCGCACATATGGCGCGAGAGCAGACGGAGCTACGAAGGACACCAAGGCCATCCAGGCGGCAATCGACGACTGCGCCAGTGCTGGCGGGGGAACCGTGAAGCTCTCCGGCGGAACCTTCCTCTCCGCACCCATCGTGCTCAAGAACAACATCACCCTCAACCTTGCCAAAGGCACAACTCTCCTCGGCTCCTCTGACCACGCCGATTACCCCCGAAAGCGGGAGTTCAACGCCCCCGGCTACCAGTCCCTCGTCAGCGCCACCAATGCCGAGCACATCACCATCACCGGCGGCGGCACCATCGACGGAGCAGGCAAGAGCTGGTGGGACGCCGTCCGCGGCACCAAGGACGCGGGCCTCCTCGGCAGCGAGAACACCCGCCCCCGCCTCGTGGTCTTCGACCACAGCAAGCACATCCTCGTCGAGGGCGTCACCATCCAGAACTCTCCCTATTGGCAGCTCGTCCCCTACTATTCCGACGACGTCACCATCCGCAACGTTAGAATCCTCGCCGACCCTCACTCCCCCAACACAGACGCCATCGATCCGTTCAGCTCCACCAACGTCGTCATCGACCACGTCTATGCCGACGTAGGCGACGACAACATCGCCATCAAGTCTGGTATGGTCAACTCCCCCGGCCCCGACTCCCCCAGCTCGAACATCACCATCACCGACTGCGAGTTCCTCCACGGCCACGGCCTCTCCATCGGCAGCGAGATCGCCGGCGGCGCGCAGCACATCCACGCCGAGCGCATTCACTTCAAGGGAACCGACCAGGGCGTCCGCATCAAATCCAATCGCGACCGGGGCAATCAGGTCTTCGACATCTCTTTTAAGGACATCACCATGGAAGACGTCAAAACCTCGATTCTCATCAGCGAGTACTACCCCAAGGCTCTGCCCGAGGGAGAGGTAGCCGCCGAACCCATCCAGCGTCTAACCCCGTTCTTCCACGACATCACCATCGAGAACCTCAAATCGACCAATAGCGCCTGGGCTGGAGTCGTCATAGGCCTGCCCGAGTCTCCCGTCGAGAACGTCATCCTGAAGAACATCAGTATTCAGGCAAAGAGAGGGATGAGCATTGCATATGCAACCGTAACCGGAACAAATGTAAATGTAACCGTGGCAGAGGGGAAGGGAATCACCGTAGCCCCCAATGCCAAGGTAACAATCAAGTAGCCCGAATCAACAGATCTCAATCGAAGAGAGCGCGGCCCGCACCTCGGCTGCGCTCTTTCCAGCGATACGCAACACCTTCGTCCGGCTCGTCACTCCACTCACAAGACTGACCCGCCCCCGCGGAATCCTCAGCAACTCCGCCACAAACGCAATCAAAGCCTCATTCGCCCGTCCATCCACCGGGGGCGTAGTCAACGAGATCTTCACCGCCCCCGCATGAACCCCACCCACTCCGTTCTTCCGCGCCCCCGGGTGCACCTTCACGGACAAGGTGCATCCATCCGCAACGTCCCGCACGAACTCCGTCGCCTCATCCATCACGTCGCCGCCGGGTACACTCGCTTGCCGAAGATACCCGTTCCCACACGCACACAAGTGCTGCCCTCTTCAATCGCCACCGCAAAGTCATTCGACATCCCCATCGAAAGCTGTATCACCTTCGGATGCCGTACCGCAGCCTCATCACGCAGCCGCCGCAACTCCCGAAAATAAGGCCGTGCCGTCTCCGCATCTTCAGACCACGGGGGCACCGTCATCAATCCCACTGCCTCTACCGACTCAAGCTCTTCCATCGCGCCCAGCAGTCCCTGCAACTCTGCCGGGTCCACTCCATGCTTCGACTCCTCATGGCTCAGCTTAACCTCGATCAGTATTGGCATCTTCTTGCCCAGAGCCCCAGCCGCACTATTCAACCGCTGCGCGATCTTCAAAGAGTCCACAGCATCAATCCCACCGAACAACTCCGCCGCCTTATTCGTCTTATTCGACTGTAGCGGCCCGATCAAATGGAACTCCGCTCCGGCAAGCCCCGCAACCCGCTGCGACTTCTCTTGAAACTCCTGTACCCGGTTCTCGCCGAACAGCCGCTGCCCTGCGGCATAAGCTTCTAGAATTACATCAGCCGGATGAACCTTACTCACCGCCATCAACGCAACCTCGCTCTCCGGGCGATTCGCGCGGCGACACACTTCGGCAATCTGTTCCTGCAACCGAGCAAGATTTTCAGCGATAGGCATATACCAGCATCTTACTGAAAGACACAAGCCAACGGAGGCTGCTGCATGAGTACGATTCTTCTTCTAATCGGGTCAAACATCTTTATGACCTTCGCCTGGTACGGACACCTCAAGTTCAAAGAAGTCCCTCTATGGAAGGTCATCCTCGTCAGCTGGGGCATCGCCCTCTTCGAGTACTGCCTCCAGGTCCCCGCGAACCGCATCGGTGCCCGGACCTTCTCCCCCGACCAGCTCAAGGTCATCCAGGAGATCATCACCCTCAGCGTCTTCGGCGTCTTCTCCGTCTTCTACTTCGGTGACAAGCTCCACTGGAACCACGCCGTAGCCTTCTGCTGCCTCATCGGAGGAGCCTTCTTCATGTTCCACAAGTTTTAGCAAAACATCCTGGTTTTTTTGGTTGTCATTCCGCAGCGAAGCGGAGGAATCCGCTGTTAGGTTCTCGCTGCGAATCTCTCTCACTCAAACAGAGATGACGTCTCCTGAAACAATTCCTTCAGAAACTCTTCACGATTATTGAGGAAATAACGAACAATCTGCAGCGGAGCCGTCTCTTCATACTCAATCCTCCGCAGTGGCGCGCTGTCGAACGAAAGGATCTGCGCCTCCGAATAGCCCAGCAACACAGGCGAGTGTGTCGAAATGATGAATTGCGCAATCGGCTGGCCCGAGAATACCTCAATCCAAATTACTTATCTGCCGTGCTCCTCCAGATACTTCTCCACCTCAAGCGCAGCCATGCATCCCGAACCCGCAGCCGTAATCGCCTGCCGGTACCGCCGATCCTGGATATCCCCGCAGGCAAACACGCCCGGGATAACTTCGCCATTCAGCGTAGTGAACACATTGTTCTTCGTCAGGATGTACCCATCCTCATCCAGATCCAGCAGCCCCTTGAAGGCCGAAGCATTCGGGATGTGCCCAATCCCAAGGAACATCGCTGACACCGGAAGAATGGACTCCACCGCCGACACGCGGTTCTTCAGCCGCAGCCCTTTGACGTCCTTCTCCTCCACGCCAAGCACCTCTTCAACCGTAGTGCTCGAGAGGAACTCAATCTGAGGATGAGCGACAGCCCGCTCCAGCATGATCTTCGAGGCGCGAAAATACTCACTGCGATTGATCAGCGTAACCTTCGTCGCAAATCGCGTAAGAAACAGCGCCTCTTCCATGGCGGAGTCGCCCCCGCCGATTACGGCAATCTCCTTGCCCGAGAAGAAGAACCCATCACACGTGGCGCACGAGCTCACCCCATGCCCAATCAACGCCTGCTCGCTGGGCAGATTCAGCCACCGCGCGCTCGCGCCGGAGGCAATGATCAGCGTCCGCGTGTGAATCGTCTCTTTGCCGATGTTCAACGCAAAGGGTCGCTTTGTCAGGTCGATCGAGCTCAGGTGAGCCATCTTCAGCTCAGCCCCAAACCGCACCGCCTGCTTCTTCATGTTCTCGATCAGCTCCGGCCCCTGAATACCCTCAGGCCACCCAGGGAAGTTCTCCACCAGCGTCGTAATCGACAGCTGTCCCCCGGGCTCATGTCCTTCGAGAACCAGCGGCTTCAGGTTCGAGCGTGCAGCGTAAATGGCAGCGGTAAGTCCGGAGCATCCGGATCCCAGGATGACAGTGTCGCGAGTCGTGTTTTCACTCATATTGGCTCTATTAGTGTAAATGCGCGCGGGACCAAAAGGATTCAAGAGCGGAAGATGTCAGCTCCGGTTTAGTGAAACAATCAATCCATGGCAAACCTAACGCTGGTCTATGGAATGAGACTGTTACCCGCCGACGAGGTAGCAGAGGTGGGCGAAGCCCCGATAGCACTCAAAAACGGTAACAAGGCACACGTCACCATGCACATCCTCGAGGGTAGCCGCGAGCAGATCGAAGCACAACTCCGCATGAGTCTAGACGCCTTCTTCGACTTCTACCCCGAGATTTAACCAGCCTAACGTGACCTTTGGCTGTGATTGGGCTATCGCGGTTGCGAGTCGCGTGGGGTCGTTGCGGTAGATGATGGAGCGCTGAAGCTGGGTGCCTACCCAGCGGAGATCGGCGATTTGCGGGAGCGTGACAGTGGAGGTGTCCGTGGGCGAGGCGCGTTGGTGGTTCCACGGATGGGGATAGCTCCGGCCATTCCACCGACGGGAGAGGTGACGCCACCGAGGCCAGGAGTGTGAAGGAGTCTTCCGACACGACCGCCGCACCTCAGGACGAGGCCTCGACCGCCGCGCAGCAGGCGCCCGTCAGTGTCGTCGTCGACATGCTCACCTCCTGGCAGAAGGAGCCGCATGTCGGTCCGTAGGTCTGCCCACTTTCTTCTGGGCATCGCACTCTATCTATTAGCTGCCGGATCGAATGCCATCGCCAGCGGACCCCGATGGGTCACCGGTGCGCCATACTTCTACCCTACTGGCAATGCCATCGTCTGGTATACCGACCAGCCGCGCTACTTCACCGACCCCGGCGATCTCAGCCCCTGGGTTAACCATGCCGCAGCCGATGCTATCGTCGCCGCTGCGGCCGGCGTCTGGACTGTCCCCACCTCGCGCCTCATCCTCTCCTACGGCGGTCCTCTCAATCAGCACGCCAGCAGCAGCAACGTCTACCCCGGCACCACAGGTCTGGTCTTTCCCTCCGATGTCCAGAGCGTCAACTACCTCGCCAAACAGATCGCCGTCCTCTACGACTCCAACGGCTCCATCACCGACCTCATGCTCGGCCAGGGAGCCAGCGATCCCTCCAACTGCCGCCAGAGCGCCGTCACGGAAAGCGTCGACTCCATCTCCATCGCGGGCAAGATCCAGCACGCCGTCCTCGTCCTCAACGGCCGGTGCACCGGCCCCGCGCCCGAGCAGCAACTCCAACTCCAGTACCAGCTCATGCGAGCCTTTGGCCGTGTCATCGGCCTCAGCTGGTCCCAGACCAACGACAACGTCTTCACCGGCAATCCCCGACCCACCTACAATCAGGCCCTCCACTGGCCCATCATGCATCCCATCGACGTCGTCTGCGGCCCCTACACCTACCAGTGCATGCCTCAGCCCTTTACCCTGCGCGACGACGACATCTCCGGCCTGGGCCTCCTCTATCCCGTCTGGGTCTTCGCTCCCCCCGCCCCCGGCAAAACCGACACCCTCGCCCGCGCGGGCCGCATGCAGGGAACCATCACCTTCCCCGACGGCCAGGGCATGCAGGGAGTCAACGTCGTCATCCACCGCCTCGAGCCGTTCTGGAGCTACCCCGAGGAGTGGGAGTCCACCTCCGCCGTCTCCGGCGCCCTCTTCCGGCGCAGCAATGCAACCCCCGTCTCCGGCCCCACCATCACCTCCATGACAGCCAACATGGGAGTGGTCTACGCCCCGTATCAGGGCCGCTACGACATCTTCCGCACCCCTCTCTACGATTGGGAGGGCTGGCAGAATCTCGTCATCTCGACCCAGCCCGTCAACCCTCTCTACACCGGCCCCTATGCCGTCGGTCCTTACGACTCCAATACCGTCGATCCCTCCGGCATCGCTACCCAGCATATGGCTTACGTCGTCAGCCCCTACTCTGCCCAGACGCATAACTTCACCATCGCCAGTGCCGTCAGCGGCTGCAACATATCGCAGGATGGAACCGAGGTTGCTCCTGCCGCCGTCCCTTCACAAGGCTGGTGGACTGCCAACCTCTGCACCTACGGGCACACCGCCTGGTCCACCCTGTCCGTCAAAGCCAATCGCACTCTCACTCTCGAAGTAACCGCCCAGGACGAGCAGTCCTATGCCACCTCGGCAAAGGCCATGCCCATACTCGGCATCTGGAATGCCACCGACGCCATCGGCTCCCGTCCCTCTATTGCTGCCGCACTCGGAGCCTTCAACAGCCCCGCACGCGGCATGACCACACTCACCACCCAAAGTACACAACCGCAACAGTTACGAATTGCCATCGCCGACCAGCGTGGAGACGGCCGCCCCGACTACGCCTACCAGGCTCGGCTCCTGTACGCCGACTCGCTCACCCCCGCCAGCGTCCCCGCAAGCGGAGGAGTCGTCACCATCTCCGGCCTGGGCTTCCGTCCCGGCAATGCCGTCACGGTAAACGGCGTTGCCGCAACCGTCTCCAGTTGGAGCGCGGACACCATCGTAGCCACCGTCCCTACTGTCCAGGCTCTCCACTCCAGCACATCACTCGTAGCGGATGTCGCCATAAAGGACCTGGCCAGCGGCGGCACTACAGTCATGACGGCAGCCCTCTCCTACGCCGCCCCCACGCCTGTTCTGAATCTCCTCTCCGGGCCATCCGGAACCGTATTCGTAGGCGATACCACCACCGTGCCCTTCAAGGTGCAGGCAATCGCCGCCGATGGAGTCACCCCCCTCGCAAGCCAGAGCATCACCTTCACCGCAAGCGGCGCATCCGTTCAATTCAACGCCTGCGGAGCCTCCATTTGCACCCTCCTCACCGACGCCTCTGGCATCGCCTCCACCTCTGTCACTCCCCAATCCCCGGGCAACATCACACTCACAGCCACCGCCACAGCCGGAACCCAAACTGCCTCCTTCACGGCAATAACCAGAGTAAGAACCATCACACCGCTGAACCCCGTGCAATACATCGCAGCCGGGGCCACCGTGCTCTGGACCCCAGAGGTTTTCTTGTCCGACAACTCCGCCCCCACCACGGCAATCCCTGTGAATTGGCAGACGATCTCTGGCCCCATGCACCTCTCTCCCGCAACATCCGCGACCGATCTCCAGGGCATCGCGCAGACCCAGGCCACCACCGGCCCACTCCAGCCCGACTCACAGGCCACAGCCTCAGCCTGCGCCTGGACCATGATCTGCACCAACTTCATCGCGCAGGGCGTCAATCCCAACGAATGGCGACTCATCCTCGTAAGCGGAGCCGGCCAATCCGTCCCAGCCGCTGGCACTCTGGCGCCGGTAGTCCTCCGGGTAATCGACGCCGCATCCCACCCCGTAGCCGGCGCAATAGTCCAGATCCATCAAACGATCGACGCATGGCAACCCGACTGCCCCGACCGTGGCCGCTGCCCCATCCCTCCCGTCTACAACGCATCTACCTCTGCCATCACCTCCGATGTCAACGGCCTCATAACCATCACCCCCCTCGAGATCGCCGGAGTCCCTGGAGTCACCAACATAGTCGCCGCTACCGGAGCCAAAGGCTTTCTCTCCCTTGCGCTGCAAAAACAACCCTGACTTCCCGCATCAGCACGTCACAACCGCGAGAAAGCGGTTCTCAGAGCCCCGCATCCGCATCAAAAATAGAGACAAAACAAAATGGAGAGCCCGAACATGGCAGCAGCGGAGACGGCGAGAGTCAACGAACGCAAACGTGTAGTGGTGCTTGGCGGTGGTTTTGGCGGAATCAACGCGGCCCTGGGGCTGGCAAAGCTCCCCTTGGATATCACGTTGGTGGACCGTAAAAACCATCACACCTTCCAGCCTCTCCTCTACCAGGTAGCCCTCGCCGTCCTCTCTCCCGCCGAGATCGCGCAGCCCATCCGCTCCATCCTCCGCGACCATCAGAACATTGAAGTCCTCATGGACGAGGTCGTCGGCTTCGATGTCTCCCAACAGCGTGTTGAACTCAAGACCGGCGCTCAGCTCGAGTACGACTACCTCATCGTAGCTACCGGCTCTACCCACTCCTACTTCGGCAAGGATCAATGGGCCAGGCTCGCCCCCGGCCTCAAGACCATCGAGGACGCCACTGAGATTCGCCGCCGCGTCCTCCTCGCCTTCGAGCTTGCCGAACGCGAGATGCAGGAGCACGGCACCCACCCTCCGCTCAACTTCGTCGTCATCGGCGGAGGCCCCACCGGCGTCGAACTTGCCGGAGCCATCAGCGACATCGCAAAGCTATATATGGCGAAGGACTTCCGCCATATCGACCCCGGGACTGCCAAAGTCCAGATCCTCGAGGGCTCTCCGAACATCCTTGCCGCCTACCCGCCCGACCTCCAGAAAAAGGCTGCCGAACAGTTGAACGCCCTCGGTGTCAGCATCCGCACCAATGCCCACGTCAGCGACGTTCAACCCGGATACGTCATGGTCGGTGACGAGCGCATCGACGCAGCCGTTACCCTCTGGGCTGCCGGTGTTCAGGCCTCTCCTCTTGGCAAGCTGCTCGGCTTTCCCACCGACCGCCGCGGTTGCGTCATCGTCGACCAGTTCCTCAACCCTCCCGGCCACCCCGAGATATTCATCTGCGGCGACCTCGCCCACGTCGAGGAGAACGGCAAGCAGATCCCAGGCGTAGCCCAGCCTGCAATGCAGATGGGAGCCTACGCTGCAAAGCGCATCGGCCGCCTCGTAGCCCGCGACTTCGGCAGCGATGGCACCGGTCTCAACCAGCCCTTCCACTACTTCGACAAGGGTGACATGGCCACCATCGGCCGCAAGGCCGCCATCGCCAAGATCGAGTGGCCCTTCCACGCTCATTGGAGTGGCTTCCCCGCCTGGATCACCTGGCTCGTCGTCCACATCTTCTTTCTCATCGGCTTCCGAAACCGCATCGCGGTCTTCCGCCAATGGGCCTGGACCTATCTCACCCTCAGCGACGGAGCCCGCCTCATCACCGGCTCCCAGGAGCTCCCAGGCTGGGCCGTACCTGAAGCCCCGCAATCCGTTGCCGAAGAGCAGCTCGATCTAGCTTCACCCAAAACGAACTAAACCGCAGAACCGCCCTACAGCTCTCACAGTGTTGCCGTTGCATGTCCTTGCTGTTGTTGTTGCTGTTGCTGTTGCATGTCCTTGCTGTTGTTGTTGCTGTTGCATGTCCTTGCTGTTGTTGTTGCCGTTGCATGTCCTTGCTGTTGTCGTTGCCGTTGCATGTTCTTGCTGTCATCCTGAGCGCAGCGAAGGACCCCGAAGGTCTTCACCCACCACAACCGCCTGGCTCTTTCTCCCCACCCTTTGCCGTTGCATGTTCTTGTTCTTGTTGTTGTTGCATGTTCTTGCTGTTGTTGCCGTTCTTGCAGTCATCCTGAGCGCAGCGAAGGACCCCGAAGGTCTTCACCCACAACAACCGCCCGGCTCTTTCTCCCCACCCCTTGCCGTTGTTTCTGAGGTAGCCTGGGGCTTTAGCCCAGGCACTAAGAATCGGCAAAGAATGGGGTTTTAGCCCCGAGGCATGCTATCCATCCTGTCGATGCCTCTCGATGAGGAAAATACCGCCGCGATACATCTCAATCCGAAGAACAAGAGGGAGCCGCAATCAGCGGCTCCCTCTTAAAAACCTACGTTACTTCGCCGACTCTTCAATCTCTTTCCACTCTGCATCGCTCAACTTCACATCCGCCGCGGCGATATTCTCCTCCAGATGCTGTACCGAAGAGGTCCCCGGAATCGGCAGCATCACCGGCGAACGATGCAGCAGCCACGCCAGCGACAACTGCGAAACCGTAGCCCCATGCTTCTTCGCCGCGGAATCCAGCTTCCCGCCCGCCTGCGCCAGCTTTCCAGCAGCAACAGGGAACCACGGAATAAACCCGAGGTTGTGCTTCGTGCAGTAGTCCACGACATCCTCATGCGTCCTGTCGCCCAGGTTGTAAAGGTTCTGCACGCTCACAATGTCGATCACCTTGCGCGCCTGATCGATCTCATGCGGCTTCACCTCGCTCAACCCCACATGCTTGATCTTGCCCTGCTCCTGCAGCTTCTTGATTACGCCCAGCGACTCTTCAACCGGCACCTTCGGATCGATCCGATGCAACTGCCAGAGATCGATACGCTCCGTCTTCAGCCGCCGCAGACTCATCTCCACCTCTTGCTGCAGATACTCCGGCCGACCCACCGGCAGCCACTGATTCGGTCCCTGCCGCGTCAGCCCAGCCTTCGTCGCGATCACGACGTCCTTCGGATACGGAGCCAACGCTTCGCCGATCAGCCGCTCACTCACCTCAGGCCCGTACGAATCAGCCGTATCGATGAAATTCACGCCCAGCTCCACGGCACGCTGCAAGACCTTCTTCGCACCCTCCGGATCCTTGGGCTCGCCCCAGATTCCGTCTCCGGTAATCCGCATCGCCCCGTAACCCAACCGGTTGACGGTCAAATCCCCGCCAATCACAAATGTTCCACTTGCCTTCGCGCTCACAGTTCCGCTAGTAGCCATGCGCTATAGGATGCGGCCTTCAGGATGAAAGTCGCATCGTCTCGCCCTCTTCTAATACCTTCACCCGCTCCTCGATCCCGCGTCGTCGTGCCTCTGCCATCAGCCGCTGCACCGGCTCGTCCATCGGCTCCCTCCCCAACCGGAACGTCCCATAGTGCATCGGCACCATCAACTCCGCGCCCAGGTCCAAAAAACCCTGCACCGCCTCCTCCGGACTCGTATGCACCGCCCGATAGCTATCCGGGAAATAGGCTCCGATCGGCAGCAGCGCCACCTGCGGCTTCAGCCTCCGCCCGATCTCCGCAAACCCCGAGAAATAAGCTGTATCCCCCGAGTGGTAGACAGACTGTGGAGCGGAATGTGCGCCCCCCTCCACCACATATCCGCCATACCCCCTATGCGTGTCGTTGAACATGCGCGCGCCCCAGTGCCTGCACGGAGTCATCGTCACAGCCAGCCCCTGAACCTCCAGTCGCTCCCACCACTCCATCTCATGCACCTGGGCAAAGCCGAGCCGCGCCACCAGGTCACCCACGCCCTTCGGCACCACCACCTCAGGAGTCTTACCTGTCAGCCGCCGTGTAGCCCGCACCACCCACCGAAGCGACGAAACATTCAAATGATCCATATGCGCATGAGTCAGCAGAACCACGTCGATAGCCGGCAGCTCCTTCACTCGCAATCCCGCATGTCTCTGCCGCCGCAGCAGAATCAGCCGTTTCGCAAATACCGGATCGACCAGCAGCCCCCGCCCGCCCACCTGCAGCAGAAACGAAGAGTGCCCGATAAAAGTAATCCCCAGCTCATCTTCGCCAACCAGCTCCGGCAGCTGCGGCGATCCACTGATCGGCGCGACATGGCTCTCTCTCGCCAACTTCCATAGCTGTCCGAGCTTCGTCACCAGAAACGGCTGTTCTCGCCACCATCGAAACATTCATCGCACCAGATAAGTAGATGCCCTCTGCCGCCGGGCGTTCCACGCAGGTAAATCGGTTCAGCCCCGGCCACCAGGCCACAAACGCCCGGCATCTATTAGAGCAGATAGAGCAGAGCTTGCCATCGCGAAGCTAAGGACCACACCATCCGCACCGACCCCACCCTCGACAGACCTCCTGACCCGAGGCAGCAGCGCATCTGGGACTATGTCTCCCGCTCTCCGCTCCACTCCCTTTGGAATCTTCAGGGCATCCCCCTGCGCGTCGTCGCCAAGCGAACCTGGAAGTCCTTCCTCGCCGATAACCTTCTCGGCCGTGCCGCGGAGCTGGGTTTTTACTTTCTCTTTGCCCTCTTCCCAACCCTCTTCTGTGCCAGCTCTCTCCTTGGCTTTGCCGCTCGCTCCGCCGCCACCATCTACGTCAAGCTCCTCCATTATCTCGCCCTCGTCCTTCCCACCGACGCCCTCGGCACTGTTCTCGACACCTTCAACGAGACCACCGCTGCTGCCACCTCAGGCAAGCTCACCTTCGGCCTCATTGCCGCCATATGGTCCGCCTCTGTCGGAATCTCCGCCATTCAGGAGGCTCTCAATACCGTCTATAAGGTCCGCGAATCCCGCTCCTACTTCCGGGCACGCCTCTCCGCCATCGGCGTCACCATCCTTCTCTCCGCCATCGTCACCCTCGTCCTTGCCTGCCTGCTCGCTGGAGACTTCTTCGCCGCTCTGGCCCACCGGCTCATTGCCGACCCCCTCTTCGCCGCATCCGCCGCCATTCTCTCCCGCCTCATCGGCTGGCTTCTTGCTACCGTCCTCCTTGCCCTCTCCTTCGCCGTCATCTATTACTGGGCTCCCGACGTCAAAACCAGCTGCTGGCGCTGGTTTACCCCCGGCGGAGCCATCGGCATCCTGGGATGGCTCCTGGCCTCCCTCGCTCTACGCGTCTATCTCCACTTCTTCAACACCTACTCCGTCACCTACGGCTCTCTCGGAGCGGTCATCATCCTTCTCACCTGGTTCTACATCACCGGCCTCATGCTCCTGCTCGGTGCCGAGATCAACAGTGAGATCGAAGCCGCCGCCGTCGAAAAGCGCATCGCAGGACCCAACGCCCCGCCTCCTTCACCAGACCTGCCGCCACGCGCTCCCTCCTCCTCCGTACCGGCCACCAACCCACCCCCGTTAACCTCCTGAGCGTCTCCAGCGTCATTCCGCTAACCATCCTATCCAGCCTTTTCACCACAAAAACACCACAAATAAACACCTATTTCTCCCCAAAACCCCTGTAAAAACAACGATTCCACTCACAGGATAAAATCGCTCCACAAACATGAATCTTTACGCCGCCGTCTTGGCCATCATCGTCCTCACGCTCCTCACCGTCTCCCTTACCCGCATCGGTAAGGTAAAAACGAAGGCTGACTACCTCGTCGCCGGCCGCTCCCTTCCCGCCTTTGTCCTGGTCTTCACCCTGCTCTCTTCCTGGATCGGCTCCGGCTCCCTACTCGGAGGAGCGGAAAACGCCTACAAACACGGCTTCGCGGCCCTCTGGCAGGGCGGCGGCGGATGGGCCGGCCTTCTCCTCATCTACTTCATCGCTCCCCGCGCCCGCAAATTCGCCCAGTACACCATCCCCGACCTCCTCGAAGCCCGTTACAACCAGACCGCCCGCGTCCTCGGCGTCATCGCCATCCTCTTCACCTACACCGCCATCACCAGCTACCAGTTCGTCGGTGGCGGAGACATCCTCCACCTCATCTTCCCCGACGTCATCACCGCCGACTTCGGCAAATACATCATCGCCGCCTTCGTCATCGTCTTCACCGCCATCGCCGGCATGGCCTCAGTGGCTTATATGGACGTAGCCATCGGCCTCCTCGCCACCTTCACCATGCTCATCGCCCTTCCCATCCTCGTCCATCACGCTGGCGGCTGGCCCACTATCCGTGCCACCCTGCCCGCCACCCACTTCCAAGTTCTTGGCGACCTCTCCCTTATCCAGGCCCTCGAGCTCTTCCTCCCCACCTGCCTCCTCCTCCTCGGCAACCAGTCCATGTACCAGAAGTTCTTCTCCGCCAAGTCAGAGAAGGACGCCACCCGAGCCGTCGTCGGCTGGATCATCGGCACCGTCATCCTCGAGACTGTCATCGTCGCCATCGCCGTCACTGGCTCCGTCCTCTTTCCCGCCGGAGAGGTCCACGACCGCCCACGCGAGATCCTCGCTTACACCGGCCTCCACGGCTTCACCGGCTCCGCACCGCTGCGGCTTCTTGGCGCGCTCCTCATGGGAGCCATCTTCGCCAAGATCATCTCCACTGCCAATAACTGGCTCTTCTCTCCCGCCACCAACCTCGTCAACGACATCTATCTCCGTTACATCTCTCCCCAGGCCACCAACAAAAAGATCCTCGCCATCAGCCGTCTCATGGTCGTCCTTCTCGGACTATGGGCGCTCTACCAGTCCACGCACATCGAGTCGGTTCTCAAAAAGTCCCTCTACGCCTACACCATCTACTCGGCCGCTCTCACTCCGGTCATACTAGCGACCTTCTTCTGGCGCCGGGCCACTGCGGCGGCGGCAGTCACCAGCATCGCCGTCGGCACGGTCGTCACCATCTTCTGGGACATGCCTTTCATTCACCACAACCTTCCCGCCGTCGTCAGCGACCGCGACGCCATCTTCCCAGCCCTCCTGGCCTCTCTCCTCTGCCTCGTCACGGTCAGCCTCTTCACCAAACCCCCAACTCCTCAGCAATTAGAACCCTTCGCCGAACTCTAATACCCGCACCGCCGTTGCCGCTGCTGTTGTTCTTGCCGTTGCCGTTGTTCTTGCCGTCGTCGTTGTAGTTGTTCTTGTCGTTGTCGTTGCTGTTGCTGTTGCCGTTGCAATTGTTGTTGCCGTTGCCGTTGCCGTTGCTGTTGCCGTTGCAATTGTTGTTGTCGTTGCCGTTGCCGTTGCTGTTGCCGTTGCCGTTGCAATTGTTGTTGTTGTTGTTGTTGTTGTTGCCGTTGCCGTTGCCGTTGCCGTTGCAATTGTTGTTGCCGTTGTAAGTTCTTGCTGTCATCCTGAGCGTAGCGAAGGATCCCGAAGATATTCACTCACCACAACCGCCCGACCCTTTTCACCAATCGACTCCAACCATCCTTGCTGTTGTCTGTTCTTAACTCACGCCAAAGGGAAAACAAATGCCTCAAGGCTACGTCTACATCCTCGGCAGCATCACCGGAACCCTCTACACCGGAGTAACCAGTAACTTCGACGTTCGCTTCCACCAGCACAAATCGGGCATAAAATCCGGCTTCGCCACCAAATATCGCTGCACCCGGCTCCTGCTGCTTGAAGAGTTCACCGACATCCGCTCCGCCATCTCTCGCGAAAAGCAGATAAAGGGCTGGACCCGCGCAAAGAAACTAGCGCTCATCCAACAAACCAACCAGTCTTCCGTGATCTGGGCGAACAATTAGGCCAGCGTTTTCTGGGCCCCACACAAGCCATCGCCGACCAGAACTAAGTCAAATGGCTATTGTGGCTCCAACCAACTTTCCGGCGATCTGCCGTCGCGGACGAGAGCCTTGAATACGTCACCCACGTCCTCAAAAACCCCTTTATCGTCGCAGGCAACACCCCGCCGTCACCTGGCAGCGTAGGTGTAGCCGCCTACCCCGACGAAGTCTCCGCCGTCTCGCGGACCAGCGCATGTACCAGCAGAAGCGCCAGGTCCCCCACTGCCACCCAAAAGAAACCGTCTTCGTCTAAGTGGTTGTCGAAGCTTCTCTTGTCGTACAGTAGAAATCTGTAGTTGCCCTGTGGTTGCTTGTTCTTCACACCACAAAACACCCAAACCGTGCAAAAATCAGATTTTCACACTCACCTTTTTCTATCTGTTGCATCCTACCCCAGTACACAATTCACCAGGAGACACCTGTATGGCTATCGAGACCCAGAACATCGACTTCAACTTCCTACTACCCCTGGGCCCTGACCCCATGGCTCTCTTCTACGACTCTGTCATTAGCCTCAGCGAAACCCTTAACGCCGCAACCAAATACGACGACGGCGAAGAAGAGGCTGAGGTTGAGGAGGATGAGGATGAGGATGAGGATGACGATGACGACCTCGATGAAGACGATGATGAAGAGGATGATGACGAAGACGACGATGAAGATGAGGACGATGAAGAAGATGAGGAGGAGGCTGGGTACATCGACTACGACAGTGAAGATGATGACGAAGACGAAGAGGATGATGTCTAGCCCCATCGCCGGAAGCCCTTCTATCGAGTCGTATTTAGCTTAGAAGAGGCTTCTTTCGGGGACGCTCTTCCAGAAAGCTTGTCAAGCCATCCTAATAACTATATGAAAATAAAGAAAATATAGGTGGCATAGGAGTTTCTTTCAATTCCTTACACTAGATATAAATCAAAGGAAGGCCTCGGCCGAAACCGGGGCTTCCTTGAGACATAATCCTTTTTAGAAACAAATATTTTAAACATGCCCTTTTTGTATGGAATAATTTAGCCCGTAAAAACGATACGGTCGATATTATTGCAATGATTAGACTTGCGTAGAAAATACCCCTATGGGGGCACCCCCTCACGGGGAGGGAATCTAAAAGTCGCTTATCTATATAGATATATCTATATATCTATATAGATATATAGTAGCCGGATATCTATCTTGGAGTGTTATGAACTTTGCGAACTGGCCTGCGCCTCAACCTTGTGGCCTTTTGCTGTTGACGCGGTTGTTGTCCTATGCCCCTGAGCCTCGCTCCCTTTTTTTCCTGTCAAGCCCCTGGAGCAGTAACTAACACCCATTTCCGCACGCAAATCAAACAAAAACAAGACTTTAGCCTCCGAAAATGATCTTCCGCAAAGTGGCATACTAGTTTTACTCAATCGGCTATACTTAAATACAGAGTCAGAAAAGCCCCGGCCAACCACCGGGGCTTCTCTCTTTAAAGCAATAAACCTTTTAGAAAGACGACTTTAGCCATAACCCATTTAGAATGACGAATTTGCAGCGATAGATTCGTTTAACTCGCTGAATTCAGACGACTTGCAGTCAAAGGACCCCCCCGGGGGAGGGGGTCCCAAGGGAAGCACTGATCGTAGTTAATAACAGGCTCTAGTAGCCGGCATCCGTGACCATGTTCTCAAGCGGCTTCCCCGCAAGATACCGCCGCACCTGCGCCGCTCCAAACCGGAATGCCCGGTGGATGAACTCCGGGGTCGACCCGCCTACGTGAGGAGTAATCAGGCAGTTCGGAGCCAGCCAAAGGGGGTGTTCGTCCGGCAGCGGTTCAGGATCGGTTACATCGAGTGCAGCCCGAATGCGATGTTCGTTCAACGCCTCGACAAGGGCCTCGGTGACGACCACAGGCCCCCTGGCCGCATTCACCAGCAACGCTCCCCGCTTCATTAAACTCATCTCCGCAGCGCCGATTAAACCCCGCGTCTCCTCCGTCAAAGGCACGATGGTTACGATCACATCCGCCTCCGGAATCAGCCGACGCAACTCACTGACCGAAGCGACCTCAGGGTTGTCCTTCGCACTCCGGGCCACCCGCAGCACCTTCACGTCAAAAGGGTTCAAACGAGCCTCGATCGCCGCTCCAATCGAACCATAGCCTACGATCAGAACCGTCTTGTCGGAGAGATCCTCACCCAGAACCCGATACTGCCCAACCTGCGCCCCACCCTCACTCAAAAAGCCATCCGAGACCGCCGCCTGCCCCCTCCACACCTGCTGCATCTGCGCATCTCGATATACAGGAAATCGTTTCAAGGAAGCCAAAATCGCGGTCAGAACCCACTCAGATGCGGAGATATCATGGATTCCGCGCCCATCGCAGAGCACCACATCTTTAGGCAGCCATGGCGTAATCCAGTCGACACCAGCCATCATCGACTGCACCACCCGCACCCCTCGAAGATGCCCGAACAACTCGGCCGCATCCTTTCGCTGAAAAGGAAGAATCCAGAAATCAACCTCTACAGTACCCTGCGGAACGCGAGGAATACGCACGATCTCCGCCTCTCGAGGGAAATCACGAAGCAACTCATCGGAAAGACTCTCGTCGACACCAACACGGATCATCCTCTAAGTGTGCACGAACCCACTCCCGAAAGGAAAGCAGTATGTACCCGATAAACCAGATGGAGCCACCTAAAAGCCAGTTGGTTGAGCCTTAGGCAAAGTCCCCTTCTTCGTAAGATCGCCGGCTGCGAGCTCACGTGCAACAGCCAAAATCTGCAATGCTCCAGCATCATCTTCATCAACCGAGAGTATGTCCCGCAGACGTTGAATGGCCTCTTGAACTCTCCCCATTTTGCACAGAAGCAAAGCTGCATTACGCTGGAAAATCAAGTTCGTCACATCAGCCTTCGCCGCCTGGTCGTAGTGATCCAAAGCGTTGAGGACATCGCCTTTGTTCTCGAGCTCAATGCCTGTGTTGTTCAAGATGACAGCTTTTCTCTCATTGTCCGATTGAGTGTTGCTGTCCGTGAACGAGGTTTCTAGTTCGTGGTGGAGACGTGCGGCACCGGCTGTATTTCCGCTTTTGTTGTATAGCCTGTACAAGCGATATACGATCTCACGATCATTCGGCGCTAACCGGTGTGCGATCTCAAACTCTCCAATTGCCTGATCTTGCTGGTTTGCACCTTGATAAAGCTTTCCAATAAGCGCATGCGCGGAACCGTTTTCGGGATCCAGCGTCACCGATTTTTGCAGCGCAGCCAGACTCTCCTGCGGACGGTTGAGAGAATATAGTGCCTCTCCCATGGCGGCGTATGCTTCGGCGGAATCGGGTGTAAGTTCCAATACCCTGCCGTATGCGTTGAGAGTGCCTTGCCACTTTTTTTGATAGTAAACATCACGGGCTTTCAAGTGTAGAAGTTCAAGAGAGTTCTTTGATCTCGTGCCCTGATTCACTAATTCCGTATCTACTTGCTTCTCTGACTCAGCGTAATGGCCAGCTCTTGCAAGTACGAGGGCGTAGTTAAAGCGAACTCCAGGCAAGTTTGGATCAAGTTTAAGCGCTGTAGAAAGCCGATCAAGAGCCTGTTCTAAGTTACTAAAAGTCGCAAGGGCTAGACCTGCGGAGAAGTAGTTCGGAGCGTAGTTCGGGCGCAGTGCTATAGCCTGATCGAATTCCGCCGCAGACGCAAGTGGCTTTGCGAGCATGGTCTGACAAATACCCTTCATTGCATGAATATCGCTGTCGTAGGCCGAACCCAATTTGGCTTGCTGCAGGACTGATAAGGCACCCTCCGGGTTCCCCGATATGACAAGCTTTTTTGCCTTGTCGAGCAGTACGGACGTAGAAGTAGCATGCGACTCATTTTGCCGTTGTTGAGCAAGACTGTGTGAAGGGATAAAAAAGTGACTGCCCATGACTAAGATTGACACCCAACTTCTTACCCGGACCCCGCTCTTTGAGTTGATCTGGACCGTAATCACATTAAACAAAGACATGTTGTAAATCCGAGGAATTTAGGATGCAAGGGATACATAAGGCCGTCTAGCTCTGATGAAGGATCAATTCTCAGTATTCGCTAAGGCAGCCTTTCTTGCCGGAGACTAATTTAGCAGAATTTCTATCCGCTTATATATTCACTTCCTCTCCCATCAAGCCTCTCCATCCCAAAGGTGACTAAGCCACCTGAATACCTTTTATCTTGTAAAATTGTCATATAGATAAACAAATGTCAGATAAAGATATTTTTGTTGACAAGTTTACTTCGAGATAGCTATACATTGTGGCGTTCTAAGGGCAGCGTTTTTTGTAACCTCGATCTTGATTGCAGAGCAGTTGTGGAGAGATTTCACCGATTTCGTGGTAGCTCAGGGCGCGCAACATGAATTTCACCGGTCATTTGGGTTAAATGTCATACGAAGTGAGAGTGGGTCTGGCATAAGTAGGCAATAACTTGAATGAGCGGGAATTCATCCACGAAGCCCTTTAGGGTGAATATCTTAGGAGAAAAAGATGAAAGAGTTTCTTTTTTGGAGAGTCAATATTTTTGAGAGCACCCTTGTTAAACTGGCACGGCCAAGCTTGGGTAACCGTTTCCGCATCAAGATGCGAGATCTTGCTTGCTGTTCGATACTGCTTGTGTTCTGTGCTGTCGCGCATGCGCAGACGGCGACCGGTCAATTCAATGGTCACGTTTTAGATGGCAACGGAGCCGTCGTGGTCGGCGCAACGGTAACGTTGGTAAATGCGCAGAGTGGCTTAACTCGGACCGCCACAACCAACGGTGAGGGACTCTATCAATTCCCACTTTTGCCGCCGGGAAAATACAAGGTTACTGCTTCTCAGAACGGTTTTCAGTCAGCGGCAAGTCCTGAACTCCAGCTAGATGTCAATCAGATTGCCACTCAAGACTTCCATATGCAGGTAGGACAGGTATCGGACACGGTCAATGTCTCCGCGTCGGCTGAGTTGCTCCAGGCATCGTCCACCGAACTGGGCACTGTGGTCGAACAGCGTACGGTTAATGAACTTCCACTTAATGGAAGAAACTTCACCGCGCTTCTTACGCTTGCGCCCGGTGTCAATGCGGTGAACTACTCTCAAAACAAAACAGTCGGCTATAGTACTGGATTTGGCGCACCAGGTCTCCCGACCGCTACATTTGTCTATCCCTCTGTACAGGGTCAATGGAACCGGGAGAATCTTTATTTCATGGATGGAATCATCAATACTGCCGCTTTTGGCGGATCTTATGATATTCCGCCAATCGTCGATGCCATCCAGGAGTTCAAGATCCAATCCCACAATGACGTTGCGGAGTTCGGTGGTGTTTTGGGCGGAGTCGTTAACCTCGTCACCAAATCGGGCTCGAATTCATATCATGGAGCCATCTGGGAGTACCTGCGCAACAATGCCTTCGATGCGCGTAACCCCTTTACGGATTTAAACAAAAGTGGTCCGATACCCCCTGCCTCTTTCCGCCAAAATGAGTACGGTGGAGATATCGGCGGACCTGTCAGGATCCCAAAGCTCTACAACGGCAAGGATAAGACATTCTTCTTTTTCGCGTATGAAGGCTGGAGGTACTCGAAGGCAGCGGGACTCACCTACATATCGCCTACGCCCGCTGAGTTGAATGGCGATTTCACCAATCCATCTTCACTCACTAGTGATAGCCAAGGCAACAAGGTTCCCGCGCTTCTATATAACCCCTTTACTACCACCGGCACGCCAGGGAACTACACGCGGCAGCTTTTGGGCGGTGATGGCCGTCATATTCCAGCCAACCTGATTGACCCCGTCAATCAGGCCTATCTCAAGAATTACAGCGACACTCCCAACTTTACCCCGGTCACACCAGGCGGCCCCAACACGATCCTTAACGCGGTTGGTACAGATAATGCCAATCAGTTCAATGGTCGTATCGACCAAAACTTCGGACCCAACAATATAATTTGGTTCCGGTATAGCCAACTCGCTGGATCCAATCTAAATCCCACGGCCGAACATGTCGCTGCCGCAAGCAGCGCAACGAACAGAAACTTCGGCGGTGGTTATACCCACGTATTCACTCCGAACCTCATCCTGGACGCCAGAGTTGGGTATTCAGGAAGGTTCAATACGGTAACCGAGACAAAGCCGATAAATGTTACAGCTCCCTCAGGCTTTCCTGGAGTAGAGGCGACCTACGGGCATGTTAGTTTCACATATCCGAGCGCTTCATATAATATGATCGGCGGCAGCGGCCCGAGCGGATCGACCACCCATTCACTTAGCTATGCAGCAAATATCACATGGCTACATGGAAATCATCAGATTCGCTTCGGATTTCAACAGATCATCCCGCAGAGGACCACAGGACTTTCAGGTGGCCATTTTGGTGGGTCGAGCTTTACTCACGACCCCGCCGAGACCTCTGATCCGAAGAATGCCTCGGCCAGTGGCAATGCGCTCGCCTCGGCGCTTTTAGGCACGCCCCATAATGGGCGCTTTCAGTCGCAGCAGAATGGACTGCGCTTCTATGGTAGCGCAGCCTATATCCAGGATTCCTGGAAGGCGACCCCGCGATTGACCATCAATGCAGGGTTCCGTTGGGACGGCCAATCGTCACCCCGTATATTGGCCGGAACGGCCGCAATGCTCGACCCCAATACGGGCAATTGGATCGTTTCGGGGGGGAAATTGCCTCCCCCCTGTAACCCAGGTGCGGGGGTCTATGCCCCATGCATTCCGTCTTCGACTCCCGAAAACAATGCTTTATTGGCGGCTCACGTTACTGTAGCGGCCAATCCCAATCTCGGTCCCGATGGAGTCTACAAAGACTTTGGTCCTCGCTTGGGACTTGCCTACAAATTGGATTCGTCTACTGTTCTGAGAGGTGGATACGGCTTAGTGTATGACAATCTGCAAGGGGCTATCCAAACCCTTAACGACCGCATGCAGGCCTGGCCATCAAATGCTTCTCTTCCTCTCGTCTTCAACAACACAGGCTCGCCTGTGCAGACGATGACACAAATTGTCCCTACACTTTCCGGCACGAATGCACTTCCGGCGGTTCCGACGCCTTTTCAGCAATCTGGATGGTATTACGATCCCCATCTGAAAAACCACTACTCGCATCAGTTCAATCTCGAGATACAGAAGGAAATCAGCTCGAGTCTCGTGGCGTCGATCTCGTACTCGGGGAGTGTTAACAAGCGGTTACCTCTCACCGGTCTTATGAACAATTCTCCTCAGCCCGGTCAGGCCGGAGCCAATCGCCCGTTTCCCTGGGCAGGCACACAAATCATGGCGACCTCTCGCGGCGAATCCAACTACAACTCACTTCAGGCCCGAGTGGAAAAGCGCATGACCTCTGGTTTTGCCCTTGGTGCTGGTTATACCTGGTCTAAGTCTCTCGATAACGGTGCGAGCGGATTCTTCAATACCGAAAACGGTCCTGGGGGAGCATCGCAGGTACAGAACTACAACGACCTAAGCCAGAACTACGGTTTATCGGGGTATAGCATCGCTCACATCGTCTATGGCTGGGCTCTCTATGAGCTGCCGTTCGGAAAAGACAAGCCTTTCCTTAACCACGGCATAGCGTCGTACGTGATCGGTGGCTGGCAGGCAAATGCAAATCTATCGGCTCATTCAGGACCTCCACTAAGCTTCGCTGATTCCGGCATTGATCCTGCCAATATTGGTAACAGTGGCACCCAGATTTACGCGAGGGCTAGCATCACTGGAAGCCCTAAAGTTTCCCACCCAACCAGAAACGCGGCATTCGACACTAAGGTGTTTTTCCATCCCAAAAACGCATACGGCAATACTGGGCGCGGGATCATACTCGGCATGCCTTTTGACAACGTCGACTTTTCTTTGAACAAGGGAATCACCTTCGCAGACAGGGCAAAGCTTCAGTTCAGAGCAGAATTTTTCAACGTGTTCAATATTCAGAACTATGGACTACCGGGAACCGTTTTTGGAGGGAGTAACTTCGGCATAATCACCGGTCTTACCCCAGGCTCTACTCCGAGGCAGATGCAGTTCAGTCTTAGAGCTAGCTTCTAACCGTAAGCCTTACCGCGTGGTTATGACAGGCGGTAAGGCCTTGCTCTATAGATGTAAATACAAGCTAACTGCTGTCTTTAAAGGCTAGTAGTTGAGCGATTAACGATCTAAGGTTTTACGGTGAATTGGTGACTGCATATATGAAGGACGATCAATGACTGTTTCCACCTCGAGTGTTTCTGCGGCTTTAAAGAATGACGATAGACTTGGCTCCATCGCACTCCTGAGGGAGATGCTCCTTATCAGAGAACTTGAGCAGAGATCGCTCGATTTAAGTATGGCGATACCGCCGGAGATCGTGGGTTCCGTGCATCTTTGTGCCGGCCAGGAAGCAGTTCCGGTAGGAACGCTCGCGGGACTTAGCAAGCTCGACCAGATTGTTGCGACTTACCGAGGGCACGGTTGGGCATTAGCCTCCGGCTTGTCTTTAGTCGAAGTTTTAGGAGAGATTTGTCACCGAAGCATTGGCGTTAATGGTGGCCGCGGTGGCTCGGCATACATGATGGCCCCGGAACGGCGCTTCATTGGTGAGAACTCTATTGTTGGAGCTGGTCTTCCAATTGCGTGTGGTGTGGCAATGGCGAACGTGGCTTCTGGCAATGGCCAGGTTGTTGCTGTTTCCTTAGGAGATGGAGCGTTCAATCAGGGCGCTACCCATGAAGGGCTTGCCTTCGCTGCAGCTCGTAGCCTTCCTGTTCTGGTGATCTGCGAAAACAACGGCTGGTCGGAATTAACACCAACGTCCTTGACCTTCAAAGTAGAGAGAATTGCTCAGCGAGCGAGCGGTTACGGAATTCCAGGTGTGACGATCGATGGTACGGATCCCGTCGTTGTGCGCGATACTGTAGCGCAAGCTGCCGATCGTGCTCGACAGGGCCGCGGCCCTGTTCTGATTGAATGTCGTGTGCCGCGCTTGTGGGGGCATTACAACCGGGATATCGAGCATTACAGGCCCAAAGAAGAGCGTGACCAGGCGCGAACTCGGGATCCGATTAGTACGTTTTCGAATAAGCTAATTGCCGCTGGACTTATCACCCAAAGTGCCTTGGACGAACTTGTCGCTAGTGTTCGAACTGAGATGAATGAGGTTCAAAAGATAGTCCTTAATTCACCGGTTCCACATGCTGCGAGTGCTGAAAGCCATGTTTGGTTCACACCAAATCCACAAGTGTCTCCTCAGAAATCGAGTGATATTGGCGAGACGAAAACAGTGAGCTACATTCAGGCGGTGAATGAGGCACTGTCCCGTGAGTTGGCAACCCGCCCCGAGATTCTTGTTTATGGTGAAGACGTTGGATACGCCGGGGGTATCTTCGGCGCTTCGCGAGGCCTACAAAAAGCCTATGGTGCAGATCGAGTCTTCGATACGCCGATCTCGGAGAGCGCTATTCTTGGTTCGGCAGTGGGTGCGGCTCTAATGGGCATGAAGCCAATCGTGGAAATTATGTGGGCTGATTTCATGTTGGTTGCGCTCGATCAGATCATCAACCAAGCTGCGAATGTTCGCTATGTCACTGGGGGAAGATCGGGAGCACCTATCGTTGTACGTACCCAACAGGGAGCAACTCCCGGTTCGTGTGCTCAGCACTCTCAATGTTTGGAGGCTCTCCTCGCACATATTCCGGGACTGAGGATTGCCATCCCAGCGACGCCGCAGGACGCTTACAGTCTTTTGCGTGCTGCGATTGCATCATCCGATCCCTGTGTTGTATTCGAGTCTAGATTGCTCTACCAGACAACTGGCACCGTATCTTACTCTAATGCGATAGAACCAATTGGCAGGTCTCGCCTGCACAAACCCGGCCGAGACGCGGTGATTGTCACGTGGGGAACCATGCTGCAAGTGGCTTTGGCAGCTTCCGACAAGCTCAAGGAAGAAAGTATAGACGTGGGTGTGCTTGATCTTCGCTGGCTTTGTCCGCTCGATAGCGAAGGATTGCACGCCGCTGTCAAGAACGCTGGCGGAAGGGTAATCGTATTGCACGAAGCAAACCGGACAGGGGGCTTTGGTGCAGAAATTACCGCAAAACTGCTGGAGTTATTCGAGAACGATATGCCTCTCAATGTGGTTCGTGTCGCAACTCCCGACGTAAGAATTCCGGCTGCACCCACGCTGCAGCGCGCACTTCTACCAACGTCCGAAAAAGTCGTCGATGAGGTCCGACGCTTGCTAGTCCTCAAGTGAGAAAAGTGAACCTGACTATAGCAGGAGGTCATCATGGAGTTTCTTGTTCACATGAAAGTCGATCAGATCGTGGATAGCAATGGAGCGGAAAAAATGTTACGAGAACAAGAGGCAGCACGCAGTCGCGAGTTGTCCGATAAAGGAATTCTGCTCCGCTTATGGCGAGTGCCAGGACGAAGGGAAAACTGGGGTATCTGGAAAGCTAACGATTGTGACGAGCTTCATAACGCGTTAGTTTCTCTACCACTATTCCAATATCTAACGATTACTGTGCATCCCCTAGCCTCCCATCCGAACGACCCAATGGGATTGAGCAAGGTGAGCGCAACTCACTGACCTTCAGGAAAAGAGTGAAATGTCTAAGTTCTCAAAAAATATTTATGGGGTGCATGGTTCTACTTTCTTTCGGGGTAGTTGGTTAGATATTGAGAACTCCACCCGCCTCGTAGGTGTAGTTGCCCCCAAAGGAGAAACAAGATGAGTCCCATAGATCAACTATTTAGGTTAGAAGGAAAAGTTGCCTTAGTCACGGGTGGTTATGGCGGTATTGGCGAAGCCATTTGTCGAGGAATAGCCAGTGTCGGAGCGAAAGTGGCGATAGCTGGTCACAACGGAGAGCGCGCTGCTGCTTGCGCCCAATCGCTTAGTGCCGATGGCTATGACGCATGGCCGATTGCCTTTCAGGCAACATCAGTTGCTGATACGCAACGGATGGTAGATCAAACAACCTCTCATTTTGGCCACCTGGATATTCTCGTAAACTGCGTTGGGTTAAACCGAGAGGAGAAGGCGGAAGAAGTCACCGAGGAGATGTTTGATTACGTCTACAGCGTGAATCTCAAAAGCGCAATGTTTCAAGCACAGGCGGCAGCGATTCACATGATCAAACAAGGCAACGGTGGAAAACAAATCCACCTCGGTTCCGTACGTTCAATGCTTGCTTTGCGTGGACGTGGTTATGCGGCCTACTGCGCTGCTAAAGGTGGCTTGATCACTTTGTGCAAACAATTGTCTGCCGAGTGGGCACCGAATAAGATCAACGTAAATGTAGTTGCTCCCACGTTTATCCGTACTGAACAGGTCGGTAGGATGTTGGCGGATCCCGCATTTTCCTCGCAACTTATAAATCGAATCCCACTCGGACGTATTGGCGAGCCGGACGATGTTATGAGCACAGTGCTCTTTCTTGCGTCGCCAGCTTCTAATTTCATCACCGGACAGACCTTGTATCTGGATGGAGGACTTACGGCAACTCAGTAAGTCGGTCATAGGAAAAATATTATTTCAAAGGATATTTTATGACACGAGAGTTTATAGATTTGAGCATGTCCGTACACAACGAGATGATCACTTTTCCACGAGTCGTACGTCCCGCTCTCGTGATGTATGAAACCTGGAAAGGGTTCGCTCAGCGCATTGGAGCGGCAGAGTACGGTGTCGATTCGTTGACGGCGCATTACATGGTGGTTTTGGGTGATCACATCGGCACCCACATGGACGCGCTCCGCCACATGCGCGAAGATGCTCCAGGCCCCGAGGCGATTCCGCTCGACTACTGCTATGGAGACGGCGTCTGCCTAGATTTCCGCCATCTTCCAAAAGGGGCTGGTATCAGCATTGATGACATGCAAGAGGCTCTCGCAAAGATAAAGTACACGCTGAAGCCGCTGGATATCGTCTTGATACATACTGGGGCGGGAAAAATACAAGACAGCGATAAATACCTCACTGATCATGTCGGAATGACAGCCGAATCGACGAATTGGCTACTCGACCAGGGCATTAAGATGACGGGTATTGACGCCGTTACTTACGATCCTCCCATTTGGGCGATGTTTGAACGTAAGAAATTCTGGGAAGCACATCGTGTCATGAACACTCGTGAGTACTATCACCTGGAGAATCTTACAAATCTTGATCAGCTTCCGAGTCACGGATTCACGCTAAGCTTGTTTCCTGTTAAATGGGTGAATACTACCGCAGCTCCGGTTCGTGCCGTTGCCATTGTTGAGTCATAGAGAAGGCTTGGACATCACGGACTTAGTAGAAGTGGATTAATAAAATACCACCAGAAAGTAAGGAGTTGACCATGAATGGAACGATCGCGCGTCGCGATTTTGTAAAAACGCTAGCGCTCGGTATGGGATCTCTAGCAATTCCTAGCCTGAAGCCCGCATTTGGAGCAAAGCACCATGAACCGACTAGGAAGCTGAAGATCGGTCAGACCTGCATCACCTGGGGTACATTCCCCCGCCCTGATGCTGATGTCACTCTCGAACCGGCACTAAAGGATATCTCCGCCGAAGGTTTCTGGTCGTTTGAAACTTTTCCGGAGGTTCTTGATAGCTGGGATCAGAGAGGCTTGCTGACTCCTCTGATTGAAAAGTATCACGTGCCTTTGCGGTCCGGCTATATAACGCCTAACCTACTTGACCCATCGAAAAGAAAAGATGAAATTGCTCGGGTAATTCGATTGTCAAAAGTTGTCAAGAAATTTAATGGGACGTTTATTGTGCTTGCGCCAAATAGTGTGAAGCGCGACTCCTATGACTTCAAGGAGCACCGGGCTGACATCATTTCTGCATTGAATGACTACGCTGCTGCTGTTACAGACCTCGGCTTAGGAACAGGCTTACATCAGCATACGGGTACCTGTATCGAGACACGCGATGAAGTCTACGCTGTTATGAACGCAGTGAACACAAACAATCTAAAGTTCGCACCGGATGTTGGCCAACTTCAGAAGGGTGGTGCAGATGCGGCAAAAATAGTGAAGGATTTCCTTCCACTGTTGAAGCACATGCACTTGAAGGACTACAGGGGCTGGGAGTATTACTCCGGCTATTGTCCTTTGGGGATGGGTACAGTCGATATCAAGGCCATCCTTGACATGTCTGAGAGCGGAGGCCAGCATCCGGACATCCTGGTTGAACTGGATCCATCGAAGGATGGACCGATGACACCGCTTGAAACAGTACAGACAACTAAAACTTATTTGCAGAAGCTGGGCTACACCTTTCGAGCATAACGTTACTGGAAGCGAGCGATAGAAAGAGACTATGTATAGGAAAAATGCACGTTTGCTGCTTCGGCTATCTTTGGTGTCTGGTTTTGTGAGCCTTGCGGTTTTCACCACGACGAGAGCGACCTCTGCCAAGTCGCATAAAGAGAGCTACTCCTCGTGGAGCGACTACGGCGGCTCGGCAGACTCGATGCAGTATTCGGCGGCCAGGCAGATCGACAAGAGCAACGTGAG